>CAYMJR010000006.1:19508-62767 GCA_964391315.1 uncultured Gammaproteobacteria bacterium | reverse complement strand
CCTATTTAGATAGCATTTCAAGAAGTATCATTATCCAATGATTCCTAAATCTATCTTTTCTTACCTTTCTTTTATTATTACTATTCTCCTAAATTTACACCACTGACGTAACTTAATGGGAAGTGAGAGCAAAGATTAAAGAAAAAAATGAAGTTGCAAAACTTACCATGGAGGTTGTCTATGAGATCGAGGGTAAAAGAGACGAATTTAAGGCAGGACAATACTTCTATGTGACACTCCTTAATGCCCCGTATCTAGATAGTGGAAAAGACCCTGTCCATCATTTTACAATTGTGAATTCACCCAATCAGAAAGGGATACTATCAAATGCAACAAGACTTCGTGATACTCCCTTTAAGAATTCTTTACGAGAACTGGCTGTTGGAGCAGAAGTAGAAGTAGATAGAATTGGTGGTGAGTTCGTTTTACCAACGGACACTTCACAACCTCTTTGTTATATTGCCTTAGGTATTGGGATAACGCCCTATGTTTCAATGATGCGCTACATTAGAGAGGAGAATTTAGATTATAAAATAACGTTATTTTATTCAGACTCAGACAAGGAATCAATGGCATTTCTTAACGAATTACAAGGATATGCAAATGAAAATCCAAATTTCAACATTGTTTTAACTATTACCCGAGACGGAAGTTGGACAGGAGAGAAACGGCATATTGATGACAGGTTTGTTAAAGATCATTTGGATGATCCTCAAAAATATCTTTACTACATTTCTGGACCGCCAAAAATAGTTGAAACGGTTGCCCAAGCAATAGAAAAAGCAGGTATTGATAAGGAGAATATTAAATCTGAAGATTTTTCTGGATACTAATAATGAAAGGTTTACGTGGGAAAAATGTGTTAATAACAGGAGCTGCAACTGGTATTGGAGAGGCAACATCTGTCCGGTTTGCCGAGGAAGGTGCGAATGTCGCCCTAAATTATCATTCACGAATTGATGAAGCAAAGAAGACTGAGGAAGCAGTAGAACGGGCATGTAAAGCATTGGATAAAAATGAATGCAAACGTATTCTTATTAAGGCAGATATTACAAAATTTGAAGATGTTGAGAACATGTTCACCCAAGTTTTGAAAGAATGGGATCATATTGATATCGTAATAAATAACGCAGGGATTCAAAAAGAAGCGCCAAGCAATGAAATAAATTTCGATGACTTTTTTAAAGTAATCTATGCAGATCTGATAGGAGTATATTATTGTTGCCGTTTGGCAATTAATACATTTCTTAAAAATGGGAGAGGTACTATTCTTAATAATTCAAGCGTCCATGAAATTATTCCAAAACCTGAATTTATTAGTTACTCAATGGCAAAAGGAGGGCTTGAGAATTTGACAAAAACGTTAGCACTTGAATATGCAGACAAAAATATTAGAGTTAACGCTGTTGGTCCAGGCGCAATCCTTACTCCTATTAATCCTTGGAAAGATGATCCTCAAAAAAAAGCACAAGTTGAAAGTCATATTCCTATGAAACGGGCAGGAAATCCTGAAGAGATTGCATCAGTATTTGCTTTTCTTGCTTCAGATGACGCTTCATACATTACAGGGCAAACAATATTTGTAGATGGTGGTTTGACATTATATCCTGAGTTTAGAGAAAACTGGTCATCATAATTTTCTACTATGACAGATGAGGAAATTCGCAAAAAAGTCAAAGAGTTACTATTTGCAAATATCATAGAAGGACATAATGTTGAGATAAATAAACATTATACCTATATTTCTCCTTCCCCCAAAACTTACCCCTATCAGTGGTTTTGGGATACGTGTTTCCAAATCATTATTCTCTGTGCTTTGAGCGAATATGATTTGGCAAAACGTAATATCGAAAGTCTTTTTGCTATGCAGGAAGAAGATGGTTTTGTTGGACATATGATCTTTTGGAACAGTGAACTCGTCAATGATGTATTAACGTTTGTTCAAGCAAAACCAAATCCTAAAGTCTACATTCCTCATATGAGCTCTCTTATCCAATCACCACTTGCAGCACAAGCTGCGCTTCGAATTTACGAAGGTACACAAGATAAAGATTTTTTACAGTCTGTTCTTCCAAAGCTTAAAAAACACCATATATGGTTAAGAGAGAACCGTGATTTTGAAGGAACAGGGCTTTTATTTACCATCTCTCCCTTTGAATCAGGTATGGATTTTAAACCAACATATGATGTTGTTTTAGATTTTAAACATGGAATTGCGAATGAACTGCTTTATGAAAAAGAATTATGGGTGGATGTGAGAAATTTTTTACATAAATATGATCTTAAATCAATTTATGACGATGATTATTTTATTGTTAAAGAAGTAAGCTTCAACACGTTTTATGCACTCGATTTATGGGCAATGTCTTTTCTTTGTAAGGCAAATAACGATAATGAAGCAAGTTTTTATACGCAAAGGGCAGAAAAAGTTGCACAAAGTATGAATGAGATTATGTATGACGAAAAACTTGCTGCATATCTTGATGTGTATGGAAAAGATAATAAAAAAATACCTATTCTTACCCCAACAATATTTTTCCCCTTGGTATTTTCCTATCAACCGAAATCATTAGTCAAAACAATTATTGAAAAACATCTTTTAAATGAAGAAGAATTTATTGCTCCTTTCCCTATTCCATCTGTTGCTAAAAATGACCCATCGTTTCAACCCAATGAAGCATTTTATTTGTGGCGGGGACCAACATGGATTATTTATAACTGGATGCTCTATCGATGTCTTATGACAAAAGGATTTGAAGATTATGGTGAGGCGATATATCAAACGATGAGGAAATTAATCGAAAAAAGTGGTTTCCGGGAATATTACAATCCCTTCACCGGCGATGGATATGGCGCAGAAAATTTTACGTGGTCTGGACTTATTGTTGATATGATAAAAATTAGAGAAGAATTTAAAAGTAAATAATTGCATAATCACCTCTCTGCTATAATTGTCTCTAATGATTAAAGCAATTATTACTGATATTGATGGTGTTATTGTTGGAGCAAAGCATGGTATTAATTTCCCGTTACCAAATAACAAAGTCATTCAAAAATTAAAAGAATTACATAAAGGTGGTCTTCCAATAGTTTTATGTACTGCAAAATTTCAGTGTGGTATACAAGAACTTGTTAAAAAAGCAGAACTTTCCAATCCGCATATTACTGATGGAGGTGCTCTTATTATTGATCCACTCGATAATCTTATTATCAAAAAGCATACAGTTGAAAAACAATCTGTAGAAAAAATTATCAGCCGAAGTATTGAAAATAATATTTATATTGAGGCATATGGCGTTGATGATTATTTTATACAAAAAGATCAAATATGCGAGATAACAGAACAACATACCCCAATTCTTCAACAAGAACCAAAAATTGTAGATGATCTTTTGAAAGCTATGAAAAAGATTGATGTCATAAAGCTTATTACCTATGCAAGAAACGACCAAGATAAATTGCGTATTGAGTCATTGTTAGAAGATATGGAGGACGGTATCCATACAATTTGGACAATGCATCCAACGATGCTTCCTACACGACTTTGTATTATTACTCTTAATGGGGTTTCAAAAAAAGCTGCAGCAGAAGAAGTAATGGAATATCTTAAGGTATCTCCGGAAGAGACGTTAGGAATAGGAGATACTCTTGGTGACTGGAAATTTATGAGTATGTGTAAATATGCTGCAACTGTTGGAGATGAAAGTGACGAGCTTAAGGAGCTGGTAAAGACAAAAGGAGCAGGAAACTACTTCATTAGCTCATCTGTTGATGAAGACGGGTTTTTAGACATTATTGACTACTTTTTATCCTAAAATAGCCTCAGGACTTGCATTTTAAATACTATTGGATATAATACGGGTGCTGAAAGGCTCTTATGGCAGTAGGCGCAGTTGAACGAGCTGCAAATATAAGAGTCGGGATCGCGCAGGAAAAGTTCGATCCTGGACGCATCAGAGCAAACACGGATAAAATAATTGCTTCAATACATGAGGCAAGGGACTCCCATAACGTAAATCTCCTCGTTTTCCCAGAATTAACTATACCCGGCTATCTTTCTAGAGATCTTTTTCTTCGAAGAGATTATATTAAAGCAAATAAAGACGCGTTAACAGAAATTGTTGAAGCGACAAAAAAAATAACAGGAATAACTGCAATTGTAGGATTTGCTGACTATATTGAAGAATCAGAAAAAGAACAATATGGTGAAGATTGGGCAAAAATGCGTTACAACAGCGCAGCAGTTATTCGCGATGGGAAACTTGTCGGCGTGATCGACAAGACTCATCGTCCTAATTATGGAGAATTTGATGAACTTAGGTATTTTGCTGAGCCAAGAAAGGAAGAGCAAGTATTTCCTATTGAAATTGATGGACAAGTGATGACAGTTGGTGTTGAGATTTGTGAAGACCTTTGGAAGAAAAAACCTATTGATGTAACGAAAAATTTAGCTCAGAAAGGAGCGGATATAATAGTTAATTTATCATGTTCTCCTTTTGTTGTTGATAAATATGACAAGAGAGCAGAGCTTGTCAAAGAAGCATCAGACAAATATGATGTTACCTTTGTTTATGCAAATGCAATCGGGGGGCAGGAACATTTAGTATTTGATGGTCAGAGTATGATTGCTCAAAATGGAAGGATTGTCCGAAAAGGTAAAGCATTCGAAGAAGATTTTATTATTTTTGATACTGCAGAAGATGCACAGGAAGTTGTTGAAGCGCCGATGTCAGAAGAAGAACAAATCCATAAAGCGCTGGTTTTGGGAATAAAAGATTATTTTAGGATGGCTGGTAAACAAAAAGCTGTTATTGGATTGTCAGGTGGAATTGATTCGGCAGTAACAGCAGCTCTGGCAGTTGAAGCGCTTGGAAAAGAGAATGTGATTGGTATTGCAATGCCTTCAAAATATTCAAGTGAAGAAAGTGTTATCGATGCGGAAGAATTGGCTGAAAATTTGGATATTGATTATAAGAATAGAAAGATTACTACACCTGTTCGTAGCTTGTATCATGCAGTTCGTAGAACGTTAAAGAGAGATCCAAGTAATCTAACAGAACAAAATATGCAAGCAAGAATCAGAGGAAATCTATTAATGGCTTTGGCAAATGATAAGGACGCATTAGTTCTTAATACGAGTAACAAAACTGAATCCGCACTTGGTTACGGTACACTTTATGGAGATATGATTGGAGCAATTGCACCTCTTGGAGATGTAAATAAGCTGAGAGTATATGCCTTAGCAAAATATATTAATAGCAAAGCAGGAAGAGAAATTATTCCTCTTCGTACAATTATGAAACCGCCATCTGCGGAATTAGCCCCAGGACAAACAGATGAAAATAGTTTGGGAGCCAATTATGACGACCTTTCACCTCTTGTTGATTTGCTTTTGGAAGACAACTCTATTGATAAACTCGCGGAAGTTTATCCAAGAAACCTGGTAGAAAAGGTTTGGCGGTTAATTACAAATAATGAATTTAAAAGAAGACAAAGTCCTATGCCCATTCGTATCAGTGACACTGCTTTTGGTAGTAATAGGAGATATCCGATTTCTCACGATTTTAAATGATTGATTAATTCTTTAATAATCAAGTTATCTTTTTGTAGTTTGCCATTTTTTTGAATGTACAGTCCAAATTCACGTTGGAATGTAATTGGCAATTTTTGTTTCTTCAATATTTTTTGTTTGAGTTCTGCTTTTATAATATTTCCGGGCAATAGTGCAACACCGCTTCCAAGGATAGCAAGTTCTTTCATAAAAGAAACACTCGTTGATTCTGCAAATATTTTCGGAGCAACACTTGATGTGATAAATGCATCATCAATATATTGCATCGAAAAAGAGTCTTTGTTGTAAAGAATAAAGGGAATATTTTCAATTTTTTCTTTAAACATTTTTGATGAAACAGGAATGAGTTCTTCGGTAAATGTTTGGAGTAAGAGAAGATCATTTGGTGTTGGATTCTTTTTGTCGATGACACAAATAGCAATATCGAGAATACCAAATTGCAGTTGAGAAATAAGTTTATTAGATCGTTGAATGATGAGTTCCAAATCAATACTATTTTCTTGTTTTTGCTGTTGAAAATAGCTGCCGAGTTTCAAAGCGGCGTTATCAAAAGCGCCAATTGTATAGTGAGGACGGGTTGTTTGCTTACCGCGTACGTGTTTTGCTTTTTCCCAGAGATCAATAATCCGTGTTCCTATTTCAACAACAGCTACTCCTTCTGTTGTTAGTTGAAGTGTTTTGCCTTTTTGAGAAAATAATTTTGTCCCTAATTCTTTTTCAAGCCGTTGGATAGATTGTGTCAATGCAGACTGAGTAATAAAAAGCTTTTCAGCTGTTTTAGTAATATTGCCATTATTGGCTGTTTTTATAAATCGGGATAACTCTTCAATCATTAATATTGTTAATATATCATAAAATCTATTAATTTTACAAATAGTAGATTGTATGCTATTTTAGATACATTGTTAAAAATATGGCAGATAAGAAAATAAAAATTGCAATTGTTGGTGTCGGTAACTGTGCTTCATCTCTTGTTCAGGGATTAACCTACTACAAAGACGCGGATGGTACAACAGAAATTCCAGGTCTTATGCATCCATCACTCGCTGGATATAAAATTTCTGATATTGAAGTTGTTGCAGCATTTGATGTTAACGAAACAAAAGTTGGAAAAGATTTGGCAGAGGCAATTTATGCTCATCCAAACAATACAAAAGTTTTTGCAAAAGTTGCACCAACCGGTGTGATTGTACAAAATGCAGAACTTATGGATGGCATTGGTGAATATTTGAAAGACGTTGTTCATGTTTCAAATGCAGACAGACCTGATCCTGTAAAGATTCTTAAGGATGCAAAGGTTGATGTTGTGGTCAGCTATGTTCCTGTTGGTAGTGAGCAAACACAGAAATACTGGGCAGAAGTTTGTCTTAAAGCAAAGGTTGGATTCGTTAACTGTATCCCTGTATTTATCGCCTCAGATCCAGAATGGGCTAAGAAATTTGCTGATGCAGGTGTACCAATTGTCGGAGATGATATCAAATCACAAGTTGGTGCAACAATTGTCCATCGAACGCTTACCAATTTATTTTTAGATCGGGGAATGCCGATTGATCACACCTATCAGTTAAATGTTGGTGGTAATACAGATTTTCAAAATATGCTTGAGAGAGGAAGACTAAAATCAAAGAAGATTTCAAAGACACAATCAGTTACTTCTCAAATCAAATTGCATGATGCAGATATCGCTGCAGATGACGTGCATATTGGACCAAGTGATTATGTCCCATGGCTTCATGACAATAAATTAGCATTTATCCGTATCGAAAGTCATCATTTTGGTGATGTGCCGATGAATATTGAAGTCCGGCTTTCTGTTGAGGATTCTCCAAACTCTGCAGGGGTTGTGATTGATGCGATTCGTTGTTGTAAGATTGCGCTTGATAATGGAATCGGTGGTCCACTTGTTGAAGCATCATCTTACTTCATGAAATCTCCACCAAAACAATTTATTGACTCAGAAGCACGAGCAAATCTCGAAGCTTTCATCAAGAAATACTCCTTATAATTTGCGGTATGCATGCATGACTCGCTGAAGAAATGTATAGAAAGAAAGAATCGTAAGTAACCCAAAAATAATTTCAGCAATGTTTAAGTTTTGAAACGTAACATGGGGGAAAAGGGCAAAAAGGAGTAAAGCAATAATAGTAGCAAGTAATCTTTCGGTGCGTTCGATGAGTCCGATGGCAAAGGAAACATGTGAATTGGCGAGTTCGCCACGGCTTCTGGTATAGCTTATTAAAAAGGAAAAAAGTAAAAGTGGTGCTGTGATTTCCCAGCGCACGATGCCAGCGAAAGCAAAGGCGGTGATAAAAAGAAAATCAGATACTCGATCAAGAGTTGAGTCCAAGAAGCCACCGAATGCAGTTACTTTATTATATTTTCTGGCAATCATGCCATCAAACATATCGAAAAGACTGCCGATAAAAGCGATAATTGCGGCAAGATACCAGTGATATATTACGAAGACAAAAAAGAGGAGAGATGGTATACTTCCTAATAGGGTTAGAGTGTTGGGATTGACACCGGATAACGGTTTGACGAGTGGCTCAAGAACATGTTCGACTAAAGGTTTTTTGTTACTTAACATACGGTATGATTAAGATTGATTTACATACTCATTCAATTATATCACCAGATGGGGCTGGTTCAATCACTGCGTCTGATTTTGATAGATATTTAACCGACGGCATTCTTGATTGTATTGCTATTACCGATCATAACGAGGTACGTTTTGCACAAATGATGCAGAAAAAATGGGGAGAAAAGATTATCATCGGAGAAGAAATTACAACAGCTGACGGGGAAATGATTGGATTATTTCTCAAACAAAAAATAGAGCCTGGATTTTCTGCAAAAGAAACAGCAAAAAAAATTCATGACCAAGGAGGTCTTGTATACATCCCACATCCATTTGAAACATTACGAAAAGGAATGCAGGGAAATGTTTTGGTCACACTGATTGATGAAATTGATATTTTTGAAGTGTTTAACGGTCGCGGAAAGTGGAGAGGTAAAACAAAAGAAGCCCACACATTTGCTCAAAAACATCATTTAGTTGGGGCAGCAAGTAGTGATGCACATGGGCATCGGGGAGTTGGACGAACGTTTAGTATGATTAGTAAGATGCCCACAAAATCGACGTTAGTCTCTTTATTAAAAAGCGGTACATTAGAAAAAACGTATGCTCCTTTTGTCGCGTATCTATATCCTATTACTAACAGATTAAAAAGCATTCTTAATTTGGAAAAATAATCTATGATATTCAAAGAACTTTTTTTTGTTCTCTGGTTTTTTGCTCCTGCTGGACTTTCCAATATGTCTGCTTTTCTTGCAAGCAAGATTCCTCTTCTTAAAAGACTTAATCAACCAGTTGATGCCCGGTTAAAATTTAGAGGAAAAAGAATATTTGGCAGTCATAAAACAATCCGTGGATTTATTTTTGGAACAGTAATGGCAATTATTGGTGTGTCTATTGAGGTTTTGCTTTATGACACACTCCCATTTTTACACAAAATTATTCCTATCAATTACTCAACAATCAATCCATTACTGTTAGGTTTTTTACTAGGATTTGGTGCTTTGGCAGGGGACGCAATAAAGAGTTTTTTCAAAAGACAATTGTCTATTCCCCCAGGAAAAAGTTGGGTACCTTTTGATCAAATTGATTATATTTTGGGAGGGATGGTTTTTACGTATTTTTATATTCCTTTGTCAGCTGGACAGTATGTTTTACTTTTTGCGATATGGTTTCTCGTTCATCTTGTGATTAATTTTTATGGGTATATTCTCAAATTAAAACGACAACCGATATAATTTTATTGAATGATTGGAAGAGCGATGTTCTCTTTTTTGTATTTCATATACAGCTGTATTATTTTATAATGATCAAAGGCAAATTCTTCTTCTTTTGGTAGATTATCCAAGGAAAACCATTTCACTTTAGTGCTTTCCTGATCAGGTTCACCAACTTTTTCTCCAACAGTACAAAGATAGACAAATGAAATATTTTGTCTATCTTCATTACGATCAGGATTATCGACAATAGTAAACAGCTGTATGTCAGTAAGAAGATATCCAGTCTCCTCAGTTATTTCTCTTGCGACTGTTTGTTTAAGGGTTTCATCTCTTTCAACAAATCCACCAACAATTGCCCATTTCCCACCATCTGTTAACTGTGGTGATCGTTTTACAAGAAGAATTTTATTATCTTTGATAACAATTGCGTCAATGACTGCATGTCTGAGTGATGCTTTATTGCCGTTTTCAAATGTACATTCAATCATACTAAGCTCGTACCTGAAGACTCTCACCTGTGAAGACAATGTTTTTTGGTTTGATAACAACTTGTTTTTCACCTTGTTCCACAATACCCGCATGCCATGCTTTAAGATTATTCTTTTTTGCAATTTCAATTGTTTTTTCAGCATCTTCTGCAGAAACAAACAATGCAAATCCAGCACCCATATTGAAATTGCCATACATTTCTTGATCATCATTTCCTGACTGTTTTTGAATCAATTCAAAAAGAGGTTGGGGAGCTGGTACTTCATTTATCACATAAGAAAAATCTTTTTTCGCGCGCATCAGTTTTCTCCATCCATGTCCTGTGATATTTACCATATAGTGAATACCAATATTTTCTTCAAAACAATTGTTTACCAATTTTGCATAAATATGAGTTGGTGTCAGAAGTGCTTCTCCATAGGTTTGTCCATCAGAAAGTTTGGTTTTATAACCTTCTGGTAATAGTGATGCAATTGTTCTTGCAAGGGTAATGCCATTTGCATGAATTCCATTACTTTCGATAAGAATTATTGCGTCACCTTCTTGTAATTTGTCTCCCAAAATAAGTCTTTCTTTCGGATTGATAATTCCTACTGCAGATCCTCCTAATTCAATTGTTTCAGGATTAACAATTCCTTTTAGTGTTGGGGTTTCTCCGCCACCCCAAACTGCTCCTGATAAATGACATGCTTTTGCCCATCCTTCAACAAGATCTCTCGCTCTTTCTTCATCTGAGAACCATTCACTATTTCCAACGGCAAAATATGCATTTACAATTTGTGGATCTGCGCCAACAACGATAAGGTCATTGACTACCATTGCAATGGTATCTTGCGCGATACTGTCATAGTGTGTTTTTCTTGTATATTCACGTACCGCATCTGCAACAAGATTTTTTGTACCAAGACCTTCAATAACAAATGCTCTGTAGGAGTCTTTTTCTTCCCAGACATATGCTGATTCACCGCGTGATTCACCAACTTCATTCATGCCAAAACGATTGAGATTGTTTGCAGTTTCTTTTGCCCGAAGTTGTGCGAGGATTTTAATAGGATCCATTGCCTGGTAATTAACACCGGTTTGTGAGTAGGTAATCTTTTTATCATTCATAGGATAAGCTCATTGTATCAAGAAAAACTGAGCAGAACAACTCCAATGATAGTGATTGTTGCACCGATTAATTTCTTCCCGATATCTTGTCGTTCTTTAAGCAAAATAATGCCTGCAAGCACAGAAAAAATCATCATACTTTGATAAATTGTGTTCACCTTACTTGCTTCAGCATAACGCAAAGCAACAATAAAAAGATATAACTGTAAGATACTAAAACTTATACCAATTGTTTTGATCCAGATATTTGTTTTAAATAATTTTATTATTCTGCTTTTTGAATTTTTCATCAGAAGAGGAAAAAGAAGAACAGATGGTGCTACAAGAGCAACGTTAATAACACTATTAGAACCGTAAGGTAGCAGTATTTTTGCAAGGACGATATTGAGTGCAATGATAAATGCAGAAAGATTTGCATAGAGTGCCCCTTTGTCCATAATGAGTTTTTTTGGTGCCATTGTAATGTTAATGCCAAAGAAGACAATAAGAATACCAAAATAATCTGTCAATTTGAGCTTTTCTCCAATAAGAAAAAAAGCAATTATTGGTATCCAGATTAGCCGCGTACGAGACAAAACTGACGAAATTGATAAGTGACTATGAGCATGCATTTTCATATACCAATAGCCGCCAATAAATTCAGTCAGTCCAAAAAGTAGAAATATCGTTATTGAGTATGGGTTCAAAATAATATGCCAATCAAAAAGAGCAATAATACCAAACACAACAAAGCGTAAAAATTCTGTATACCATGCATATGTTGTTATATCGTCTCCATCCTTGAGAACAAGCCGATTAAAAAAATTAAATGAGACAGATAACAGACCAGTTAGAATAGAAAGGATAAACCAAAGAGGAAATAAGCTCATGGTTAGAGTATACCAGCTTTTTTGAGGTTTGATTTTATTCGTTCTTCAATTGGATATTCAAATGCCTCAAATGTTTTATCAGTTAATTTTTCGTATGCACCGATATATCTTTGAGCTGCTTGGATAATAAGCTCTTCAGACATGGGAGGAATTTTATCCTTATATGGATCGACTCGTTTTGTATACCACAGTCTAATAAATTCTTTATCAAAATTTTCCGGTTCCATTCCTTTTGCAATTCGTTTTTCATACGTATCGGCAATCCAAAAACGTGAAGAATCGGGTGTATGGATTTCATCAATAAGCATTAATTTCCCATCATAAATTCCAAACTCATATTTCGTGTCGACGAGAATTATTCCATGTTCAAGACACCATTTGCTTCCAAAATCGAATAGTTCCAAAGCAATTTTTTCTGCTTGTTCATAAAGTGCTTTATCAACAATTTTTTCTTTAATAATTTGGTCTTTAGTTAATCGTTCATCATGAAGATTACTTCCTGCTTCTGGATGTGTTGTCGGTGTAATTATTGGTTTTGGTAGTTTTTGATTTTTGTGCATCCCATCAGGAAACTTCATACCATAAATCGTTCGTTCACCTTTCTCATATGAATACCAAATGGAAGTATTTGCAACGCCTGTTAAATATCCTCTCACAACCATTTCTATCGGAAAGTTTTTACATGTTTTTGAAACCAAAACATTTGGATCGGGGACTTCGATTACGTGATTTTGAACGATATGTTTTGTCATTTCAAACCAAAAAGCAGCAAGTTGATTAAGAACTGCACCTTTAAATGGAATATGACCTAAAATAAGATCGAATGCTGATTGTCGATCAGTTGTGATAGTAACACGTTTGTCTGGAAGAAGATAAATGTCTCGGACTTTTCCTTGTTTTTTCTCTCCGAGTTCCGGAATGTCGATTGTTTTTAAAACATTTGGAAGGGCATTAAGAATTGTTTTTTCGTCTATCATTATTTTTTCTCAAGCATAGCAATTTTTTCCATGACGATATCATTGAGTTCTTGTTTATAATCTTCAAGTTTTTTTGCTATTTCTTCA
This sequence comes from uncultured Gammaproteobacteria bacterium, assembly GCA_964391315.1. GTDB lineage: Bacteria > Patescibacteriota > Microgenomatia > Levybacterales > UBA12049 > DATIGJ01. Next base: position 49,868 of record CAYMJR010000006.1, on the reverse strand, counting down.
TCGGTTGTTCCAAGAATTCTTGCTGCAAGAAGTCCTGCGTTTTTGGCGCCATTAACGGCAACAGTTGCAACTGGAATGCCTCCTGGCATTTGAACAATTGAAAGGAGGGAATCAAGTCCATCCATTGTTGATGTTTTGACTGGAACGCCAATAACAGGAAGTGTTGTAAGTGATGCAACCATTCCGGGAAGATGTGCTGATCCGCCTGCACCTGCGATGATAACTTTAATGCCGTGTCCTTTTGCTTCTTTTGCATATTCATACATGCGGTCTGGTGTGCGATGTGCTGAGACGATAGTTACTTCGTGTTCGATACCAAATTCTTTGAGTTGATCAGAAGCTGCTTGCATGACTGGCAAGTCTGAATCTGATCCCATTATTATTCCTACTATTGGTTGTTTATCCATATTTTTACAACTTATATTGTTAGTAATGCCCTTGCTTCTTTTGCTTTTTCTAGACACTCTTCAATGGTTTTGCCAATGACAGTGATGTGTCCCATTTTTCGCTCTTCTTTTGTTTCCATTTTACCATAAATATGGACTGCTACGTTTGGTATTTTTAAGACTTCATCAAGTCCTGTTACTTCTGCTGTACCGTTTCGTTCACCCAAAATATTGATCATGACAGCGGCTGGAAGAATCATGTCAGTTGATCCAAGTGGCAAACCTGTTACTGCACGGATATGTTGTTCAAATTGGGAAGTGACACATGCTTCAATTGTGTAATGACCTGAATTATGGACACGTGGTGCGATTTCATTGATGAGGACTTGTCCATCTTCTGTCAAAAACATTTCAATTGCAAAAACACCAGCACCTTTTAAGTGTTCCATTGCTTTGACTGCAAGTTGTTCTGCTTTTTTCTTAATCTCTTCATCAACAGGAGCTGGTGCTTTGACGATATGACAAATATTATTTTTATGTATTGTTTCAACAACAGGATACGTTTTGATTTCTCCCTTAGTGCTTCGTGCTATAACAACAGAAAGTTCTTTCACAAATGGTACAAATTTTTCTACGTACAATTTTCTTCCACTAAGTTTGTCAATTGCGTCGTCAATTTGAGATTCGTCTTTGACGAGTGCATTGCCTCGGCCATCATAAGCATCAAAGCGGGCTTTCAGAAGAAATGGATAACCATATTTCTCTGCTACTTTTATTATTTCTTCTTTTGATTCGACTTGCTGAAAGTCTGCAACGGCAAGATGTGCTCCGTGTAAGAATTTTTTCTGCTCCAATTTATCTTTGATGATACCAAGTGTTTTTGCTGATGGATGGATCTCCAGTCCTTTTTTCGACAGTTCTTCAAGGATTTCTGCATTGGCAAGTTCTATTTCAAAAGTGAGAAAATCTGACATGCCAGCAAGTTCGCGGATTGCGTTTTCATCGTTGTATGCTGCAACAATTTGATAATCTGATACTTGTCCTGCTGGACTATGAGGAGTAGGGTCAATAATGTTAACAGTAAATCCTAATTTTTTCGCATCAAAAGCCATCATCCGCCCCAACTGTCCACCGCCTACAATGCCAATTCTATTTTTCATCATTTATTTCTTTGAGTCCTTTTTCTGTGAGCTTTGCTGCAAGCCCGATATATTTTTCTGGGGTTAATTCGTGAAGTGTTTTTTTATCATCATCTGCTATGGGTAATCCATCGATCCAATTCTTCCATTGTGCAGCATCGACTTTTTCACCTCTGGTGAGGGATGAGATAAGAGAGTAGGGATCAGTAACTTTTGATTTGCGAAGAAGTGTTTGGACGCCTTCTCCAAGAATAGCCCAATCTTTGTTCAATCGGCGATTAATTTTTTCAAGATTTGGATTGACTCTTCCGATACCTGTCATAGTACTTTTATACGCAAGAAGTGAATAGCCGAGAATCATGCCATAATTTCGAACTGTCGTACTATCTGAAAGATCTCGCTGAAGTCGTGAAATCATGAGTTTTCGTGCAAGTGCTTCAATCAATCCGTTTGCTACACCCAAATTTCCTTCACTGTTTTCGAAATCAATTGGATTTACTTTTTGTGGCATTGTTGATGAACCGACTTCACCTTTTTTAGCGACTTGGACAAACCATTCATCACTAACATATCGCCACATATCTTGATCAAAATCGATAAGAATTCCGTTAACGCGATGAATTGTTTGCAAGTATTCAGCAACGTCATCATATTGATTAATTTGTGTCGTGATAAGATTTGGTTCAAACCCAAGTGATGTAACAAATTTTTCTGAGAAATCTATCCAATCGACATGTGGATAGACATAAGAAAGTGCATTAAAATTCCCAACTGCACCGTTAAGTTTGCCAGTCAATTTTTGTTTTTGCAGTTTTACGAGTTGTCTATGGAGTCGTACTGCGAAGTTGACCATTTCTTTTCCGATGGTTGTTGGAACAGCTGCCTGTCCGTGAGTTCGGGCGAGCATGGGGGTTTCTTTATACATATTTGCCCATTCAGAAAGAGCGGAAATAATTTCTTTGATTGCAGGAATAATTTGTTCTGTTCCGCGTTGTAAAATTAATCGGTAAGCAAGATTATTAATATCTTCTGATGTGAGTCCGATGTGGATCATTTCGATTTGATCTTCAAGGAATGTGCCTTGCAAATAGGAGCGAAGCGTTCTTTCCATTGCTTTTACGTCGTGGCGAGTTTGTTGTTCGATCTCTTTAACTTGTTTGATATCTTCAAAAGAGAGATCAAGCAGTGATTGCAGTTTTTGTTTTTCTTCGTCAGAAAATGAACGTGCGACACCTGCTTCTGAAAGTGCCAAAAGGTATTTGACTTCGATTTCGATACGGTTTTTGATGAGTGCATATTCTGAGACAAAAGGTGCAAGGTCTTGCACTTTTGATCTGTAGCGTCCATCAAGTGGACTGATTGCTGTTAGTTCTGAAAATGGTAAGTTGTTCATGAAATAATATCTTCTAATCTATTATTACTGATTGCGTCTTTTATTTCCATTGCTATTCTTCGTCCGACATTAACTGATTTGCCAAAAAGATATCCGCTATAAGGTGTTGCAGTAATTCCGGGGGATCCTGGGAATCTTGGTGATACATCAAAGACAACAATATCTTTTTTAGGTGGGCCGGCGACAATCATTGATTGCAATGCAAATGGTCCGATAACTCCCGGTGCTGCAAACTCTTTACTCGCTTTGACAAATCGTTCTCCCATATCAAATACTTTTTCAAGAAGTGATTCAAGGACAGTTACTGCAGTGTGGCTTGCTTCTTCGTATTTTACTTGTACTTGGTTATTTTTCAATAATTCTGTTTGTTGATTTGCAGGGAGTCGAAGAATACCATCAAGATTTGTTTGTCTTCGAGTATCAGTTCCAAGAAGTTCTAATCTGTCAGAAATAGGTGAGTAGAAAAAATTAAAATTGACTTGGACACCAACAACAAATTCCTCGATTACTGCTTTATCGAGCGCATCTTGAGTGATTTTTCCGTCTGTTAGAAGTCTTTCGGATTCTTGTTTGTAATTTTCAAAAGAACTGGCAAAGAAAAATGCTCGTTCAAATCCACGTTCTTTTTCAAGAACTTTGACAATTGATAAGGTATTTATCTCTTCAGGTGTTGAGAACTGTTTTGGGTAACGAATTTGTGCAGCATCAAGAATATCGTATTGATTAGGATGGTGACCTCTTTCTTCGATTCTGAGTAATTTTTTGTTGCCGTACATTTTTACCTTAAAATCGTTTTCTATTGCGTTGTAATTGTTGATATAGACTTCAAATGAACGGTTGGGAATAAATATTGCGTTTCTTTCGATGAGTTGTTTTTGTACATCTTCATTAAGAATATCCTTGAATTTATCAACGATGATAACGTCATCGACACAGCCTATGTCACCGTTGGTTTTATAATATTTTGCGTATGTTTGTTCGCGGCCTTTTTCGCAAATAACAATATTTTTAAATCCTTCGTCTTTTGCACCGCGTGCTACCTCAAGTGCTGAGTGACTACCAATTGTTGCGATTGTTATATTTTTGTCATTCATAGTTATTAATGTTTAAATGCGCGAACTCCCGTAAATATCATTGCGACTCCTGCTTCGTTACATGCATCGATTGTTTCCTGATCTCTTATAGAACCTCCTGGTTGGATGATTGCTTTTACTCCTGCTTTGATTAATACATCTGGTCCATCGCGGAATGGGAAGAATCCATCTGTTGCTGCGACTGCATCCGTTAATAGTTTAGTAGCTTTACTGACACAAAGTTCACAGCATCGTTTACGGTCTTGTTGTCCAACTCCTGATGCGAGAAGTACGCCATCTTTAACTGCGACAACACAGTTGGATTTACTGACTTGTGAGATTTTCCAAGCAAAGAGAAGATCTTTCATTTGTTCTGGTGTTGGTTTGGTGTTTGTTACGACTTTAAGATTGTCGTCTGTTAATTCATAGATGTCTGTATCTTGCATGAGATAACCACCGCGGATTTTTTTGATTTCTTTATATGGTGTTAAGAACGGTTTTGCAAGATTTTCATTTTCCAATAATTGTAATTTTGGTTTCTGGGCAAAAACTTCAAGTGCATCTTTTTCAAATGATGGGGCTGCAAGAATTTCAAAGAATTTTTTATCAGATAACATTTGTTCTGCAAGTCTTTTGGTAACAGGGCGATTCATAAAAATTACTCCTCCAAATGCTGCGAGTGGATCACCGTCAAACCATGCCTTGTGGAATGCATCTTCAATACTTTCACCAACAGCTGCACCGCAAGGGTTGGTATGTTTCAAAATTACACATGCTGGTTTGTCTTTTCCGATAAGAGAAATTGTTTGAAGTCCACCATCAAGATCTAAATAATTACTGTATGATGTTTCTTTTCCTTGCAGTCTTTTAAATGTGCCAAGACCCAAGTTATCGTTTGAATTCTCTTTAAAGAAAATACCTTCTTGATGCGGATTTTCTCCGTAACGAAGTTTTGTACCATTTTGGAGTGATACAAAAATATCTGAACCATGTGTTTGTTGTTGGAAATAATTTGCGATGAGTGAGTCATATTCTGCAACATAAGAAAATGCTTTTGCTGCAAGTACTTTTCTCAATGTTTCACTTACTAATGCATTTTCATTTAATTCATTGATAACCTCAGGGTAATTATTTGGATCAACAAGAACAGTAACATTCTCATAATTTTTTGCAGCTGCTCTTACCATTGTTGGCCCGCCGACATCAATCATCTCAATACCTGGATTTTTCCAGAAGTCATAAAAATTGCAGACTACGTATTCGATATGGGGAATAGTAAGCTTTTCTGCATCTTTTTTGTGTGTTTCATTCTTGCGGTCAAACAAAATTCCTGACGCTACTTGAAAACTGATACTTTTCATTCGTCCATCAAAACTTTCAGGAGATCCGGTAATTTCTTCAATTGGGATAATGTCTATACCATTTTTTTGGAGTTCTTTTGCAGTGCCACCAGTTGAGATAATTGAGATATTTTTTTGAGCAAATGTTTTTGCTAGATCAACGACTCCTTTTTTATCAAAGACACTGATAAGAGCGTATGATTGATCTATGGATTTTTTCATTAATCTAAAATCATATCCAATTTATCTTGTTCAATTGCATCTTTAATTTCTCGTGCAATTCTTCGACCTGTACTCATTGGTTCATCATAGTATAACCAAGAATACGGTGATCCATGAGTAAACAGATTAGTTCCCGCAACTATTCTACAGGAAATCTCGATCACAAAGAATTTTTGATCTTCGGTAATAACTGTTTCAAGACAGAATGAACCGAAAAGTCCACGTTTATCAACTAATTTTTTGGATGCTTCGATAACTCTGTTTCCCATATTGTATGCATCGACAAGCATTCCTTCGCGAAGAACAAGTGGTGCATTGCCGACAACGACGTAACTTGGATCAATTTTTAGTCCTTCTTGTCCTGCAAGTGGGATGCGTCCAAGAGAATCAACGTTAGTTTCATATCGTCGATCAATACTCATAATTTCAAGTTTTTCAGTAAGTGGTGAATAGAAGAAATGTACGTAGAGCGGAACACCGATAACATATTCTTGAATAATAAATTGTTTGTCTCCCATTTGGGAAATTTTATTTTCATAATCATTTTTATCTTTTGCGTAGAAATATCCTTTTCCACCAGCAGCGCCGTAAGATTTTACAATCACTGGATAATCAATATCATCAACATTTTTAAATTGTTTGGGAAGATTAATTTTTGCTTCTTCCATCCATTGACGTTGTTTGAGTCTATCTTCTTCCCAGTCAAGAACGTGTTTGTTGCCATAATACATTACTTTCATATTTTTATTTTTTTGGAATCCAAGATATGCGACAAATGAACCGTGGGGAATGAGAATGACATTTTTTTCGATCAATTGTGATTCAATTTGTGGAAAATCTGCAAATGAAGGAATTTCAAGAAATTCGTCGATAAAAGGGAATGTTTTATAAAATTCTGTACTTCGTGGTGTTGTAATGACAAGAGTTTTAAATCCTTCGTCTTTTGCACCTTTTAAGATCTGCAGTGCAGAATGGCTTCCAAGAGTTGCGATTATGTATTGTTTATTCATGTATATTTTGTTCCTCGCTCTATTTTCTATATAAAGTATTGTACAGCATTTTTAAAGATTTGTAACCCTGGTCCTTCTTTTGGTAACACTTTGTTTTCTTTAAGATAATTTTGTTTAAGAACTGGCCAGTTTGGCATTTGAGTAAAAAACATTCCCCGTTCTGGATGGGGCATAAGGGCAAGGACTTTTCCTGTTTCATCGATAATGCCGGCGATGTCATCAAGTGATCCGTTCGGATTGATAGGAAGATCAAGATAGGTACTCATCTCACCTTTGACATATTGCAGGGCTATTTGTTTATTTTTATGTACTTTTGAAAGATTCGTTTTATCTAAGTAGAATTTTCCTTCACCGTGCGCAATTGGGAGTGAGAGATTATCAATACCATCAAGCCATGGAGTTTTGGTTGTTACTTTCATATCAAGCCATCTTGTAACAAGACGTGCTGATTGATTATGAAGCATTGCTACTTCACGCTTACCATAGTGATGATCGAATGCTGGGATAAGTCCGAGATTAGCAACAATTTGGCAACCGTTACAGATGCCGATAACGAGCTTATCTTTTTCGAGAAATTTCTGGACTTGTTCCCAGAGATGATTCCTTAATTTATTTGCATAGGCATTGCCTGATCCTGTATCATCTCCGTATGAAAATCCGCCAGGGAAGGCAAGGATTTGATAGTCATTGATTTTTTCTTGTCCATCAATAATATCGTTGATATGAATGATGTGTGCATCTGCGCCAGCCCAATTAAAGCCGAATGCTGTTTCGTCTTCTGAATTAAGGCCATATCCTGCGAATACTAATACTTTTGGTTTATTCATATTAATAATTTTTTAACGTTTCTCTATATGCGTCTGTTGCTTCGGTTAGTTTGATATTCACAATTTCGTTTCCGTTCAATCCGGAAATTATTATTTTTGGTTCTTTTGTTACTCTTCCAATCTCTGCAAAAGTATTTCCTTTCATTGCTTTTTCAAAAGTTTCTTTGTTTCCTTTTGCAATAGTTACCAAAATTCTTCCCTGGGTTTCAGAGTAGAGCGCAAAATCGTCTCGTGTTATTTTTCCTGGAACATTTTTTAAATCAAGAGAAATTCCCAACATGCCGCCGATTGCTTTTTTTGCTGCTGCGACACCGAGTCCACCTCTTGTAACACTGATACTTGATGCAACGAGATTTTGTTGGATCGCATTATGGAATGCGCGGTATAATTTGTTATTGATCTTTGCATCAACTGTTGGTACAGAATTGCCAATAGTTTCGTGCATTGCAAAGTATTCTGATCCACCAAGTTCTTCTTTTGTTTCACCAAGAATATAGACAAGGTCTCCTTCATTTTTGGCATCAAGAGATACTGTCTTAGTGCTGTCATCAATGACACCGAATGATGAGATAAGAAGGGTCGGAGGAATTGAAATTTTGATTTCTTTTCCATTTTTATCATACCCTTTAAAGTCATTAAACATACTATCTTTTCCTGAAATAAATGGCGTTTCATAGGCGACTGCGTAATCAAAACATGCTTTTGCTGCTTCTTTTAATTGTCCAAGTCTTTCTGGTTCATCACTACTACACCAGCAGAAATTATCAAGAAGTGAGAGATGATCAGGATTTGCACCAATTGCAATTGCGTTTCGAACAGCAGTATCAAGTGATGACGCAGCCATATGATAGGTATCGATATCGCTATATGTCGGGTACAATCCTTGTGCCATGATAACACCTTTTGGTGAACCGAGAACAGGACGGATAACTGCAGCTTCTGCATTGATTCTTCCGCGTCCTTGTAATGGGCCAAGAACAAGATTGCCCAAAACGATGTGATCATATTGTTGTGAAATAAATTCAAATGACGTGATGTTAAGTCTCTTCAACATATTGCCAAGTGATTGGGTAAGATTTTTTTGTACTGGAATATTTGCTTCTTTCTGTTTCTTTTTGGTATAGGTTGTTGTCATTGGTCGATGAGGAAGACCGTTGTGCAGGAATTCCATATCAAGGTCAATGATTGTTTTCTCATTGTAGTTCACGATACATTTACCACTATCAGTAAAGGTACCAATCACTGTCGATTCAACACCTCGGCGTTTCATTAGGTCGTTGAATTTTTTGAGATTTTTTTGCGGAACGGCAAGTGTCATGCGTTCCTGTGATTCTGAAATCCAGATTTCCCAAGGATCAAGTCCTGGATATTTAAGTGGAACTGTTTCAAGATTTACAACACATCCGCCTGATTCTTTTGCCATTTCTGCAACAGAGGATGAGAGACCACCGGCACCATTATCGGTAATACTATTATATAAGAGCATATCCCGTGCTTCTTTGATGATTGCATCACTGAATTTCTTTTGTGTAATTGGATCACCAATCTGAACTGCTGTTGCAGGACTACCGCTTGATAACGTTTCTGATGAAAATGTTGCTCCATGAATGCCGTCTTTTCCGACCCGTCCACCGATCATGACAATTGCATCTCCCGGTTGTGCTTTTTTGATATGTGATAATTTGCCTTTAATTTTTCTCGGGATAAGTCCAACTGTTCCTGCAAAGACAAGGGGCTTTCCGCGGTAGCGTTCCTCAAAATACACAAAACCAAGAGGAGTCGGAATTCCTGATTGATTGCCACCTGCGTTCACTCCGGCAACAACACCTTCCATGATGCGTTCGCTTGAGAGCATTTTTTCACTTTTATCTTTTCTTCGATAGAGGGAAACATCAACGCGTGGATCAGCAAGACAAAAACCATAATAATTGGCAACTGGTTTGGCACCCAAACCAAAACCAAGTGCATCACGATTCACTCCGACAATTCCTGTTATTGCTCCACCGAATGGATCAAGGGCGGATGGACTATTATGTGTTTCGACTTTGTGTGTTACCATGTATTGATCATCAAACACGATACCTCCTGAATTATCGGTAAAGACTGAGATACAAAAATCTTTATCACCCTTTTGTTCCCGGATTTTTTTAGTCGCTGCTTTAATAAATATTTTGTAAAGACCATCTTTAATTTCATCCATTGGATCAGCAAAGATAGTATGTTTGCAATGTTCTGACCATGTTTGGGCAACTGCTTCAAGTTCGATATCGTAAGGATTTCTTCCCAATTCTTTAAAATATTTTTGAATAGTTTTCATAAATTGGAGACTCAGAGCAAGTGGTCCGCGGCGTGTGCCATCAGGGTTTGCAATACCTTCTTTTCCAATTTTTGTCAATTCTTCATCTGAGACATTGAGATTGACTTCAGATATTTGTGGTGTATGCTTGAGATTTACTTTCGGAACGACAACATCCATACCACCATCTTTTTCAAATTCCTCAAAACTTTTGATATGCATTCGTTGAATCAAGGGATTATAAAGAGTTTCTGCAAGTTGGATTGCTTCTGTTTTTGAAATTTTTCCTGACACAAAAGTAATTTGTGATGTATAGACATTTTCATTATCTGCAAATTTTGTTTTCAAAAGATCTTCTGCTGTCTCTCGTGCAGTATTCGCGACGTTATCAGTAACACCAGGAAGAAACCCAATTTCAATTGCAAAAGCAAATCTATCTTGTGGTTTGGTATCAATTTTTTGTGTCACAGGATTTGAAAGAGCAGAACCGATTTTTTCCAATTCGTCTTTCGTGAATGATTTATCAATTGTGTATACATCTGCAATTTCGACACCAGCTATTTTTTTATTTTCTGTTTGAAATCTTTTCTTTCTGACATCTGCTCTGGTATCAAAAACAGTTGAATACACTTCAAGACGATTTGCAGAATTTGTTTTTACTCTTCCGATATCATGTCTTACTTGCATGCCGTCAAAGTGAATGCCATTTTCACCAATTACTGAATATGCCTTATCAAGTGCATCATCAAGTTTTTTTCCAGTTGCTGTTATGCCAAGAACACGTCCACCGTTTGATACGATATTTCCGTTTTCTTGTTTCGTTGCGAAATGGAAGGTAACAATATCTTTATCTTTAATATTTTCCAAACCTTTGATGATATCACCTTTATGAGAACCTGCTGGATAGTTCGCTGATGCGAGGACGATGGTGCAAGCAAATTTATTTGACCATTTTATTTTTTGTTTATCGAGAGTGCCATCGACACATGCGTTAAGAATATCAAATAGGTCTGTTTCCAAAATTCTCATGTATGACTCGATTTCTGGATCACCAAACCGGCAATTAAACTCGACAACTTTTGGACCATCTTTGGTCATCATAAGCCCTGGATAGAGACATCCAACAAAAGGCATGCCACGTTTTTTCATACCTTTAATTGCGGGAAGAACAATTTTTTTCTTTATGTTTTCAATTTGTTCTGTTGTTACATCAGGAAGGGGAGCGATTGTTCCCATGCCGCCGGTATTGGGTCCTTTATTGCCTTCATAAATTGGTTTGTGGTCACGAGAAGTTGGGAAAAGTGAAACGTGTTCACCATCGGAAAATGCATGAATGGAGACTTCTTCTCCTTGCATAAATTCTTCAATAACAACTTCAGATCCTGCATTACCAAAGATTTTTTTGACCATGATATCTTCAAGTGTTCTTTCTGCTTCTTCATGTGTTTGGGCAATGATGACTCCTTTGCCAAGAGCAAGTCCGCTTGCTTTGATGACAATTGGTAGAGGATGATTTTGGAGATATTTTTTGGCTTTTTTATAATCAGTAAATGATTCGTAGGTTGCTGTAGGGATGCCTTCTTCTTTCATGAGTTGTTTGGCGAAGGCTTTTGATGCTTCAATTTGCGCAGCATTTTTGGATGGTCCAAAAATTTTCAAATTATGTTTTTTAAATTCGTCAACGATTCCTGCTGCCAAAATATCATCAGGTGCTGCGACGGTGAAATCTATTTTTTCTTTTTTGGCAAATGCGATGAGTGCGTCAAAATCAGTTGCAGCGATGCCGGTGCTAACACCTACTGTTTCTGTACCGGGAGTACCGGGTGCAAAATAAATTTTGCCCACTTTTGGAGACTGGGCTAATTTCCAGCCCAGCGCGTGTTCTCGTGCTCCTGATGCAATGATAAGTATGTTTTGTTTTTTCATAGTTTTAACTGTTTATGGCTCGGTTTTTTTACTGACAGATCCTGCCGTTCTATAAATTTATTTTTTAAAGATCCCTGCCTACCATGGGAATTTTCCGTCACTTATATCGATATTATTTTTCAAAACATGGATAACTCGTTTGATTGCCGCTGGTACGAGCTCGTGTTCGGTTTCTTCCATTTTTTTGATCCATGATTCATAGGTATCGGTTGGGTGAATTCGTACTTCTGCTTTCATAATGACCGGTCCGACATCAAAGGTATCACCAGGAAGAACTTGGTGGACAGTAATTCCTGAGACTTGTAATTTTTTATCAAATGTTTCTTTTGTTACATGTGATCCGCGCATTACTGGGATAGGTCCTCGTGATGTAGAAATTGTTTCGGAATTATCATTTGTCAGAAGACCGGGATGATGATTGATGACAGAAATTTGTAAGTTTTGTACTCCTTTAAGGAACGTATCTCCGAGAATCATTTGCCATCCGGAAAGGAAAATGAAATCAGGTTTAATAGATTTTATATATTCAAGTAATTGTTGCTCATATGTTTCGCGGGCTTTTTTGTCAGAAAGTTTTTCTTTATACGCGAGAAGTTCTGTTGGGATATGGTATTTTTTTGCTTTTTCTAAAACAGGCGCATCTTCTTTATTTGTAACAATCGAAACAATTTCCGCATCAATTTCGTTGTTGTTAATTCCATCAATAATATCTGGTACAAAGGTACCTTTACCTGATGCAAAAATGCATATTTTTACTTTTCCTGAGATTTGTCTGTTGTGTTTTGAAAATTCTGGATGTTTGCTTCTGATTGGATGTGGACCGCCGAAAGGATACCAGTAGAAATAATCTTTATCTGCGCCAAATGCTTTGGTGACGTCATCAATCGGGAGATATATCATCCCGTCAGCGCCGATGATAGATGCGATATTTTTTTCAATAATTTCGAAAGGACTGTCACGGAAATCACTTGCGGGAAGATCTTTTTTACTTCGCATATCGATTCCCATGTCACATTGATTCACAACTGGAGGACTAGCAATCCCAAGATATACTTCTTTTGCGCCTGCATCGCGAAGTTCTTGGATAATTGCTTTACTTGTTGTCATACGGACAGCTGAATCATCAACGACAACGATATTTTTGCCGATAATTTCATCTCCGATGATATTGTGTTTACCATTGACTGCTTTAATTCTATTTGCTTGACCCGGTTGAATAAACGTACGGCCTACATAATTACTGGTCGTGATTGCATCAATCATCGGAAGATTGAGAACCCGGGCAACTCCTTTGGCAGCTGGGTAACCTGATTCAAATGTCGGGACAACAGCATCGAGTTTAATTCCTTTTTCTTTGATTCTTTGTCCCAAGTATTCACCTGATTTTTCCCGTCCCGCTCGAACTCTTTTGCCATTTACAAAACTATCCGGTCGTGCAAAATAGACATATTCGAAAAGGGAATGCATAGGATGTTTGGATATTCCAAAGAAGTATGAGTTTATTTTGCCATCAGCAGTGAGTTTGACAATTTCTCCGGGAGCAACATCGCGGACAAAATCTGCATTGATTGCATCAAGTGCTGCTGATTCTGAAGCAATAACATATCCATCATCCAATCTTCCAATACTAAATGAATAAATTGCGTAGGGATCACGGATAGCAAAAAGTTCATTGTCATTGGTTAACACAATAAAGTTGTATGATCCATGGCAGTGAGGAAGTAGATCATTCAGAGTCTCTTCCCAAGAAGAAAATTGTGGACGTTTTTTCAGAAGTAATTTTGCAACAAGCATCGTGTCATTTGTTGCTTCATCATATTCTTGTAATTCATCGCGTAGATTGGTGATATCTGGAAGATTGCCATTGTGGACGATACTTAATGCATACTTACCATTTTTTAAAGTAATTGGATGAGCATTATCAAGAGTTGAAGCGCCGGATGTGCCGTAACGAGTATGTCCGATAGCAAGTGCGTTTTCTCCTAATTTCTTTAGTACTTCTTCATTTATTGCTTGAGGAACAAGACCCATATTGCGAAATGTGAGGATTTCTCCGGAGGATTGTGTCGCGCTGATGCCCGCACTTTCTTGTCCCCGATGTTGCAGGGCTGCTAAGCCTCGTCTGATCAAGAATGAGGCATGGTTACTCGTTGTTGAGATACCTATTACGCCACACATAAAAAATAAAAAAACCCGCTCGCTTGCGGGTTAAGGACAGGTCGAATCACCTTTTTTGAAAATTGTTAACAAATGCTTGTCCACTGAGCATTTCCATAATCATTTATATCCTATATTTGCGAATATGTCAAGAGCTTGCTATCATGATAGGTACATGAAAACTGTCCTGAAAAATCTCTCTGTTTTTGCTGCATTGGTCTTTGTTGTTTATTTAGTTGCAAATTACGAGGAATCTGCATTAAGTAGGATACTTACCCTTCTGCATTTACCACAAACGAGCGTAAAAGGTATCGCAACAGAGAAAGCTCATGATATTTCTAACAAATTTACTTCAGATCTTTCATCACAGTTTGTAGATCTTGAAGAACAGGCGCTTAATTTTACATTAGGCGATGCAATAACAGAGCTATCAAGATTACAAAAAATTCCACGGGATTTTCAATCACTCCGCGATTATACCTCTTCGCAAATTACAAATTTTACAAAAAAGAAATAATCTTCGCTTCATAGTATAATAGTACCTATGGATGATATAAAAAACCGCGTCGCCAAACTTGTAGAAAAAGTGCAGGTAGATGAGAAAAAGAAAAAAATCCGTGAACTTGAGGCAGAAAGTACTCATACTGATTTCTGGCAGGATCATCAAAATGCAGCAAAAAAAATGAAAGAGCTGTCAGATCTGCAGAAAGAAGTTGAAGAGATGGAGCTTCTTCAGATGTGGGTTGAAGAAGGGGAATTCGCTGAAGCAGAAAAATTGCTTAAAAAACTTGAGACTCTGCTTTTTTATACAACGCCTTATGATAAAGGAAATGCTATTCTTGCAATTCATTCAGGACAAGGTGGAACTGAGGCGATGGATTGGACACAAATGCTTTTTCGGATGTATACAAGATATTGCGAAAGAAAAGGCTGGTCATATGAGATTCTCGATCAAACACCAGGTGAAGAAGCAGGACTTAAGAGTATCACCATTGCAGTAAATGGTACGTATGCCTATGGTAATTTGCGTCATGAAGCAGGAGTCCACCGGCTTGTTCGCCAATCACCGTTTAATGCAGACAAACTTCGTCAAACTTCTTTTGCAATGACTGAAGTTCTTCCTGAGGTTGAAGATGTTGAGGGTCTTGATTTGAAAGAGGAGGATATTGAATTTGATGCATTTAGGAGCGGCGGACATGGAGGACAAAATGTTAATAAGGTTTCGACCGCTGTTCGACTCAAACACAAACCCACTGGTATTGTTGTCACAGCATCGGTTGAGCGTTCACAGATTCAAAATCGTGAATTTGCCATGAAACTTTTGAAAGCGAAATTGTGGGCAATTCAAGAAGAAGAGCGAAAGAAAAAGGAAGCGGAGTTGAAAGGTGGATACAAAACACCAGGCTGGGGCAATCAGATCCGCTCATATGTTTTGCATCCCTACAAAATGGTGAAAGATTTACGGACAAATATTGAGTCAGGCAATCCTGATAAAATACTGGATGGAGATTTGGATGAGTTTATTGCTGAAGGACTAAGAACATTATCTTAAGAGGCTTCATTGCTTGATCTGCTTAGACTCATAGTGTATAATTCATGATTATGACAGAAAGTATTGGAGGATATCGACATCATATATCGCCTGAAGCTATTGAATATACAAAAAATCCAGAATTACGGGGAGAGCGATTACCTTTACAATCTGCAGGAGAAGTTTTTCTTCAACTTGTAGCAGAAAAAACAAATCAAATTGAAAGCAAATTACGTGGTGAAAGAGTTATATTTTCTTCAAGGGAAGATTTATTAGTAGATCGTATTTTTCGTTCTCCTTCAACAGGTTCTGGTGAATTAGCAGGTATTGCTAGGGGTATGCATTACGATAGAAATGCAGTATTAGCTGCTTATGGTACAGTGCTACGAAATAGAGAAAAATTTAGAAGTATGAGTATGCAAGAAGTACGTGCTCATGTTGGGTTACCCGCAAGACCTGAAAAATCAGTGAAGAAATAATATTATTTCCCTTTTTCCCATTTCACTGCAGTAAGAAGGGAAGAATAGATATCGTCTCCAATTTCAATTTTTAAATCCTCCAATTCTTTTTGTGTTGGGTTTCCTTGTTGAAAGGTGACAAATGGCACTTCAGTTATTTCAGCGAGAGGTTGTTGTTCATCTCCTTCACCGGTGACAACTGTTGCTGCTGTTGCGAGAGAGTCTGCAATGTTGAGTTGTTCGAATTTCATTTCCCGTCCATAAATATCTTTTTTGCCTATGTAACTATTGAGTGCAAGGAAACCGCTGTGAGAAATTGCGTATCCAGTTACACCCCAGCGAAGTGGTGTGGTCTTGCTATCTGTGAGAATGATTCCTAATTCCTTGAGTCCATGTTTTTTGGTCAGATATTCGCGAATTTCATTAGTACTTTTTTGAGGATCTTTAGGCCAAAGTGAGAAGGCATTATTGCTGTTTGATTCATCGATGCCGGCGTTGGCAACAAGAATGTTGTGGTTGATGGTGGTTGTGACGCCAAAGTGTTTCTCTGTTAAGTAATAGTTTGCTTCTTGTTTAATCAATTCGTCTTTTTGGGTAGGATTTTCTGTATCTATTTCGATGACTCTGCCTTCACAAATGCCGACAATTTTGGATGCGATTGCGATGACAGTTTTCTCTTGGAGTCGTGGAAGATATTTATCAAGAATTTCGAAAATGTTTTCGTTTGGTTGGATTTTATGTGTTTTGACAGGTGTGATTTTCATATTTCGTTTTCTAATTCTTTTATTGTTTTTTTCAAAACCGGATGAATGAAATTTGGGTCGATGTCCATTAAGGGTTTGAGAACAAAATCTCTTTCTTGAATTCTTGGATGGGGGATTTGGACATGTTCATCCTGAAATGAGATGTCATCATAAAAAAGAATGTCGATATCGATTTCGCGAGGACCGTTGGGAAATCTTTTTTTTCTTCCAATTTCCTGTTCTAAGCTTTTAACAAATGTGAGAAGGTCTCTTGGGGAAAGATCAGTTTCTCCTCGAAGAGCACTATTGAGAAAATTTTCCTGCTTCTCATAATACATTGGTTTGGTTTCATAAAATTTGGCAACAGATATGTTTTTTATTTGTTTTCCTAAAAGCTTTATTGCTTTATTGAGATTTTCTTTTTTATTGCCAACGTTTGATCCAAGTGCGAGAAATACTTTATGCATGGTTGGATTATACAGTGAGGTGACTGTTTGCTTCAATACATTTGCTTTTAACATCATTTCCTCACATTCATTTTTCGGATCCGAGTCGGTAAGAATTGCACCACCGGCGCCTATTGAAAGGTGATCTTTATCGATAATTATTGTGCGGATGACGATGTTAAGTAATGCTTTTTTATTGAGACTTAGAAAACCCATGGATCCTGAATAAATGCCGCGGGATTTTTTCTCGAGATTGTCGATAATCTCCATAGTATGGATTTTTGGCGCGCCAGTCATTGATCCACCGGGGAATGCTGCTTTGACGCAATCAATAATTGTATTATCTTTTCGTAAGGTCCCTGTTACGGTTGATACAAGTTGGTGAACTGTTTGAAATGACTCAATATCCATAAGTTTTGTTACTTTTACCGAACCAAATTCACAAATTTTTCCTAAGTCATTTCGAAGAAGATCAACAATCATGGCATTTTCAGACCAATCTTTTTTGCTTTCGGAAAGTTGTTTTATTAATACTTTATCTTCTTCAGGATATTCACCACGTCGTATTGTTCCTTTGATTGGTTTTGTTTCCACATAATTTTTATCTACTCTCAAAAATTCTTCAGGTGATGATGAGAGAATAGCGAGATCATTATATTTGATAAATGCGGCATAGGGAGCAGGATTAGTTTGTCGGAGTTTGAGATAAAGTTCTAACGGGTTCACTCTTCCTTTTGCAGAAAATTCATTGGTGAGACATATCTGGTAGCTTTCACCAGACTGTAAATGTTGTTGACAGACCGCAATATCCTTAAGGTATTTATTATAATTACGGTCGAGTTTAAAAATAATATTTTGGTTATGAGATTCTGAAAAAAGTTCAGGATAACCAATATGTTTAAGTTTTTTTTCTATCTCACTGAACCATTCTTCTGCAGTTGTCTTATTTTCTGATAAACAAACTAAATAGACTTTTTTTTCTTTATGATCAAATACAATAGTTTTTTCTGTATAGAACCATAAGCTATCAGGATAGGGTGATGTAAATGCTTTTTTTGACCCGGTGAGTTTTTTTAATTCATATCCAAAATATCCGATATAGCCACCGATAAAATCAAAAGGTAGTTTGGTGTTTTCAATTTCTTTTTCTGCAAGGTGTTGTTCTAAGAAGTCAAAAATAGTTTGTTCTATTTTTTTTGTTTTATTATTTTTATTTATTGTTACGGTATTTTGTTTTAATGAATAGATAATTATCTCTTGAGGGATTCCCATGTAGGAGAAACGGGAGGTGTCATTTGTGAGGCTACTATCGAGCCAAAAATAAGAAGGTAAGTCAGAAAATAATTTTAAAAATACTTGTTCTGGTTCGAACCATGAAGGAAGTGTTTTATATATTATTTTTTTTGCTCGAGGTCCTTTTTTTGTCACTCCTTGCTTATTAATACATTGTTGTTCTTCTTGTTGTAAAACTGTTTTTATTTTTTGGAATAATTGTTCAGCGTTTTGTAATTTGCGACCATTAAGATGTGTGGCTTTTTGAATTCTTAAGCTGTTTGTTAAGACGATTGGTTGTGTTGTATCGGCAGGAATTTCTTCTTCAATGACGGGAAGATTCTCCATAATAATTTTTCTGGTGATTCCTTTGAGTCCGCGGTTATCAAGTGGAGGAGTGATGACATCACCATTTTTATTTAAAGAGAAAATGTTAGCGATTGTTGATTCGATAAGATTATTATTTTCTACAAAAACTGCGTCGTCTCCATCATTTTCTTTTGCATATTTTTTTATTTGGTCATTAATTGTCCTATCAGTTGTTTTATAGATTTTATTTTTATTTCTGGTGTCATTAATGGTAATGAGCTTTATATTAGTATCAGAAGGAGGTAAGGGTCGATGTTCAATTGTTACAACAGCTTTATTTTTTTCTTTTGTTATTATGATTTTTAGTGCACAGTCTGTGAGATTATTTTCTTTGAAATAATTTTTTATTTCGTTTAGTGAAAGAGTTATTTTTCCAAGTTTTAATGCTGTAGCGTTTTGAATGAGACGGTTTTTATGTTGCTCGAAGAAGAGGGGAATACCCTGTATAACTTTTATGGTTGTAAAGACTCCAGTGGTCATTATTTATTAATGATCGTCATGAATTCTTCGCGTGTTGCCCGGTCGCTTCGGAAATTTCCAAGGATTGCTGATGTTACCATAACAGAATTTTGTTTTTCGACTCCCCGCATCATCATGCAAAGATGCTGGGCTTCGATGACAACTCCGACTCCTTTTGGTTTGAGTACATCTTGTAATTCATTAGCTATTTCTTGTGTTAAATTTTCTTGGACTTGTAGTCGTTTTGCAAATCTATCGACAACGCGTGCAATTTTACTAAGACCTACAATTTTTTTATTGGGAATATATCCAACATGACATTTACCAAAAAATGGAAGAAGATGATGTTCACAAAGACTGTAAAGTTCAATATTTTTGAGAATAACCATATTATCAATACTTTGGGAAAAGAGTGCATTATTAATTGTTGCTTTCCGTGTGGCTTTGTAACCTTTTGTTAATTCTTCAAACATTTTTGCAACACGATGCGGAGTTTTTATCAACCCTTCGCGATTGGGATCTTCACCCAGTTCTATTAATAATTCTTTAATTAATTTTTCTATTTTTGGTTTATTCATTGTTTCTTATTATTTCGATTGCAGATGATTTTGCAAGTTTGACCGCTTTTGATTTTTCGACACGGACAGTTACTTGTTTTATTAATTTATTTTTTAAACAAATATTTGCAATTTCTTGTGCAAGTTTTTCAAGTAAATAAAACTTTGATTTTTCAACCATGTTGACAATTTTTATTGAAAGATCATGATAATTAACAGTGTCTTTGATATCATCTGATTTGCCGGCTTTTTGCGTATCAACAGAGAGAGCGACGTTGATAATTATTTGTTGTTTTTCTTTTCGTTCATTTTCAAAAATACCGATTATGCACGGAATGATTAAATCATTTATGTAAAGTGTATCAAGTTGTTTCATAAAAATTTTTCAAGAACTGTTAAAAACTTTTTTGTTTGTAAAACATCATGTGTTCTGACAATTGTTGCTCCTTTTTGGATTGCAATTGCTGTCTCTGCAAGACCTGCTTCAACTCTTTCAAGTGGAGAGGTCTCAATTCCCAATTCGTCTTTCAGTATCATACCTAAATGACTTTTTCGTGAAACTCCAATGAGTATTGGAAGTTGAAAAGTGTGAAAGGCTTTTAATTTTTTTATTATTTCAATATTTTGATCCAGCGTTTTTCCAAAGCCAATACCAGGGTCAAGAATGAAGCGATCTTTTTTAATCCCATATTTTTTGCCAATTTTAATTTGCTCTTTAAAGAATGTGCTAATTTCTTTAACAACGTCCGTGTACATAATTTGTCCTTTTTGCATTGTTGAGGGATCGCCTTTAATATGATAAATAACGATTTTACAATCTAATTTTGAAACAACGTTCACTAAAATTTCATCTCTTGAAAATCCTCCCAGACTATTTATAATAGTACAGCCATTTGTGATTGCCTCTTCTGCAACTTCATGTTTATACGTATCAATAGAAAGCGTTGCTTTTGGAAACTGTTTTTTAATAGCTTTAATTACTGGAATAATTCTTTTTATTTCTTCTTTTGCATCAACTGTTTCAGAACCAGGTCTTGTAGATTCCCCACCGATATCAATAATGTCTGCACCTTCTTCGAGCATTCGCCCTGCTCTTTTTACTGCATCTTGAGGATTGAGATATAACCCTCCGTCGGAAAATGAGTCAGGAGTTACGTTCAAAATCCCCATTATTTGCGTTTTTTGTGTGTTCATAAGCTCAATTGCTTTCTACACTAACTTGAGGCTGGTGTCAATAGTTTTAGACGGGTTGTCAAACAGTAAGAAATGTGTAATACTAAGGGCACCTGCCATAACTTCTTAAGTGGATGTAGGCAGAAACGATTATGGAGAAAAAAGAAACAAAAGAAGCTCCCATAATGCATACATTTGATGAAAAGCCTGCTTCCAAAGGTGCTTCAAAGACAACTTCCACTTCTATGAATAAAGTAGTCGTGACACTTGTTATCGTTGCAGTTTTGGGCATAGGAACAGGTTTTCTCCTTTCTAAAGTAAGCAAAGCAACAGGAAAACAAATTATTCCAATGGGAGCGGCAGATGTCACGTTGACAGGAAAGACGTTTGGTTCTAATGATCAGACAACATTTAAAGATACTGCAGAAGGAAAATTACAACAGGGTGGTATAAACGGAGAAGGTCAATATCATCTTGTCAGGCCCGGAGGAGATAGTCAAAATGTCTATCTGACTTCATCATACGTTGATCTGTCACAGTTCGTAGGCCGCAAAATAAAGGTTTGGGGACAAACTCAAAAGGCACAATCCGCGGGTTGGCTCATGGACGTGGGTCGAGTCCAAGTTCTATAAAAACATAGTTTATGATTAATCTTAATCAAGTTACAAAACAATTTGGTGCAGGTGATGTCGCTTTGGAGGATATCACTTTTACTATTGATCCAGGAGAATTTGTATTCGTTATTGGTCCTTCAGGATCAGGCAAAACGACACTCTTCCGCTTGCTTATCCGAGATATGGTGCCAACAACAGGTACGATTCATATCGGTCAATGGGATATTGTCAATCTTCCAAAAAATCATGTTCCTGTTCTTCGAAAAAAAATCGGTGTTGTATTTCAGGATCTTAAATTATTGAAAGAACGGACGATTTTTGAAAACGTTTATTTTCCTCTTGAAGTAGCAGGTATTAACGAAAGAGAAGCAACGCAACGAGTTGAGGAAATTTTGCGACAGGTTGGTATTGCACAACATAGAGATAAATTTCCTGTTCAATTATCAGGAGGGGAGTTACAGCGTGCTGCAATAGCAAGAGCCCTCGCATTTTCACCAGAAATTCTTTTGGCTGATGAACCAACTGGCAATTTGGACGATTCAACCACATGGGAGATTGTGAAATTATTGCAGGATATTAATGCAGCAGGAACAACAATTATTATGGCAACACATGATACAGGAATAGTCGAGCGACTGGATAAACGGGTAATAAAGCTTGAAAAAGGTAAACTGGTTAAAGACACTAAGTTGTCACACCATAAAGTCAAAAGTCATAAAGAAGAGGAGGAAAAGCATGAGTAATGCAATAAATACGAGCTGGAAACACATTAGAAGAAATCCTTATCAAGCAGTTACCGCAATTTGTATTATGATGCTGACTTTTCTTTGTATTTCTGTTTTTGCTTTTATCGTGTTTGGATCATCAGTTGTTATCAAATATTTCGAATCCAAACCTCAGGTAACGGCATTTTTTAAAGATGCAACGCAGCAATCAGATATTGACTCACTTAAGAAGACATTAATGCAGACAGGAACAATATCGAGTATAAAATATGTTTCAAAGGAAGATGCACTGCAGATTTATAAACAGCAAAATAAAGATGATCCATTGCTGCTTGATCTCGTAACAGCAGATATTTTACCTGCTTCTCTTGAAATTTCAACGAATAAGATCGAAGACCTGACGCCAGTTTCTGATACCTTGAAAACGTCGCCAATTGTCTCCGAGGTTGTTTATCAAAAA
Source organism: uncultured Gammaproteobacteria bacterium (assembly GCA_964391315.1). Taxonomy (GTDB): domain Bacteria; phylum Patescibacteriota; class Microgenomatia; order Levybacterales; family UBA12049; genus DATIGJ01. The sequence continues at coordinate 27,292 of CAYMJR010000006.1, read as the reverse complement.
GATGTTGTTTCGACATTGAGTAAATGGACAAATGCGATACGGGTTATTGGAGTGACTCTTATTGTTATTCTTTCGCTGGTATCTGTATTTATTATGATGACTGTGATTGGTTTTAAAGTTTCGCAGAAAAAAGAAGAGATTGAGATTATGAAACTCCTTTCTGCTACCAATTGGTATATCAGGTGGCCATTTATGTTTGAAGGTATTTTCTATGGAGTAATCGGAACGTTTTTTGGATGGCTTATTGCTTCAGCCGGGCTCTTATATTCATCAGGCTATCTTGAAACCTTTTTGAAAGGTATCCCACTTCTGCCTATTTCTCCAATTTTCTTGTTGGCACTTCTTGCAGGTGAACTCGTGATTGCTGTACTCTTGGGTGTTCTTGCAAGCTCCCTGGCGGTTCTTCGCTATCTCAAGTAATATTGTTATTTATCGGGGTTGGCAATCTCAAGCATCTGTAGTAGAATAAGACACGCTCTGCCTATGCTAAAATTTCACAAAAAATTATTTCTTTTTCTTATTACTCCATTAGTTTTGATTGCAGCTTGTACTGTCTATGTATATGCACAGACGGCAACGCCAGATCCTTCAGTAACACCTACGCCTACATCGGATTCAAATAACTCAGCGACTGTGGCAGATTTGCAGCAAAAGATAAGTCAGCTTGAAGGGAAAGTATCAGAACTTCAGTCACAGGAACATACCCTCTCTTCACAAATCTCGACAATGGATAGTCAGATTAAATTGACAGAGTACCGTATTGATTCAACAAAACAACAGATTACTGATTTAACTATTGATATTGATTCTGCATCGAAAAGAATGGCGAATCTTGAAAGTTCGCTTTCGAATGTCACAAAAGTATTACTTAACCGCATTGTCGCGACCTATCAAATGGGCAGTGCCAGTTCGATGCAGGTGATTCTTACATCAAGTGATGTAAATGATCTTGTCTCACGCGCAAATTATCTTCGCATCGTGCAAGCGCATGATAAACAGCTTTTGTATGATACACAACAAGCACGAAATGACTATGCAAATCAGAAATTAATTTTTGAAGACAAAAAGAAAAAGATTGTTGATCTGCAGGTACAACTTGAACAATATAGCAAGCAACTTGATCAACAAAAGGCTGATGAACAGAAGCTACTCACCGAGACTCAGGGAAGTGAAGAAAATTATCAAAGAATTTTAGCTGAAACAAAAGCACAACTTGCAGGGTTTAGTAACTTTACCCAAAGTCAGGGGGGAGCAGGGCTTCTTAGTAATCAAACAGTTTGTGATGATTGGGGATGTTACTACAATCAACGTGATTCTCAGTGGGGAGGCAATTCTTTGAATAGTACGCAATATTCTTTGGCGAGTGATGGTTGTCTAATAACGTCTATGGCAATGGTTTATACCCATTATGGACATCGAGATGTGACGCCACAATCAATTAATTCTGTTTCAAGTAACTTTGATGGTATACCAGCAGCACTTCTTAAATATACCATTAGTGCAAATGGTACTTCAGCAACACGAAGTAGTGCTGACATTGACTCGACGCTTGCTAGTGGTAATCCAGTAATCATCGGTATTTCCTATGATGGTGGTCCATATCCTGACCACTTTTTAGTCTTAGTGAGTGGGTCTGGTGGAAATTACACTATGAAAGATCCGTACACTGCGAATGGAAATAATATTTCTTTCAGAGGACGCTATCCAACAGTTCGCGTTGTCCAGTACTATAAAGTTTCAATTTAATTATTAAATTTCCTCTTCCATTTTTCCTGAAACTTACCTATACCTTGTTCTCTTTTTTGGAGCCTGTGCTATACTTGTGTATTGGAGAGAAATAAATCAGGAATCCTTCGGCAATGCTCAAGACAAGTTATGAATCAAACTCAGACAATTATTACAAGAAGCTTTGAGGAAACACAAAAATTAGGCGTTAATTTTGCAAAGCACCTCAAAGGCGGCGATGTCATTGCATTGCATGGAGACTTGGGATCAGGTAAAACAACATTTGTTCAAGGATTGGCAAAAGGACTTGGAATTGAAAAAAAAATTATTTCTCCAACGTTTATTATTATGAGAACTTATGTTGTAGGATCGAAGCAAGACTTAGGATTTAAAAATTTTTATCATGTGGATCTATATAGAATAGAAAGTGAAAGAGACATTGAAGGATTGGGTTTATTTGAAATTATGAGAGATCCAGAAAATATTGTTGTGATTGAATGGCCGGAGAAGATTGAGAATGTTTTGCCAGAAACAAAAAAAGATTTATTTTTTACTTATATTGACGAAGAAAGACGAAATATCGTTATTGAATAATTAATATGAATGATCAAATAAAAGAGGCGATAAAAATTGTACAACAAGGTGGTGTGATCATTTTCCCAACTGATACAGCTTTTGGTATTGGTTGCCGGATGGATAATGAAGCAGCAATTAAACGATTGTTTACAATCCGAAAAAGACCGGAGACACAAGCGACACCTGTTTTAGTTTCAGGTTTTCCGATGGCAGAGAAGTATTGGGTAACTGTTCCAAAAGAAGTAAAAGAAAAACTAATTGATAAATATTGGCCCGGGGCACTCACTGTTGTTCTTCCTTGTCATATTGAAAAAGTTCCTGAATTAGTTCGTGGAAAAGGAAAAAATCTTGGGATGCGGATGCCAAATCACGAAACAGCTCTCCAACTTATTGAAGGAGTTGGTGTCCCAATGCTTGGTCCTTCTGCTAACTTTCATGGAGAACCGACACCATATGCATTTGAAGATCTCAATTCGGAGTTGGTAGAATTGGTTGACTTTGTTGTCCCTGGTGAATGTTCTGTTAAACTGGCATCGACAGTGATTGATTGTTCTGTCAATCCATGGAACATTTTGCGGCAAGGAGCAATACAGGTATGAAAACTATTCTTTTTATCGATACATCAAATAATAAAGAGGTGAAGGTAGGTTTAGAAATTAATGGCGAAAAATTTATGATTGATCAGGCAATTGACCATCGAAAGGCGCAGGCTGTTTTGCCGCTTGCTGAAAAGCTTATAGCTGAACATAATTTAACGTTAAAAGATATTACAGAAATTTCTGTTAACCTTGGACCAGGTTCGTTTACCGGACTTCGGGTTGGTGTCGCAATTGCGAATACACTTGGTTTTCTCCTTCAAATTCCTGTTAATCAAAAACCTGTTGGTGAAGCTGTAGAGCCAGTTTATACATAAGAGATAAATTAGCAATTGAACATTGATTCAATTTATGTATATACTCATCTTATGAAGCTGAAACATTTTCTACATCACTTACTAATTCCACGAGAGTCAAATAATCACCGTCCCAAATTGCTTCATCATGACACGCTCTTTTTTGTTATTGCTCTTTTTGTTTTCGTTGGTGGGATTCTTGGTACAATACACAATAACTATCCGCAAGTACTTGGTATTTCTTCAGACATCTCAACACAGGATTTGTTAACGATTACCAATCAAAAACGACAAGAAAATGGGCAAAAACCACTGAAAATGGATTCTGAATTGACGCAAGCAGCGCAGGCAAAGGGAGAAAATATGTTTGCAAAAAATTACTGGGCACATATCGCACCAGATGGAACAACTCCATGGTATTTCATTAAAAATGCAGGATACGAATATTTCTATGCCGGAGAAAATCTCGCCCGCGGATTTACGACAGCACAAGCTGTTGTTGATGCGTGGATGGCAAGTCCAACACATCGGGAAAATATGTTGTCGCCAAATTATGATGATGTAGGTTTTTCAGTCCAAACAGGAACGCTTACCGGTTCTGATACTATCCTTGTCGTTGAGGAATTTGGAAGACGTTATGGTGGAACAACAGCAACTGTTCAGACACCTCAGACATCCCCGACGCCTATTCAATCGAGTCCGACACCGGCTGTTATTGCAGTTGTAACTCTTGTGCCATCACCTACTGTTGTTCCGTCTACGCCAACACCACAAATTCAGAAACCGCAACAACCAGCGGTTGCATCAGTCGTTAACAATCCACTTGTTGATAGCAAATCATTAAAGAAGAATATTGCGTTTGGAGTACTGTTTCTCTTCATAGCAGTTTTGATTGTTGATGCCCTTATTATTGAGCGTAAGAAAATTGCCCGTGTTGTTGCACATAATCTTGATCACATTATCTTTTTAGGGATTATCCTTGCTGTTATTATTATAATTGGAGGAGGATTGATCAAATAATATGAAAGAGTTAACCCTCAAACATTTTTGGTATTATTTTGCGCTGATCTGTGTTCAGGTAAGTGGACTGTTTGCAATGTTTTACTTTGCATACGATAGATATCTGCAAATAATCACTGTTTCAGTGATGGCATTATTTTATGTTTTCTGGGCAGTTATCCATCATCAGTTACATCATGACTTACAGGTTAAGATTGTGATAGAATATATACTGATCGGTATCCTTGGAGTTCTGATCGTTTTATTTTTTCTTTTAATATGAAAGGTGTTATTTTAGCAGGGGGACTCGCAACAAGACTTCGACCATTAACATTGGTTACCAACAAACATCTGCTCCCTGTGTATAACAAGCCAATGATTTATTATCCCCTTGAAGCAATGAAGCGCGCAGGGATTAAGGAAGTATTAGTTACTAGTTCTCCTGGACATTCGGGAGCTTTCGCAAATTTATTGGAATCAGGAGAAGCATTTGATTTAAAGCTTTACTATGCAGTCCAAAAAAATCCAAAAGGCGGTATTTCTGATGCAATTCTTCTTGCTGAAGAGTTTGCAGGAAATGAAAAGCTGCTTGTTCTTTTAGGTGATAATATTTTTGGTCATGATTTAGGAGGAGCCGTTGAAAAATTTGAGCAAAAAGAAAAAGGTGCAATGATTTTTGGTATCGAGATGCCAACCGAGTCGGGACAATATGGTGTTATAGAGAGAGATGGAGAAGGCAAAGTGTTATCAATTGAAGAAAAACCCGAGCACCCCAAATCAAATATCGCGCAAACAGGAATCTACATGTACGACAATCGGGTATTTGATTTTATTCATGGATTGTCTCCTTCTGCACGAGGAGAGCTTGAGGTGACAGATCTTAATAATTTTTATGTGAAGGAAGGCACGATGGAATGTGAAATGATTGATTGGTGGATTGATGCCGGAACTTCCTATGACGAACTGTTGCGGGCAAATCAATTGGTTGCTGAAAAAGTTAAAAATGGAGAAATTTCGTAATAAGCAATGGTTGCTTTATCAATTATTATCCTCAACTACAATACCAAACAGTTCACTCTTGATTCGGTAAAATCTATTGAAGAAAATTACCTAAAGGAAGTTGCATCCGGAGAAATTGAAATAATTGTTTGTGATAATGCATCAACAGATGATTCTTTGGAAGCGTTTAGAGCATATAAAAAAACAAGTAAGATTTCCTCGTTTCATATTGTCGATAATGGCGGTAATATTGGCTTTTCAGCCGGAAATAATAAAGGCGTCGAACACGCAAAGGGTAAGTATGTATTGTTCCTCAATCCTGATACAGTGATTTATCCAAAGACGCTGACATATCTGTTGGATTTTATGGATGAGCATCCTGATGTCGGGGCATCGACCTGCAGATTGATGAATAAAGACGGCGAGATGGATTTTAATTGTCATCGCGGTTTTCCAACACCCTGGAATGCATTTTGTTATTTTTCAGGTCTCCAGAAAATGTTGCCCAAAAGTCGACTATTCGCCGGTTATACTCAAGGGTGGAAAGATTTCTCGACCGATCACGAGGTGGATGCAATTGAAGGAGCATTTATGCTGATGCCACGAAGTGTTGGCGAAAAGGTCGGGTGGTGGGATGAAGAGTATTTTTTCTATGGCGAAGATCTACAATTTTGTTATGACATCAAGAAATTAGGTTTAAAGATCTATTATCTTGGTACCGTTGAAAGCATGCACGTCGGCGGCGCAGCGTCAGGAATTAAGAAAAAAACACAACATATCACTTCAGCCAATAAAGAAGCAAAGCTTAAGACTCAAGCTGCGCGATTTGAAGCGATGCGCATTTTTTATGAAAAAAATTATAAAAAAGTATATCCCCGATGGTTACAAAATCTTATTCAAATAGGAATAGCAGTATTACATAAACGGGCTGTTGCACGGCTTCATGCAAAGTGATCTGAATTAGGCTTCTTTTAGCCAAGGGAATTTGGAAAAATCGACATCGTTGCCAAATTTTTCTTTGAGTGTTGGATAATTCATATCTTTCTCACTGATAATTGGATTGTCGATTTGCCAACCGCCAAATTGGTTTATTATTGCAGGGTCTTGCCAGGAAACAGCAGGTGTTGGTTTACCTTCATAGTAATCAGTTACCAAGTAAAGATATTCAGCATCGGTATCTCCGACATTTGCAAACGAATTGCCCACACCTTGGGGAAGATAAATAGTTTTGCGGTCATGTTCTCCTAGGGTAAGTTTTACTGCCTTACCAAATGTTGGTGAATCCGTTCGAAAATCGACCATAACAGACATGACTGATCCTTTGACGACATAAATTAATTTGTCCCACGGTTCTGCATGGAATCCTCGAATAACTTTGGGATGTGACTGGGAATGATTCCATTGTTTGATCGTGATTTGTTTTCCAAGTTCTTTTTCAAGGTCACGAAGCTCCATTGCCTCACGGAAGAAGCCGCGATTGTCGTTGAAAGTTTCTCGTTCGTATATGAGGAGTCCGGGGATATCTGTTGTTGTAATCTTGTAGTCCATACATTTATTATAGCAATTGTTTTCTCGAACTCAATTGACAAAAAAATCTTCAACAGGTAAGATAAACTGAGCTTCTTATGAAATTACTTGTAACAGGTGGTGCCGGGTTTATTGGTTCAAATTTTATCCTCTATTGGGCAAAAGCTCATCCTGATGATGTAATTGTAAACTTTGATAAATTAACATATGCAGGAAATCTCGAAAACCTCAAAGAGGTGGAACACAATCCAAATTATTCATTCATTCATGGAGATATTTGTGATTCTGAGCAAGTTGCTAAAGCAATGGAAGGAATTGATACGATAGTTCATTTTGCTGCTGAAACACACGTTGACCGCTCTATTACTGGTCCTGCAATTTTTCTTCAGACAAATGTGATTGGAACGCAAGTATTGTTGGATGCAGCGTTAAAAGCAAACGTTTCACGTTTCCACCACGTTTCAACTGACGAGGTCTTTGGCGCATTGCCACTAAATAGTGAAGCAAAATTTAATGAATCCACAAACTATGATCCGCGAAGTCCGTATTCTGCAAGTAAAGCAGGATCTGATCATCTTGTCCGTGCTTACTATCACACGTACAACTTACCAATAACGATTACCAATTGTTCCAACAATTTTGGTCCGTACCATTTTCCAGAAAAATTAATACCTCTTGCAATTACCAATTTACTTGAAGACAAAAAAGTACCTGTTTATGGTGATGGTTTGTACGTCCGTGATTGGCTCTATGTTGAAGATCATGCGCGTGCAATTGATGCTGTGCTTACCCAAGGCAAAATCGGTGAAACATATCTGGTCGGTGGGATGACAAAAGATATCCCAAATATTGAAGTAATTAAAAAAATTATCCAACTTCTTGGAAAGGATGAATCGATGATTGAATATGTGAAAGATCGTCCTGGTCATGACAGACGCTATGCTGTTGATTGGTCAAAAACCAAAAATGAACTCGGCTGGGAACCACAATACAGTTTTGAAGAATGGCTTGAGAAGACAGTTACCTGGTATAAGGAGAACAGGTCATGGTGGGAACATATCAAATC
>CAYMJR010000006.1:0-19408 GCA_964391315.1 uncultured Gammaproteobacteria bacterium | reverse complement strand
AAAACAAAAATTTTTGGCATAGGCATTTCAGGACTCGTTGGATCAAGAATTCAAGAATTATTGAAGGACAAATATAGTTTTGATAACTTAAGTCTTGATACGGGAGTTGATATCACTGATGCTTCAACACTTGATGTCATTCGAAAAGACGCAGAACACCCAATAGTTTTGCACTTAGCGGCAAAAGCAGATGTTGATGGATGTGAGAAAGACAAAGACCTCGGAAAAGACGGAGCAGCATACAAAATTAACGTGAACGGAACAGAAAATGTTGTTAATGCATGTAAAGAAGCAAACAAAAAAATTATTTATATTTCAACAGATTTTGTATTTGGCGGAGATGATGCGCCAGAAGGAGGTTACACTGAAGAATGCAAACCACATCCAGTCAATTGGTATGCAGAAACAAAATATCTGGGAGAAGAAGTTGTGAAAAATTCCGGTATACCATTTGTTATTACCCGCATTGCCTATCCCTATCAGAAAGAAGACTTTGCGCTCAAAAAAGATTTCGTCCATGCGATTTGGGGGAGACTAGCAAATAATCAGCCGATTACCGGTGTCACAGATCACCTCATGACACCAACATTTCTTGATGATATTGCACATGCGCTTGATGTATTGATTGCACAAAATCAGACAGGAATTTTTCATGTCGTTGGCAGCGAGTTTATTACTCCGTATGATGCTGCAATGAAAATTGCGGAAACGTTTGGATTGGATAAGTCATTGATCAGTAAAACAACTCGTGAAGAATATTTTAAAGGCAAAGCTCCAAGACCCTTTAATCTTTCTATCAATAATGATAAAATAAAACGACTTGGAGTTCATATGAGAGGTGTCTCAGAAGGACTCAAAACCCTGGTTTAAGCATTATGACTATTACATTTATTGGACATGGATATGTTGGATTAGTAACAGCTACTGTTTTTGCTGATTTGGGCAACAAAGTAAACGTTATTGGTCACACTCAGGAAAAAATTGATCGCTTAAAAAAAGGTGATCCGATTATTTTTGAACCGGGCCTTGAAGAGCTTTTACAAAAGAATATCAAGGCAGGAAGAATGCATTTCACTACCGAATACGAACATGCAGTCGGAGAATCAGATGTTGTCTTTATTGCAGTTGGGACGCCTCCACAAACATCAGGCGCCGCAGATCTATCAGCAGTATTTACTGTCGCAGAGGAAATTGGAAAACATCTTAAGAAAGGATTTACCGTTGTTTCCTGTAAAAGTACTGTGACGATTGGCACCAATAAAAAGGTTGCAGAGATTATTGAGTCAGTCAAGCCAGAAGGTGCAGAATTTGCAATTGCGTCTTGTCCTGAATTCTTAAGTCAAGGGACCGCTCTTCAAAATACCCTTCATCCAGATCGTGTCGTTATCGGTTCTGACTCAAAAAAAGCAATTGATATGATGGTTGATCTTCATGAAGGCATAGATGCTCCACGAATTATTACTAACCTTGCATCGGCAGAGTTGATTAAATACACCGCCAATGCAATTCTTTCGACCAAAATTTCTTTTGCCAATTTGATTTCTTTTTATAGTGAAAAAACAGGTGCAAATATTGAGGAAGTTCTTGATGCTGTCGGTATGGATAGACGCATTGGAAGAATCTTTATGAATCCAGGGGTTGGGTATGGCGGGTCATGTTTTCCAAAAGATGTCAAAGCACTCATTCAGATTGGAAAGTCACTTGGAATTGATACGACACTTCTTGATGGAGTGGATAATGTGAATACACAAGCACGTGAGAATGTTTTCCAAAAAATTCTGGACAATGCGAAGGGTAAAAAAGTCGCAGTATGGGGACTTAGTTTCAAGCCAAATACTGATGATATTCGTGAAGCACCAGCTACATATTTAATTCGTGATCTTCTACAGAAAGGATTTGACGTAACAGCTTACGATCCTGAAGGTATGCCCAAAACAAAAGCTGTCTTTAAAGATGAAGTTCGATTCGTCGAGGACCCATATACTTGTGTTGAGGGTGCTGATATTCTCGTTATTGTTACTGAATGGAATGAGTTTAAGCAGATTGATTTGAAGAAAGTGAAGAATTTGCTTAATACACCAACGATCGTGGATGGCCGCAATATTTATAATCCTGAAGATGTCAAAGAACTTGGATTTACCTATGTCAGTGTCGGAAGATGAAAAACGCATTAATAACAGGTGTCACAGGCTTTGCCGGAAGTCACTTAGCAGAATTCCTCGTTCATAAGAACATCTACGACGTTGTTGGCCTTCATGCCTCCGATCGTAACCTCGACAATATTTCTTCCATTAAAGATTCGATTCGTCTTGAGAAAATAAATCTCCTTGATAAAGAGAAAACATCTCAATTCATTAATGAGATAAAACCGGATGTTATCTTTCATTTAGCTGCCTCTGCTACTGTTGGAAATAGTTTTGAACGCGCAGCAGAATATATTACCAATAATTCGACGTCTCAAATTAATATTTTTGAGGCTGTAAAGACAAATGAGCTTTTGGATACAAAAATTATTGTGATTTCTTCTGCAAATATTTATGGAAAAGTATCTGCTGAAAATCTACCAATTGATGAAGAGACTCCACTTAATCCAGATAATCCTTATTCTGTTTCAAAGATCACACAAGACTATTTAGGACTTTGTTACTTTCTTTCATACAACTTACCAATTGTCCGGCTTCGACCCTTCAATCATGTCGGTTCTCGTCTTTCTACAGAGATTTCTCTTTCCAGGTTTGCTAAAGAAATTGCTGAAATGGAAAAAGGAATGAAAGAACCAGTTATGCGGGTCGGAAATCTGGAAGCAAAACGAGATTTTACCGATGTTGTGGATATGGTACGGGCATATGCGCTTGCGGCAGAAAAATGTACTGCAGGGGAGGCATATAACATAGGTACAGAAGTTTCCCGAAGTATTGGTGATGTTCTGAATATGATGATTGCAATGTCAAGTAAAAAAATTGAAGTAGTTTCTGATGAAAGTCTTTTCCGGCCAAGTGATATTCCAGAGTTGCGAGCTGATGCATCGAAGTTTAGACAAGCAACAGGCTGGAAACCAGAGGTACCATTTGAAAAGACACTAGAAAATCTACTTGAGTATTGGAGAAATATTGTTTAGAATAAGAGGACATGAAGAGTGCGCTTATTACAGGAATCACCGGACAGGATGGATCATACCTCGCAGAGTTTCTCCTTGATAAAGGCTACAAAGTATTCGGGACTGTTAGACGCCTGAGTACCCCAAATCTTGAAAATATTGCACACTTACGGGATAAAGTAGAGCTTCTCTCAGCAGATCTTCTTGATCAAGGATCATTGACCGATGCAATTGTTGCGTCAGAGCCTGATGAAGTATACAACTTGGCAGCACAGTCATTCGTGAAAGCATCATGGGATCAGCCTGTTTTGACAGGTGAGTTTACTGCACTTGGTGCAACACGCGTACTTGAAGCAATCCGAACAGTCAATAAAAAAATTAGATTTTATCAGGCATCAAGTAGTGAGATGTTTGGTAAAGTAACTGAAACTCCACAAAGAGAAACAACTCGGTTTCATCCCCGCAGTCCATATGGTGTTGCAAAAGTGTATGGACACTATATAACGCTTAATTATCGTGAAAGTTATGATATTTTTGCTTGTTCCGGAATTTTATTCAACCATGAGTCTCCAAGGCGTGGTATTGAATTTGTGACTCGAAAGATTTCCAATGCTGTTGCCAGAATTAAATTGGGAAAACAGGATAAGCTTGAACTTGGTAATTTGGATGCAGAGCGTGATTGGGGTTTTGCAGGTGATTATGTTGAGGCAATGTGGTTGATGCTACAGCAGGATCAACCTGATGATTATGTCGTTGCAACAGGCGAGAAACATTCTGTACGTGATTTTGTCGAGCTTGCATTTGGTGTTGTCGGAATTTCTGATTGGCAACAACATGTCATCGCAGATCATCCAAAACACACCCGTCCAGCAGAGGTTGATTATCTTATCGGTGATTATAGTAAGGCAAAAGAAAAACTTGGCTGGTCTCCAAAAACATCATTTCCACAGCTCGTTGAAATGATGGTAAATGCTGATTTGGAAAGAGAAAAAGAGTAAGCTGTTCTCCAAACTCACTATTTTAAAAACCTCAAGAATTTAGTATTATGGGAGCTATGCATAAGATAATTATAACCGGTGGAGCTGGGTTCATCGGTTCTCATCTATGTAAAAAACTTCTTGATGAAGGAAATACAGTTTATTGCATCGACAACTTTGTTAGCGGATCAGAAAACAATGTCGAAGGTCTGAAAGATAATCCCAAATTTCAGTTGATTAAATATGACGTATCAAAACCGTTAGATCCAATTGCTGACCGTTTTGCCGATGTCCATTTTATTTTTCATCTCGCATCTCCTGCTTCTCCCAATAAAAATAGTGAGCGAAGTTATATTAAACACCCCATTGAGACAATGCTTACCAATTCTATCGGCACGTATTATTTGTTGGAATTAGCCAAAGAAAAAAATGCAAAATTTCTTTTTGCTTCAACTTCTGAAGTTTATGGTAACCCAAGGGTTTCTCCCCAGCCTGAAACCTATTTTGGGAATGTCAATCCAAATGGTATGAGATCAGTATACGATGAGGCCAAACGCTTTGGAGAAGCGATGACCTGGTCTTTTCGGCGTGATCAAGGTATCGATGCAAGAATTATCCGTATCTTTAATACCTATGGTCCAAATATGCAAAAAGATGATGGGCGTGCAGTATCAACGTTTATTAATCAGGCGTTGACTGGTGTTCCTATTACAGTTTTTGGCGATGGCAAACAAACACGAAGTTTTTGTTATGTTGATGATTTGGTCGATGGCATAATAAAAGCAATGTTTACGGAAGGTACAAAGGGAGAAGTAATTAATTTAGGTAATCCTGATGAGCGAACTATTGCAGAAATTGCTACAATAGTAAAGGATGCAGTTGAAGGCAATACAAAAATCGTGTATGAAGAGTTGCCTGAAGATGATCCACTGCAAAGAAAGCCTGATATTACAAAAGCAAAACGTTTATTGGGGTGGGAGCCAAAAATTTCTTTTGAAGAAGGATTGAAAAAGACGATAGAGTATTTTAGAAACGCATGAAAATAGTTATTATTTCACCAACATATAACGAAAAAGTAAATATTGAAAAGATGATTCCTGTTTTGGAAAATGACGTTTTTTCAAAGATAAAAGGTCATGATATTCACCTCCTGATTGTTGATGACAAATCTCCTGATGGAACCGCGGATGTTGTAAAGAAATACATGGAAAAATGGAAAAATGTCCATTTGCTTTCAGGGGACAAACAGGGTCTGGGGAAGGCATATGTACGGGGCATGAAATATGCAATGGATGAGATGCATGCAGATGCAGTCATGGAATTTGATGCAGATTTCCAGCATGATCCAAATGATATTCCACGGCTTGTCCAGGCGCTAGACGACGGAGCAGATTATGTTATTGGCAGCCGGTATATCAAAGGTGGTGGCATACCAAAAGAATGGGGTTTTGATCGAAAAGTTAAAAGCAGACTTGGCGGTATTTTTGCTCGGTATGTTTTCATGATGTTTAACATCCATGATATGACGTCAGGATTTAAATTGACCAAAACATCGTTTCTTAAACAAGTCGACTTAGATCATTTGTTGTCCTACAATTTTGCATACAAATTGCATATTCTTCATGATGTCGTTCATCATGGAGCAAAAGTGAAAGAAGTGCCGATTATCTTTTATGAACGGACAAAAGGAAAAAGTAAAATTGATACTAATGATGTGACTGAGTCTCTTTCTGTCGTACTCAAGCTTGGTTTTTTGGATCACAAGCGTTTTATTCAATTTCTTGTTGTCGGAGGATCAGGGTTTATCTTGCAATATCTTGTGACGTTCCTTTGTATTACTATTGGTTTCCAACAGTTTGTTGCAGCAATGATCGCAGGAGAAGCCGCAATTCTTAGTAATTTTGTTTTCAACAATTTATGGACGTTTGGTGATACCAAACACCTCCAACAGCATCAGGGACATTTTTTTAAGCGATTATTTAAATTCAATGTTGCATCCCTCGCGTCAATTGGTGTTCAGGGACTTGCGGTCTACCTCGCTGTTTCAATTTTCGGTGAATATCTTATGATTTTTGGTCATCAGATTCATACATCACTCGTTGTTCTATTCCCAACGATTATTTTCCTCGTCTTACCACTGAACTACTTTATCTACAATAAAATTGTATGGAAAACACATCATTTGAAGAGGCATCAAACAGCTGAAGTCTAATGAGGATTATTAAAAATATTTTTAAAAAAAAAGAAATAATTTTTTTAATAGCAATTCTTCTCCTAGCAGCGTATCTTCGTCTTTACAGGATCTCTGACTACATGACATTTCTAGGAGATGAGGGGCGAGATGTAATTGTTGCAAAGAGTATTCTTGCGGGACATCTGACATTACTTGGTCCGCGGTCTTCAGCTGGCGATTTTTTCATGGGACCCGCATATTACTACATGATCACGCCGTTTCTTTTTCTTTTTAACTTTGATCCAGTGGGACCTGCAGTCATGGTAGCACTTCTGGGAATCGCAACTGTTTGGCTCGTTTACTTCGTCGGCAAAAGATGGTTTGACGAAAAGACAGGGCTTTTTGCTGCAGCACTCTACGCGGTCTCTCCAGTCGTAATTAACTATTCTCATTCATCGTGGAATCCTGATGTCTTGCCATTTTTTGCGCTGCTTTTGTTGTATCTCCTTTATATTGCGGTTCAAATCAAAACATCTTGGAAATATTTTGTATTAGTTGGCTTTTTACTTGGTATCAGTTTGCAACTTCATTATCTAGCAATTCTTTTAGGTGTGACAGCATTTGTCTATATGTTTTGGGCAATGTGGTACAAAACCAAAACAATAAAGTTTGGTCTATTGATCAAACAGTATCTGCAGGTGTTGGCCGGATTTTTAATCGGATTTTCGCCATTTCTATTATTTGAGGTAAGACATAGTTTTGCGAACACAAAATCAATTTTTAGTTTTATTTTCAGTGACACACTGCAAAAAGGATATGTATCACATATGTCATATTGGGGGATTCTCTCTGATGTTTTCTTTCGAATTTTTGCACGGTTAGTTTTTTATTATCCCTCTCCAGATTTGTTTGCTAATTTTGATAAGACAACTCTGCAGCTTTTTTCTTGGGGAGCGATGCTTGTGACATTTGCTGCTCTTTACTTCCTGGTTTTCCGTACAAAAAATAAATATGTACTTGTACTTACTTCGTTATGGCTTTTTTTGAGTATTGCGCTTTTGGGCCTGTATAAAAAATCTATTTATGATTATTTATTTACTTTTATTTTTCCTTTACCTTTTCTTATCATTGGAAATTTTCTTTCACAACTTTTCAATTTTGGAAAAAATAAAACACAGAGGATTATTGCAGTAGGACTTGCTGTTGTCGTATTTGTTGGTAGTTTTGCTTACAGCTTAAGTGGCATGCCTTTTCGTTTTTCTGCCAATAGACAGAAAGATCAGACCAAAACAATTGCAGAAGCAGTTATCCAAATGTCAGGTAATCAGCCATACAATTTCGCTCTTATTTCAAAAGGAAATTCCGATCATGCATACCGGTATTATCTTGATGTCTTGGGTAATCCACCAGTGCAAATAGAAAATACGCTTCTTGACCCAAAAAGAACTTCAGTAACCGGTCAATTGATTGTTGTCTGTGAAGATGTCACTTGCAAACCGCTTGGTTATCCGTTGTTTGATGTTGCTGGATTTGGTAGAGCGAGTATCACTTCAGAAAAAGATGTGATAGTTGTAAAAGTGTATCGATTAGTGCATTATGTAGAGAGAAAAACACAATGAGTCAAGAAATACTTTACACACAAGAACAAATTGCAAAACGTATTGAGGAACTCGCAAAAAAAATTGCGCAAGATTACGCGGGACAAAAATTAGTACTTGTCGGTATTCTTAAAGGTGCGTTTATTGTCACAGCAGATCTTGTACGGGCACTGCATAAAGAAGGTTTGAAAGATGTTGAAGTAAGTTTTCTCATTCTTAAAAGTTATCATGCTAGTACAACTGTTTCAAAAGATGTGACGCTTGTGACAGACATTGATATTGATCCAAAGGGGAGACATTTGTTACTCGTTGATGATATTTTTGACACAGGAAAAAGTTTTTCTTTTGTTGATAAGCATATGCGTATGCAAGGAGCTGAGTCTGTTGAAGGCTTTGCACTTCTAGCAAAGACAGATCGGCATGAAGTGGAGTATCGCCCCAAATATGTAGGATTTGAAGTGCCTGACCAGTGGATTGAGGGATATGGAATGGATAGCGCAGAAAAAGGCCGCGGCAACCCCGATATCATTGGAAAGTAATTTTGTCGTAAAAAGTTATGTTACTATATAAAGTATGAATGATAATGCTTCGTTGTATGAGAAGGGGCCGCAGTTAGGAATTCTGAGAACTCAGTTGTGTCCTGTATGTAAGACTCCGATGGGTGATATGCCAGGCTCCCGCGATGCTGTTTGTCATAATTGCGGCTTCAAAGATCCGTGCTGCGAATAGCTTATAGTATACAAATTGATAAAATTCTTGTATACTTGAGCTTATGTCTATTATTCGAGAGGTTTATTTAAAATCAAAACCTATTATTAGTGAGGAAATAAAAGATCCATTTGGGGAAACCTTACGTTATTCGTCGCAGACTGGTCAACGTTTGAATGATGGTATTATTGAAGTTACCGTTTTGACACCAGACACAATCTTGATCAGAAGAAAAGGAAGGCTTATTAGAAATAACACTCCAATCACTAGTACACACCTCCTTACCGGTGAAGCGATTAATCAGGAGCAAATTTGGGGAGCACGAGGAAGTCATAATCAAAAGATTGTATATCGTTGGAAACCAGAATTTACTCCAAAATAAAACCCCCCGCATGAGCGAGGGGTTTACTTTGTTCCTTGAAGACTAAACATCATTCAAGGAGGTAAACGTCAGCGATTAAGCTGCGCCAATTTTGTACATACCTGTACCACAAACTGGGCACTTTGCTTTCAAAGCTGGTTTGCCGTTTTTCATGGTTACTTTTTCAGGATTGTCGACGTCTCTTTTTGCGCGACATTTAACACAGTACATTGATGCCATAGAACAAATCACCTCCCTTCACGTTCAAAATGTTTTTAAACGCCTTTTTGGAAATAATAAAAAACTAACTCTAACACTACGATTAATGCAGTAAATAGCGCAGTCTTTCGAAGATCAGCCCTTAAGTACTGATAGGAAGCTGTCGAGATTGAGACAATTGGTTTAACAAAAGGGATTTCTTGTTTAGATTGTTTTGGTAAGCTTTCTGGAGTGAAAGAGTAAAGAGGAGCACTCGTTTCGCGCCTTTGATCTGCCATTATTTTTTGCTTGCGAGTTTTCTTGTGTTTAGGCATGATTGAGCCTAGATTACACTATAATGGACGAGGCTGTCAAGAGGCTAATATAGATGACGTTTTTGTACTTGCTTCTTCTTAGGAGATGTCTTAATATGAGTCTATGATAATCTCATGGATTTTGATCGCAATCGCTCTTATTTGGACCGGCGTTCTGACCTATCTTTTTCTCCAACTTCGCACGCATTACAACACTCTTATAGAAGGTGTTAACAAGAAAACGCTTGAAGGAGTGCTGACTACTATTGTAAAAGATGTCCATGACGCAAAGAAGAGTATTGCTAATTTGACACAGCGCTATGATACAATAGAAAAGGATCAGTTGTTCCATATCCAAAAAATCGGATTACTTCGGTTTAATCCATTTAAAGATACGGGAGGGGATCAAAGCTTTATCTTGGCACTCCTTGATGCGAAAGATACAGGAGTTGTAATTACAGCATTGTATTCCCGGTCAGGAACCAGATGGTATGCAAAAAGAGTCGTCGATGGGAAAGGATCTGAACATGATCTTTCAGATGACGAAAAACAAGCGCTGAAATTGGCGCATAAAGAATAGCGATGAAGAAGCCTGCCTTTATTATCCTTATAATTTTAGTTTATGGAGTGACAACACTTTTCTCCTATGTTGCTTTCACCAAAGCCAGTTCTCCTATTACTGCAGGAAGCGCAGGACAAGCACAAAAAGGTAATGATTACCAAGCAATGGTCTTTGATGCAAACGCCACGAAAAATGAGGAATGCCCTCTGAATGGTGTAAAGTACTCATCAGATCAGAAGAATTGGTGGGAAAAGCATCGACCACTTGGTGTGATGATTGAGAATCATCTTGATGCCCGGCCACAATCAGGAATCAACGCAGCAGACATAACCTATGAAGCTGTCGCAGAAGGCGGTATTACTCGTACTCTGAACGTATTTTATTGTCAGGATGCCGGTATTGTCGGGCCTGTACGTTCTGCCCGAACATACTTCATCGACTTTATATCGGAATATGGAAAATATCCTCTTTATGCCCATGTAGGAGGAGCAAATACTGATGGACCTGCTAATGCGCTTGGTCAGATCGATGATTATGGATGGGGTCAATATAATGATCTTAACCAATTTTCAATTGGATTCCCAACATATTGGCGCGATGAGAATCGACTCGGTCATGAAGTTGCAACAGAACACACGATGTATTCAACAACAAGTAAATTGTGGACTGTTGGTGCGCAAAGAGGAATAACCGCTAAAGATAAAGAAGGTAAATCCTGGGATGATGGATTTGTAAAGTATACTTTTAAAGATGATGCTCCTTTGGCTCAGAGACCTGCAACGCAAACAGTTCATCTCGATTTCTGGAATGATTCAAATTACTCAGTTGATTGGATCTACCGCCAGAACAATAATGATTATGCGAGAAAAAATGGCGGTGTCCCTCATATGGACCGCAATACCAATCAGCAATTAACAGCGAAAAATATTGTAGTGCTCTTTATGAAAGAATCTCACGCAAACGATGGTTATGAAGACAATGCACATATGTTGTATGGTGATAAAGGATCTGGAAAAGCATTGATCTTTCAAGATGGAAAAGAGATTAAAGGTACATGGAAGAAAGCGGGTCGTGAATCACGAACAATTATTGAAGACGCAAGCGGCAATGAAATTGCATTTACCCGTGGAAAGATTTGGTTTGAAATTCAACCACTTGATGCAGATATAATAGTGAAATAAACCTCTTGTATTTTAGGGATAACTGGACTAAAATGTATAAAAAATTACCTTATTATGTTCTCCGATCTTATCACATCAAAAACCCGTGTAAAATTGCTTAATGTCTTTCTTTCATCACCTGCAGATATGTACCATGTCCGTGAATGCGTCAGACGTACGAAAGAAGAAATTAACGCGGTACGACGGGAATTACTGCTCCTTGAGAAGAAAGGAGTACTCAAGAAAGAACCACGGGCAAATCGTGTTTACTATTCTTTAGCTAAGGAATATCCATTCTATTATGATCTCTTAAAAATTGGCGCAAAAACCATGGGACTTGGCCACGAAATTCTTGAGAATAGAGTTAAGCTCGGAAAAATTAAATTTGCAATGTTTTCAGGAAAATTTGTGCGTCGTATTAAAGAAACTCCTGAAGATGTTGATCTTATTATCGTTGGCACAATAGTACTTCCAGAACTTGCAATCCTTGTTCGCAATGAAGAAGCCCGTCTTGGGACTGAAATTAATTACACTGCAATGACTGAGGAAGAGTTTCGTTTTCGCAAACAGCGCAATGATCCTTTCTTGGCAGGTATTCTCTACGGCTCACGTGTAATGCTCATCGGAGATGAGGAGGCAATGCTTTCATGAAGAAGTTCCGCCCAAACTTCTCATTTCTCTTTATTATCGTTTTAGTTCTTTTTTGTCTGGCTATCAATCTCACGTCTCCTTTTTCTCTTAATATTGGACCAGTTCATTATAAGTTTCCAGGAATTGATTTGAAAAAGATCGGTATTACCCGTGATATTTCTTTCCACCGAGGACTCGATCTGGAAGGCGGAACAAGCGTAACGCTGAAAGCTGATATGACAAATATTCCGCAATCACAACGAGACAATGCACTTGATTCTGCAAAAACAGTTATCGAAAGACGGGTTAATTTTTTTGGTGTCTCAGAACCGGTTGTCCAAACATCAAAGGTCAACAAAGATTACCGTATTATTGTTGAAATTCCTGGGGTAAGCGATGTAAACCAAGCTGTCAAATTAGTTGGTAAAACAGCAAAACTGTCTTTCTGGGAAGAAGGAGCAAGTCCATCAGCACAACTGACTCCTCAACAATTAATTACAGAGGCAATCAAATCAGGAAAGCCAATTGGCGTAATTCAGCTTCTTGGACCAACAGCACAGCAGACCAATCTTACTGGATCGGATTTGAAGCAAGCAGCAGTTACTTTCGACCAACAGTCAGGCAAGCCGCAGGTTGCCCTGACATTTACAACAGATGGTGCAAAGAAGTTTGCTGACATTACTAAGAGAAATGTTGGAAGGATATTGGCGATCGCACTTGATGATCAGCTTGTAGAGGCACCACGGGTCAATCAGGCCATTTACGGTGGTAATGCAGTGATCACTGGTAACTTTACAACAGATCAGGCAAAGCTGCTGCAAGTCCAATTAAATGCCGGTGCACTTCCAGTCTCTCTTTCAGTTCTCGAACAACATGCAGTTGGTGCAACACTTGGAAAAGAATCACTTCAAAAAAGTCTTATCGCAGGTGTCATAGGGTTCTTTGTGATTGTCTTCTTTATGATTGCACTGTATGGGCCGCTTGGTATTATTGCAAGTCTTGCATTGACTGTGTATACCCTTCTTGTGTTAACATTATTTAGACTTATTCCTGTGACGCTCACCCTTGCGGGTATTGCCGGGTTTATTCTTTCTATTGGTATCGCAGTTGATGCCAATATTTTGATTTTTGAACGAATGAAAGAAGAGCTGCGCCTTGGCAAGTCACGACAAATGGCAATTGATATGGGTTTCTCACGGGCATGGCTCTCAATCCGTGATTCAAATATCGCAAGCCTTATTACGAGTAGCATTCTGTATTACTTTGGAACAGGCGTTATCAGAGGATTTGCATTTACTCTTGCACTTGGTGTATTGGTATCACTGTTTTCAGCGATTTTTGTGACACGAACATTTTTGAGAGTGTTTTATAAAAAATAATTTATGTTAAATATTATTGGTAAGAAAAATTGGTATTTCTTAATTTCACTTTTGGTGATTATTCCCGGCATTATTGCACTGTCATTGTGGGGACTTAATTTGTCGATTGATTTTACCGGTGGTACCAACCTGACACTTCTTTTTCCAAAACCTGTTACTCAGCAAACAGTGACAAACGTACAAAATGTGTTTGTCACAAACAAACTTGAAGTAGTGAGTATGCAACCATCAGGACAACGTCTCCTTGTTCGTACCAAAGCAATGAATGAAAAACAAGATGCAGTGCTTCTGGATAGTCTTAAGAGGCGTGTTGGCGATGTCAAACAGGATGAATTTGAAACAATTGGACCAGTCATTGGAAAAGAAATAACAACAAATGCCTTTAAAGCAATTGTTGTTGCATCACTTTTGATTGTTCTTTACATCGCATGGTCATTTCGGTCGGTTCCAAAGCCGGTTTCAAGCTGGAGATTTGGTGTCTGCGCAATTATCGCGTTGTTACATGATGTGTTAGTGCTTCTTGGGATTTTTGCGATCCTTGGCCATTTCTTCCATGTGGAACTTGATAATCTTTTTGTCACTGCAGTACTAACCGTTATCGGATTTTCCGTGCATGATACGATTGTTGTTTTTGACCGGATCCGTGAGAATTTGAGAAGAACAATTGGTACATCATTTGCACAGGTTGTGAATGATTCGATCCTTCAAACACTTGTCCGCTCATTGAATACATCTTTGACTGCTGTTTTAGTGCTATTTACACTTTTGCTTTTTGGAGGAGAGAGTATCCGATGGTTTGTCGTTGCGTTACTTATCGGTATTATTAGTGGAACCTATTCATCTATTTTTAATGCCTCACCCCTTCTTGTGGTTTGGGAAAACTGGGACGCAAAAAGAAGAGCGAGAAAGAAATAATATTATTTTGCTAATTCTTCACGGACGACACGACTTACGAGGCCTCCATCAGCTTTACCTTTGACTTGTGGCATAAGAACGCCCATGACTTTGCCCATATCTGCTGCACTGGTTGCGCCTGATTTGGCAATTGCATCAACGACGAGTTTTCTGACTTCCGTTTCATCCATTTGTGCTGGCAGATATTGTTCAAGAATTTTGAGTTCAACTTCTTCTTTTTCAACGAGTTCATTGCGTCCAGCATTTTTGAATTGTTCAATAGAATCTTTATGTTGTTTAGCTTCTTTTTGGATAACAGCCATGACATCTTCATCTGTTGCTTCGTATCCTGCGCCGCCTTTTTGGATTTCAGCATAGCCAATTGCAGAAATTACCATGCGAAGGACAGATGTTTTAACACTATCTTTTGCAAGCATTGCTTGCTTGAGTTCACTTTGTAAATCTTGTTTAGTCATAGAGATATTATAGCAGAAAACTATTCATCAACAATAAAACCTTTGACTTGGTGATCCCACATGTTTTTGAATACGCCATTTGGTTTTTTAAGTAACTCGTCAGGATTGCCATCTTCAACAATTTTTCCTGATTTGATAACAATAATCCGGTCCATTTCTTTAAGAGTTGAAAGACGGTGTGCGATTGCAATAACTGTCCGGTGTTGGATTAATTTTTCAAGAGATTCTTGAATGGCATGTTCTGATTCACTATCGAGACTGCTTGTTGCTTCATCAAGAATAACAATTGGCGCATCTTTCAAAAATGCACGAGCTATTGCAATCCGTTGTCTTTGACCGCCTGAAAGTTTGACTCCTCGTTCACCGACCAATGTTTCATAACCTTTTGGAAGTTTTTCGATAAATTCATTTGCGTTTGCCAATTTGGCTGCCTGTTTGATGTCTTCTTCTGTTGCGTCTGGATTACTGTAACTAATGTTTTCTCTGATTGTTCGATGGAAAAGACTCGTGTCTTGTGGAACAAAAGCAATTGCGCGGCGAAGACTTTCAAGTGTAACACTAGCGATACTTTGTCCATCAATTGTAATGTCTCCTTTTTGAATATCAAAATGACGAAGAAGAAGTGAAACAAAAGTTGTTTTTCCAGATCCACTTTTTCCAACCAATCCAACTTTTTGTCCTGCTGGAATTACCAATGAAAATTTTTCAAACACTTTTGTCGTATCATAATTAAAATCCATATCTTCAACACTAATTGCACCTTTTTCAGAAACAAGTTTTGCTGCGTTTGGAGCATCAACAATAATATGCTCTGTTAAAATTTCAGTGAGTCCTTCTTTTGCCTCACCATAATACCTTGTTGCATCCCGAATTTCCTGACCAAGAAAAAGCAGTTGTTCAGAAATAGTCCCCACAATTGAGATGACCATAACAATTACTCCGACGGTAATAAGGTGATGATTAAAAAGATAAATGGAACAACCAAGCATCAGAGAAACAAAAACAAATAGAAAAATTCCGTTAGCTACTAACATCCATTCACTGAGTCTCCATTGCATAAATCCTGCAATCCGGGAGTTATCGACATAATGTTTAATATATTCACGTTCACCATCAATAAACGCGTATTCATGAACAATAGAAATATTGGAAAGAGAATCAACAACTTTTCCTTTCAGAATTGAGATAGATTCTGCTGATTTGTAGGAAGTTGGCTGTAATTTCTTAGCAAACCATATATTGATTAGAAGAAAACATGTTGACCATACTGCAATAATTATCGCAAGCCAAATATTACTCAAAGCAGTAAAGGCAATAAACCAACAGAGTCCAAGAATAAGAGGAATAAAATTCCATAATGACCTTTCAAAAATTGCTTGAATGCCATCAACAGCATGAGTAATTTTATTTGTTAATGATCCAGCAAAACGACTATTAAAATAATCACGACTATGAAGTGTCAGATATTCATATAGTGATTGGTATGCAGAAAATCTAAAATTCATAAACCATCGCATTCCCATAAAACCACTGACTCTCCAAATATTTTCTGAAACCAAAAAAATAACAACATATGTTGCTGCCCAAAAGACAACAGTATTACTATTGAAAGGAGTTGCAGTGAGTGAGTTTGTCAGATAGAGAAGTACGACGACACTATAGCGACTGAGTGCTGTTGCAAAAAATACTGCAATCAATGCAGTAATTGACCATTTTTTATAGATCTTAGAAATAGCAATACCAAATAAAATTGGATTTTTTGGAATTTTTTTTACGTCCAAAATACCTTCGTCTTTCATAGGAATAGATTTATTATAGATGGGATTGTGTGGGGGAATCAAGCAAGCTCTTTAACTCTTTTTAACAAATATTCTTTGTTATTTTTTGATAAATCTTCATCGACTTCTTCAAAAAGCTTTTGCAATAATTCACCAATTTGTTTTCCTGGTTTAATATTTAATTCTTTCATAATGTCATTGCCATCGATTACTAAATCATTAATTGAAAATGGAGCAGGAGCGAGTTGTTCTTCAACACGTTTTTTAAATAATTTCAGTCTCCAACTTTCTGCTGTTTGTGTTCCTCCACCAAGTCTATCACCAACACGAAGATCCATCATATCACGGACATTTTCAACACCGATTCTTCTGATAAATCTTCGAACAGCACTGTCTGTGATATGTTCATCCACAGTAAACATATGCCACCTGACAAGTGTTACAATTTTTTGGCGTTCTTTTTTGGAAAATCGTAATTGATCAGCAAGTTGATAGGCAATTTTTGCTCCTGCTATTTCATGATTATAAAAAATAACAAATCCATCTTTATCGACTGATTGCACTTGGGGTTTGCCAATATCATGAATGAGGGTTGCAAACCGGACAACTGGATCAATTGACGGACAATATTTGAGTGATAACACATTGTGAGTAAAAACATCTTCTTTGTGATGCCGTCCAGGGCGCTCTTGTGAAACGCCTATTCCTTCAAGAAGTTCTGGAATAATATGTTCTAAAAGTTTGGTATTTTTTAAAAGCATAATGCCTTCGTATGGATACTCACTTGCCAAAATTTTCATCAGCTCATCACGAATGCGTTCTTTGGAAATATGGGAAAGTAAATCGGCGTTTTTGATAATTGCATGAAGTGTTTGTTCTTCAATCGAAAAGCCAAGTTGTGCTGCAAATCTGACAGCCCGCATAAGGCGCAATGCATCTTCCTTAAACCGAAGGTCAGGATCACCAACAGCACGAATCAATTTATTTCTCAGGTCTGTTTGTCCATCATATGGATCAACAATTTTTTCTGCATTTGCTATTTGCATTGCTATTGCATTCATGGTGAAATCCCGGCGAGAGAGATCTTCTTCAATGGATTTTCCCCATTCGACTGTCTCCGGATGACGCCGGTCTGCGTAGCCTTTTTCAGTTCTAAATGTTGTTACTTCGACAACGCCTTCATGTTCTGTTTCTAATAATTTTTTAAGGGGTATGCCTACTGTTCCGAAAGTATTGTCATAAAATGCATCAGGGAAAAGTTTGAGCATTTGCTCAGGTGTGGCATTTGTTGTAAGGTCCCAATCTTTTGGTGGTTTATTTTGGAGAATATCGCGGACGCAGCCGCCAACAAGATAAATTTCAAATCCAGCATCAATAAATTTCTGTGCAATTTTTTTGATATGCTCTGGAATTTGATCAATCATCTCTGGTATAGTATAGCATGTTAGAAAGATGAAGAAGTGGGAAACAATTGGTAAGTCAAAAGTCGAAAGTCAAAAGTCGAAAGTTGAGGATTTGATTAATCTTCTTTTAGAAAACCGTGGTATTACAACGAAGAAAGACCGGGAAGAGTTTCTCCATCCCACACTTTCCGATGTTACTCCAAAGAGTGTTGGAATTGATTTAAAACAACTAAAGAAAGCTCTTGAAAGAATTCATAAAGCAATTGAAAAGAAAGAGCAAATTGTTGTTTTTGGTGATTATGATGTTGATGGAATAACTGGAAGCGCAATTTTGTGGGAGACACTTCATTCATTAGGTGCAGAGGTTTTGCCGTACATACCACATAGAATTGATGAAGGTTATGGTTTGTCCGTTGCAGGAATAACAAATCTCAAAACACAAATCGCAAATGTGTCCTTAATTATTACAACAGATAACGGGATTGTTGCACATGATGCTGTAAAGTTTGCAAATAAAGAGGGGATTGATGTCATTATCACTGATCATCATACAGCTGATGCAACACTTCCTGATGCGTATGCTATTGTCCATACAACAAAATTGTGTGGTGCTGGCGTTGCGTATTTGTTGTCGAAAGAGATTGCTCGCAATAATGAGTTGGAAGATCGACACTTAGAATTGGCAACGCTTGGTACAGTTGCTGATTTAGTGCCATTAACTGGTGCCAATCGGGCAATTGTGAGAGAAGGTTTGAAAGTATTGCCACTAACGAGACGATTGGGATTACAGGCGTTATTTAAGAATGCAGGTTTGCAAAAAGAAGAATTTTCTCCGTATGAAATTGGTTATATCATTGGTCCACGTCTCAATGCGTCGGGTCGTATCGAAAGTGCGATGGACAGTTTGCGTTTATTATGTACTACCAATCGGGAACGTGCACAAGAACTGGCAGCGAAATTGGAACTAACTAATAAAGAACGGCAGCAGCTTTTAAAAGAAGCAAAAGAACATGCGATATTGAAAGTTAACAGTCAAAAGTCGAAAGTCAAAAGCTTACTTTTTGTTGCTGATGAAAGTTATGCACCTGGGATTATTGGTCTTGTTGCTGGAAAATTGGTGGAAGAGTTTTACCGTCCGGCAATTGTTTTATCAATTGGTGAAACACATAGTAAAGCATCAGTCAGATCAATCAGTGGATTTAATATTATTGAATTTTTACGTCTTCATGTTGATCATTTTGTAAATGTTGGAGGACATCCTATGGCAGCGGGATTTACTGTTGAGACAGTAAAGATTCCTGTTTTACAAGAATTGCTTGAGAAAAAAGCAGAGGAGATGGTAACAGATGATTTGCTGGTGCGGACGGTAAAAATTGATTGCGAGTTACCGTTTTCTGCAATTACTAAAAAGTTGTATGATGCAATCCAACAACTTGCGCCATTTGGCATGGGGAATAGCGAACCGGTTTTTGCTACAAAGGGTGTCACTGTTGAGGACATCCGTGTTATGGGAAAAGATGGAAGTCATTTGCGTTTACAACTTCGACAAGATGGACAAATTTTAGAAGCAGTTGGATTTGGTATGGGCTCTCTTGCTGCAGATATTCATCACGGAGACACGATTGACGTTGCGTATACGATTGATGAGAATGTGTGGAATGGGAATACAAAATTACAGCTAAAGATAAAAGACGTTCATT
>CAYMJR010000005.1:0-66719 GCA_964391315.1 uncultured Gammaproteobacteria bacterium | reverse complement strand
ATCGCGTTAAAGAAGATTGAATGCCTTTAGATTTTATCATCAATGAAATTTATACTTTGAAACTTGGTCGAGAAGAAGCGACAAATCTTGAACCACTTACAGAATCAATACTCAACAATTGGAATCTAAAAATATTTGATGAAAAATTACTTCAAATAAATTTTTTTGAAGAACAAAACCAGAAAATGGATTATATTTATTGATTTATTCCTCGTGCAGGGGTTAATCAACACGGTTGGAACGTATTTTTTAATCGCTAAAACTTATTGCCAAGCTTTCTAATAAAATCAACAGTAGCGTTTATATATCCTACTGCTGCCTCTATTGATAACCGTTCTCGTGACGTCCCACTATGCCAATTATCCGATCGTACTCCACTTAATATTCTGGTACTTGGTGTACCCTTCCTACCTTTTTGAGGGATATGCCGAAGATCCATACTTCCAGCATCGCGATGATAAATAACCTGATCTTCTCCAACTTCTTTTCGTGCCGACGATGCAAATTCCTGAACAAAAGGATCATCAATATCTTGTGAAAAAACGTCTAACTTATCAGCTCGTAAGCTAAATCCATGTCTTTCTGCTAGCTCTCTTAATAAAGTAAGTGATTCTCTCATTTTTTCATCTGAGCTTACTCGTACATCAAACCCTACATAACCATTTCTCGCTGTTGCATTAATCACATTTCCAGATCGAAAAACTGTATTATATGTTGTTTCTTCCCAAGGCAAACGCGATGGGTCCTCGACACCTGGTACCGCATCTCTCAAACCACTCAATAACGCATGTATCTTCCATGGAATAGTTGGAAGTTCTGCATCACGTATTCTTGCAGAGTGTGTTGCTTCTCTATCAGAAATAGTGAGATGCGCTCGTATTGCCCCTTTTGCTTTATCAACAATACTAATCAATCCTGACCCCTCAGAAAGTGGCTCTCCATCGACACATAAAGTAATTGTCGGACTAAAACCGTTTTCTACAAGTTGTCGAATATCTTCACCATTTCCCCATTCTTCTGTTGGATATACAAGGGCGACAACATTCACACTATCTGGAGCATTTGTGATCCCCGCAATTGCTGGAATACTTCCCCATGCTAAATCAGCTGCTCCTGAACCATGAATAAACCCATTCTCTACAAACGTATTTTCAGAGTCTGCCGTGGAGTTAGATATTTTATCGCCATGAACAATACTTGCAACATCAACCTTCCACTCATGAAGATTGTTTGGATTTTCAGGAACAGGATTATTAGAAGCAGCAAGTACGGGTCTCCCATCAATATCCCATATTCTATGGAACATATTCCTTCCACCCAACAATTCAGCACTCCTGACTATTTTTCCATAAAGCCGATCATATGCAAGTAATGTTTCTGTCTGATAGGGTTGTCCAGGAATTAACGGAGTAGTATGCTCTCTCACAAAACTCTGTGTAAGCCCTACAACTGTTTCAGCAGTTATTTTTGACATAGAGGAGTAGAATAGCAAAAATGCGAAGATAAATCAACCTATAGTATATACATGGTTGGGCATTCAGTATTTTTTAGCTTCGATAACTGAAACCATTGCCTGCCCTGAAGCTGTGTCGGGGAGAGAGGACTTGAACCTCCGACCTCACGGTCCCAAACCGCGCGCTCTAGCCAACTGAGCTACTCCCCGGTAGGCTCTATTGTAACATAAATTTGTAGCTGGTACTATATTGATAACTTAATAGCTCCTATGACAGAACTTTCACCAAGAAACTCAGGAAATCTACCCGACAAACGCGGAGAAACACCACGGGTTATCGATAAAGAACAAAGACAACTCTTTCATGATCTTCTTGGAGTGATAGCTGGTCAAGGACGTCAAACGCTCTCAAACAGTAGTCGAAGAAGACTTGCATGGAAACCAACAACGATTAATGTGCCATTTACAACAGAAGGAGATGAATTATCCAGACTGATTCAAAAGGATTTCATGATTCTTGATGGCACTACCTTTAATTTTCGAGGCATACCAACTGCCGTTGCATATGGACAGATTGCCAACGAACCAAATCTCACCCTTATCGGAGGCGCCCATTATCCTTCCACATTGCGAGACAATCATATTAATCCGCATAGGATAGATCGATTTACTGCAATGTTTGGAGAATTTCCCGGACATTTTTTGATACCTACGGATTATTTTGCATTTTGTGTTGCAGCGACATCCCAAAATGATCTGGGCATTGTTGTTGGAGATAGTAATCCTGATAATAGAAAAACTCTTCTTATTAATAAAGCAAGGCTAAACGATAAAATTAAAAGGACAGGTGCCCTTTTGGAAGTAGCTAATTTTATTGGAAAAGAAATGACTGAAAAATTTATAAAAGAAACCTAAAGAGTGCCACAAGCTATATCACTGTACAATCACTGTAACGCTGTATTCCTCAACATGCTGAGCGCACATCTCATTCGGTTTACAATTTGGTTTGGATGAGCTCGTGATAGTTGTCGATCCAGAAGTAACTGCATGAAATCTTGCTTCGCTTGATGATAGACCATCCACGCCAAAAGGAGCGAGTACAGAAAGATTTGAAGACACAGGACGACTCCAACCTGGATCTAATTTAACATCAATAACATTGGTTTTATTTATTGTTATCGTTTGTCCGTTATTTTCTGGTCCTAAAGTTATCCCAGCTGCCCTGGGTGGTTGTCCCGTAGGTTGAAGGATAGGGATAGAAGATGGTGAAGGAACAACTTTAGGTGTAATTGAAGTTGGAGAAGAGGTTGGTGTAGGAGGAGTTGTTACATGAGCAACTTTCCGATAGGCTGTATTTACGTACACTCCAACCAAAAAAAGTAGAATCAATAGAAATAGATAGCTATAAGCTCTCATTTTCAGTGTGATGATTGGGTAGGGTGCCGCGGGAGAGAGTCGAACTCTCACGCCATTGCTGACGGGGGCTCTTAAGGCCCCTGTGTCTGCCATTCCACCACCGCGGCATAAAAAACTAACTTATATTGTACTCAAAATACGGCGAGTATTCAAGGCTAAGTTACTAGAAAACGGTATAGTCAGGATTTTGTCAATTAATACTTATTTTTCTCTGGTATTATTGGTGTAACCTCTTTTACTTAATCAAACCCGCTAAAAAAATAAATTATTAATTAAATTAATAATATTTATTGTTATTCATACAAAATTTAATATTAACTCTTGCATTTATATATTAATTTGTTTTACAATTATTCTAGATCGATGGGTGAGAGAAAAATATTAGTTCTTGGTGCTGGAGTATCCGGTCTTTCAACAGGCATCATTCTTCTGCGCAAAGGCTACAACGTCATCATCTGGGCCAAAGATCTTCCACCATATACCACGTCCAATAAAGCAGCAGCAGTCTGGTATCCATTTAAATGTGGACCAAAAGATAAGGCAATTGTGTGGAGTAAAGCCACACTGGAATATTTTACAAATGAAATTCTTCATGATGCATCTGCAGGATGTAAAAAAACCGTCGTTACAGAATTTTTCCATAACGAAAAAGATCATCCGTGGTGGAAAGACGGTGTGGAGAGTTATAAAAAAATAAGTAAAAAATATCTCCCTGAAGGCTACACAGATGGTTATGAAATCGAAGGACTTGTCATGGATACGGATACATATATGGAATATCTGGTTACTACATTTACTCAATTGGGAGGAAAAATGTATAAAAAAGAAATAACAAATATACAAGAAGCACTGGACCGTTATTCTTGTATAATCAACTGTACAGGACTCGGATCAAGAACACTCTTTAATGATAATCATATCTATCCTTGTCGTGGACAAATACTTAGAATAAAACCAAACGGCTTTGAATATTCGATTTTTGAGCAGGAAGGACAGAATAGTCTTGCTTATATTATTCCCAGACTTAACGATATTGTTATCGGCGGAACAGCTCAGGACAATAATTGGAGTTTGGAACCGGATAAAAATGATACACAAGAGATTCTTCGCAAATGTGCCAATCTTGTACCACAATTTAAACATGTCGATATTATTGAAACAAAAGTAGGTCTACGGCCTATGCGAAATTCAATCCGTTTGGAAATAGAAAAATTTTCTGATAAGTTTGTCATTCATAATTATGGACATGGAGGAGCAGGTTTTACTCTCTCATGGGGATGTGCTCAAAATGTCGTCGAACTTATCGAATTAATCAATACTAATAGAGAAGATCCTTTACAACAGCAGCCAATGCTTTAATAAATTTTGGAGACGCGTTAAGTGATTCTGTCCGTGCAAAGACGATACCATGCTCTTCTGCTTGTTCTCGTGCACCAATACCAACATCATACAGTATCTCAAGATGATCTGCTAAAAATTGTACAGGCGCGATAAGAACATGTGTTTGTCCTTTTTTCTGCAGTTCCGGCATAATATCAGCAAAATCAGGTTTGAGCCATTCTTCAGGAGTATGTCCTGCACTTTGATAACAAAACATCCATCTTTTTTTAGATAAACCAGCTTTATTTGCAATTGCTGCCGCTGTCTCTTTCAAATGATTAATATAGTCAGGTTCTTTCTCAATTACCCGTTTGGGCATACTGTGAGCAGAAAAAAGTACAGGAATCGATTTTTTGACTTTGGGAGAAAATGTATCGAGTGTCTGCTGTACTTTCTCAGCCATCGCTTCAATAAAATATGGCTGCAGATGCCAATCTGTAGAAGTTGTAAACGGAATATCAGGGTTTACTGCTTTGACAGCTTGTTCTAATTCTTTTTCATAACCACTCATAATAATAGGTGAGTATTGCGGCGACATAATAATGCCAATAATTTTATCAACTTCTTTTCCAAGATCCCGAACAACATCTTTAATAAAAGGGTCAGAGAAACGCATGCCTGCAGCAACACGGAAAGTAACCATGTTTGTTTTTTTCTTATTCAATTCATTTTCTAAAGCAGCTGCTTGTTCTTTGGTAATTTTGATAAGAGGAGAACCGCCAATAAGCTGATATCGTCTTCTGAATTCTGTAATAACTTCCTGACTTGCATCTTTTCCACCATAGACATTTTTTAGATATGCCGGAACTTCATCCAATGTAGTTGGAGATCCATACGTCATCAAGATAACGCCAATTTTTTTTATTACTTTTTGTTTTGTAGCCATAATGCTAGTTGCGGTGCAAAATAACTGATAATTATATCTGCACCTGCTCTTTGAATGGAAGTCAGCACTTCTATCACAATTCGCTCTTCATCAATCCAACCTTTTTGTGCTGCTGCTTTTATCATCGAATATTCTCCACTGACATTATAGGCAACTAGTGGGAGGTTAAAATGTTGCTTCACTTGCGTAATGACATCCAAATACGAAAGTGCCGGTTTTACCATGATCATATCCGCGCCCTCTTCGATATCTGCTGCTACTTCACGAAGCGCTTCTTGTATATTTCGTGGATCCATTTGATATGATTTTCTATCTCCAAACTTCGGAGCAGACTGCGCCGCTTCCCGGAAAGGACCATAAAATCCTGATGCATATTTTGCAGAATAAGCCATGATAGGTGTGTTTTCATACTTATTTTTGTCCAAAATCGTTCGTATGGCATGGACCCGTCCATCCATCATATCTGAAGGAGCAACAATATCTGCCCCAGCTTTTACATGAGAGAGTGCCATTTTTGCTAGGAGTACCAAAGATTCATCATTTTTGACATAACCGCTCTTATCCAAAACACCGCAATGACCATGATCAGTGTACTCACAAAGACAGACGTCAGTAATAACCAAGAGTTCTGGCACCTCCTTTTTTATTTTCTTAATTGCTTTTTGAATAATGCCAGTTGGTGCATACGCCTGACTGCCGACTGCATCTTTCTTGTCAGGGATGCCAAAGAGGAGGACTGCAGGTATTCCAAGCTGGTATATTTTTTTTGCTTCTTTTGCAACAACGCTAAGAGGTAATTGATAAATACCCGGCATAGCTGCAATTTCTTTTGGAGAAGACACTTCTTCGGAAATAAATAAGGGGTAGATAAACTTTTTAATTGATAATGTTGTCTCGGCGACCAGATCACGAACAACTTGTGTTTTTCTCAATCTTCGCAGTCTTTGTCGTGGAAATCCTGACATAAATAATATCCCCATTTTATCGCGGAAGAGCTTTCCTTGCAATGGAGAGTTCTATACTCTATGATAAGCCAATCATTCTCATGAAAAAAATTATTATTGGCGCACGCGGAAGTAATTTATCACTGATCCAAACAAAAATCATTAAAGAGTTACTCCTCGTACACAATCCCAAACTGCAGGTAGAAATAAAAATTATTAAAACAACTGGAGATACCAATATGAGTCCTATTCCACTCGATACTGTTGGCAAAGGATGGTTCACCAAAGAACTCGATAATGCATTACTCAAAAAAACAATTGATGTCGCTGTGCATAGCTTAAAAGATCTTCCTGAAATGCTACCCGATGAACTATGTATCGCTGCTATTCCTGAACGAGAAGACGCACGTGAAGCACTGGTAACAAAAAATGGTCTGAAACTAGCTGATTTACCAAAAGGAGCAATCATTGGAACGGATAGTACTAGACGAAAAACGCAAGTCCTTCACAAAAGAAAAGATCTGGTTATACAAAGTATTCGGGGAAATATCGACCGACGAATAGAAAAATTAGATAAGGGACAATATGATGCATTAGTTCTTGCAGTTGCAGGTCTCAAACGTCTTGAGTTAACCAAACGCATCACTGAATATTTTTCAATTGCTGATATGATTCCTTCTCCAGGACAGGGAGCTCTTGCTGTTGTAACCAGAAAATCTGACACGACACTTAATAAGTTCTTGAAAAAAATAAATCATCAATCAACAATCAAAGAGGTGACGGCAGAACGAGCTTTTTCTCAAACTTTTGGTGGTGGATGCAAAATGCCAGTTGGTGCATATGCAATTTCTTCTAACAAAACAATGAAACTTTACGGGATGGTAGGTTCTCTTGATGGAAAACATATCAAAAAGGCAACACTTGTTGGTGGAATAACAAATCCTCAATCACTTGGAAAGAAACTGGCAAATCAATTATTACAAAAAGCACGATGGTATACTACCAAACGGTTTGTTGTTGTGACAAGACCCGCTGAAGAAAATGAACAGTTTGCAAAACAACTTGAAAAAATTGGCATTGATACTTTTTCATATCCGACAATAACTATTACTAAAAATCTTTCTGCAAAAATAGTTAAGCCATATTTTGATAGTTTCTCATCTATTGATTGGGTTATTTTTACCAGTAAAAATGGCGTCAGACATTTTATGAATATTTTAAAAATATTAAAAATTGATCGAATGGAATTAACAACAAAACAGATTGCCGCTGTCGGAACTACAACAGCAGAAGAAATAAAAAAACAAAAATTACCTGTTCATTTCATTCCTTCAACATTTACAACTAATAATTTAGGAAAAGAAATAACAAATATAAAAGGCAAAAAATTACTACTAGCGAGATCCGCAAATGCCAATGTGCAACTTGAAAAAATCCTTCAGAAAAGAGGAGCATCAGTTGTCAATCTTCCAATATATAAAACAGAATCATTTACTCCCGATGTTGAAAAACTCACAGAACTTATCAAAAATGGTCAAATTAGCTGTATTACTTTTACCAGTCCATCAACTGTTACAGGCTTCGTTAAAAGTATTAAACATATAAATGAGAACAAAGAAATTTTTTCGATTCCTGTTGTTTCAATAGGTCCTGTGACCACAAAAGCAGCAAAACAACATGGTTTTCAACTTATCTATACTGCGGAAAGACACACAATAGACGGTATGCTTATCAAACTAAAACAAGTTATACTATAATAAATATATGCAATATCATAGTTATATTTTCTTTAATTCAAAACCAACTTTATCTACTCTCTCAAATCTGACAGTTAAAAAATATAATAATGCATTTCTCAAAGTACTTACTGAATCAAAAACTGTCGTAAGTTACACATATACAACACTTGGCCTAAAAGCAAATACCAACATCCTTATTTGGTTTCAGGCGGAGACAATTGAGGCAATTCAGGATTTATTAAACAGCCTAATGCATACGGAATTAGGCAAACATCTCACAATTTCCTACACACTTTTTGGCATGACAAGAAAAACACAGTATTCATCTCATGCAACAGGACACATTGATACTTCAAGAAAAGGAGGAAAATACCTTGTGATTTACCCGTTCACAAAAACGAAAGAGTGGTATGAATTAGATTTTGAAACAAGAAGAAAACTCATGGGAAGTCATGTTATGGTTGGGAAGAAATATCCTCAAATTGAACAAGTCTTGCTATATTCCTATGGCATTGATGATAATGAATTTATTGTTTCATATGAAGTGAATCAACTTTCTGATTTTCAAAGTCTGGTGATGGAACTGCGATCAGATAAAGTCAGACACTATACACAAAAAGATACACCAATATTTACATGTATTTATAAAACACCGGAGGAAACACTTAATTACTTATGAATACAACATTTCTTGACGCCTGTTTCAGCAAAAGAACATCTCACACGCCGGTATGGTACATGCGCCAAGCTGGCAGATATCTTCCTGAATACAGGAAACTAAAGGAAAAGCATACCATTTTAGATATTGTACGGACACCAGAACTTGCAGCAAAAGTGTCGCTTCAACCTATTGATATTTTGGGTGTTGATGCTGCAATTTTATTTGCCGATATCATGATACCACTTGTTGGCATAGGCGTGGATTTAGATATCGTTGAACATATTGGACCAGTGATAAAAAATCCAATCAGAACAAATCAGGATGTGAAAAAACTTCGCAAACTTCAGCCACGTGAAGACATACCGTATCTTCTTGATACAATAACAATTCTTAAAAAAGAACTGCAAACAAAGGTGCCGCTCATTGGTTTTTCTGCGGCACCATTTACTCTTGCCAGCTATCTAATCGAGGGGAAACCAACGAGAGATTTTTTACAAACCAAACTCTTCATGTATACGAATCAAAAAGCTTGGCATGCATTGATGAAAAAATTAACAGATCTAATTATTGTGTATTTAAAATCTCAAGTAGCAACAGGCGTTAATGCATTGCAGTTATTTGATAGTTGGGTTGGCGCACTTAGTGAAAACGACTATAAAACCTTTGTCTTACCTTACAGTAAACAAATTTTTGAATCACTCAAAAGTGAAAAAATGCCGCTGATTCATTTCGGAACAAATACTGCCGGAATGCTTTCATCATTTGCGGATGTTTCATGTGACGTAGTAAGTGTTGATTGGAGAATATCAATTGACAAAGCGTGGAAAGAAATAAGTTATACAAAGGCAATCCAAGGCAATCTTGATCCTGCTTTATTACTCAGTGATTTTTCAATAATTAGAAAGCAGGTAGATACTATCTTTTCATCACTGCCAAAAAGAGATGGTTATATTTTTAACCTTGGACACGGTGTATTGCAGCAAACACCAGTTGAGAATCTTAAGCGGCTAACAGAGTACGTGCATAAAAAATAAATTATTCTCAACCACGATATATTGGAGGATTGACTTGAACAGCCTTAAGAGAAGAATCCAAAAGTGTCTTCATTTCTCCACGTCTATCTTGACTATTAAGAAGAACTCCAATAATCTTATGTCCTTTGTAATCCAAATAGGTAACAAGACACAATCCTGCTTCCGGCGTATAACCTGTTTTTACTCCTTGCACACCATCATATGTCCTCAAAAGATTTGTCTCATTAGATAGAGCATATGCTTTATGTGTTGTAGTCTGGGGAACTTCAAATGTATGTGAATTAACAATGCTTGCAATAAGAGGATAATTTCCAAGTGCATAATGAGTAATTACCAACAAATCATATGCTGTTGTATATTGTATTCCTTCTCCCTGTAATCCTGATGGATTATCAAAATGCGTGTCTTTCAATCCCAGTTCTTTGGCCTTATCATTCATTGCCTGGATAAATCTCTCTCTGCCAAGAGGTGAATCACTTGCCAGTACTTCCGAAGCATCATTACCTGAAGGAAGCAAAAGGCCATAGAGCAATTCTTTTTGTGACAACACTTCACCAGCTGACAAACCCATACTGTCATATCCTACCAAACTTTCTTTTTTTACTACATAACGATCATCAGCTCTTGGATGTTCAATAGTGACAATTGCTGTCATAATTTTTGTCAATGAAGCCATAGGCATACGCATATTGGGATTTTTTTGATAGAGAGCTTTTCCCGTTGTCAGATCATACGTCAAATATGATTTAGCTGTAAGCTCTTTAGGAATTGATGTGCTTGTGTTCGTTGTACCAATAACAGGCAACCATGTGTCCGAAACCGGAGCTTGTTTGTTCTGTGTTATCGGTTGCAGTTTATTTATATCCAATGGGATAAGCAAATGTATTAAGCTTTCCAGTAGATATACTGCGATAACAATCAAAAAATATTTCAAATATTTTTTTAAATCTATGCTTTCGACTTTTATTCGTATCGTTTCCATGAGTGAGTATACTACAATTTTGTCTCATAAATTTCAAGCTCATGCGGCAGCAACAAATTACTTTGAACTTAAAAGCTCGAAATTCCACAGATAAGTAAAGAACCAAAGGGCAAATTTACTAATATAATAAATATTTTTTAAGAAACAAATATGACGTATAAAGAGGTTTGCTCTGTAAGATTCCATCATATACTCGTTGTGTCGAAAGCAACCATTGTTTTGAAAGTGGTGAAAATATAAAAAATACACTATATTGGGTTTTTGTTAGCTTGGTAAATTCCCGCTTCAGTGCACTGTTACCTCTTCCAAAATCAAACAAATCAGATTTTTCTTCCTGAAGCTTTGCTATACGATAATGAGTAAGCAGTTTCCCTGGACGCAAAAATCGATAATCGGCATCAAAAGCAGTATTTGATGCATGAAAGATGTTTTTATAAGCAAACCCTATACTATATATAATAGGTTTGTTCTGATGATACACAAAATCGATGACAAACGATTTCGGCATGAGTTGCAAAAGTTTACAAAAAAATAATTTGTCTTCCTTGGTGATAAATGTTGCTTTACCTTGTCGTTTTTTTGAGCTTCGCATATCTAATTCGAAAACTGTGTCTAATGATTTATTATCTCCAATGAAAGTTTTAAAACTAATATCTTTTTTATTTTTTCTCATAATTCCACGGATTTGACTCTTATTTTTACTGGAAATAAAACAAAAAGGATCAGGATCGATAGGAAGATAAAAATTAACAGATGCTTCTTTTTTAATAAGACAGGGGGTATCATCACAAAGTATTTCCGCTATTTCACGACTGAGTTCCGGTAAATAAAAATCCCCATGTTTCATTAAAAAATGTGAGAGATCTTTAAGTATACTTTTGTCAATTTCTTTAATAAGCAAAGAAGATTTATTGACAAATTTGCTTCCTAAATATGTCCATACAGGAATACCAAATACTTTTTTTTTAACAAGTGGAAGTACCAAAACGAGTTCACCATTGTCTTCTATGGTAATAATGCGAAATTGTTTTATATGATACACGTCACGTGCTGCCAAG
The DNA here is from genome assembly GCA_964391315.1 of uncultured Gammaproteobacteria bacterium. Taxonomy (GTDB): domain Bacteria; phylum Patescibacteriota; class Microgenomatia; order Levybacterales; family UBA12049; genus DATIGJ01. The sequence goes on along the minus strand of CAYMJR010000005.1, from coordinate 55,166 downwards.
AACCATTCAGGTGTATTAAAAAAATGTCCTTCGTTTGATTGTTCCCAAAGGGTTTTCCACTTTCCTAATAAATCATTATCAACTGTTTGTCTTACAATAATTGTATTCATAAGATTTATCCATTTTTCCAATAAAATATTTCCGGATGCAGATACAAACCTTTTCCAAACATTGCATTATACTGGCTCACATAACCTTTGACTAATCTATGTTTTTCATTTAGGTTTTCATCAAATTGAAATGAAACAAAATTGCGTGTATCAGGTGTGGTATGCAAATTATAAGGAAAATCAGACCAGTAAATAACATCAGTAAACGCTCTTTCACAAGCAAGTCTTGCTATGACATGATCTATATGATTACCAATAGCAAAAGGGCAAAAAATAACTGAATTGTCTGACGTAATTATGTTATTAAGTCTTTGTCCAACTGTATATATGAGTTCCTCATCCTGTTTCGCAACTTTCCCTGTTTTGATATGAAAGAAATAGGTTGGATAAAGCATATGCATTTCAGGAATTTTACTAAAAAGTTTTGATAGAAAGGTTTGCTGCTGTTTTTTTCGCCAAAGTGCATCAACATAACCCAGATTAATTACTTTATCTGCTATATTTTGCAAAACCGCAGCATCTTCTTTCTCTCTATCAATAAATAATGTATTTGCATCACTATAACGACATTGTCTAAGGAATGTTTTTGCAGACAATGTGTATGGTTTTTTATCTGCTTTTGTAAAAATATTAATAACGATCACTTTAGTTTTTCCTGATAAATAACGCATCAATAACCCTGCTGAAAAAACTGCATCGTCAAAATGTGGTGAAATAAAATAGCATGATTTTTTATCATCAATAAGTGTTGATATAAATGATTGATTCATATTGTTTGTAAAATAGTGAGAAAAGCATCTTTATATGCATCTGAAATATTTCTCCATGAATAACGAAGAGAAATTGTGTATGAAAACTGAGACATTTTTTTCTGTAAACTTCTATCAGCAAGGACTTTTTGTATTGCGTCTGCGAATTGTTCTATATCAAAAGGCTGTACTTTCATCGCACACTCCTGAGACACCCAATCAAGCCCTTGAATTGCAAAGGTCACTAGAGGCTTGGCATAGCTCATCGCTTCAAGTGCTACGAGAGAAAATGTTTCAAAACGAGAGGGGAGAACAACCAAAGAACAGTTCCGAAGCAGTATGTCTTTTTCTTTTCCTGCCACTTTTCCAACTAATTGTATTTTGTCTTCTAATCCATACCGTTTAATCCGTTGTTTTATTTGAGTTTCATCTTTTTCTGTTCCTGATCCTGCAATTATTAGCTTTTGCGTAATCTTTTCAGAGACAGATTTATATGCATCAATAAGCAGATCAAGTCCTTTTTGATTAAATTCTAATCGGCCGATAAATAAAAGATACTTACCTTTTCTGCTTTTTTCTAAAAGATTTACCTGATTAACTCCATTCGGAATAATAAAAAATTTAGCACGATTATTAAATTGTTCAATTGTTTTTTTTGTTGTTTCTCGCACAACAATAAAATATTTATAAAGTGCAAGACCTTTTTCCTCAATAACTCGAAACGGTAATTTATATTTTCGCTCCATATCACGACTTGCTAACATATGGACCAGTCCGATAACCGGTTTTTTTGTAAAAATCTGTAAACATGCAGTTGAAAAAGGTGGGGTAAAGTTTTCGACCCATATATCATATTTTTCTTTTAGTACATAAAAAGGTAATAAAAAATAAAAACATAATTGACCAAGTTTTGGTCCTAAAAATGACGGCCCTATATGTTTATAAAAAACATTTTCTATTTTTGTATCTTTTGCACCTTTGTAATTCCCTGTGATTACAACGATTTCAAACATTGATGCAAGTCGTGTCGTAACTTGATATATCGCAATTGCACCGCCACCTCCATAAAAAGGATTATGGATGTTGTCATATGATGAAAAAATAATTTTCTTTTTCATATCTGAATAAACCTTGCGTTTATTTTTTAACTATTTCGCTTAAAGCAGGAAGTGATTGTAAAGAGCTTACATATTGCGGTTTCAACTGATAAATATCTGCAAAAGGAAAATGGTTGACCAATGTATAATCATTGTTAAACTCCTTATTAAATTCGAGTGCCTTGAATGTTAAATCGCTTCTGTCATGCGTTCGAAGAATAATCCATCTAACCCATCTCTTTGGATGTGCTGTCGCGAGATTCCAATATTGACCTGTCCCTTCATGGATGAATTTCTTTATGGGTAATCCTGACGAAAAAACTATCGCATCATGAGACGCAACGGAAATAAGGATATATCCATCCTTTCCGGGTATATTATGACGAAGCCATCCACTTACCTGTGTCACATTCTTTCCGCTGGAACCAATACGAGCATCATCTATTGTCACAGCGTCACTATTTACCACCATAAAAAAAAGTACAAAAAGTGTGAGACTGAAAAGAGCCCAGCGGATAGGCTTTGTACGGGAAATAAGATATCCGACAAAAACAGCAATTGATGGAATCATCATCAGTCCATACCTGACGTTAAACCAAGAAGTACCGGATAATCCCTGAACGAAGAGCACCGACTGACCTAAATACAAAGCAATAATATTGAAGAGAAACGGTGCAAAAAGAACAGTTGTTGCAATTCTTATACTCCCTTCAATGCGTTTATCACACCAAAGAGTTATTGCACTGATAATACATAACAAAACAAGGAAAAGACTTGAGTTATATACCATTGCATAGAAATAGGTGGCCAAAGAAAAAGGAAAATTATGATAGGTGCCAAGTACTCCGGCTTCTTTCAATTGTTGTTGTTGGGCTCCTGCCGAATATGGTCCTAGAACAAAATATAACGCATCTTTAAAAATCATTTGATTCCAAAATAACCACAAAAAGATGCCAAAACCTCCTAGAGTACAAAACAGTATTAATGTTCCCTCTGTAGTTTTATATCCATATTTTCGTATCGAATGAATAAAAATAAGCGCTGTCGCCATGACAAAAAGAAACCATCCATCATATCGAATAAGCGTTGAAAGCATGATCCAAAACGCAGCCTTAATAAGTCGCATCACTGTCTCTTCTTTATGCCAAAGCATTAATTCATATGAACCTATTGTCATCGTCGCAAGAAGAGGCAATTCCGTCATAGCAGTTGATTGCATGTAAAGAATATTTACATTGAATACAAATACTAATATTCCGGTAATTCTTCCTAGTATTCCTACTTTAAGTTGTTTGAGAAATTGATAAATGAGCATGCCTGTTGCAACAAATGAAACCATCGACTGAAGAGCACCTGAAAGTCCTGAATGCCACATAAAATCATTCCAGACAGTAACAGTCATCAATAAATGAGGAAGAGGAAGCCAAACACTGCCAAGTTGTGCAAACCCTGGAGTAAGATTTTCAACAACACGCCGTCCGATATCAAGATGTGACCTCGCATCATTGTATGCTAGTCCCAAACCATTAAATAAGTAATATAAATAACAGAGAACTGAAGTTATCACAAGAAAGAAAAAAAGAAGTAAAGAAGATTTTTTTTCAAACCATGAGTGGAGAGATAAAAGATATTTTTGGTAGATAATAAAAGTAACACTGAATGGTTGCCGATCAATTTTCATATCTATACTCCCTTCTCACAAGAAAACGTAATGAACCGACAAGTATACCAGCACAGGTAACAAGAATAGTTGTCAAATAAATATAATAATTCAACGCAGACATATAATGAGAAGCAACTGCTTTAAACAAAAATGACTTTGATTGTCCTGATGTTAAAAAGTAGAAATTTTTTACAAATGTATATTCCTGCTTCATTCCTGATACTTTTTCTAAAGCAGCTATTTCAACCTGAGGAGGATTGGTACTTGTTGTTATTGCACCAACTGTATTAATAAAAATTGAATACGTCAATACGAGTAAAAAAAGAAGTAATACAAATGTTTTTTTTCGAAATTGTGTTAATGCCAGAGCGATAAAAATTGACAAAATCGCATATGAAGGTATGAGATATCGCGAACCAAACGCCCATCCACCCCAGGGATCACTCCATAACGAATATAAAAGAATATTTATCCCTGTAATTGAAAGAAGCAAAGAGAGAAAAGGTATACTTTTTTTCCATGAGACATACATACCAAGAATTGAAAAAAACATAATTGGAGTGTATTCGAGAATACCGCGATCAGGACTAACAAAATGAATATAAAAACCATTCAGCATGTTTCTGTTAATAAAAAAATTAAGAACATTTTTTTGAAAAATCGATGGTTGGGCTGAGGGAGATAGTGTGCGTTGTTTCTTAAGAATATCTTTGTGAAGTATAGGTTGGCCATTCGCTTTAATAGCTATTGGACGCTCCAGTGCACCAGCCAACTGAAAGGGATATCCGTAAGACAAAGTATTTACTATACAGAAAAATAGAATAGGAAGTATGAGACTTGAAAAGGTAATAAATTTTTTAAGATAAATAGTAAGTGCTATATTTCCATCACCATTTTTTTGTAGAAAAAATAACCGTGAAAGAGTGGCAACACCTATTGGCAGCATCATAAAAAAATTAGGATAATCAATAACGACTGACAAACCACAAAGCATCCAAATAACAGCTAATGACCAATCAGATTTGAAACGAATAAAAAGATATATTGAACTAAGAATTAAAAATGTAGATATATGATGTTGATAGAGATTAACCGCGTAGGCGAACGCTGGTGACGCAAAAAGAAATCCAAAACCACCGATTGTTGCAGCGAGAGGATGTGCACCTAATCTTATAGCAATAAGTCTAATCAAAGCGACATTGAGTAATGCAAAAACTGAAACTATCGCAAAAGTACCCACTTGAGACGCACCAAAGAATTTTCCGATCAAGTATCCAGGCATAACCATAAATGACAGTCCTGGATCGAAAAGTGATACATATTTCCCATGTGAATATGCAACATCAGGAGCGGTAAACCTAGCAAGTTGTGGAGAAAAACTAAAACTTTTATTTTCCATAATTGAATAAAGAAGTGTAAATCTTCCTCGTTCAGGGGATAATTCGAAAGGTCCCTGGTCTTTCCAGATGGGTGTTAGCAGCTGTTTCGTAGTTGGATTGCCGGGTAATCCTCGAAGAGAAAATGCTAAAATAATTGCACAAAAAATAAAAAAGAACATGTTTCCAATAAATTGAAAAGAAAGTGTTTTCATAAAACAAAATTATTCTTCAGATAGTGCCAACGCAATCTTGTCTGAAATTGTTGGATCCACTCTTACATCAATACACTTTGCAATTACTCGATAAAATTCTCGTGCGCTTTTATCCCAATCAAACTGCTTCGCCCAAAGATGTGCATTCTGTGAAAGGCTTGTACGAAATGCAACGTCCTTCGTGATAACTTTCATTGCTGCTGCAAATTGACCCACATCTTTTACATTCACCAAGATTCCTGTTTTTCCATCAATAACTGAATCTTTTAATCCGTTAACACGCGAAGCAATTACTAATGTTCCTGCCAGATTTGCCTCAATAACGGTAATACCCCATCCTTCAACTTGAGATGGTTGAAGCATGGCCCAACTTCTTGTAAGAATTCTCGCTTTTTCTTTTTCTGTGACCTTACCTAAAAATGTCACACTGTCAGAGATATTAAGTGTCGCAGTTAGTCGTTTTAATTCAGAACATTTTTCACCAACGCCGACAATTGATAATTTTGCCAACGGATAATCTTTCAAAAAAACAGCAAATGCTTTAATTGCAACATCAATATTTTTATATTGTTTTAACCGCCCTAAATAGACGAACGAGGGATAACGCGTTTTTGATGTATTATGAAGAGAAATTTGAGAAATACCATTATAAATTACTTCAATATTTTCTTCTTTCGTAAATCCAAGTTTAAGAATTTCTTTTTTCGATGATTCAGAAACAGTAACAACAGTATTATCTCGATAAATAAATGGCATTACTTTTCCCTCAAAAAATGACGCAATTTGTCTAAATGGAAATTGTAAAAAATTACGGAATACTTCCTGATGAACATGATGAACTAAGAGAATAATTGGTTTTCTTATAAAGAATGGTGTAAAAAACGGGATACCATTCTCACAGTCAATAACGATGTCGTAGTTTCCACGAAGCTTAAAAAAATAATATAACAATGCAAATATGTAAACCGTATATATTCCTCCTCGGCGGATAATTTCAACATCTTCAACTTGTTCATTAAATTTACTCTTACAATCATTGCCACAAAAAATACTTACTTTCGAACCATCTTTTACCCATCGTTTTGCCAATTCATGGATATAAACTTCTGCTCCTCCAGCCCAGGTATGTTTAGTATCTCGCCAATTAAAAATCAGAATACGTAACTCTCTTTTATCCGTTGATCTCTTCAATACATCTAATCCTAAGTTCAAAAGACTATCAAGATTATTATCAAGGATAAAAACAATCTGTTTATTATTATGAAGAAACAACACCGTCATAAGATTAATAATCCCAATTGAAACAAATGTTATTACTGTTTCTTGTAAATTACGTTGTGTCAAAAGAAATAAAACTCCATATGAAAATGTGAGAAAAAGAGAAACAGCAGTAAATGAATAGCTTTGCTTTTTTGCATAATGTGCACTAAACACATATGAAATTGCAGAACACATACAACCAAAAAGGAAAAAAGAAGTGTAAGGAATAATCTGAGAAAATGTATTTCCAAATAAAAGGGGAATTGTTATCGCCCCTTCAGCGCCAATAATAACAAACGCAGACCATTGAAAAAGAAATACAGTAAAAATTTTATTAGATAACTTATCCGTTATTTTTTTACGCCTAGAGAAAAATGCATTTGCAAGATAGGCAATAATCTGGGAAATAATAACCGTCATCTTACAAATAAAGGAGAGAAGGAGATAATTATATGCTTGATCTTTCGAAGCAAAGAATGTTGCAACGATAAAATCAAAAGTAAGTAAATAAATTATTGGGAGATATTGTAAAAAATTTTTAGAAAAATTATTCCAAAATGACCATGTCTCACTATATGTAAGAAAAGACTTAAAATTTAACTTCCAAACAGGAAGATTAAAGCGTGAAAAATTTGATAAACGAAATTTCTTAATAGAGGACTCTATAACTAAGTGTGAAACAGGTTGTACTGTTTGAGGTGAAAGAGGAGATTTTCGAGGAATTTGTGGTTGTTTAAGATGAAAGCCGTGAACTGTTTTCTCCCAATAATGCGGTTTGAGAATCAGTTGATACAATGCCATTGCAGAAGCAGTGCTCATCATTGCCCAATAGAATGGAATCATAAAAATGTATTTGATTAAATCCCATTGACTTCGCTTAGCACATCCGAGCATGTAATAATAAAAGAATAAAAAATTTCCAAAAACCCATGAAATGACAGCTATATATGAAATGGGAGGACGATAAATAACTTGAATTGCTGGACCAAAGAATGAATATGCGGTGAAATATCCTAAAGTTATAAGCCACATCAGCGGATTTAAGAGAAGAAAAAGTATTTTCCCTCCCACATTTAATTGAAAAATAATATAATGAGTTATTCCTTTCTCTTTGTAGAAATTTTTCCATTCTCTCATATGCACAAGATATGTTTGCATGTATCCTTTAATCCATCTCGAGCGCTGACGTATCCAATTTTTTATCTTGCTTGTTGCTTCTTCATACGTTGTTGAATCAATAATTGCTGTTTGAAAACCTTTCTTAAAAAGCCGTATTCCCAGGTCAGCATCTTCAGTAACATTAAATGGATCCCAACCCTGCAGGTCTCTGAGAACTTGTGTCTTAAAATGATTACTTGTCCCGCCAAGAGGAATTGTTGAATTAAAAGACTGCAAACCTGTTAGTGTAAGATCAAACCAAAGAGAATACTCTGCAGTAAAAAAACGGGTCAAGATATTTTGACGGGAGTTGTAATAATTAAGTTTTGCCTGCAGACAAACAACATGTGGAGGAACATTTTTAAATCCAAGGTGCGCTTTCTTAAGTTGCAGTGGATCAGGCATATCCTCAGCATCATAAATCACAAGATACTCACCTTGGGCAAAAGACAATCCATAATTACAAGCTTTTGGTTTGGTCTTAGGCAGTGAATCAGGAACGACAATTGTGCGGAAATAAAATGGTAGATGCATACGAGACACCTCTTCAATTGATTCTGTATCATCTTCTTCTAGCAGCAGTAATACCTCAAGTTTTTCTTTCGGCCAATCGAGTTTGGCAATCGCTTCAATAAATTGTGGGATAACATGTATTTCCTTATATAGCGGACAAAGAATAGTATAAACAGGAAGTTCATCTTCTGAAATTGTTTGTAGTTCTTTTTGTGCTATATTAATTTCATTTGGTTTATTAAGACTTCTGATTGTCAAAACTAAATTAAAGACTGTATCGACAAAATATAAAATACTGATAATCCCTGCCAACACTTGTACAGTTATTATTGGAATAAGTAGCAACCCTACAATAAGAAAACCAAACAAAAACCCGATAAAAAATGTTTGTCCCCATGAGAATGTCCGTAAAGCGGACAAAGTATACGAAAGAGTCGTGTGAGTGATATAGCGTTGTTTTTTGTAGGCGATACCTGCACCTTTCATTGACTGTATATGTGTTTTTTTTAGCATTGGATTCAGATCAAGTTACGTAAAAACAATAGAAGATTCGTTCAAATAGCCTTGAGGATAAGTGGTATATAAAATGTACTCAGTGATAAGTTGAAGTTATTTTCATCCGTTACCCATGTGGAAAAAAATATAGATGTATCTGTTGTATCAATGTATTGCAAGAGGAATTTTTGCGTTTTGGAAGAATTGTGTATGACCAACCTAAGAAAGGATGCTATACTATTGATGTGTTCGCTGAAAAAAAATCTACAATAACAATTATTGGAGCAGGCCTTACTGGTTGTTTTCTTGCAATTCTTCTTGCCAAGAGAGGTTACGACGTTGTCATTTATGAACGATTATCTAAAGAAGATATTATTACTACAAATTCAAAACGTTCATTTAATTTAACATTTTATAACTATGGTGTACAGTGCCTTAAAGAAATCAATGTCTGGGAAAAAGTAATGCCAGATTTGATTCATCTCAAAGGATCAGTAACACAAATTGCAAAAGATACCCGTCCAATCTTTGCCCGTTTTGATTATAATGATATGCCATATTATGCTATCCAGCGTGCAAAGCTCCTTAACATACTTATAAAAGAAGCCCTTGCCAATCCAAAGATCACTATTCATTTTTCTACTGATCTTCTCTCACTTGATCGTCATGAGCAAACTATACAGGTAGAGAAAACAAATAGTAATACTATTCAAACCGTTCCCTATACCGTAATCCTTGGAACTGATGGAGCAAATTCACTAACACGCTCATTTCTCCAGCAAGGACGACCAACCGTTCACCGACAAGAATTTGTGGATTATGAATATAAACAAATTATTATCACAAAAGAGATGGCTGAAACTATACAATTACTGCCGGATATGCAACATGTTTGGACACGCAAACAACAAACAATGATTGCCTTTCCTAACGGAGATGGCTCCTTTACTGGTATGCTCATACTACCAAAAAATGATGATGAAGGTTTTGAGTCACTTGCTTCTCCTGATCGTATCACTACATTTTTTAAAACATTGTTTCCAAATTTTCTTCCTGTGATTGATCAAATTAGCAGCCAAATCACCGAAAACCCTCTTGGCTATTTTGTAACAGTCTATACTGATCCTTGGTATTACAAAGATAGTATTGCGATTTTTGGTGATGCTGCACATGCCTGTTTACCATTTTATGGCATTGGAATGTCTGTCGGATTTGGAGATTGTATGGAATTCGTCAATTTGGTAGATACCTATCATGGAGATTGGCAAACTATCTTTCCACAGTATCAAGCACTTCGCAAAAAAAACACCGATATTATCGCCAACTTAGCAAAAGAAAGTTTTGTAAGGTTTAGACGATATAAAAAAGCTGATCCTGTTGCAATTTATGATAGGCTTGAAGCAACCTTGCATACAATATTTCCCAAAATCTTTCAGCCACCATTATTTAATCGCGTCGCAAATGATCCAAATCGAGCCGAAGACTTTTTCAAAACATATAGCACACAACGAAAACGAGCAGTGCTTTATGGCTTACCAATTTTCGTTGCAGCACTTACAGCAACGATCGGTATCGCAGAAAAAATACAGAAACTTTCTAAAAAATAATGAAATCATCTATTACGATTATTGGAGCTGGTCTTGCAGGAAGCTTTCTTGCAATTCTTCTTGCCCAAAAAGGAATGAAGGTAACAGTTTATGAACAGTTTTCGCGAGATGAAATTGATAATAAGGCCTCCAAAAGATCATACACACTTACTATGTATGGATACGGTATTCAGGTACTACACGATACTGGGTTGTGGGAAGTAGTAGAATCACTTTTTACACCACTTATTGGATCAGTAACACAAGTCCAACCTCATACCAAGCCAATTATTGTTCGATTGGGATCAAAATTACCTTTCTACTGCGTCTCTCGTGCCGATTTACTCAAGGCGCTTATTCAATATGCAGAAAAACAACCAAACATTACCTTTCATTTTGATACAACATTGACGGCTGTTAATAGACGAGAAAAAACAATCACTGTATTTAATCAAAAACAAAAAAAATATCAGACTACCTCTTGTGACGTTGTATTTGGAGCTGATGGAGTTAATTCAAGAGTAAGACTTTTTTTACAACAGGGACAACACACAATACATATACAAGAAGTTGAGCCATGGACCTACAAACAGATTATCATACCCAAGGAAGCTGCAGAGAAAATGAAAATACCAAGTGATTTCTCTAATGCGTGGACACGTAAAGATGCTATCTTCGTTGCTTATCCAAACGGTGACGGATCATTAAGCGGCATGCTACTTTTGCCAAAGAAAGACAAATTTGGATTTTCATCATTTACCAATCCAGATGCAGTAAAAGATTTCCTTTCGAGAGAATTTCCAGAATTTTTGGATGGCTATCCAGAAATCATCCCAGCTATTCTTGACAACCCTGAAGGATGGCTTGGGACAATTTATACCACACCATGGTCTTATAAAGACTTTATGGCAATTCTTGGTGACGCAGCTCATGGATTTTTACCATTTTATGGACAAGGCGTCTCTGCTGCATTTGGTGATTGTGTAACTATTGCATCATTGATCGATAGCTACGGAAACGATTGGGGAAGTATTCTTGAACAGTTTGAAAAAACACGTAAACAACATACCGATGCACTTGCAAACCTTTCCAAGGAAAGTTTTGTTCAATACCGGAGATCCAAAAAAGCTGATTTCCATGCAATTTATAATAAAGTAGATTCACTGCTCACAAAAACATTTCCATCCATCTTTCACCCGCCGGCATTTACACATATAGCACGCGATCAGGCACATGCTGCCTTTTATTTACAGAAGCATCAAAAACAACGAAAACTAGCAAAATGGTTGGGGATGCCGTTAATAATATATACAATGACAGGACTTGTTACTCTTTATGAAAACGTAAATCTCTTCCTTCAGAACCGCAAAAGAGCTGATTAGTTAGTCTGGATTTCAGCGAAAGAAGGTTTGTTACTTTCTGGAGTTGCAATGACAACAAACCGTTGTTGATCAAAAAAACCTGTACAGGTGTAGAGCGTAATTCGTGTGTCTTTTGTTTGATCAACAATTGATGAATCGTTCTGGTCAACAATTTTTGTATTTTTAATAATAAACACTTTTTTTGTCCCATTGGAAAAAGCAATAGTTATTTGTTGTCCTGGTTTAGCTTGTTTCAGCCGACCAAAAAGACTTACCCAGTTATGTGCATAAATGACACTATTTCCTTTATTGCCAGGAATAGGTGAGGACGTCAGGTAGGAGGCACCATAAAAGGTTGTTTCCCAGGTATCATTTACAACTTTTGCAGGAATTATGGGAAGATTAATCCGTAGGTCTTCGATAGTAATCGTTTGCGGCGTACCATCATTTTGTTTCGTATCGTCAGGATTCGTTATCGCCTTCACAGAAATATTTTTTACCTCTACTGTTTTAGGCTGCAATCTATTTGGATCATTTTCTAACCAAAGATAATATCCTCCTAAAAAGCACCACAAAATACCACAAATGATGAAAATATAAGAAAAGATTTTCATAAACAAAGTTTATTTACTAAACTTTTTGAAGAGTAATCCTGCACCGAGTGAGAAAACTCCAGCAAGGATGAGGCCAAAAATTGCTTTATCAGTTCCTGTCGCTGCAAGAACCTGTTCTCCATGACATGTGTAATCGATATTTTTTGCCAAATAAGGGACATCTTCAAGACCCCAAGAAGAGCCTGTAACAACATATGTCCAGCCTTGTTTCTCTAAGACATGAATATCATTTTCTGAGAGACCAGAAACTTTATACCAATTGGTTTGAATACCTGTACCACTGTCTGGACAAAGACATTGGGTTACGTTTCCATTAGAAAGCTCATAAATAGTATCTTTTCCTGAATATGTTTGGGTTTTACCAACAACACCATGGTAACTTCCATAATTAACTTGTGAAGCTGCAATTTGAGGATTTTGACATGAACCAAAATCAGGCGTTGTAACAGCCAATGCTGGCGTTGCAGAAGCCATAAAAATGACAATAAGTGATAAAATAGCAAGAGATAGTTTTTTCATAAATTAATCTTATAGCTAAATCTTACGGGATTATATCAAATATATTATAGGTTGTCAAGTACTATAAGGTGGTGAGAAAGTGACCAATTTAGCCACGAAGAAGGCCCTTCAACAGCAAATAGAAGCCATATAAGAGCTTATTTTCTAAGACAATATGGTACAGCCAATGACAAAACCGCCACCAGAGCAGAATCAATGGATTAGTGGCAAAAAGGACATCTTCATTGATATAAAAGAACGGCGTAAAATCCCTCTTGAAGTCGTTTCGTCCTCGGGAGAAATCAAAGAGCGTTATTTGTCTTTTTTTCACTTCCTCAAAGAGATAGAAGGTTAAAAGCTTTCCTGGTGATAAAAAACGATACGAGCCCTCGTGTGCGGTAATAAATGCCTGAAAGGTATGTTTATACACAAAACCTGTACCGTATGCTATCGGAATACCCTTATAAGATAATACACCGATAAGAAAATTCTCTTTGAAATGCTGAGTAATACTTTGTAAAAAATATTGTTCACCCGGTGTCAAAAAACTTGCCTTTCCCTCTTTTGCTTTTGTACTTTTCTTCTCAACCTCAAAGACAGCCGAGATCCCATCAGGATCGTCATAATAACAGGAAAAAGATACATGATCGCGATAATCTTTCAGTCTCTTTTTTAATTTATTCCTATTTTTGCCACTCATAAATGCAAGCGGGTCAGGATCAAGTGGAAGATAATAGCTTTCCGATGCGTATTGTTTTGCTAATTGGGGATAGCGCATACAGAGTGCGGCTGTGGTTTCTGGTGTAAATTTGCCTAAATATAAATTACCCATCTGCATTAATTTTGTGATCACACAATCCAAGAGTTCCTGCTTATCCTCTGCAAGAAGGAGTGTTGATACATCTGTGTATTGTCTTCCAATATTACATATTGCATTAATTCCAAACCGTTTCTCTTTCACTAAGGGAAAGACCACAACAAGACGTTCATCATCCCGAACCGTCAAAAGGAAACTATCTTTTTGTTTCAAACCATCATGACATACCTGAAACCATTGAGGAGAATTATGCATATGAGCTAGGGGAGAATGCTCCCATAATCTCTGCCATTCTTCAAAAAGTTGTGGCTCAACTGTTGTATGAATTGTTATATGATACATCGTTAGATTTTTATAAAATATTGTTCGGGTTTTCGTATCAACCCTTTCCTAAAAACTGCAGGATACTGTGTTTCATATTCTCTCATTACTTCTTCTTTTTTTTCTAAATCTTTATCAAAAGAAAATGAACGAAATCCCTGGATGTCTTTTTCAAGTGCATTGCTATATGGAAAATCTGCCCAATAAATAAGCTGAGGAAAAGTATCTTCACTCGCTTTTCTTGTTATTACATGGTCGACATGATTTCCAAACCCAAACGGGCAAAAAATAACTGCATTAGGATCGACAATAAGTTCTCTTAGTTTTGTTGCAATAGCAGTTTGTGTTTGTTTATCTTCTTTTGCGATGATTCCTTTGCTAACATGAAATTTATATGTTGGGTAGATAACTTGTAATTCAGCGAAGAAAGGAAAAAACTGCGAGAAAGAAGACTTCGTATATTTCTCCCGCCATAATGCGTCAGTAAATCCAAGATTAATGACGTGTTTTGCTATTCCCGTAAATACACGCTTGTCTTCTTGTTCACGGTCAGCAAAGAGTTGTAAAGCATTTGTGTAACCGCATTGTCGTAGATACATTATTGCTGACAATGTTGTCAATGTATTTGCTTTAGTAAATACATTAATAATTGTAATGTTTGTCTCTTTCGATAAATACTGAATTAATGCACCAGCAGAAAATATCGCATCATCAAAATGAGGAGAAATAAAATAACATGGTTTTTTTTCAGTCAGAATTGATTGTATAGTCGTGTCAGTCATAATTTGAAACGAGTTGATCGATTAAGTCTTTATATTGTTTAAAAATAACCGTCCAGGAATAATCATGAACAATTTCTTGACTGCGTGAAATATATTGTCTTCGCAACTTTTTATGCGTGGCAAGATGATATATAGCTTGAGCGTATGCATCAACATCAAACGGCTCTACTTGCAAAATACAATCTTTTGGGAGCCATGTTAGTCCATCAATTGCAAAAGAAACAACTGGTTTACCATAGGCCATTGCTTCAAGCACCACGAGAGAAAATGTCTCATACCGTGAAGGAATTAAAAGGAGCATAGCATTTTTTATCAAACGATCTTTTTCTTTTCCTGTAACCTTACCAACAAGCTCCACTTTATCTTGCAGCTGATAGCTATGAATAAGCTGTTTTAGCCGGGTGACATCTCTTGGCAATCCTGATCCAGCAATTACTAACTTTGTTTGTAGCTTATCAGCAATCTTGCGGTATGATTCGATTACTAGATCAAGACCCTTTTGATCATACTCAATTCGTCCTAAGAATAAGAGATATTTTTCTTTTTTTTCATTTTTTTTATAGATAATCTTATCTATACCATTTGGAATGACAAAAATTGTTGCATGTGTATTAATTCTTTGTATCTTTTTTTTGAACATGGTACTTAGTACAAGAAAATATCTGTATGTTTTTAGTCCTAAATCCTCAATAAGATGAAAAGGTAATTTATATCTGCGTTCCATATCTTCGCTTGCTAGCATATGAACAAGACCGATAACAGGCTTTTTTGTGAAGAGCGGTAGAAAGGAACTTGAGAATGGGGGAGTAAAGCTTTCAAGCCATACATCATACTCTTCATGTACGACATACCAGGGAAGTAAAAAAGAAAAAATAAGTTGTCCAACTTTAGGCCCAACAAATGAGGGACCAACTCTTTTATATCTAACACCATCTTCTCGGATATTTTTCGCGTCTGGATAATTGGCGGTGAGAATAGTAACGTCAAAAAAGGGTGCCAGCCTTTTTGCAACTTCTGTAACTGCATGTGCACCACCTCCACCGTAATATGGATTATGCACATCATCATAGGATGAGAAAATTACTTTCTTTCTCGCGCGAATCATAGGCTCTATTTTCTTTGAGAGTAATATTTTGTAATGACCGAAACAGCAAGCCGGGGAGTATCATTTTGATTCCACAATGCTGTTGAACCGCCTTGATCAACCCAATAATTAACTCCTTTTACTTGCGGTATTTCTGCTACTTGCTTCATAACGTCATTAATCCATTGCGCTTGCTCTGATTCTGTCATCGAACCATGAATATCTGGAATTGGAGCGCCAAACTCTCCAAGCACAATTTCTCCACCACTTTGCTCTGCAAGCGATTTCACATCAGCCACTAATTGCTCTGATGTTTTTACATAGTGGTCAATCACGACAATACCATCTAATGATTTTGTCGTCTCGCGGTCCATCACTGCTCTCGCAACATCACCATTCATTGAAAAATAATTTGCATGGACATCTTTTCCTATTTGGAAAAATGCCTTTTTTGTCACCTGATATTCGGAGATAAGAAAGCTGCGATATGATTGTAATTGTTTTGCATCGCCATAGGCGAGAGGTTGACCGTTTTCACACTCTGGACAGGAACTAAAGATGTCACCATCTTCAAATAAATCTTTATTCGAAAGAATAAAATCCTCTGTTTTGAGCGTATGAACTTCGCGACTTATGCGGGGATAATCGAACCATCCTTCCCATCCGGAAAAATTACCGCGGAACCAAACATGCAAATGATATTTTCGCGCTGCAGCAACCCATTCCTTTAGGACAGGAACAAACTCCTCATCATATGGCGTATCAATTGCGACATAATTTGCTCCCGTATCTGCGATTCGTTTCACATGGGCATCTATTACCTCATCAAACTTTGGATCATGCAATGCAACCCCTGCCGAGTCACGAGAATATTTCATGGTATCTATTGATCGTATCTCCCACTGTTGCCTGTTCAATAGATGAAATAGATTAAATTGCAGTGTCTTGGGAAGATACGTTGCAACAGTAAATAATATAATGGTGATAATAAGAAAGATAATAATCTTCTTCATACTACATTCAGTATACCATTTTAGCTGAGTTTATTTATTATCGAGCAATACTGGAAGCGGCTCCAATTTATCAATATATGCTGGCTTAAGCTCATAAATATCAGCAAAGGGGAAATGATTCACTAATGTATAGTCTTTTGCAAAAGCGGTATTAAATTCTAAGGATCGATAGGTGAGATCATTTTTATCATACGTTCGAAGAATAATCCAGCGAATATAGCGATCAGGATGAGCAGTAGCCAAATCCCAATACTGACCTGTCCCTTCATGAATAAATCTACTCATTGGAAGCCCTGAAGAGAAAACAATCGCATCATGTGACGCAACAGAAATCAATATATATCCATTATTTCCGGGTACATGTGTCTTCAACCAACCACTTACCTCTGTAACATTTTTACCACTTGCACCAACACGAGCATCATCGAGCGTCACAGCATCAGCATTTGCAAACATAAAAAAGCATACGAGGAAAATAAGACCTACAAGAGTCCATCGAATATAAGAAAGTTTACCAGCTAGATAGCCAGTAAAAATCGCAATCGCTGGAACCATCATCAATCCATACCGTACATTAAACCAGGAGTTTCCAGACAGTCCTTGGACAAATAATACAGACTGTCCTAAATAAAGTGCTAAAATATTGAAAAAAAAGGGAGCTATTAAGGCAATTGTCGCAATACGCATACTCCCAGGAATTTTTTTGTTAAACCAGAGAAAAAAAGCACCACCCAAACTGGTAATGACAAGAAAAAGACTTGAGTTATAAATTAACGCGTAAATATAAGTTTGTATTGAAAAAGCCAAATTATGTTTGGTAGCAAGAACGCCAGCTGCTGCAAGCTGTGCCTGTTGTGCAGCTGCTGAATAGGGACCAAAGATAAAATAAAGAGGATCCTTAAAAATAAGTTGATTCCAGAGGATCCAAAGAAAAATACCAAATCCTCCAAGAGTACAGAAAAGAACAAGCACCCCTTCTGCTGTTTTATAGCCAAATCTTCGTATACTGTGAAATGCTATCAACAAAGCAGCAACAATAAAAAGAAACCATCCATCATATCGAATCAATGTCGAAAGCATGATCCAAAATGCTGCTTTTACTAACCGGAAAAACGTTTCTTCTTTATGCAACATCAATAGTTCATAACAACCCATTGTCATTGTCGCAATCAATAGAAGTTCAGTCATCGCTGTTGATTGCATATACAAAATATTGATATTGACGACAAACACAAAAACACCAACAAGTCGTCCAAATACATTAACAGAAATTCTTTCTAAAAATTTATAAATAATCAAACCTGTTGCAATAAACGAAATCATTGAAGGGAGCGCACCTGCAAGGCCAGAATGCCACATAAAGTCATTCCAAATCGTTGGGATCATCAAAAGATGGGGGAGCGGTAGCCATACACTTCCGAGCTGTGCAATTCCTGGTTTTAGTCCTTCAACAACACGTCTACCAATATCAAGATGTGACCTCGCATCATTATATGCAAGTCCTAATCCATTTTTATAAAAAAAAATGAAACTTAATGTTGAAATAACAGTAAGTACGACGATAAGTATTGCCGTTGCATATTTGCGACAAAACACATAGAGGTTTCTAAGGAAGTTTTTATCGATTGGTAAATAAATTGTTTTACTCATTATTGGTTATTTCCTTTTTTCAAATAATAAAAATGTATAAAGGCCTGAAAATAACAGAAGAAAGATAATAAGTATGCTGTATAAAAATGTTTGAACAGATACTAATCTAGATAAGAATAAATTATAAAAGAGTGAACTAGAAATATTTTTTGAAATAAATTGTAAATTATAAAAATATGTATATGGGATTGGTGTTACAAGATGTTGTGCTTCTGATTGGGGTGGAATTAAAACCGTTGTTATTGCACCAAGACTGTTTACCCACAAACTATATATGAGGAGTAACATAAAAATTACTATGAAAATATGATTTTTTCTATATTTAGATAAAGCTACACCAATACCAATTGCAAGAGTTGCCTCTGCTGGGATGAGGTACCGTGGACCGAAAGCCCATCCTCCCCATGGATCACCAAACATAGAATAAATAAGGATATTAAAAAGCACAATTGATAATAATAGTGAACTTATTGATCTGGTTTCTTCATTCTTATAGAGCACAAAAAAACCTAAAAATCCAACAAAAATGACTGGACTATAATACCACCATGCGCGTTCTTTACTAATGAGAAGCGTATACATACCCACTAATTCAGATCTCGTATTAAAAGGCAAATTCATCCCGATATTGTGAAGTACTCCTTGAGGTACACTAGATGTAGCAGGAGTAGGTTTATTTTGTGTAGCAACATTAAATGAAGTAGTACGTCCAATAAACTGAGCAAGTTTTGTATATGAGCCAGTTGTTGAAACATTATACCATCCAAAAATTCCAAGCAAAGGAAGTATACCGATTAACAAACCAATTATGTTAAGTTTTATTCCTAACAGTACTTTTGACTCTTTGACATCAATTTCAAATTGTTTATAAATAACAGAGACCAATATCGGAAAAAGTAAAATTGCGTTTGGTATATCAATAAGAAGTCCAATTCCGTAAAGAATTCCTAATATAACATTATTTATGAAAGAAGATCTATGAAGTAAGATGATAATACTTAATAAAAGAATCAAAACGCTAAAGTGGTGTTGTGTAAAAGTTAGAGAGTAAGCTAATGCGTTTGTTGCAAAAAGGAAACATGCCCCTCCTAGTATTCCTGAAATAAGAGAATTCGTGATTTTTTTTACAATATAAGTAATGAGGATCACATTAATAATTGCAACTAAAGTTGTAGCAAAGAAGGTAGCCAACTGAGGTATACCTAAATTAAGGCCAACAATATAAAAAGGAACTCCAATAAATGAAACACCGGGAGTGAAAAGTGAAATATATTTTCCCTTATATAAGGCTACGTCAGGAGAAGAAAATCGTGCAAGGCTTTTAGTGAGCACGAGCGAATGATTATCGACGATTGATTTCGTAAGCGCATAGCGTGAAGTACTATTCGATGCTTCGAAAGGGCCTGTAATTGTGGTATTTAAATCTGACTGGTAAAATAGTTGATTTCCTAGCTTATTTCCTTTTATAAATAAGAAAATAGTCGACAATAATAAGACGATAATTAAGGTAGTAACACTATTTATAATAATATTTTTATAGCTCATCATTTTTATTGTTACACGGATAAGAGAAGCCCTTATACAATTATTCTACAGCATTCGTCTCTACCTTTTGAAGGGTATTTACTACTGCATATGCCATCTCTTTTTTAGGAGCAGCAAGATATCGAGATCTCTGTTTGTCTAAATTTTTCCATATCTGTTTATCTAGACTTCTCCCAATTATCCGATAGAATTCATTTGCACTGGTATTCCAATCAAATTTTTTCGACCAGCTGTAAGCATTTTTGGATAGTGTATTTCGATACACAGTATTACTTGCAATCAGCTTCATCGCATCAGTAAATCCATGAATATTATTTACAGGAACCAAAATACCTGTTTGCCCATCAACAACTGAATCTTTCAACCCATTAACATTTGATGCAATCACCGGCGTACCACAAGCATTTGCTTCAATGACAGTTAAACCCCATCCCTCAATTTGGGAAGGCTGAATCATAGCCCAACTTTGTGCCAACAATTCTGCTTTTCTTTTTTCTGATACTCGTCCAAAAAAGGTCACATGTTCCGCCAATGAAAGTTTGGCTACAAGTTTTTCAAGCGCTTTATCTTCTTCACCCGAACCTACAATTGATAATCGTGCATCAGGATATTCTTTATGAAACGCGGCAAATGCTTTAATTGCTATATCAATTTTTTTATATTCTTTTAATCGTCCAACATAAATAAATGATGGATAAATCGTTTTCGGTTCCAAGGTTGCAAATGTGCTATCCACACCGTTATGGATAACTTCAATTTTTTCATTCTCAATAAATTTCAAACCAAGAATTTCTTGTTTTGAAGACTCGGAAACAGTAACAATAACCTTATTTCGATACACATATGGCATCATTTCCCCTTCAAGAAATGCTGCAATCTGTCGCAATGGAAATTTCAAGAAAGCTCGGAATATTTGCTGATGAATATGATGAACAACCAAAATGACTGGTTTTCTTGTAAAAAGCGGAGTAAAGAATGGAATACCGTTTTCACAATCAACGATCACATCATATTTATTTCTGAATGAAAAAAGATAATATAACAATGCAAATAGATACACAGTATACATACCTCCACGTCTGATGATATGAACACCATCGATTCTTTCATCTGAAGGATTATGATTGTCATTACTACAAAAAAGTGTTACCTGATTACCATCTTTTACCCACCGTTTAGCAAGTTCTTGGACATAGACTTCTGCTCCTCCTGCCCAAATGTGTCTGGTGTCACGCCAGTTAAAAATTAATATTCGCATACGTTTTTCCTTCCATGCTTTTACTGGAATAGATCTGTTAAAGATAGAAAGTAAACTGTTAATATTGTTCTGAACAATAGCAACAGTGTCTCGTTGGATATGGAGAAAAATCATCGCGATAAGATTAACGGTTCCAAAATATGCCGAAACGACAGCAAGCTCTTGGATAGTTGCTTTTGTCATTATGAAAAATATACCTTGCAACAGCATGAGAGCAAGTGATACAAAGGCAAATGTATATTGTCTTTTTTTTGTGTGATAGCGGATAAATACCAGTGAGATACCAAAACACATCATTGCAAAAAGATAGTAAGACAAATAAGGAAGAATCGCGAAAACTGTGTCTCCAAAGATTAACGGAAGTGTCTGACTTCCCTCATAACCAAAAAGAATAAAGGCTATCCATTGGAAAAGGAAAACAGAAAAAATCAAATCATAAAATCGGTTAACCGCTTTTTTGCGCTTTGCAAACAATCCATTTGTTATATGGGCGATTCCTTGCATAATCATTGCAAGAGCTTTACCTGTCATCGAAAGGAAGAAATATTGCTGCGCTGTATCTGCTGGCAGGAATAACTTTGCGACAATAACATCAAGAGCCAATAATGAAACAATCGGTAATGTTTGCCAGAAAAGTGTTGTCACTTGTTCATTTCGAGCAGAAAAGAATGCAAAGATCTTTTGTGCAGGAATAAATGCTTGTCTAGGCGCTGCCGGTAAACTAGGTTGCAAGACAGGTGCAATAACTAGTATTGCCGAAGGTTGTCGTTTTTGCAAATGAAATCCATGGACTGTTTTTTCCCAATAGTGGGGTTTAAAGATAAGTTGGTACAATGCCATTGCTGCGGCAATACTCATCATACCCCAATACAATGGAATCAAAAAAACATATTTCATCAAATCCCATTGATTTCTTTTTGCACATCCCAACATGTAATAGTAGAGAAAAAGAAAATTACCAAAAATCCATGAAAAAACAGCAAGATAAGCAATAGGGCCAGCATAAATACTTTCAATTGTCGGGCCAAAAAGCGGATAGGCAAAAAAGTATCCAGCTGTAATGATCCACATCAATGGATTGACTAAAAGAAAAAGCAGTTTACCGCCAATAGTCAATTGGAAAATAACAGTATGTACTATCCCTTGTTCTTTAATAAATGACTTCCACGATCGCATATGCACCAAATAGGTTTGCATATACCCTTTAATCCATCGGGATCGCTGACGGATCCAGTTCTTTATTTTACTTGTTGCTTCTTCATACGTTGTTGAATCAATAACTGCTGTTTTATATCCTTTTTTAAAAAGTCGTACTCCCAAATCAGCATCTTCTGTCACATTAAATGGATCCCACCCTTCAAGCTCTTGTAACACTTTTGTTTTGAAATGGTTACTTGTTCCGCCCAATGGAATTGTTGAATTAAATGATTGCAGACCAGTGAGTGTTAAATCAAACCATAATGAATATTCGGCAGTAAAAAAGCGAGTCAATACATTTTGACGAGCATTGTAATAATTTAGTTTTGCTTGAAGACAAACAACTTCTGAAGGAACCTTTTGAAAACCAATTAATGCTTTTTTCAGCTGAGATGGTTCTGGCATATCTTCAGCATCAAAAATAACTAGATATTCTCCGCTGGCAAAAGACAACCCATAGTTACACGCTTTTGGTTTAGTTTTTGGTTGTGAGTCAGGAACGACAATTGTTCTAAAATAATAGGGGAGATGCATCTGTGATACATTCTCGATAGATTCCGTATCATCTTCTTCCAACAACAGAATGACATCTAATTTATCTTTGGGATAATCAAGATTTGCAATCGCTTTAACAAACTGCGGGATAATATGTGATTCTTTATATAATGGACAAAGAATTGTATAAACAGGCAGATCTTCATCTTTGAGAGATTGTAACTCTTTCTTTCTTGCAATAATTTCAGTCGGTTTATGAATACTTCGAAATGTCAGAACAAAGTTAAAAAGTGTGTCAGAAAAATAGAGGATACTAATAAACCCAACCAATAACTGTAAGGTTACTAACGGAGAGAAGAAGAATCCTCCCAACATCAGGGAAAGAAACACCAAGATTGTGATTCTCTGTCCCCACGAAAAAGTCTGTACCGCGGAAAGATAAGAGGGAAGTGTCGTGTGTGTAACGTACTGTCTTTTTTTGTGCTTGATAGATGACCCTCTCATTATACTGTAATTGTGTGATTCATTCATAATAGTTAGCTCTTCTTCCATACCTGTTTTGAGCTTATAGTATTATATCATTTAATGAGCCTGAGTCAAGTTAGTAAAATATTTTTGGAGATTTTTTTTACTCATTAGCCTTAAAGGCTTCTTGAGTAATAAATATGCTCACTCGATAGTTGAGGCTAATTTCATCATTAGGGCTTTGTCAGGTCAGACAATAGATGAGTTGGTTATTTCATCAAATTCCAGAAGAAGCTTAATGAAAAATTATGTATGGTAGTTCAAAAATGTATCACTTCAAAAATATTAGGATATAGATAATTTAATAATTCTTTAATAATCTTAGTCCTAATTAATAGAATTATTAAAAGAAATAATAAAGTTTAATTATCTTATACTAAACTATTGACAAAGATAGACCTCCATGATATCTTATAGGTTAATAAGATTTCACATGATTAACTCTAACGAAAATATTACTCTTTTGACACCTAAACAGGTTGCTGACCAACTGCAGCTCAGCCTTATCACAGTCTATACATATATTAAGAGCAAACAATTAGTAGCCATAAGACTTGGTAGATCATATAGGATAACTGAAAAAGACCTTAATAATTTTCTTAAACTCAATAGAACATCACTATGAGACGAATTGAATTTTTAAAAGAACAATTAATATCTAAATTTAATAATAAACGTACATTGACTACGATATTGCTCATTGTCTTAATTTCTGTATCCCTCTTTATTGTTCTACAACAGATGATAAATGGCATAGAACAACCCGAATATTTTACAGAACTTTATTTTGAAAATCATAATAACCTTCCCACTAAGCTTGCATATCCTGGTCAATATGACTGGTACAATAACCCTACATCAAACCTCTATTCATTTTCATTTACTGTTCATAATCTTGAGAACAAAGATATGAATTATTCATATGAAATTTATTCCGTTGAACAAAAAAAATCAGTCATAGATACGGGGGAAATATTTGTTAAAAGCAATCAATCAGAAACAATTACTGAACATTTTACTTATCCTGTTTATCATGACCGTATGAAAGTTGTTGTTTCTTTACCGAAAAAAAATCAAGAAATCTCTTTTTGGATAGAAAGGGCTGTTAATGAAACTAAATAAAAAAATTACTATTTTAATTCCCTGCCATAATGAAGAAAAAGGTATCGGCCGTGTTATTGATGATGTACCAACAAAAACACTCAGAAGGCTTGGTTTTACCGTAGAGATTATCGTCATCAACAATAACTCCACTGATCGTACGTACGAAATTGCAACACAAAAAGGAGCAATTGTTATTGATGAATATAAAAAAGGAAAAGGACACGCCATCATTGCTGGATTTAAATCAATTAGTCCAGATACAACTCACGTTGTCATGCTTGATGGAGATAATACATACAAAGCGCACGAAACGCTTCGTCTTATAGAGCCATTGATGCACAATTTTTGTGACGTAATCATCGGTTCACGATTGGGAGGAAAAATGCGTAAAAATTCTCTCAAGTTTCAAAATAGAGTTGCTAATTGGGGATATACTTTTCTCGTTAGACAATTTTATCGAGCAAATACGACTGATGTCCTCAGTGGATTTTTTGCATGGAAAAAAGAAGTAATTGATAAACTTATCCCATATCTTGAATCAGAAGGATTTGAAATTGAAATGGAAATGATTATCAAGATGACCAAACTCGGTTTTGAAATATATTCTGTTCCAATTACTTATGATGAACGAGAAGGACAATCAAAAATTGATGCAATCAATGATGGTTTAAAAATACTTTATATGTGTATCAAGAATCTTCGATGGTCTCCAAAGAGAAATACAGTAAAGTATTTCAAATTGAATTGGTTAACAGAATAATATTCCCTATGAAAAGAAAAATTACTATTGCAATGGTATCTGATGCTATTTATCCCTATAACAAAGGCGGGAAAGAGAAACGTATCTATGAACTAAGTACGAGACTTGCACAGGCAGGCCATAATGTACATCTTTATTGTATGCATTGGTGGGAAAAACCGAATCAGACTGCGAGCAGAGAAAGACAGAAAAAAAATGAGCAGAAAGAAAATCATCGCATCGAAAATGGAGTTCACCTTCATGCAATTAGTAAATTATATCCACTTTATTCAGGAAAAAGACGATCCATTAAAGAAGGTATTATTTTTGCACTTGCTTGTTTTAAGCTGATCAAAGAAGATTTTGATGTGATGGATGTTGACCATATGCCTCATATGGTACTTTTCCCACTCAAACTTGTGTGTCTTGTAAAGAAAAAACCACTCTATGCTACATGGAATGAAGTCTGGGGTAGAAAATATTGGGTAAAATATATGGGACTTCTTGGGAATATCTCATATATTGTAGAATGGCTTAGTGCGCGAATGCCGGATAAAATTATTGCTGTATCAGAGCACACAAAAAATAAACTTATTTCAGATTTAAAAATAAAAACGGATATTGTTGTCATCCCAAATGGCATTAACTTGGATGAAATCCAAAAAGTAAAACCTGCAAAAAAGAAATCAGACGTTATCTTCGCGGGAAGACTTTTATCAAATAAAAACGTTGATTTCCTGATCCGATCGATTGCTCTTTTGAAAAAAGATTATCCAAACATTACCTGCGTTGTTGTAGGCAAAGGCCCTGAAGAAATGAAACTTAAAGGATTATCTGATTCTTTAGGTTTACAAAAAAATGTCATTTTTTATGACTTTATCCCGGAGCACACAGATCTATATGCACTCATGAAGTCATCAAGAGTCTTTGCATTTCCTTCGACTCGAGAAGGATTTGGTATTGTCGCGCTTGAAGCAAATGCGTCAGGACTACCTGTGATCACAATAGACCACCCAGATAATGCAACAAAAGATCTTATCACAAAGGGAAGAAATGGAGATACAGTACAGCTTGATGAAAGGAAACTTGCTGAAAAAGTCACCAAATATTTATCAGCAAAACAATCATCTCAAGACTATATCCATAGTGTCAAAAACTATGACTGGGACATCCTAGCAAAAAAGGTGGAGGAGGTATATGAGCAATGAAGTTATTAATAGTTACACCATACTTTTACCCAAAAATGGGGGGACTTGAAAATTATGCCTATAATCTTAGTATCGGGCTGAAAAAACGATATAAATGGAATGTCATTGTCATCACGTCAAATCACAAAAACCGCACAGATATTGTTGAAACAATTGGAGGTATAAAAATTTACCGCCTTGGTCGACTTTTCAAATTATCTAATACGCCTATTAATCCATTCTGGTATTGGAAAATTAAGAAAATAATTGCAAACGAGAAACCGGATATCATCAATGGTCACGCACCTGTACCTTTCATCGCAGACATAGCATCTCGTACTTCAGGAAAGATTCCTTTTGTGCTTACATATCATGCCGGTTCAATGAAAAAAGGAAAAGTATTTTTTGATTTTATTATCGGGATATATGAAAAACTCTTTCTCTCAGGAATGTTCAAAAGAGCAAACAAAATCATCTGTGCCTCTCAATTTGTTAAAGACACTATTGTCAATCCTTACAGTAGAAAAAGTGTTGTAATTACACCAGCGGTTGATATAAATAAATTCAAACCTTCCCGCAAGAAAAAAGAAAAGAGTGTTCTTTTTGTAGGTAGATACGCAAATGTTTATCCTCTAAAAGGTCTCCCTTATTTGCTTAACGCCATGAGAGAGCTTCCAAATGTAAAACTTACTATAATTGGAGAAAAAATCAATATCAAACAAAAAAATGTAAGGTTTTTAGGTGTTAAATCCGGCCAAGATATAGTGCGGGAGATGCAAAAAAACGCGATCTTGGTTTTACCATCAATCGCTCCTATGGAAAGTTTTGGAATGGTATTGATTGAGGCAATGGCTTGTAAAACCCCTGTTATAGGAACGAGAATGGGCGGTATTCCTGAAATTATTAAAAACAAAAAGAATGGACTACTGGTGCCGATAAAAAATACAGATGCTTTAACGAACGCTATCAAAACAATTATCAATGACGACTTGTTAGCAAAAAGACTTGGAGAGCAAGGTTTGCGGGATGTGTATAAATCGTATGTATGGAATACAAAAGTAAACCAGACATACAACACAATAAATAACATTCTTAAGTAATATGAAAATAGCGTTTATTACATCAGGAACAATTAAAAGCAGCATTTCTTACCGATGCCTTGCTTTTGCGAAAGAATTTGTAAATAGAGGACATAACGTATCAATTTTTTCACCGAGATTTGATAAATATTCAAAATTTAAAGATGAAGAAATTACGGAGATTGATGAAGTAAAAATCATTCGCCCTCTCCAGATGAAAATATTACCATTTGAATTGGGGCTAATTCCCTACATTCTTTCCACAATTTACCTACTCCATAAAATGGATCCAGATATAATTCATATATATAAAGCAACACCAATAACCATTCTTGGATTATTTCTTAAATTAACACGGAAAAAAATAGTTATTTTTGATACAGATGACCTTGATAGTGTAGTAATGAAAATTGAAAAAAATCCGCCACTTAAAATTAAACTTGTAGAACTATCCGAAAAAATTCTTGTGAAATACGCATCAGCAATTGTGACAGGATCAAAATACTTACAAACATTGTATTCATCCCAAGATAGAAACAAAATTGTCAAACATATACCAAACGGAGCAGAATTTATGATCAACTATAAAATAGTACCAGGGAAAATTTCAGAGAAGAGAATTATTTTTATTGGTAATATTAATCGAATTAACATTCTTGAACCTCTTTTTATGGCTGTAAAAGACATGAAAGAGAAGAAAATATACCCTTCGGTAAGAATTATTGGAGACGGAACATACTTACCCTATTTTAAGAATCTGGCAAAAAAACTCAATTTACATCATATTGAATTTTTGGGACGTATTCCTCAAAATGAATTATATAAGTATGTTCGCGTAGGGGACATCGGGTATTCCTATATGCCAAATGAAGAAACACAAAAAGCATGCAGTAATATGAAAGTGTTTCAATATATGCAATTTGGAGCAGTACCGGTTGTAAGCAACGTAGGAGATCTTCCTTTATACGTATCCTATGGTAAAGCAGGATATATTGCGGAACATAGCAATATTGAAGATTTAACAAAAGTACTCAGTAATTCAGTAATGAATAAAGAAGATCGGACGAAAAAAATATACTACTCGCAAAAAAACTCATCTCGTATTTATAGTTGGAAAGCACTGTCTCTTAAGTTAGAAAATTTGTATATTCAGTTAGGGGGAAATTAACTATGAAAATAAATATAAATAAACTCTCTTCGCAACGAAAATTATTACTAACTTTGTTAGGATTTGGAGTTGGAGTTAATCTTCTCTTGATTTTCCAAATCAACTATTTTTACATTACCCAAATTTTTTCCACGTTATTTTTACTGCTCTTACCAGGATTTTTGTTGTTATGGATTTTTTATCCAAAATCCCGGGATTTTTGGGAAGTTCTAACCTATTCCCTGGGACTCAGTCTCGTACTATTGATGCTGTTGGGTTTAACTATCAACGCATTCCTTCCTTTATTAAGGATCAATAGCCCCTTATCATTTTTACCCATTCTTATCTCGTGCAATACACTTTTTCTTCTTTTATGGGTATATCTTTTTAATAGAAATACACCATTCCCCTTATTTCTAGAAAAAGTATCTTTTAAAAGAAGTCTACTCTCTTATCTTATTCCATGTGTATTTCCTATACTCAGTATCCTTGGTGCTATCAGAATTAACAGTAATGATTCCAACACACTCACCATGTATATGCTCGGTTTTATCGCGCTGTTTGTACTTCTTTTGACTATTTTACGGGACAAAATAAATGAAAAAATATTTCCTCTTTCAGCGTTGATGATTGGACTATCACTTCTATTGATGACGTCGCTTCGAGGATGGTATATCACAGGCCATGATATTTATCTTGAATACTATGTCTTCCAATTAACAAAGCTACATCATATATGGAATATGTCAGCATTTCCAAATCCTTATACAGCTTGTCTTAGTATTACGATTCTACCGACTATTATCGCGACAATCACCCATATTCCGGACCTTTCTGTTTTTAAAGTAATAAATCAAATTATTTTTGCGTTTTTCCCGGTCATCACTTATTTATTTCTTAAGAAATTTATCAACCCATTTCTTGCATTTTTGGGAACATTTATCATCATGTCGCTTCCAACCTTTATGGTAGATAT
Source organism: uncultured Gammaproteobacteria bacterium (assembly GCA_964391315.1). Classification (GTDB taxonomy): domain Bacteria; phylum Patescibacteriota; class Microgenomatia; order Levybacterales; family UBA12049; genus DATIGJ01. The sequence continues at coordinate 25,552 of CAYMJR010000005.1, read as the reverse complement.
GCCAATGCTAAACAGACAGGAAATTGCATTGCTCTTTTTTGCCTTACTTCTCAATACCTTATTTACCCAAGGGTTCTCTTTAAAAATAAAATGGACTTTATTTTTGCTGTTTGGTCTGGGTTTAACCTTTTCACACTACTCAACTACATATATTACTTTGACACTTTTCCTTATTACCTCAATATCATACTTCATTATGACATTTGTTCATAAACATCCAAAAATCAAAAATATCATCACCATAATTGATAATAAACTTGGCATAGAACATGATAAAGCAAATTTACATTTTGGCATGATAGCTCTCTTACTCGCAGTAACAGTCACATGGAACTTCGGCATCACCAATACATCAAATGGAATCGTAGAGACAATAAATAATATTAAAAAAGATTTAATAAAAAAAGATATTAGTCAGGAAAAAAACGATCCTGCTTCATATAGTTTGATTAACAAAAAGAAACCAGATGACTCTAAATTATTAAAACAGTATGTGGATGATTTCACAAAATTTGTCAGAAAATTTAATGATAATAGCGCATTTCTTGATGAAACCATTTACAGTAAATATGCACTGTCAAGCGGCTCACAAATAAAACAACCTCTTACTCCATTAGGCACAAATCTTACCAATTATAAAATTGATGTTTTTTCCTTTAACAATTCCATCAAAGACATCTATGCAAAGATTATGCAGTTATTTATCGTCATCGGATTTCTTGCAATCTTCTGGTACAAAAAATATATTAAAAGATTCAAAAAAGAACATTTGCTTATAACCGTTGTCTTCTTTGGAATTCTTGTTGGCGAAACTGTTTTACCTGGAAGTTCTATCAGTTATGGGATTCTTCGACTTCTGCAACAAGGATTGCTATTACTTGTAATCCCGCTCATCATTGGGGCATTATCACTGTTTAGCATCTTTGATAAAATTCATAGAGGAATAAAAATATATCTTCTTTCATTGACCTTCATCTTTTTCTTTTTATTCTTATCCGGATTTATTCCACAAGCAACAGGAGGTTATTATGGGCAATTAAATCTTGCAAACAGCGGATTTTATTATGAAGCATACTATACCCACAAGGATGAAATTACTTCGATTAATTGGTTACTAAAAAATTATAATAAAAAAATACCGATTCAATCAGACTGGTTTACCGGCAATAAATTCCATACCTATGGCAACGTATATTCTGTAGATGGAATTATCCCTTCAACTATTAGAATAAATTCCTATGTATATCTAAGTCATTCAAATATGGCAACTGGTCAGGTCATGGTATATGTCCAGGGTGCGCCAATCTATTATCATTTTCCGATCGATATACTCAATCAAAATAAAAACCTCATTTATAATAATGGAGGAACACGAATATATCGATAATTACACCTCTTTTGTTTTTTATAAATTGCCTCTTGTAGTGTATAATGACACTACGTGAAAAAATTTTTATTCCTTATTGTTATCTTACTATTCATAACTGCATTTTTCTTTCGTGAAGGGCTTATTGCGCAAAGCAAATATCTCTTAAAAATCCGTCCACAACAATATATCGGAGCGACTGTTGATATGAGTCAACTGCTTCCAGAATCAAGTAAGTATGTCGTCAACAGTAAAGGAGAAGACCTTATTGATTTAGCATCGAATCTGGGGATGAACACTCTGCGTATCACCAATATTACCAGCCCAACAAATGGAACAATAACAAAATCATATACGCAAAACCAATGGCAGGAAGTACTAGAAAAAATGCGACTTAAGGGTATGTACGCAGTGATTCTTGTTGAATCAAACAGTCAAGATAGTGAATTCTTTAGCAAGGATATTCCTGATTCCTATCCTGATTTTGTACGACATTACGTCGTTGACTCAAATTTGTGTTCATTCTCAAATATTTTGGCTGTTGATATTCGAAATGAGCCAATTTTATCAGATACAAATCTCCAAAAATTAAAAAATGCATCAGAAATCGTCAAATCTGCTTGTCCAACGATGCAAGTTACAATTGGTAGTTGGGGAATAGATAGCGGCAATAAACTGCCTACAGGTGAAGAGGAATACTACTGGCACGATCCAAGAGCAGTACCACTTCTTAAAGATATTGTTGATATATATTCAGTTCACATTTATGGATTTGATAAACCTAAAGACGGCCCTTTCCCGGAACCATATAAGTTTGCAACTGTCTATCTCAATGCAATCAAAAAATATACAAAAAAACCAATCTTTATCGAAGAGTTCGGTGCAGGTAACGGTGATACTTTGACAGACCAAAATACCTTAGGCAGTCCAGATCTCCAGAAAAGTACCTATGAAGGCGTTCTAAAAGCAACATATGACTATAGAAATAAAGGTGTGATAGGTGCGACAGCTTATCTTTTCCTCCCTCGATCTTCTTATCCTGAAAGCTGGAATATTGCGAAAGATAATGGGGATACCTTATTACCTGCTGCGTATACGTTTAAACAATATAAACGCTAGCTCTTTCCTTCCCACTATAAAAACGTATAATATAGCAAGCGTCGCCTGTCCGATTAACCAGCCCCACCCGATACCGGTCAAATTATAACGAAGGAAGAAATATACATATCCTAAAATAACCAGGACACCAAAAATATTAGTAATAATAAGAGTTTGTATCTGATGACGGATTTTTAAAATCGCGTTACCAATAAACGAGATTGCCATAAAAAGAGAGGAGATACTGACAATACGCAGAAATGAAAACGCTTCATCAGCATAACTTTTTCCAAAAGCATTGAGAATAAAATTACCAAAAAACACAATAAAGATTATGGCCGGAATAAGCACGAAATAAATAATTTTTGACGCTTTCATAACATGCTGTCGTAATTCTGCATTATTATATGATCCCTCCGCCAATAAAGAATTGGTGGTTGTAGAAGGAATAACACTCAAAAATCCAAGAATCATTGAAGCGACATAATAATATGCGGCAACTTTTGCACCCAATGTATTCATAATAAGGAGCGGCAAGAGAAGCGTCGGGGTAATATTTAAAAAGTAAGCAATATAATTTCCCAGAGAAAATCTCCCCATTTGTTTGATAATCTTTGTGTTAACTCTCAAAACAGGTCTAAAATGATATCTCACCGCAATAATTCCGTATCCGAAAACCATACTGATGAGTGTAGCCAAACCGACTGAAGAAAAGATACCATATGATCCGAAGAAAACAAGAAAGAGAGGAAAAATTAATTTAAGAACACTTAATAAAATGTTTTTTATCAAAATATTGCCGACTGCACGATATGCGATAAAAATGCTATCAATAATCGTATTAAGGGTCAAACCAATCACAAAAAGGATAAAGGTAAAAAAGTACAAAAGATGTTTCTGAAGAAAGAGTAATTGTGGTGAGAAAATATGTAAAAAGGTTAAAAACACAATACTTATAATGATGGATGAAAGAGAAACAAGCATAATAACTGAATTAATCTTCTCATTTCTTTCACCTGATGTCGGCAGATATCTTATAAGACTAATATTGAAACCCAACAAACTGTAATTACTAATTAATGTCATAACCGAAATAAGTGTCGTTGCTATACCAACATGTTCAGGCGAAAATAGCCTTGCGGCGATAATCCAGAAGAAGAACCCGAAAAACGCCACCATAAACGTACTTGCCATGCCGTAAATGGAATTTTGGTAAAGAGGATCATCCATGAAATACCGATAATACTTTTTTAGCATAATTTCCTCCAACTATTTTACCATATTACTATGAGATATTCAACATCGAGGCTGATTTGGGGTAACTTAATCAGATTCATCTTGCTTTTATAGATCTTATAGTGTATACTACAGTACTTAAATAGCTTAGAGATTTCTATGAAAGCTAATCAAAATATGAAACAGAATATTATCTATAGTATAGTTCTCTGCACATATAACAGAGAGAGACATATCCAACAATGTCTAAAATCACTAGTGAACCAAAACTTTCCTAAGGACAGGTATGAAATTATTGTCGTGGATGATGGATCAACAGATTCAACAATAGAGTTAGTTAAGAAATTCCCTGTTAGACTCATACAGCATAAAACAAATAGTGGACTGGCAGAAGCAAGAAACACTGGTTTGTATACAGCGAAAGGAAAAATTTATATTTGTTTTGATGATGATTGCTATGCAGATAAAAATTGGTTAAAGGAATTAGATAATGTGTATAAAAAATATGGGTATCAAAATCTTTCTGGAGTTGCAGGATTTATTAAATTACACAAACAGGCAACAAGTATTGTTGACTACTACATGGATGCCACAGGTTATGCCAATCCTTCACCTATCTCATATGTAACAAGTAAGAGCCTCTTTATGCGGTTTTACTCTTATTTAAGAAACATGTTTTCTCCCAATATGCAAACATCAAAAACAGTATTCAAAGTCGGAGAAATATGGGGAGCAAATTGTTCTTTCCCCATATCAATTCTTAAGAAAGTAAAAGGCTGGGATAAAAATTTAAGTGGTGTAGAAGATACAGATTTATGCTATAGAATCAACAAAACAATTAAGAATAGTACATTTCTTTGTACTAAAAAAGCTACATTATTTCATGATCATCGACTTTCAATCAAAAACCTTATAAAAAAACCATTCACCAGAGGCACATCACTGCTAAAGTTTTATAGTAAAATAAAGAAAATTCCACCAATATTTCCTTTTCCTTTTTTTGTTATTTCATCTTTAATCATCTTATTTGTCATTAACCCATTATCTATTTTCTTTAACATTTTAATTCTTCCACAAATTTTTTATGGTTGGTGGCTTTTGAAAGCAATTAAAAAACAAAATCCTGTCTTTATCATATTCCCATATTTACAATGCACATATGAATTATCTACTGTTTTGGGTATGTTAAAAGGATATATTAAAAATAATTCTGAGCTCAACAACCTTATTTATAACTATAAAGAATTACTATCCTACCGATAAATTATCCTATGATCAAAGCATCAATTATAATCGCAACATATAATATGGAGAAGCAAATAAAAAATGCTATTAGGTCTATTTTGTCACAAACTGAACCTGCATTTGAATTGATTATTGTCGATGACGCCTCAACAGATCATACAAAAGAAATAATTGCACAAATAAAAGATAAAAGAATTATCTATGTGAAGAATCCGCATAATTTAGGAAAGTCGCTATCAAGAAATAAGGCTGTTAAAATTGCTAGAAGTAACTACATCTTTTTTACTGACGCTGATTGTCGAGTGGATAAGAAATGGATACAAGAAGGGTTAAAACTCCTTAAAGAAAAAGATTGTGTTGGCGTAGAAGGCAAAATTTATTATGTTTCAAAACAATATCAACCTACATATTCAGATAGGGTAGTACAAAATTTGTCTGGCGGAGAATATATGACGGCAAATATTGCATATAAAAAAAATGTATTACTAAAGGTAAAACTATTTGATAAGCGATTTGAAAGAAATCAAGATCGTGATCTTGCATTAAAAGCAAAAGAGATGGGAAGAATTCATTTTAACAAAAATATGATTGTTTATCATGCAATATCCAAATGGAATCCACTTGCTTACTTCTTATCAGCATCATGGGTTTATTATCGAGCAGTTTTGCTCTATAAAGTTCATCATGAAAAATATAATACTCAATTTGGAATTTATGAACCTAAAAAACTAATTACAATCATTTTTCCTTTCTTATTAATAGCAAAATTATTTATGGATAAATATAAATCAAAAGAAGATTATATTCTCTTCTTGTTAATTTATCCTAGAATAATCTATGAGCGATTATTACTTTGGAAATATTGTTTAAAAGAAAAAGTATTCATCATATAACAATTTCTAAATAAATCCTCTTTTAATTTACTATATATAGTCACATATTGCATTTTTTATATTAATATGATATACTATGAGTTATATTAGGTATGAAATTTAAGTTTTTTACTTTTTTCGTAACATTGCTGGTATCTTTTGTATCCGTTTTTCTCATGCCTGCAAAATCTACTTTAGCAAGCTCCGGACAAACAGGAGCTATTAGTGTTTGTAAAATTGTTGTTGACGAAAATAATAATGTTGTCACAGGTTCAGATAGACCTGGAGCTACATTTTCTATAAGTGGATTCACACCAAATCCTGTAACCTCACAAGGTATACCAGCCGGTGTTTTACCAACAACTACCTTTACAACACCTCTTACCTACAATACAGACATACTTGGAGGGATCCCTGGAAATGATGCTGATTGCGTTACATATGATAATTTACCACTTGGAAGCTATTATTATGCTGAAGAGTCAAATCCAGGAACAGGATGGGATGCTCCTTTTTATTCCGATCAATACACTGGACCAGTAACTAACGTTGTTAGTCTATATTCCTATGACAACCGCCTTTTCGATGGAGATCCATCAAATGATGGTGCACGCAATATGAATGCTGATGGCCACATTATTTTGAATGCTGACAGACCAACAAGAATGCTCGTGATTGTTAACAGATATAAAACAGGAAGTAATATACCTCCTTTTGCACAGACACCAACACCTGGTGAGACACAATCATCAACAGCAAAAGCTCCTGTTTGCTCAGACCGTAATACAACAAACGTTCCTGCAAATATACAAATTGCGAGAAATGCAGATAAAGCAACAATCAGTTTCTTTATTACTGACGGTGACACAGCAGATATTTTCTACAAACAGAGAAATGCTTCCGATTGGCAATATTCAGTAACAGGGCTTAAGCCAAACGCAGATAAATTTGTCTCTACCAAAATTGGCAGTCTTAATCCAAACCTTGACTATACCTTTGGAGTACGACAACGCATCGGATGTGGTGGGGGAGAAATCGCAACTATTAATAAATCAGAAACACAAGTTCTTGGTGCATCAACTATGGCAGCAACAGGGACCTTCTCAACGACACTTATGAAAATCTACACAATTCTTGGTATGGTCTTGCTCCTTGCAGGATACGTGTCATTTACAAAAGAAAAAAGACAAATCTCATCTATATAGGCTGCATATCCCACTGTAAAACTCCATTTTTACCTACAATAGCGCTGAGCTTGACTTATGGCTATAAAACATCCTACACTGTCTAAAACTGCTAGACATGCTACAAGACATAAAACGGTTATCTACAATTGTGATACAACTCTTTGCAATCATCTTCATGGTATGCATTGCTCACTCCGTTGCTTTCGCCTCAGAAGGAGAAGATACGACACCAACGCTAACACAAACTCCAAGCCTTAGCTGTACTCCCACACCCACCCCCACACCCTCAGAAAATCCCACCTGTACCCCAACACCAACTGAAATAATTTCTATCCTTAATCAAACACCAACACCCACCTCATCGGTAGCTTCTATTCTCACCTTAGTTCCGGCAGCCTCTGCAACTCCTCAACCAAACAGTAATAGTAATAGTAATAGTAATAGTAATAGCACAGCTGCAACACAAAATGCACAGTCATCCAATCAAACTACTCCGCCAGGTCAAGTGCTTAGTGCGTCAACGATGGCTCCCGCAGGCAACTATATACGAAATCTCATGAAACTCTTCATAATATTTGGTATGATGTTGATACTGGCAGGGTACATCTCATATGCCAAAGAAAAGAAAGTTATCTAAACCTGCAAAAAAGGAAAATATTTTAAGCTCATTCTTAAAAAAGTTTACCAATCTAACCTTTCGTACAAAAGCACTCTTTATTTTTGGATTATTATTTCTGTTTATTTCACTTTTTTGGCATTTGAATCAAACAATCCAACTTGCATTCTTTACTCCACATGTCATACCGGTCAAGAAAATCCATGCAATCCCAACGGAACTCATTATCAAAAAAGTCAGAATTGATTTACCACTAGAAGAAACAGCTATCAATAATGGTGTCTGGCAAATTGCTGAAAATGGTGTATCCCATCTAACTGTCTCAGCGAGACCTGGAGAAAATGGGCCAATTATTATGTATGGTCACAATACTAATGACAGACTAGGCCCAATCCGCTGGCTTTCAAAAGGGGATACTATTGAAATCAACACTGCCGATCATAAGACATACAACTATATTATCCGTCAAACGATGACCGTTGCTCCCAATAAAATGGATATCTTTACACAGCAAAAAGGTGAGACACTTATTCTTTACACCTGTGATGGCTTTGCCGATTTACAAAGATTTGTTATTATCGCACTACCTTTCTCCAGATAAGTATTACCATATCTTAACAATTCTATTGCAGTTGTACTACAAAAAAGTTTTATTATAGAGTCCAAGCTCTATAAATAAAACTAAATGAAAATAATTTTATTGGATCTCGTTTTTATCTCTCTTATTATTGGACTCTCTGTTTTTCTTATTTCATTTTATCTGCCAGCAGAAAATATCAATGTCACGTATCCAGACTGGATGGTGCAAGCTTTTCGTATCAGAGAAATTCAGTTACATGGAATTACCTCATGGACACATACCTGGTCCAATGGGATTAACCTCTGGAAATCATACCAAATAGTACCTCATCTAATAACGCTCGCCGTTGCAGATATCTTTCGCTTGGAAATAACCCGGGCAATGATTGTCATGGTAATTGCACAATTTATTTTCCTACGGATTATTACCTATATTGTTGCACGACTGTTGAAATTCTCTCCGTTTACGGCACTTGTTGCAGCCCTTGCAACATTTTCTATCGCATATTTTTGGAAAGCGGTAGGAGATTATACGCTTCTTTTTTCTTTTTCATTTTTTCCAATTATTCTTTTGCTCTGGGTGAAATATTTGGAAGGCAAATTCCAATGGATCTATCCATATATTGCAGGGCTGATGTTTTATATTCACCCAGTCTTCGGATTAATAAGTATTTCGCTCTGGGGCGTTGCCAAACTTATTGAAGATTCACAACTTTTCTCACTTCGAACACTTTTACAATGTTTGGTTTTTCTTGCAGCATCTTCTTTTTTCTGGGTTCCGGTTGCATTTAAAGATTCTTATACCAACTCAACTGTCTACATCGCAACGAAAGAATTCCTGCAATTAGCACTTGCCCCTTTTCCTTATTATGGATTAAGTTTTATTTTACTGATTTATTTCTTTATTGGATTCGTACAGCAGTTCTTTCCAATTTCTTCTGTTTACCGATGGGGCAAAATACTCACCCTGTATGTCTTTGCATATTTCTCACTTATTTATATCGGTACGCATGTATCGTTGCCGAACTTTATTAACCAATTTCAATATACACGAGGAGTTGGGTTACTTGGTATTTGCATCATCTTTGCTGCTTTACCGTTTGTTGAACAGGTGCAAAAAACAAATTCTCTTTTTTTCCGTGGACTTCTTGTTACTGCAGTTACCATAACATTTGTGGAAGGAACATGGATAACAAGTAACTATTCCCCTAGTGTACATAAAAATATAAGTGATCCAGTAACCAGCTTTATGCAGCAGAAAAAAATTGACAATACTGAAGGCAGGATTTGGACACCTACAATTGATCTCTCAAGCTATTATGGAGCAACATATTCTCTTCATTTTCCAACTTCCTACATGGCACAACTTGAATCAAACCATTTGCCTGAACGGCTTAATCAGTTAATAACTTATCAACCTTTTTTAAATCAAATTCCATCATCTGATATCTCAAGAATTGATAATTATTTTATGTTAGCAGGAATACAATATGTCTTTTTCGATGAAGATTCTTCTTTTGTACAAGCGTTACTTGATAAAAAATCTGGCTATAAGCATCTCGGACAAGTTGTGACACCAAGTGGTATTTATGAAGCATTTGAAACCCCTTGGACCGCTCGGAATGCAGTGCTTGTTTCAAACAAATATAGAGACGACCTGATAACATTTCCAACAAACATGCAATTTGATCTGGTTCCCGATCAGGTAGCTCTTGATAATAAGGTCAAGGAATTTTCAACGATGGTCTATGATCCATCAAACAATCCATTGTTTGTCACGTACCCGACAGAAGAATCTCTTGCTCTTTCAATTCCTACTAAAAGAACAAGCTCTTTTGTTCTCATCAATGAAAGCTTTGATCAAGAATGGCAAGCGTATTTTAAGGGAGAAAAACAATCAATTACATCAGTAGGACCAAATTTTATGCTTGTTACACTTGCCAATCAAAATGACGGTGGAAAGCTCATTCTGTACCATACCTGGCCTCTCTATTATTATCTTCTTCTTTTTATTGTTATCACAGTACCACTAGTCATAGGCTTTGGTCCATTTATCTTAAACAAAAAAGAAATTGTTTTTCGTCATCTCGAACTTGTAAAGCGCCCTCGTGGTGTTTTGAAACCATCCTTCCAGATGGCATTGCAAGTTCAGCGTAAGTTTTTAAAACATTTTATACATAGATGAAAATTACTAAAATAAAACCAATACCAAATACTGCATTACTTTTTGTTCTCTTAGCACCTCTTGCAATCGTGTATTATGCATCGTATGTGTTTAACCCTGCACATATAGGTAATGTCTATCTTTATCCATTACTTGTTTTTGCGGATATCATCGCTATTTTTGTTGTCGGATCATTATGGTTGACGATTTTATTGGATCTTTTGCAACCCGAATATCACAAACGGGAATTAAGCTATCGTGAACAGTGGTTGAAAGAATACAACCCGACTGTTGATATTCTTATCCCAACAGCCAATGAACCATTTGATATTGTCTCAGCGACAATAATGAAAGCTTTTGAAATGGATTATGAAAACAAGAAAATCTATATTCTTGATGATGGGGATTCCGAAAAGCTGCGGGAATTAGCACAAAAAATTAATGCTATTTATCTTCAAAGAAAAGAAAAACAGTTTGCAAAATCTGGCAATTTAAATTACGGTCTTTCGCAATCTAATGGAGAATTTTTTGCTGTGTTTGACGCCGATCACGCACCGAAAAAACATTTCCTCACAGAACTTCTTCCATTTTTTCAAAATAATACCATCGCACTCGTTCAGACGCCGCAACATTTTATAAATAATAATAACTTCATCGCATCAGGAACAGCACAAGCTCAGGAACTATTTTATAAATATATTCAACCAGCAAAAAACAGTTACAATTCTTCATTTTGTGTAGGAACTAATATGATTTATAGAAGATCTGCAATTGATGCGATTGGCGGCATTGCACGATATACTCATTCTGAAGATATTTGGACAACAATTTTGCTTCATGAGAAAGGATATGAATCAATTTTCTATAATAACATTCTTGCCGAGGGCCGTGCACCTGAAACAATCGCTACATTTTTTAGACAACAAAATCGATGGGCGATGGGAGGATTCTCACTCTTTTTTACCCATAATCCACTTTTCTTAAAAAATCTCACCATTGACCAAAAATTGCAGTACTTTTTTTCCAACATTCATTATTTCAGCGGATTTGCAATACTTATTTACATTTTCCTTCCACTTGTCTATTTATTATTTGGCACTCTTCCTCTTAATGTAAAACAAAGTCATGACTGGCTAATTCACTATATTCCATTTTTTATTACCGTGTATTTTTTACCATTTTTCTTATTGGGAAATCTCAGACTCTCGACAATCAGTACATCACTTGCAAGCTTTGCTCCATATCTTAATGCCTTCTTTGCTGTGATTACACATAATAATTATAATTGGGTTGCCACAGAATCAAAAAATACACAACTTGCATTTATTGCAAATGATGTTTGGCCGCATGTTTTTATCATTGCACTTTCTCTTTTCGCAATACCTGTTGGTTGGTATAACGAATTTGATGTCTATACAACAATTGCCACAACTATTTGGGTACTCGTTAATGCAGGATTTTTATTTTTATTCATTAAGAACGGAGGTGAATTAGCAAAATAATATGAGAAATGTTTTTATCTTTTTTATTAATCTTTTTTATTTTGTTTTTGTCATTGCTCTTGCATTAGCAATTTCGACAATTGCTTTAACAAGGAAAGTAAATGAATCAAAAATGTTTATTAATAATCTTGGCGGTTCTGTTGTAAAGCAAAAGGTGACTATTTTGACACTTACTCGCGGTATTATCGATCACATAAATGTTAAAAACGGACAAATAGTAAAAAAAGGTGACATTTTGGTTAAGATGTCCAATCCAATCCTTGAAAACAACTATAAAATTTATAAGGAAAGTGCGTATACTAATCAATCAGCACAGCAACAAGCAAGTATTGCAAAAATAAGTCTTGATAGTCTCACAATCAAAGCTCCTGTTGATGGAGTTGTTGGCGATGTCTATGCATCAGAAGGATCATCAATAGATGAATTTTCAAAAGTGATGACTATTTATTCATCTTCTGACATAAGATTGCAGGCGGAATTAACAGCAGCACAATATCAAGCAATACAAAAACTATCTGCTATCAATGCATACAGTTCACGACTTAATCAAAATTTTGTTATTGTTCCTGGTCTTCTTATGGAAAATGAGAATACGCCGACAACTGTTGCAGAGAAAAAGATTGGTATGTATTTTACTTTCAAAAATAATGATCAAGCAGCTGCATTGTTAAATAATGAGGATTTACAAATCAGCTTGAATGACGCTGACCAAACCGACAAGCCGATTGCTGTCTTTACAGATTTCTGGAATGGACTTCTCGCAAAACAGTAACTAAAAATCTTTAAAACGTGAAACATTATTTGTTGCTTTTATCAATCATTTGCTTAATTCTTTTAGGTGTTGTGTATTTTTTCGTGCATACTGTAGATGGTGCGAATGATCAACACAGCTCATCGTCACCAACTCCTATTGCATCGAATCAGTGGTACAGCAATATCTACACAACATTTCCTACGCAACCGATATTTGCGTTTCCTCTTGCGTATCGCTTGAGCGCAAATGGACTTGGTATGTCATATCCTACAGTCGTAAAATCATCAGATACGATTTTCGGAAGTTATGATGAAGATCTTGCTGTAGGATTACCCAGCGCAGTAACAAAACCTCAGATTGAAACAAAAGGGGATTGGAGTGTGGGGCTCGTTATGAATAATTATAATACATTTCTTCGTTTTACTCTCGTGCAAGGTGCACCATGGACAGTTATTCATACAAATAACAAGCAACTGATTATTCGATTACAACATCCCTATGTCTTTTACAATCAAGGGACAACACAAATAAATGATACACATAGTACGACAGATACGTTTCGGTTACTTATCAATAATCACAACTATATTGTTGTTCTTTCCCAAAAGCAATTAATCACTCTTTCATCAAATGAAATACAGATCCCTACAAACCGAATCTTTATCGGTCTGTTAACATCTCCTTATAATTTCGCTCTTTTTAAAAATCATGCAAATTCCGAAATAACAAATACTCGTGTCAATTGGGACATAAAAAATAATCAATTAATTACTACCTATCAATTTATTGGAAATAATACAAACCCTCTTATTACTCTTTTTCCGCATCAATATGATTCGCTGACTAAAAGACCGAAAGTCCTTGGAAATTATCAAACAATCAGAGGTGCACTGCGTCTAGTCAACATACCATCATTTACGACCCAACTTCCTCTTATTGTTCCTGAACAGAGATTTACTTCTTTAAAACAAAACCATCCTGATTTTATTACTGCTGTAAAACAAGATCAACAAAAACTTCTGACTGACAATCAACCGACAAAAGGTGATTACTTCTTAGGAACATGGTATGGAAAAGCAGCAAATGTTTTACTTCTTCTTGATGCCGCTAGTCTGCAAAAAGAAAAGCAAGAATTACTTGCATATCTCAAACCCCGGTTTTCACAAAGCCTTACTTATTTTACTTATCAAAAAAATCTACAAAGTGTTATTGCAGACCAACCTGAATTTGGTAATGAAAAATTGAATGATCATCACTTCCACTATGGCTACTATATCCGAACTGCTGCTATTCTCGTAAGTGTGGATCCATCCTACAAAAACGTTGTTGAAAATAAAATTAATCTACTCATTGAAGATATTGCATACATTGATCGAAAGAGCAGCATGTTTCCATTTCTAAGAAACTTTAATATCTATGAAGGACATTCCTATGCTGACGGATTTGCAAATTTTGGCGATGGAAACGATCAAGAGTCATCTTCTGAAGCGATTAATGCATGGTATGGGATATATCTCTGGGCAAAGGTGGCAAATAATAAACAATTGGAAAAAACAGCACTGTATTTATATAACACAGAAATTCAGGGAACACGATATTATTGGTTTGGAAAAAATGGCGAGTATACCCAGTCATACAATCATGCAATCGGATCAATTATCTGGGGAGGAAAAATCGATTTTTCGACCTGGTTTAGCGGAAAAACTAATATGAAATATGGCATTCAAATTCTTCCCATAACACCTGGATCGTTTTCCTATCTTGGAACACTTGGAAATTTTACAAATTTCGAGAATGATTTCTCTCAACATGGAGGAGACATCAGTGATGACTGGGGAGATCTGTTTGTTTTGTTTACTTCTTTCTATCAACCGGAAAAAGCACTTAAACTTAAAGATCAAGTAAACAAACCTGAGACAAATACACCGCACTCGCTTTTTCTGTATACGCTATATCATAATACAAATCTCTAACAAACTTTTGATAAAAAACACATTTGAAGTGGGATATACTTATCACTCTATAATCTTTATACTATGCATTCACTTTCAATTATAGTACCAACACTCAATGAAGAAAACAGTATTCGTCCTCTCGTAAAAAGGATACATAGTGCACTTTCTCCAAAAAAAATTATTTATCAAATAATTTTTATTGATGATCACTCAACAGATAAAACGAGAACTATTATTCGAAGTTTGAGGAGTAAATTCCCAATAAGCCTCCATCTCAAAAAAGGAAAAAAAGGGAAAACACAATCACTTTTTGAAGGATTCGGTCATGCAAAATATGGACTACTTTGCATGATTGATGCAGATTTGCAATATCCTCCTGAAGCAATTCCTAAAATGCTTGCCAAGATAAAAAAAGGTGCCGATATTGTTGTTACAAATAGAAAAGTTGCCAATACATCACTTACAAGAAAAATTTTCAGTAGGGGATTCATGTATCTTTTTGCAAAGGTACTTCACGGATTTGATTTTGATGTACAATCAGGTCTCAAACTTTTTAAAAAGGAATGTCTTGTCGGATTAACATCATCTCTTTCACCATGGACGTTCGATATGGAATTACTTCGGAAAAATGTAGACTTAGGATATAAGGTTTCGGCTGTTGATATTTTGTTTGAAAAACGCCTGTATGGAAAAGAAAAAATTAATATCCTCAAAGCCAGTTGGCAAATTGGATCACATGCGGTTCGATTACGATTTAGCGACTCATATCGGATGATTCCTCCAGGAACAGGAAAATAACTAGTAAATTTTTCTTATTTCTTTCAGTATTTTAAGAAGCTTGTGTCGTTTTTTTATTCCAATATAAACAAGTAGTGGAACGAGTAACAAAAACCATGCTAAATTAATAGTGATAACTTTTTTGTGTTCTCCTGCCACCAATTGCATTCCTCCATTATCATCGGAAATATTTGTGGCAGCTGCTACTTGTCCATTTCCATCACCTAAACCAGTTTGTGCAGTTTCTGTTTGTGTTTGACCTTTTGTACTAAAATTTGATGAAACAGTATTTGTTGTTGTCTCCATCGTACTTGTTGGAGTAGGGGTGGGAGTTGTGTTTGTAGTACTAGAGAGATTTGTTGCATTTGTAGCATTATTATTTGAAGAAGAAGAAGAAGAAGAAGATGTTGATGGAGTAGAACTATTGTTATTTGATGCTGTTTGGTTTTGCTTTTGGTGTCCAGGCGTTACCAAATCACCAACCCAAGAACCAAAAACATTTATAACTGTGACAACCAATCTACCGGTTGATGAAATATTATTATTTGCAAAATTTATGAGATTTGCGACGATTTTTGAATCACCTGTGTTGATGATGGTATTTTCACCTGTGTTGTAGTTTGTTTGATTGCCACCGGTGTTTGCAGACAAATTAAGTGTGTTTGTTATTGTTGCATTATTATTTTGTATGTTATTGTTATTTTCTGAACTAGAAACATTTGATGAATTATTGGAATTAGCCCCATTACCAGATTGAGTTGATGAAGAACTTACCAAACCATTAGTCGCAGTGATTTGTCCGTTTGATTCTGTTGAAAACTGCGTTCCGGGAGATCCAGCAATTTTTGATCCATCCGGCGCACCCAGTAGCTGCCCAACCCAATTACCTGCCTGATTAACAAGTACCAACCACATCGTACCATCACTAATGTTAGAATTTGCGATATTGAGAATGCTGGTATCCGTTGTTGCTTTGCCGGTATTGATAGTGGTATTACCATCAGTATTACCGCTAGAACTATTGTTGCCAGTTCCACCTCCAACAATAACATTATTGACAATAGTAGCATCGTTGTTCTGTCCAATAGCAGTATTAGTGGTTGTATTTGCCGAATTAGTATTTGTTGAACTGGTACCATTTCCACTAGTCATAGAACTACTCGATGATGTTCCAGCAGATCCAAAATCTGGTAACACAATATCTCCTTGTAAATTTCCATAAATATTCACAACACCAAATGTCACTCCTCCAGCAATATTATTATTTGCAAACGTCAAAGAATTTGCTGAGACATTGGCATTACCTGTTGTAATTGTTGTATCACCATTCGTATTAAAACTGGCCGTGTTATCCCCAGTATTTGCAGAAAGAGTAAGATTATTTCCAATGTTGGCAGAATTCGTTTGTGATGAATTGGAATTTGTTGTATTTGATGAATTAGAATTATTTGTGGAATCTGCACCATTACCACTCGTTGACGTGGATGTTCCACATCCAGAAATACAATTTGCTGCAAACGCATTAGGAGAGAGAACAAGATCTCCTTTTTGTGTATCTACAACAGTAAATTCTGAAACAGATACATTACTGAGATTGGAATTTACACCGGTAATTGCAGTACCTGAGACATTGGCATCACCTGTTTTGAGTGTAGAATTTCCAACATTGTAGGATGATGTATTTTTGCCTGTATCTGATGATTGATTGATATTGTTACCAACTTGTGCGGTGTTTGTTTGATTGTTATTAGTGGAATCTGTTGTATTTGCTGATGAATTATTTTTTGAATCTGCACCATTATTACTGGTCGTTAGTGAAGGAGTAGGATGTAATTGTGACTGTTCAAATGCTGCTTTAGCGGCAGCACGATATGCTTCACGATCTTGACCTGAAAGATGATGTGACTGATCCTGATCAGGTGTTACAGACGGGTCAGATACACTTTGTGTAGGTGTTACATTTTGTGTAGGTGTTACATTTTGTGGGGAGTCAGGAGATGGTGAAGGATCTGCTGGCTGAGTTGATTGATCTGATGAAGAGGAAGTTGTAGAACCATCATCTGCTAAAACATGTATTGGTGTTGTCTGGATTAACAAAATAGCTATAACTACGAGTATTGATAAATATTTTTTAAATTTTCTTTTCATACATCTCTTAAATTTTTTTATTCTTAAATCTTTAATCCTAAATCTTAATTCTTATTTGTAGGTAGGGTGCCTTTCCGTGATCTTAAGAAAGACACCACTATCCTACAAAATTACTTATTTTGAGATGAAAGTTTCTTTACTCTCATATCATTCAAGCATTACACCTTGACCTGCAGAATTTGCATTAGCGTTATTGCTAATAGATGCTCCTGTGCTGGCACTACCTGCTGAGATGAACATGCCTGCTCCCCAGTTTCCAGTACCAAAAGTGGAAGCATTATTGCCACTTGACGTATTATTATTTACGTCATTATGCAAGTCTGCCATGTTGTTTTGAGCAAACCAGTTATTGCTCGAGCCATCGGCCATAACTCTGTTGAGAGAGTCAGCACCGTTTCCGGAAATTGTTAGATTGGTTGCTCCAGTGAAGTTTCCACTACTGATATCAGCGGTGTTAAAATTAACGCTATTACTGACATCTACACTTGTGTTTGCACTTCCTGTATTGATTCCTGAACTGCCACCGGTATTAAACCCTGCACTGTTATTCCCTGATGATGCATTTGAATTAATGTTATTTGTTACATTTGCATTATTGTTTTGATTAACAGTACTTGATGATTGGTTACTAATCTGAATGGCATTATTACTAAATGCACCATTACCGGAGACATTTACATTTGAGCCATCTGAAGCTCCATTGCCTCCTGTAACACTTGCGACATTTCTATTGGCGCTAGTACTAACAGAGACACCAGTTGAGGCACTTCCAGTGTTAATTCCTGTACTGCCCCCTGTATTATTCCCTGCACTGTTATTCCCTGATGATGCATTTGAATTAACGTTATTAGTAACGTTTTCGTTATTGTTTTGAGATACAGTGGTATTTGACCCAGTGGGTGCTGATACCTTATTGTTTGAAAACGCACCATTACCAGAAACGTTAACGCTTGCTCCATTACTACCGCTGCCGGAAGTGTTCACCGTCGCAGTATTGGAATTTACGTTATTACTGACTGAAGTACCATTGGAAGCATTTCCTGTACTGATACTACTATTTCCGCCAGTATTAAAACTTGCATCATTATTTCCTGATGATGCATTTGAGTTAACGTTATTGGAAACGTTTGCATTATTGTTTTGAGTTACAGATGTATTACTACCTGTAGAAACATTTGCTTCTGTATTAGAAAATGCTCCATTTCCACTCACTGTTGTGTCACTTGCAAATGCAATAGGAGCTAATGCGTTAAGGACAATTGCTCCGGTTGCTACCACTGTAGCAAAACTTTTTTTGTAGTTCATTTTATTCACCTCCTTCCTCTTTGTAGGTTTCGTAGCAAATATCTTCGTCATATGAGAGCGTTATCCATATTCAACTAAATTCGTTTATATTTTTGTATGACGATTGTAAATTTTGTGAAAGATTTTTATACAAATATCTATTTTGAAGAGTCTATAATAAAATGAGACCTAGTTAAGGGGGATTGAAATGCTGGCTTTTTTACCTGTTATTTCGCCTACTTGAAGAGTAATGTTCTTTACAGTGTCATCAATTGTTAATCCCAGACGAGTCGATTTTGTAGAAATAGCTTGTACGTCAACCGGATCACTATGTAAATCGGGAGCAAATTTTTCTGGTGAATTATCAAGCGTTACCCGGAGATAATCTCTTGCATTCACAGAAATCGGCTTATTATCGGCATTAGTTAAATTAACATTGATAACAAGAAATCTTTTTCCTTGAATTGCAGTTGCTTCCTGATCTTTTACGACAATTTGATTACGTAATTCAACGCTGTCTATTGTATAAGTAAATTTACCCATCTCCTGTCCCGTTTGATCAAGCAGAGAAAAGATAAAAGATTTGTTAATTGATTTTGTCAAAAGAGGAGCGTTAACTGCCATTCGTTGATCAGCTTGTGATTTTGTACTAATATTTGTTGGTTTGGAGGTTATTCCTTCCATAATTAGAAACGTAATCAGACCAAAAAAGATTACGGGGGGCAAAAAACGAAAAATATGTTTTATACTACTGGACTTTTTAGGAGGAGTTTGATTATAATCTTGTTGTTCCATAGTCTAACGTTACTGACAAATATTAAAACAGAGGGATAGTAACAAAGCGAACTACTCATGTCAAGCTGAAGTAACCATACTGACTAGGCACATTATGCAGAAAAAGAATCAACAATATTTTCTGATAGATTTTGATAGTACATTTGTAAAAAGTGAAGGGCTCGACGAATTAGCAAGCATCGCACTAAAAAATACTCCTGACAAAACAACAACTCTTGAAAAAATAAAACACCTCACACAACAAGGAATGGATGGAACAATTCCTTTCAGAAAAAGTTTGGAAGAAAGACTCCGTTTATTACAAGCTAACCGTGAACATGTAGAAAAAACAGCAAAGGTTCTCAAAAAGAAAATTACCACATCAATTTTTCGTAATAAATCATTTTTTAAAACATATGCCAAAAATATTTACATTATTTCCGGCGGATTTAAAGAATTTATTACTCCTGTTGTGAATCCATTTGGTATTAACGAAAATCATATTTTTGCTAACACATTTCTGTTTGATGGTAAAAATAACATTATTGGTTTTGATAAAGCTAATCCACTTTCTCAAAATGATGGAAAAGTAAAATTATTAAAAACTCTCAAACTTAAGGGAGAAATAATTGTAATAGGGGATGGCTATACAGATTATAAATTAAAAGAAGCAGGACTCGTGAACCGTTTTATTGCTTTTACAGAAAACATCGAAAGAGAAATTGTTGCTAAAAATGCTGATGGCGTGATTGCATCTTTTGATGAATTCTTATACGAAAATAATTTACCCATGTCTCTTTCATATCCCAAAACAAAACTCTCAGTCCTAATGCTTGAAAATATTGACCAGAATGCAGTCGACGCTTTTGAAAAAGAAGGATATACCGTTGAATGGCATACAAAAAGTCTTCCTGAAGAAGAATTACTTAAAAAAGTAAAAGACGTTTCTATCCTTTGTGTTCGGTCACGAACCGCAGTAACTCCCAAACTTATTGAAGCAGCCCACAGGTTGCTAAGTGTTGGAACATTTACCATTGGTACCAATCATCTCCATATACCATCTCTCACACAAAAAGGTATTGCTGCATTTAATGCACCATACAGTAGTACCAGGAGTGTTGTAGAACTCGTAATCGGTGAAATGATTATGCTTACAAGAAATATTTTTGAGAAAAACGCAAAAATGCATCAGGGGATTTGGGATAAATCAGCAAAAGGAAGTTATGAAGTAAAAGGAAAAAATCTTGGAATTATCGGTTATGGTACTATCGGAACTCAAGTCGGACTTATTGCAGAAGCACTTGGTATGCACGTCTATTATTATGATGTTATTGAAAAACCTATTCTTGGTAACGCGACAAAATGTGACACGCTTGAAGAATTATTGAAAAAATCCGATATTGTAACACTACATGTTGATGGAAATAAAAATAATACAAATCTTATTAGCGAAAAAGAATTCCAACTTATGAGAGATGGAGTAATTTTTATCAACGCAAGCCGCGGATTTGTTGTTGATCAACAAGCACTCATCAAATATCTCAAACAGGGAAGAGTTAAGGGGGCAGCAATTGACGTATTTCCCAAAGAACCAAAAGGCAATGATGATCCATTCCTTTCAGAGTTACAAAATCTACCAAATGTCATTTTAACACCACATATTGGTGGATCTACGGAGGAAGCACAAAAAAATATTGCTGAATTTGTCTCTAACAAAATTATTGACTATATTAATTCAGGCAATACATATCTCAGTATTACTTTGCCAAATATTCAGCCGCAAGAACAAGGACATGCACACAGATTTTTGCATATACATAAAAATACTCCTGGTATTCTCGCCCAAATTAATAGCACCCTTGCAAAACATAATATCAACATTCTCGGTCAATCATTAAAAACAAATGAAGAGATCGGCTATGTTATTACTGATGTAAATAAAAAACATCAAAACGCAGTCATTGAAGCATTAAAAAAAATTCCAAGTACAATAAGATTTAGAGTATTGTATTAAAAATTATGAAAGAAGTATTCTTTACTGTCGGGCCATCTCAATTGTATCCGACTGTTTCAAAACATGTAAAAAATGCCCTGAAAGAAAATATTTTTTCGCTTTCTCATCGAAGCAAAGAGTTTTCAAAAATATATGAAACGGCTGCTACCAATCTTCGTACCTTACTTACCATCCCATCAACACATCATATTTTTTTCACCTCCAGCGCGCTTGAGGGTATGGAGCGAACGATTCAGAATATAGTAGAAAAAAAATGTTTTCATTTTGTAAATGGCTCCTTTTCGCGGGAATTTTGGCAAATTGCAGTGGATTTGAAAAAAAATGCGTTAAGGTTTGATGCGCCAAATGGTGAAGGATTTGATTTTACAAAAGTAAAAATTCCCAAAAATACAGAACTTATCTGTCTCGTACAAAATGAAACAAGTACAGGTGTAGCACTACCAATGGACGAGATATACAAACTAAAAACAAAAAACCCTCAAGCGCTTATCGCAGTTGATGTCGTATCATCAATTCCTTATACAACAATTGATTTTTCTCAAATCGATATTCTCCTTTTTTCTGTTCAAAAAGGTTTTGGTCTTCCTGCGGGACTTGGAGTACTTATCGTAAATGAAGAAGCACTTAAGAAAACAAAAAAACTTGAGAAGAGTAATATAAATATTGGCAGTTATCATAACTTTCTTAAATTGGCTGAATTTGAAGAAAAATTTCAAACCCGTGAGACACCAAATGTAGGTAATATTTATCTTCTCAGTAAAGTAACACAAGAAATGCTTGCTGTTGGTATCGAAACAATCCGAAAACAAACAGAAGAAAAATCTGCATTAATTTATAATTTTTTTGACAAGCATCAAAAGTATCATCCCTATGTTGCAAAGCCATTTCGTTCAAAAACAACACTAGTTATCGACGTCAATGGTGAATCAGGACAAATCGTTGCTGGTTTAAAAAAGAAAGGATTTATTGTTTCTCAAGGATATGGTAAAAGAAAAGATAATCATATCAGAATCGCCAATTTCCCATCACTTTCTAAAATACAAGTCAAAAAACTTCTTCAAGTTTTCTCTTAACTGTTTCTTACACGCTTACGATCTATATCTTATATCTCAACTGTATAGTGGGACATAATGAAATTCATCTTCTATAAAAACGGAAGGAAATATACAATCAATAACGCGACACTCTATGACGCAAGTGATTACTTTCCTGATATGTATGTTATTACCTCAACAAGAGGCAGTGTAAGTGATGATGATGAAATCGTTGATAACCAGGAATTAATGGAAGAAGTAAGAGAAGGAATTGCCTGGTATGATGAATCTATTAATTAAAAAAACTCCAATTTTCTGCTATACTCTTCTTAGTGAAAAAACTTCTTATCTATCTACCGTATGCCATTCTTCTTCTTGCTCTTGTAGGTCTTCTTGGTAGTTTGTATTTTAGTGAGATTGTTCATCTTGTCCCATGTACGCTCTGTTGGTATCAACGGATTGCGATGTATCCAATTGTCCCAATTGCAGTCGTTGGCATCCTTTTGAAAGACAAAAATCTTCCTCTTTATGTATTGCCACTTGCAGTGAGTGGATGGATTATTGCTTTGTATCATAACCTCTTATATTACAAAATTATTCCTGAGCCGATTATTCCTTGTCAGGCAGGAGTATCATGCACGCAAAAACTCGTACAAATTTTTGGTTTTATCGACATTCCGCTTGGCTCATTTATAACCTTTACATTTATTCTTATTTGTAGCATAATGTTGTTGAAATTACATCGAAAATAATATGAGTACTGAAGCAAAAACACTTATCGGAATTGGTATCGCAACACTGCTTATTGTTGTAGGAGCGGTATTTTTTGTCGGCGGCAGTTCTTCATCGTCAAAGCCAAAACCAAAAATATCAGATAGCCAAATGAAACTGCTTATCAAATCAGATAGTCATGCAATGATAGCAAAAGATGCAAAGGTAACTCTTGTTGAATTTGGAGATTTTCAATGTCCAGCTTGTGGAGCATCATATCCGATTGTGACGCAACTGTTAAGTAATTACAACGGAAAAATTAATTTCGTCTTCCGCAACTTCCCACTTCCCATGCATCAAAATGCACAACTTGCAGCAGAAGCTGCAGAGGCAGCAGGTGCACAAGGGAAATTCTTTGATATGTATAATGCGTTATATCAAAATCAAAGTGATTGGGGAGAAAGCAATAAACCCATGGATTACCTTGATAAATATGCCAAAACAATTGGTCTTGATATGAATAAATTTGATAGCGATGTCAAAGGAAATAAATATAAATCAAAAATTGATAATGACATGAATGATGGTAACGCTTTGAGTATCAATGCTACTCCAACATTCTTCCTCAATGGCGAAAAGATCGAAGGCGGTCTACCATATAATCAATTCAAACAAAAAGTTGACACCGCTCTCGCTTCTGCAAAATAACACCAAAAAATACTCTAGAGTAGAATTAGCAGTCAATAACATTAAGTGCTAAAACGACGGGGATATTATTTTAATGCTGCTTTTATATATATTGGCGAGAGGATCCTGACCATCTCTTGGTGGTTCAAAAATAAGTCCTCCTGCAAAACGTTCTCCTATATCTCTTCCTCTCTGTCTTGGCATATCTAAAACTCGAAAAACATCACGCAGTTCACTATATGACAAATTTTTTACCTGACTTGTATGTGCAAGATATGATTGACGTCTTCTTCGTACATCACGTCGTGTCAGAGGAGTATAATGAGTTGGTATTACTTCATTCCCATCATAATCTACTCCTGTTATTGTACTCATATAATAAATTGGTATTTCTCCATTAGCAACAATTTTTGTAATTTCTGCGGCTGCACGATGATCAGGATGAGGATCTCTTGGATGCGGAGCAATAAGAAAATCTGGTTTTTCATTTCTGACAACTTCATCTAAAAAAATAGCTCCTTCAGCAATATATTTTGAGAGTAATCCATCAGGTAAATCAGCACCAAACGTTTGAGCTCCGCCTAAAATTCGTACAGAATTTACTTGTTCTGGTCTTCTTTCATGACGTAATTGTTGAGGAGTAAAATGTGGTAAATCACGAGCAGCGCCATCAGTAAGACTAACAACAGTTATACCTGCCTTCTGTGCAAGGGAACCATCAATTTCTGCCATTGCTTTGTCATCAGGATGTGCTTCAACAATTACTCCTTTTACAGGCAAAGACAATTTATCCGGATGTGTTATCACATGTAATCTTTCTCTTCCCATATTTTTCGCACAAAAAAACCCCTCTGAGAGGGGTAACAAACACAAAAAAATACAACCCCTCTACAAAGGAGTTGCACAACAAACGATGTAAGAAAGTTGCTTAATCATATTATTTTGAACTTCGAGTTACGAGTTTTGAAACGCTGACAATTGCGTAGATTTTACCGTTGCGGGCTTCGATTTCTGTGGCACCTGTCTGATCTTTATAGTCTTGCAATAAATCGGAAAGGGTTTTGCTTTGTTCTCCCATATCAAAGCGAAGGTCATCTACTTTTTGTTTGAGTGTCGCAACTGATGGTTGCTTGGCAATTTCTGATCTGACAGATGCTTTTGCTTTATTTGCTTCTTTTACTTTCTCAACATGTTCATGATAGGTGGGGTTATTGTTGAAAGAGTCTTCAAACATTTCCCGTGCTTGTTTAAGATCATCTTTTAACTTATCAATTGCCTCAATATGATTTTTAATGAGTTCTTCTAAATTTAAGTAAGCAGCTGCTTTACTGACATCCGATGGTGCTTCTGAAGTAATATCACCTTCAATGATCTCGTTCTCTTCTTTTATTTCGTCAAGCGTTGTTTTGTCCTCATCCATAATTACTTACTATACATAAAGACACTCAACAAAATCAAGTGGCAAATGCTATAATGTCTCTATGACAAAAGAAGAAAAAGTACTTGAGATTATCAAACGTTTGAAAAAAAAGTATGGCAATGCAAAAAT
>CAYMJR010000004.1:0-86575 GCA_964391315.1 uncultured Gammaproteobacteria bacterium | reverse complement strand
CACAAAAAAACCCGCTAAGAAGCGGGTATAGAATGCATGAAAGCACATCAACAAATACCCGCGTTAGCGAGTATGATGTGTTTCGTTTGTTGTATTTAATTCAATAATCTTCATATTATTTTTTCATTCGGGAGAGTACCAACTGATATCCTCCCATACCTTTTGTTAACCATTTACTAATTCGTGCAATTGTTGTACTGCTCATTCCAGTTGCTTTAGAAATTTCTTCATATGGCACTTGTTGATCGAGCATTTGCGCAACTTTCCAACGATTAATAAATTCTTTTAATTCTGCCTCAGTGAGTAAATCACGCAAAAATTTTTTGCATTCCTCTTCATTTTGCAGAGAAAGAAGCGCTTTAAATAATTGCTTGGCGTCTTTAGAATCTAAATAACTCATACTTTATCTAACTAAAGTAATGTTATTGTAATACTTTATCTTGATAAAGTCAATAGGAGTGATTGAGGCTAAATTTCAATAAAACTTCGTTGAGATTTGGTAAGTTTTACGAGTTTACCTTTTTGTATCGCAAAAAGGTCTTCGATACGGATTCCAAATTTATCGTTTATATAAATTCCCGGTTCAATTGAGAATACCATTCCTTCATTGAGAAGATATTCTGATTGTGGAGACAGAAAAGGTGCTTCATGAACTTCTAATCCAATTCCATGTCCCAAAGAGTGGGGGAAAGAGGGGAAACCTTTGGAGATAAGATATGAGCGAGCGGCGTTATCTGTTTCAGACGCTTTTACTGATTGTTTTGTTTGTAATTGCTTTTCTATATATTCAATTGCTTTTTGTTGTGCAACTTTGACTGATTGATATGCTTTTTTTTGTTCTTTGTTTGCTGTACCTAAAAAAATAGTTCGTGTCATATCAGAACAATAGTTGTCATATTTTACTCCAAAATCCAAAAGGACGAATTGATTTAGTTTTAATTTTTGTTTTCCCGTTTTATGATGGGGGACTGCAGCATTTGCTCCGAAGGCGACAATTGTTGGAAAAGAAGGTTCTGCTCCGTTTCTTCTGATAAATGTTTCAAGAAGGAATGCAATTTCTTTTTCTGTCATCCCAACTTGTATTTTTTTAACAATATAAGAGAATATTTTATCTCCAATTGTACAAGCTTTTTTTATCTTTTTTATTTCATCTGGTTCTTTTTGAATTCTTAGAGAACGAAGAGTGAAATGTTGTTGTTGTTTTGTAACTGGTGCAATTTTTTGTTGCTCTTTAATTGTTATATTATCTTCTTCAATACCTAACACAGTTATTCGTTCTTCAGCAAAGATATTTTTTAGATGATCTGATAATGGTTCACTTGCTTTTAATTCTCGAAGTTGAAAATCTTTAACATATTTTTTAACAGCATGAGTATATCGTCCATCAGCAAAAATATATTGATTTTTTTTTGTTACTAACAAAAAAGCTTCCCGCTCAATATCTGTAAAATAGGAAAAATTTGTAAGATAAATAATATTTTGTAAAGACGAAATTAATGCAGAATCAATATTTTTTTCACTAAGAAGTTTTTTAAGTTTAGAGAGGCGCGTATCAATCATTTAGTTGATTTTGTAGTTGGCGTTGGTGTCTGTGTTGGTTGTGAAACATTTATTTTTGGATTCTTTGGAAGTGTTGCAAAACTTAACACACGATCCGGAACAATAATTGATGGATCCTTTTTACTTGGATATCCAATTATAACAACTCGTTCACCTAGAGTCAGTTTTGAGAAGCCTAAGCGGGCAAGTCCATTGTCTTTGTCATAACCATATATTTTCGTTGTTGTTTGAATATCAATTTTTATTTGTTTTTGATCTGGTGTTGTAATGGTAAGGAAATAATTTTTGTCATCAATATCACTAATTGATCCACTTAAAAATGTTGGATCTACACTTATATCAATAAATCGTGCCAAGTTCCTTTGTGATTGTTTGTTATAGAGTCCGAGAATACTAATATTTGTTCCTTTGGAAATGTCTGACAAACCGAAAGAATTATTGGATGAAGAGTGGAATTTTGTTATCTCATCGACATCTACAAACCGTATATTTCCTTGAACATCTTTTATAGTAATTTTACTTCCAGTGACATCTGTTACTGTTCCGATAATGCCTCTTTTTTCAACGAGATTAAGTTCTGACACACGAGAAGCAATTTTTTCTTTTAATTCATTAATTTGATCATTAAGTTTCTGTTGAATTACAGCTTGTGAAGGTTTTGTTACAGGTGTTGGTGTAGGTGTTGCAGTTGCTGCGTCAGCACGTACTACAAACGCCAGGGACATAAGAATTGAAAGAATAGTAAATCCAAGTATTTTTTTCATATTAAAAATTTTCGGTTGAGAAAGTAACTGTTCTCTTTATTGTTTCTTCTTCACCATTTGGATAAATAGCTGTCACATAGATAATAGTTGTGCCGTCCGGAATAGAAAGGGATACTGAGAAATTTCCATTTGATGCTGGATTTACGACTTGATCATTGTCTTCAGAATTGACCATGATTACTGCATCACTTCTTGTTTTGCCGCTTATGGTAATAACTTTTTTGTTAACAACTTCTTCATCTGTCGGAGAATCAAGTGTTAAGAGATTTGCTTTATCAGGAGTAGGGGATACTGAAACTTTTGGAAGAAGAGAAAGTGTTTTATCTTTATCAGGAACAACTTTTGTTAATTGATAGAGGTAAAATGCACCGCCTGCTGCAACAAGTCCGACAACAACGGCAATAAATGAGAGTATAACTCTTTCAGCTTTCATAGATGGGTGTGACTGATAATACGTCAAATGTTATATCTTGTCAAGGCAATAAGCTTGTGTTAGTATGAGGTACATGGAAATTGCACTTTTGACAAAATCTGGACTTCGAATTAAAGGCAAACAAGCATCAATTGCTATTGATCCACAAGATAAAAATACCTATGAAGCAGTGCTTCTCCTTTCCAAAACTCCAGAAGAAGTAACCAAACAAGATGGTACTATTATAATTACAGGTGCAGGTGAATACGAAGTAGGAGGTATTAAAATTAATGCACTTCGCTTAGATGCAGATCTTGTCTACAGTATTATTGTTGATAGTGTTGAAGTGGTTGTCGGTAAACTTGATGTGTTAGAAAAAATGCAGCACAAATTAAAAGAACATAATATTGTTGTTGTGAATTGCATTAATGAAGGAAGTGCTTCATTTATTACGTCACTTGCTGAAAATGTTGTAATGTTTTATGGAGATCGTGCAAAAGAGATCTCATCATCCTTCGGAAAAGAAAATGTTAAGGAAATGACAAAATACAGTAGTACAAAAGACAAATTACCAACAGAAGTAGAAACAATACTGCTTCAATAAATTAAAGTTGATTTCTTCACTGTTAAAAAACTATGGCTGCGATAAAAGTTTTACCTCATAATGATGAAGCTGAAAAAAGCGTTCTCGGAGCAATTCTGATCGATAAGAACGCAATAATTGGCGTTTCCGAAAATCTTTTTCCTGCTGATTTTTATAACGATATTAATGGGATCATTTATGGAGCAATGCTTGCTCTGTATGAGGAGCGAAAACCGATTGATCTTCTGACATTAACTGCACAACTAAAAAAAACCAAACAGATTTCAAAAATTGATTCTTCATATTTAACAGATTTAGTTGATGTTGTGCCAACAGCTGCAAATGTCAGTGAGTACACAAGAATTGTTAAAGAAAATGCGACAAAGCGTAATCTTATACATGCTGGCGTTGAAGTCGCGGAGCTTGGCTATAACGATAATACTGAAGTAAAAGAAGTTCTTGATAAAGCAGAATCTGCAATTTTTTCTATTTCTCAATCACACATGACTCGTGGATTTGTTCCGATTAAGGCAACGCTTACTGAAAGCTTTGACAGAATTGATGAATTACAAAAGGGAGGAGCAGGTTTTCGTGGTGTGCAATCAGGATTTATCGATTTGGATAATGTCCTCTCAGGTTTTCAAAAAAGTAATCTCATTATTCTTGCTGCTCGTCCTGGACAGGGAAAAACTGCTTTCATGTTGAATATTGCTCAGAATATTGGTGTCAAACAGCAAAAACCAGTTGGCATTTTTTCTTTGGAAATGAGTAAGGAAGAATTAGTGGATCGTCTTCTGATTGGACAAGCCGATGTTGATGCATGGAAACTCAAAACTGGAAATCTAAATGGAGATGATTTTGAAAAAATTTCAAATGCAATGGGAGAGCTAGCTGAAGCACCTATTTTTATTGATGATACACCTGGTTTATCTCTTACTGAAATGAGAAGTAAAGCAAGAAGATTACAAATAGAACACAATCTTTCTCTACTTATTGTTGACTACCTCCAGCTCGTCGATCCGGGAAGAAGAGTTGAGAGTCGTGTGCAGGAAGTATCATTGGTCTCGCAAGCACTTAAAAATTTGGCACGTGAACTCAATATTCCTGTTCTTTCAGCATCACAGTTATCTCGTGCGGTTGAGCATCGGGGAGAGAAGAAGCCGCAACTTGCTGATCTTCGTGAATCAGGTGCAATCGAGCAGGACGCTGACGTTGTTATGTTTATTTATCGTCCTGACACAGAAGTTGTGACACCAATGATTTCAACAAAAGTTCTTATCGCCAAGCATCGTAATGGACCAACAGGGGAGATAGATCTTCTTTTCCAGGGAAATAGAATCAGATTTAACAGTATTGAGAAAAATCTTCCTCAACCTTCATAAGAGATGTTATCTCTGCTACAATTAGGATATGGTTTCGTGGCTTAAAAGCGTATTATATTTTCCTCTTGCGTCGTATTTCCGTTTTTTTGCTGCAATTCGTTTGCGACTGTGGAATCCAAAAATTATTGTCGTGACAGGATCTAATGGTAAAACGACGCTCCTTCATTTGCTTGAAGCGCAAATTGGTGATAAAGCAAAATATTCCCATCATGCAAATAGTGCGTATGGCATTCCATTTGATATTTTAGATCTTCACCGAAAATCTCTGCAAAGTGGTGAATGGGTTTCTCTTTTTCTTTCTGCACCTTTTAGAATTTTTTCAAAAGTCCCTCAAGAAAAAATATATGTTGTAGAAGCAGATGCCGATAGGCCTGATGAAGGAAAATTTTTAGCAAGTCTTCTTCGTCCTGAAATCGCTCTTTGGGTAAGCACTGCACGAACACACACAATGAATTTTGATGATCTGGTCGCTCAAAAGAAATTTGCATCTGTTGATGAAGCAATTGCCTATGAATATGGAAATTTTCTTGAATATTGTACCAGTCTTGCTGTAATTAATGGTGATTCAAAATTACAAATGAGACAACAAACAAGAACACAAAAAGATGTTATTGCAATTACTCGAAACGAATATCTTGAAAAATATGAAGTAAGAAAAGAGGGAACATTGTTTAAAATTGCAGGCAAAACATATGAGTTTTCGTATCTTTTACCAGAGGAAGTATTTTATTCACTTTTGATGTGTAAAGAAGCAGTTGAAAGTTTGGGTCTCACATTTGATCCTTCATTTACAAAATTTGTTATGCCACCAGGACGGGGAAGTCTTTTTGCTGGAATAAAAGACATAGTTCTTATTGATAGTTCTTATAACGCAAATCTTGGCTCAGTTGATGCAATTTTAAAAATGTTTGCAAACTTTCTAGTACAGAAAAAATGGGTAGTGATCTCAGACATGTTAGAACTTGGAAAAGAAGATAAAGAAGAACACGAAAAACTTGCAGAGATTTTAAAAAAAATGTCATTACAAAGAATTATTTTACTTGGTCCACGAACAGCAAAATATACCTTTCCAAAATTACAACAATCAAATAATGTCGTTTCTTTTTCCGTTCTTTCTGACGTTAAAAAATATGTAGAGGAGAATATCAGTGGGGGAGAGGCAATTCTTTTTAAAGGTTCTCAGTCGATGTTTTTAGAAGGAGTGATCGAATCATTATTGAAAAATTCAAAAGATGCAGAAAGACTTCCGCGGCGTGGAGAGTATTGGAATAAACAAAGAAAGCGAGCAGGATTATAAATTTTGTGATACTATAATGACTCATGAGTAAGAAAAAAATTCGTGTTGCAGTACTTTTTGGTGGGAAATCCGCAGAGCATGAAGTGTCGATTCAATCCGCAAAAAATGTTGTTGAATCTCTCGATAAAAATAAATATGAAATTGTTTTAATTGGCATTGATAAAAAAGGTGATTGGCATGTGTGCCCACCACAATATTTACTTGATTCCTCATTTGATCATCAAAAATCACTCCCTACAACTGATGAAGTATCGTTTGTTATCAAAAGTCAGGGAAATAATCTCGTCACAATGTCAGGACAGGAGCAGGTGGGTGCAATTGATGTCGTCTTTCCGGTTTTGCATGGTCCTTATGGCGAAGATGGAAGCATGCAGGGACTCTTAAAATTAGCTAATGTGCCCTTTGTCGGCTCAGGTGTTTTGGGATCTGCCGTTGGCATGGATAAAGATGTTATGAAGCGGTTGTTAAAGGCAGCTGATCTTCCTGTTGCAGATTTTTTGGTATTTCGTAAAGGTGAAAAAATTACCTTTGAAGAAATTGAGAAGAAACTCGGCTTACCATTTTTCTTAAAACCTGCCAATCTTGGCTCATCAATTGGTGTTTCGAAAGTAAAAAATAAAGAACAATTTGAGAAATCTCTTGAAGAGGCATTTCTCTATGATACAAAAATAATTGTTGAACAATTTATTAAATGCCGCGAATTGGAATGTGCGGTACTTGGCAATGATAATCCTGATGCTTCAACAGTAGGTGAGGTTGTTCCAACACATGAGTTTTATGACTATGATGCAAAATACTTTGATGAAAATGGAGCTATTCTTAAAATTCCGGCTGATATTTCTGAAGATAAGATAAAGGAAGTGCAACAGTTAGCTGTTAAAGCATTTAACGCATTATGTCTTGATGGGATGGCTCGCATTGATTTTTTTCTTTCCGAAGACGGAAAAATATATGTTAATGAGGCAAATACAATTCCAGGATTTACTAACATTTCGATGTATCCAAAATTATGGGAAGCGAGTGGCATCTCTAATGAAGAACTTGTTGATCGGTTAGTTAGTCTTGCAATCGAAAAATTTGAAGAGCAACAAAAACTCAAAACAACTGTTTAAACATCTTATGAATATACTTTCATTATTCAAAAGAAAGTATTATCCACTCAATACCATTGAGATTTCAAAGGAGGCACTTCTCGCAAATTATACCTATCTTTCTCATTGTTCTTCTGACATTATGATTGCTCCCGTTCTCAAAAGTAATGCGTACGGTCACGGGTTGCAGCTTGTAGGGAAATTATTAGATAACGTTAGTGCACCGTTTTTCTGTGTTGACAGTCTCTATGAAGCGTATGAATTGTTAAAGATTAATATAAAAACACCAATTCTTATCATGGGATATGTCGACCCTAAAAATTTACAGGGAAAAGAGTTACCGTTTTCTTATGCAGTGTATGATGATGAACAGGTTGCAGCAATAAGCAAATATCAAAAAAATCCAGCACTCCATATCTTTGTTGATACAGGAATGCATAGGGAAGGAATTACGCTTTCTGATTTACCTGAATTTTTGGATCGCATTAGAAAATTTGAAAATATCCGGATTGAAGGATTGATGTCACATTTGGCGTCAGGGGATAATAAAACAGCAACGAGGAAACAGCTCGAACAATTTGCAATAGCAAAAGAATTAGTACATCAGGCGGGATTTCGTCCGAAATGGTTTCATATTGCTGCATCTACAGGTTTATTACATCATGCTGATTATGAAGGAAAAATTGGTAATCTTTCCCGATGCGGCATTGCTCTGTACGGTATTGATCCAGAAGTAAAAGACAAAGCTCTTCGTCCCACTTTAACATTTAAGACAACTCTTAATCAAATAAAGACAGTAAGAAAAGGAGATAAAATTGGTTATGATTTTACCTATACAGCAGAAAAACCAATGACTGTTGGTATTTTGCCAGTTGGTTTTTTTGATGGCGTTGACAGAAGGCTTTCAAATAAAGGTTCTGTTTTAATTGGTAAGACACTGTGTCCAATTATAGGAAGAGTAAGTATGAATTTGACGACAATTGATATAAGCGATGTCAGAAACGCACAAGTTGGTGATCAGGTGATTATTTATTCAAACATTTCTTCAAACAAAAATTCAATAGTTAATGCTGCAAAAGTTGGTGGTTCGACGGCATATGATTTTTTGGTTCGTTTTACTTCATCAACAAAAAGAATCGTTGTATAATAAACAGTGATGAGAAAAATTATTCTTGCATCTGCATCACCTCGCAGAAAACAATTATTAAAACAACTAGGGTTAGATTTCGAAGTGATTCCAAGCAATGTTGAAGAAGTGTTAAACCCTCGTCTTAAACCCCGTCACCAGGTAGAAGAGTTGGCTTTGCAAAAAGCACAAGCTGTTGCTACTCAATTTGAAGACGCAATTATTATTGGTGCTGACACACTGGTTGCGTTAGGAGATGATATCCTTGGTAAACCAAAAGATGTAAATGATGCAAAACGAATGCTTAAAAAATTACGTGGCAGACAACATTCAGTATTTACCGGATTTGTACTTATTGATACGGTCAGCAAAAGAACTCTTGTGAAATCTATTGAGACCAAAGTATGGTTTCGGAAATTATCTCCACAGGAAATAAGCCAGTATATTGAAAAAGAAAAACCAATGGATAAAGCAGGAGCATATGCCATACAAGGTTTGGGAAGTTTGTTTGTCGAAAAAATAGAAGGTGATTTTTTTGGTGCTGTCGGTATGCCGCTTTTTACCCTAGCGAGAGAACTCAAAAAGCTAGGTGTTGATGTTTTATAGACATGTATCTATGAGTAAAAATGATATTCTTCATCTACCCCATTATATTTTGGATCAAATATCTGATGCTGTCATTGTCTATGACCGAAATTGGAAGTTTGTCTACATGAATAAGGCAGCTGCTGACCTAACAGGCAAAAATCCTCAAGAAGTTATTGGAAAAACAGTATGGGAAACATCTCCTGAATCGATGAAAACCGAGTCAGGTGAAAAATTTTTGGAAGCAGCAAGAACTGGAAAATTTGTATCTTTTAAAACTTTTTATCCACCCCTCGGACGTTGGTTTGATGTTCAAATATATCCAGGAAAAGATACGATCATAACCACTTTTAGAGATATTACACAACAGATAAATATAGAGAAGGCACTCAATACATCGAAAGATCAACTTAATGCTATCATTCATAGCATCAATGATGCAATTATCGTTCAAGACAGCAAAGGAAAAATAATTTTTGCAAATGAAGCAGGCATGCAAATAACATCAGATAAAATAGTCGGCACAAAAGATAAACTTACTTATAAAGCATATGAAAATAGATATGAAGTATTTGATGAGGATGGAGAGCCATTTCCATTTTCAAAATTTCCTGGTAGGAGAGCAATCGCAGGTGAAAAATATCCCTCAGTTACATTAAAATTTATCGACAAAAAAACAAAAGATGTTCGATGGGCAACAATAAAATCAACAGCAATTTGTGATTCTGAAGGAGTACCGGAGATGGTAGTAAACGTAATCTCCGATATTACAGGAATAAAAAAAGCTGAAAAAGCATTGCAAGAAAGTAAAATTCAACTTGATGCCGTATTTCAACTTCTTCCTATTGGTATTGGATTATCAGATGCAAAAGGGAATTATCTTCTTTCAAATAAAGTAATGAAACAGTATATTCCGACAAATTTATTGCCTTCACAAGATGATAATCTTTATTGGCGTTGGGAGGCATATTACCCTGATGGAACACGCGTTGATCGACAGGATTTTCCAGGTGCACGTGCTCTTCGTGGAGAAAATGTTGTGCCAGGGATGGAGATGTTGTATACACATGATGACGGGACAAAAGAATGGACGCGGGTTGCTGCTATTCCACTCAAAGACCATCGTGGAAAAGTGATTGGGCAGGTAGCAATTGTGGAAAATATTAATGAACAAAAACGTGACGAACAACGAAAAGACGATTTTATTGCGATGGCATCCCATGAGCTTAAAACTCCTCTAACCAGCACAAAAATTTTAACCCACGTTCTTTTAAGACAATTTAAAAATAATTCAAAAGCAATAAAGATGCTTGCGAAAATGGATGATCAGATAGACAAATTATCTCGATTAGTAGGTGAACTGCTAGATGTTACCCGGATTGGAAAAGGGCAATTGGAAATGAAAAATGAAGTTTTTTTAGTAAAATCAGTTGTAGATGATGTGATAGAAGAAGTGCAACCTACAACAGATCATAAGCTAGTTATAGATTGGCATGCGAGATCTTTTGTGGATGTAGATAAAAGGAGATTACGTCAAGTGCTCGTTAATTTTATAACCAATGCAATTAAATTCTCTCCAAATAAAAAAAATATTATTATTTTCTCGCTTCGGGAAGGTAAATCAATCGTTGTCGGTGTGAGGGATTTTGGAATAGGTATTCCAAAAGAAGATCAACCACATTTATTTGAACGTTTCTATCAGGTTACAAAAGACAATAGAAATACATATCCCGGATTAGGAATCGGATTATTTATAGCAAAAGAAATGATTATCAGAATGGATGGAAAGGTGTGGTGTACAAGCGAGGAAGGGAAAGGATCAACATTTTATTTTAGTTTGCCAATTTATAAGAAGTAAGTGGGCAAGGGGGGACTCGAACCCCCAAGGTCGTAATGACCAATAGTTTTTGAGACTATCGCGTATACCATTCCGCCACTCGCCCAACAAATCCAGCCTTGAAATTCAGGCTACACTATTATATACTTTCAGGTATGACGATTCAACAGATATACGACCTCGCCCTTGAAATGGGAATAAAGGCAGATCCTCGTGGAGAAGAATTTGTAAAGAGAAGATTAGAAAAGGTTAAAAAATCTTACGAATCATTATCTGCAAAGGAAAAAAAGTACTTTGATAAAGAAACATTCGTAAATCCTTATTCTGATTCCCGGTTTCTTTATGGTGATCCTAAAAAAGAGGTTAAAAAAATTCTTGCTGGTATTGATGCGACATCCGCTGAAGTACTTCTTGCTGACCGATTAAATCAAAAAGGTCAGAATATTGATTTATTAATTTCCCACCATCCGGCAGGTGATGCTTATGCAAATCTTCATGATGTGATGGAATTACAAGCTGATATGTATGCACAATTGGGTATGCCGATAAATATTGCGCATGCTATTATGTCTGAGCGGATGAGAGATATCGAAATTCGTGTTCATCCCAGAAATCATAATGAAGCAGTAGATACAGCTCGTCTTTTGGATATTCCTCTTCTCGTGCTTCATACAATTTGGGATAATATGGGAAATGATTTTATGTTGAATTATTTCAAAGGTAAAACTTTCGATACAGTTGATGAAGTTATGGATGAACTTTTAGAGATTCCTGAGTATCAGCAAGCAACTATAGGTAAAGCAGGCCCACTTATCGTATCAGGAAGTGCAAAAAGTAGAGCAGGGAAAGTTATGATATGGTTTACCGGTGGTACCAATCCTTCCAAAGAAATGTATGTTGAGATTGCAAAATTGGGAGTTGGAACGATTATTGATATGCATATGACTGAGGAAGCAATCAAAGAAATGCGTAAAGGACATATAAACGTCATTAATGCCGGTCATATCTCATCAGATTCAATTGGTGCAAATATTTTCTTTGATGCTTTGGAAGAAAAGGGGATAGAAGTTATCCCATGTTCAGGATTTATCCGGGTAAAAAGAAAAGGAGGAAAAAGTAAATGATTTCAGTAACAGATTTACGTGCAGGAACAACTTATCAAGAAGACGGAAATTTTTTGACCGTTATATCCTATGAACATATCAAAATGGGCCGGGGATCCGCAAATATTAAGGTAAAAGTCCGTAATATTAAGAGTGGTACCATTGTCGAGAAAAGTTATATCAACGGTGCGAAAGTTCAGGAAGTTGCTGTAACGAAGAAAGATATGCAGTATTTGTACAAAGATGATGAGTTTTTATACTTCATGGATCCGATGACGTATGATCAGGTCAGTATTGCTCTCAAAGTAGTTCCTGATCATATTTATCTGAAGGAAGGGGAGAGCTTTAACGTAAGTTTCCTACAGGGTGAGCCACTTTCGGTTAATTTCCCACCGAAGATGACTTTTCGGGTTGTTGAAACAGCTCCTGGTGTCAAAGGAAACTCAGCAACAAATGTATTTAAAGAAGCTATACTTGAAAATGGTCTTAAAACAAAAGTTCCGCTGTTTATCGATACAGGTGAATTGATCAAAGTTGATACCCGCACAGGAAACTACGCTGAAAAGGCTCAATCATAAGCTTAATCATGAAGAATAATATCCTTCGTGCTCTGTCTGAAAAATCATTTTTTAATCTATGGGTAGGTGAGGTACTTACTCAAATTGCTGCTAATCTTTTTTACTTTTTTTTGATTCTTATTGTCTACAAACAAACCCAGTCAAATACAGCAGTATCATTCGTTGTGATTTGTTTTACCGTTCCTGCAATCTTATTTGGCTCTCTTGCAGGAGTTTTTGTAGATCGCTGGAACAAAAAATACGTTCTTATCGCAACAAATATCTTACGAGCTATCCTTCTTATTTCTCTTGCATTTTATTTAAAAAATCTTTTTGTTATTTATTCAGTTGCTTTTATTGTTGCTATCCTGACTCAATTTTTTATCCCTGCTGAAAGTCCTATCATTCCGCTTGTTGTAAAGCCTAAAAATTTGCTTTCTGCAAACGCGCTATTTAGTCTTGGTATATTTGGTTCTATTCTTATTGCCTATGTCCTTTCAGGACCACTGATCATTTTAATTGGGTCGATGAGGACTTTGTTTGTTTTGGCGTTTTTACTTGTATTGGGAACGGTATTTATCTCATTTATTAAATTAACCTATGGCAAAATAGAAAAAAAAGATCTGTCCTATGACGGACTCAATATTGTCGAGGATGTGAAACACACATTGCAGCTTATTTTAAGTACCAAAGAAGTTTCTCAATCGCTTTTTTTGATTGCGATGGCCCAAGTTTTGATTTTAATTCTGGCAGCAATTGCTCCGGGGTATGCAACACAAGTTTTAGGTATTAATGTTGAGTCATTTCCAATTCTTTTTGTTGCTCCTGCGGCTTTGGGTATGATGATTGGAGCTATAATTCTTGTTAATATTTTTCACAGTCATCCAAAAGAAAAATTGATTAATGTCGGAATATTACTTTCAGGTTTGGCATTGTTATTTCTTCCTTATGGTTCCAAAGTTGCATCGCGTGATTTCGTCCATATACTTAATCAATATCTACCCCATATCTTTGATATTACTATTTTACATATTATTGCTGTTCTGGCATTTCTTCTCGGAATTGCCAACTCGCTTATTTTTGTTCCTGCGAACACGCTTATTCAAGAAAAAACAACAGATGAATTTAGAGGTAAAATTTATGGATTTTTGAATGCAATTATTGGAGCAATTGCGTTAGTTCCTATTCTTCTTGTCGGTGGACTTGCTGATTTAATTGGTGTCGCTTGGGTTATTGGCGGTCTGGGTGTTTGTCTTTTAGTTTTTGGTGCGATAAGAATTTTTATGAAATAATATTATGCAAATCGTTGTACTCATTCCAGCATTTATTCTTTTTCTTTATTACATCTATAAATTAGTTCGAGATGATTATGTTTTTATTCGCAAAAATATTTCTCTTGAACAAATGTTTGATATTGCTTTTATTGTTATGTGGGTAAGTCTTTTTTTTGCACGACTCTTCTTTTTTATTTTCAATAATATGTTTAATCAAAATATATTTTTACAATTTTTTTCTCCAAAAGTTGAAGGCCTTTCTCTTTTTGGTGCATTGCTAGGAGGATTAGGAACACTATATTTGTTTGCAAAATATAAAAAAATACCATTTGGAAGATTATTTGATGTATTTACTCTCGCGCTTGTTGTTTCATTACCATTTGGATTTATCGGTTCTGCAGTTCTTGTCCACAACTTTGCACTACTTGCATATCTTGTAAACGCATTTGTCTATTTAATTTTTGCAATATTTTGTGTGAAATATGTTCATCCAAAATTGAATAGTAGAGAATTAAAAGAGGGCAATGTTCAAATTATCTTTTTATTGTTTTTTTCGACAGTTCTTCTTATTAATGCAACAATGCTTCGACAACAGGGAAAGATTACGTTGATAAGCATTGAAAGTATTGTCCTTTTTGTATTTTTCCTTTTCAGTCTCTTTTTATTTTTGAAACAGGCGCGAAGTGGGTTTATTAATAAAAAGAGGTGAATGTTATGGAGATTGCAATTCTTTATGAAGATGAGGATTTACTTGTTATTGATAAACCTGCAGGAATAACAGTTAATCGTGCAGAAACGACAAAGGATGAAATAACAGTACAAGATTGGGCGGAAGAAAAAATTGGAATAAAGAATGATGAATCAAGAATCAAGGATATTAAAAAGTTTGGTGAAGAAGGGTGGACGCCAGAAGAGGATTTCTATTTAAGAGGTGGGGTGGTCCATAGACTTGATAAGGAAACATCTGGTATTTTGATTTTAGCAAAAAATCCTACCAGTTTTGTTGAACTACAAAGACAATTCAGGGAGCGGGAAGTAAAAAAAGTCTATCAAGCGTTAGCACATGGAAAAGTGCCTGCTGAAGGAGAAATAAATGTTCCGGTTGGAAGACTTCCTTGGAATAGAAAACAATTTGGAATTTTACCCGGAGGGCGAGAATCAAAGACTACCTACAAGGTTTTAGACTATTATCAATATCAAAAAACAAAAGAAATTTTTTCTCTCGTGGAATTGTATCCTCAGTCAGGTAGAACACATCAAATCCGCGTACATCTCAAATATATTGGTCATCCAATATTTTCAGATTTTTTGTATGCAGGTCGAAAAACAGCCCGTAATGATAGACAGATACTAAGTAGAGTATTTCTCCATGCTGCCCGAATTATGTTTATTCATCCCAGAACACTGCAATCTGTTTCATTTGAAAGCCCTTTACCTGAAGAACTTCAACAATTACTTAGTTCATTGTCTCATCTCTCCACGTAAAGCTACTTAAATTGAATTTTCAAAATAAAAGAGTATATAATAAACGTACATGTCGCCACGATCTGCCCAACGTCATCATGAAAGTAAGAGCATAAAAACGTTTTTTATCTACGCAAGTATTGTTGTTGGTGTTATTGTCCTGTCTTTGGTAATAAAATCATATTTTTTAATTAAGCAAAGTAGATTTAGTAAAGATAATCAATTTATTCTCTCGATAGAACATAAAAATAGGGTTGAAGAACTTGCCTTATTTAATCCATCAGAAGACGCTGTTACGCTTTTTAGACTTCAAGGTACTGCTGTTGACGCCTCATCTCTAGAAAAAGAACTTGGAATTTTACCAGATGCATTTATTAATAGTTCTTCTGAGCTACCACTCTCTGACATGAGAGATACTATTCGAACAACAGCATTACAGTATCATTCATTAAAAACGAACATGACAATTTTTGACGTAATCGGACTTTTTTTTGACTTACAGAAAACAGCAATTACCAATCAAAAAGAACAAGATTTAATTGTTAATAGTGACATTGATAAGAATGACCGCATGATTAAAAATTTTTTTACAGATGAAAAGATCTTTTCAGAAAATGTCAGTATTCAAATTGTTAACGCTAGTGGTGTTCCTGGGGTTGCGAATCGTTTAGAGAGAGCACTTGCTAATTTAGGATGTAATGTCGTATCTATTTCTTCTTCACATACTAATGAACAATCTTCAAGTATTCAGTATTTTGGTTCAGAGACATATACGTTACAAAAATTACAAAGAATTCTCGGTTTTCCGATTGTTAAAACAGAGAAAAGATCTATCGCGACGATTGTTATAACAGTTGGTCGCGACATCAAATATTCGTCAAACTTTCAATAAAACATGCAATTACTGACTGTAATTATTATTATTGCGATTATCTCTGTTTGTCTTGCTTTGATTTCTTTATCAAAACAGAAAAAAATTGAGGAAGTAAAAAAAGCAAAAAAGGAATTAAAAAAGAAACGGGTTATCTTTTATTCTGATTCTTCTTCTTCTTCATGAGGATTTGCTTTAAAGGAAAGTTTGGTTTTTTCCATTGAGATAAATGAAGGTTGATCTCTAAATTTCTTCATTCGTTTTGTTTCCCTCACAAAAATGCATGCTCGATTGTTATCAACAGTACGGATATATGCTTCATATTGATTGCCAGCATTCATGAATTTGATAAGTCTTTGACAGATGTCATCAGGAAGCATACCAATATATTGGTTCTCTGAGTCAATTGCAAATATTTTATTTCGTTTGATACGAAGCAAAATCATTTCACCAGAACGCAAATGAGAAATAACTTTTTTATCAGCGACGTTAAGTAATTCAATGACTTTTGTTTTACCTGGTTCTTCAATAAAGAAATTGTTCAAAGGCATATTAACTCTCAGAGCTCTTGCGTCATTAAGTCTTTTTAAATTGCGGATAGCGATTGGATTTTGCATATCAAGCTCCAAAACTTTTTCATAGAGTGTCTTTGCGTCTTTGGGCTGTCCAAGGCTTAAGAATGCAAACGCTAATCGATTAAGGGTATCAATATCATTAGGATCTTCTTCAAGGATCTGTTGATTGAGGGCAATTGCGTTGGTCCAATCTCCGACTAAGGCAGTTTGAATAGCTTGAGATTTAAGTACTGTCATGCAAAACGGTTGAGTGAAATTTTACTAATATTTATTGCAAAAGTCAAGAGAGAAGAGGTATAATAGAGGCTATGTCTGGTCATTCGAAATGGGCAACAATTAAACGACAAAAAGGTGCCAATGATGTTAAAAGAGGCATGTTATTTACTAAGCTTTCAAAAGCTATTACCATCGCTGTTCAGCAGGGTGGGGGAGTAGCAGATCCGGAAGGTAATTTTAGACTTCGACTTGCTGTTGAGGCTGCACGTGCAGCAAACATGCCAAAAGAAAATATTGAACGAGCAATTTCACGGGCGGCCGGAAAAGAAGGAGCAAATCTTGAAGAAGGATTGTATGAAGGTTTTGGTCCTGGAGGATTTAGTGTTATTGTTGAGTCACTTACTGATAATAAGCAGAGAACAGTTGCAGAAGTTAAAAATGTTTTTGATAAAAATGGTGGCAATATGGGTAATCAGGGAAGTGTTCAATATCAATTTGAAAAGAAAGGAATGATTTCAGTTGAAAAGGGAGATAAAAGTATTGATGATATTTTTCTTACTGCAG
This sequence comes from uncultured Gammaproteobacteria bacterium, assembly GCA_964391315.1. Classification (GTDB taxonomy): domain Bacteria; phylum Patescibacteriota; class Microgenomatia; order Levybacterales; family UBA12049; genus DATIGJ01. Next base: position 69,314 of record CAYMJR010000004.1, on the reverse strand, counting down.
CGGATAATGGTGCAGAAGATGTAGAAGAGGCAGGAGATGAAGTATTGGTTTATACATTACCGGAGGATCTTGCTCGAGTACGCAATACTTTAATAGAGCAAGGACTTACTATTAAAGCAGCAGAACTCACTTGGAAGCCTATAGTAATAAGTACGATTTCAGATAAAGCTGTTGCTGAAAAAGCTCTTGGTTTTCTTGAAAAATTAGAAGATCTTGATGATGTACAAAAAGTCTACGCAAATTTTGATATTCCAGAAGAGGTAATGTAAAACACTACGGAGAATGAGTAAACAAAGTACCAACGGTTTCACATCACGATTTTCACGTCTATTTTCGAACAAACGGGGGAAGAGGGGAATACGCTTATTTTCAATCGATAAAAGACAGAAGTTCGTTGCCGCGGTCATTATTTTGTCTTTAGGTATTTTTCTTGCTGAGCTTGAAAATTTACAATTCACAAAATCGGGAATTATTACTGTTTTTATCCTTTCTGCATTAACAAATTTTTTTCTTTTTTGGGCAATCCATTCCGATGTCAAAGAGAATAAAGCATATCAAAGTTTTATTTTGCCATTTTTTTATAGTTTAGCTTTCGGCTTATTTTATTTTCTTACACCAACACTTTTTATTTCAAGAATTATTTTAACTGCTGTTTATGCATTCGGATTATATTCATTATTTTTAAGCCAAAATATTTTGGTTGTCTCTTCGATGCGGACAATTGCACTGCTTTCAGGAGCGCGCATTGTGTCTTTTGTTATTACTCTTATCTCATATTTCTTTTTAACAAATATTGTCTATACATTTCACATCAATGTCTTTTTTCTCATCCCATTTGTTCTTCTCTATACCTATTTCTTAGTATCTGGATCGTTATGGACATACAATTTACAAAAAACAATACCAAATATTCAAACATGGATTTTAACACTTACGGCATGTCTCGTCGAAGTAGCAACACTGTTATGGTTTTGGCCAAGCAGTCCGACTGTCATTGCTCTTTTTTTGACAGGTTTTTTCTATACGATTGTCGGGCTTTCTCATATATGGTTTGAAAGAAGACTTTTTAAAGGGATTTTGTGGGAATATGTATGGGTGAGCTGTATTACTTTTTTTGTGTTAATTCTTTTTACTTCATGGGGGAAGTAGGGGGCTTATGAAGGGTATTAGAAGTATCAGAAATATCAAAAGTCTTCATAGGGCAAAGTAATATAAAATATTTGTTAAACATTTGAATATTTGCTTCAGAAAATTTATTAACAACTACAGATAGAGGAGAGGGAAGGAGAGTCCCATAATAAAGTCTTATAATAAAATGATATAGTTTGATATACTTGTGGATAACTCTCAGGCTACTTTTCACGGAAATAACTTTTCACAGCCTCACATAGGGAGAATGAATTATCAGTTTAGGCATAATTTGTGTGTAATTTGCTTTGTATTTCTGTATTTTAGGCAAGTAAGCTACTTCGAAGATAGTGAGAAGCACTTCCAACCCTTTCTTGCTAAGCTACTAGATCATGCAAAAAAATACGAAAGCCCTTTTCTAAATATAAATAATTTGAGGCTAAAATAGCAAGATTAGATTGATAAATCAATCTAATTTAGTTATGTATTGATCATGAAGTGGAGGGGCCCTCGCTCGGGAAAAGAATAAGCAGTTATTAATTATTAAATATCCTTTAGCCTTTCTTTTAAGAATAAATAATGTAGTGACGATCATCATAATCGTACTCTTTTGGGTGAGGAGGTCTCGTTGTGAATTATTAATAAGGCAATAAGCTTGTTGCATCTCTGTTGCAAGACAGATAAACGCATGATTAGTTATATGACAGTAACGTGTCATAGGAGGTTAGATCTTAACTTCGCACAATAATACTTTTACGAAGTCACGGATGGGATTTCCCAGGGGGAGGACTTCTCATCGATGAAGTTTAAAAAAAATTATTACTTTAAAATTGTCTAATTGCAAAATCAGTGGATTCTTAATATTAGGTCTTCTTACCCATCTATGGTCATGTCGTAATTTTTATATTCCTTTATTGCTATAAGCTGAGCTTTCGAGGCTAAATTGAAGTTTTTTAGCCTCGAATACTCCCCTCACCAAAAAAATCGGTGGAGGAGTCTCATTTATGTTGATATATTAGTCCAAGGCTAAAAATGCGATGTCATGTAGGGCCCTAGAAGGCCCCTCAAATATGTGAGATGTACATATCATCATCTTGGCAAAGTCTGGTTTTTTGGAGACATCTATACTGTCATAATTTTGATTAGTAATATGACATCTGATGGCAGATAATGGCGATTGTTTGTTGTCTGTAAAGTTTAATTAAGCTAGTAAGCTGATAAATAATTACTTGAGCAATAATTATGCTAAATGGTTAACAGACTTTTTAAATTAATAAAATTGTTTAGTAATTAATCATATGCAGTATAGCCGTTTATCCATTATTTCCACTTCGCAGAATGTGTTTCTGTGAAAACTGTGAAAAGTAGATACTAGTGGAGAATTGATAATGCATACGGGGGAGTCGCATTTGTTATATTTTCATTGTAAATACTCCCCTTTTCCATTGCCTCAAGAATCATAATATACCGGAAAAAAACTGCATTTGTCCATCCGAATCCTTTCTGATCGCCGTATAATGCCCCTCTACCCGATTCTCCTGTCAAACCATCCAATTTTTCAAAAAATGTGCCATGTTTGCGAAATGCTCGTGCGTGAGCAGCCACAGATTTTTCCATAATTCGCTTCGCATCAGCCTCATAGCCGTATTTTAGGAGGCCAATCACAGTTAAATATTCAAGAGGGGACCAAATATTGGGATAATCCCATTGTTTTGGTTTCATAACCTCTTCAATTGCTGGCCGATAACGATCCTGAATGTTAGAAACATCTACAGCCTCAGCAAGAGATTCTTTTGTGCCGATTGTTAGTCCGTAGTTCGTTTCAAATTTTGCTAAGTGTTTGACCATTTTTTTTGCTTGCTTTGCTGTTGCGAGGCCTGCCCACATGGGAGTAAAACCTGCTAAGGAAAAATAGTTACTGATTTGTTGATTGGTATATCCATAATCAAAGAAAAATCCTTCCTGATCATTCCACATATACTTATTCATTTCAGCTTGTCTTTCCAAGGCTTTTTTGTGCCAATACTCTTCATCTTTTCTGTTACCCAAAATTTGTGCTGTTGTTTCGAAATCTTTTTCATATTTAAAAAGATAGGTGTTAAGATCGATAGGCAGAAACTGATGGCAGCGATTATAAAAACGTGAAGTAAAATCCCAACCAGATTCAAGTTCAGAAGAATGTCCATATCCAAGATCACGGTCTCCATAACGCGATAAATTATATCCAAATACGTGATGATTATAGCTGTTTGAAGCATCAATCCAGACAATTTCATATTCCTTTTTGGCGATTGCCATGGCATTTTTGAACCATAATTGATTTCGCAGTTTGTATAGTCTTGTCGATACATTATCGAGTGTTTTCTGAGTATCTTTTCCTCGTAGTGGGGTAAGGTAATTATCCAGAATCATTGATGAAAGGAAAGGTGGCTGTGAGCGATTAACAGAGGCTGGAGCATTAAAGTTAGGAATAATCTGGTATTGATTAAAAAGATAAATAAAATTATCTACCATTTGTCGTATTAACCACTGCCGTTTTGTTCCCATAATGCCTCGGAACATAAAATAGCTATCCCAATAGTAGATGCGTCTATGATGGCCGGTGTTTGGCACAAAATATGAATGTGGAATATAAATTATGTGTGGATTTTTTGTTTTAATCGTCAACAAAAAAAGCGGCATATTAATATATCGGTGCTTGAGTCTCATAAATGAAGGGCTATAAATAATTTGATTCCAGTAGTCGTCTATATACTTCAAACAATCTTTGTAGTTTTCTTGCCACATAATCTAAGTATAAACTATCACGTATACAGTATTACGTAAAGCTTTGTTTATTATTGTTGCGTAAAGTTACCTCGTGTCGTACAATGTTTTCATGAACACCGCCCTGCCTGACCTCATGAATCAATTTCTGGAACATCTTGAAATTGAAAAAAACGCATCAAAATTAACAATTCGTGATTATCGGCACTACCTTGAGGTTTTTTATGAATGGTTCTCCCCTACTAATAAATCAATTCAAGAATTAGATTTGGCAACAATCAGAAAATATCGTGTGTATTTAACGAATAAAGTTAATGATAAAGGCAAAACGCTTAAAAAAGTCACCCAAAATTATTATGTTATTGCGCTTCGGTCATTCCTTCGGTTTTTGATTAAAAATGATATAAAGACTCTCGAACCAAGCAAAATTGACCTCCCAAAGACAGAAAGCCGGAGTTTGAAGTTTCTCGAACGGGATCAAATAGAACGTTTGGTTACTATGCCAGATACCTCAAAAGAAGAAGGAGTCCGCGACAGGACAGTTTTGGAGCTTCTCTTCTCTACCGGGCTTCGTGTTTCTGAATTAGTAAAACTTAACCATGAGCAAATCAATATTGAACGTCGTGAATTTGGTGTAATCGGAAAAGGTGGACGTGCGCGGGTTGTTTTCATCTCAGACCGCGCTGCATTGTGGATTCAAAAGTATTTAGAAATGCGGACAGATGCATTTAAACCGCTTTTTATTAGATATTCAGGACGAGTTGAAGAAGACAATGGCGGTGAGAAAATGCGTTTGACTGTTCGTTCAATTGAGATGATTGTCAAAAAATATGTGCAACTTGCCCGGCTTCCTGTAGATGCTACAGTTCATACCATGCGACATTCGTTTGCTACAGATCTATTGACCAATGGTGCAGATCTTCGATCAGTCCAAGAGATGCTTGGCCACAAAAATATTGCTACAACGCAGATTTATACACACGTCACAAATAAACAGCTTCGTGACGTCCACAAAGCCTTCCATAGTGGCAATAAAGATTAATACATATGAGGATAGTTGTCATTCTATTTTTTGTCTATACTCTTCTTCATATTTTTTTGATTTATTTACCATTTCAATCTATTCCACAAGTTGCTTTTCCTTATCAAGATATTTTAGAACAACGGTTTCAGCCATCAATTTTGCATTCTTTTGCTGAATTTGATGGTATCCAATATCTCACAATTGCGCGAAATGGCTACGGACAGTTCCAACAAGGATATTTTCCTTTATTCCCTGTTTTGATTGCCTTACTCACGCCGCTCACTCTTGGCAGTCAATTATTTGCCAGCATTTTTATAAGTTTTGTGAGTTTTTTCTTAGGCTTGGTGTATTTGAGAAGGTACATAATGCTGATAGTGGAAGATAAGATACAAGTTAGGTGGGCGTTAATTTTTTTAGTAACATTTCCAACAGCCTTTTTTTATGAAATGTCCTATTCGACAAGCTTATTGTTATTTGTTTCTTCAGCTGCGTTATATTATCTTTGTAAAAAACAGTATGTTCTTGCAAGCATTTTTGCTGCACTCTCTTCACTAACAAGCGTCCAGGGAGCCCTTTTGGTTATTCCGTTTTTTATTACTCTTGTTGGTGCACGAATTCCTAAACATGATCTTTTAGGAAAAAGTAAAGAGTGGCTACGAGAAAATTATAAATTACTTTTCGTCATATTCTCACCTTTGTACGGTATTTTGTCTTACTCACTTTATCTTTTTATTAACTATAAAGACCCTTTGTTGTTTTATCATGCACAATCAGCATTTGGCGCAAATAGATCAGTTACGCAGATTATTTTGCTTCCGCAAGTGCTTTTTCGGTATATAAAAATATTTATGTTTTCAGCGAGGAATTTTCCATATATGATTTCTGTCCTTGAGTTTTCGCTTTTTTGTTTTGTTTTTAGTATCTTTGTTTATAAAATTGTTATTGCTATCAAACATAAGATCAGCAATCAGGAATTTGGCCTCTATGTCTATTCGCTAATTGCCTTGCTTTTGCCTACGTTAACAGGCACATTGACATCAGTTCCCCGCTACATTTTAGCTTCTTTTGGCATTTTTATTGCATTGGCAGAAATAAAAAATACTGTCATCAAAATAAGTATAGTAGTATTTTTCTTTTTGCTCCAAATAATTCTTCTTATCTATTTCCTTCGTGGATATTTTGTAAGTTAATATGTTTCGTATGAGAGGGTGACGGAGACTGAAATGGTGTTCTCTCCGGGATTAAGCTGCGTAGGAGCACTTCCTACGGCTAATGGTTGTGCCATATCTGTTTTCATTAGCATTGGTCTTACGAAGCCTCCATTATTTTCCTGGACTGAGATGACTCTTCCGAGATGAATTCCTGCAGCGTTGGCAAGTTGTTGTGCTTTTTCTTTTGCATTTTTGACTGCTTGTAATCGTGCCTGATCTTCAAGATCTTTTTGTTTTGCATTGTCGACGACCATTTGTGATGTGCCAACTTGTGTTGCTCCATCTTTAGTTGCAGCATCAATTGCTTGTTGTGCTTTATCAAGAGGTGTGACTCGTACTTCGAGGCTAGCATTGGCAGTGTAACCATTACCAGTAGTTGGGCGGACAGGAATTGCTACCATTTTATTGGAAACTGTTCCAGATTCTGGTTGTGCTTCTGACATTGGCTGGTTGTTATAATTTGGATTTACTGATAAGTTGGTTGTTTTTATATCCTTTTCTGCAACGCCAAGTTTTTTAAGGTCTGCAGTTATTTGGTCGATGATTTTATTTGCTTCGCTTTTTGCTTCATCTTGTGTAGTTGCTGTTTTCTCAACGCTTAAATAAATGAGAGAGGTGTCTGGTGTATAGGTTACCTCCCCTCTTCCATCTGCGGTAAAAAGCGCGTCTTTATTAGTTTGGTGATATCCAAAAGGAAGTGCATAGGAAAAGTTTACGTAGAGATACATTCCCAGTAAGACAAAAAGCGCGGTTAAGAGAGGATTTTTGATTGCTTGCCAAAATTTCATCATATATATTTTATAACTTTTTTTGATGAGTTATGTCAACGTTTTACTCCCATTTGAAGGTGCGGGCGGCGAGGAGGTACATGACTGCGCCCCAAGCGAGGAGGCCAAGGATGTATGGTATTGTTTGGGTAAGATCTCCGCCTTCTGTAGTGATTTTGCGGATGGCCATGTTGAAGTATGACAGTGGGAGGTTGTTTGCGATTGGTTGGATCCATGCAGGAAGACTGTCTGTTGGGAAGAATGTTCCGGCAAGTAAAAATTGTGGCAAGGTGATAAGGTTGACGAGCGGACCTGCAGAGTTCTCGTCATTGGCAAGTCCTGCCATAAAATAACCAAAACCGAGAAATGCGATAAGACCGATTATGGAAAGAAAAAGCAATTCTACAAAGGTAATCCATCCATGAGGTAGATAAAATTTGAAGACAGTGACACCAAGAACGAGGATGAGGGTTGTTTGAAGAACAGCAACGATCAATCGACTTCCACCTTGCGCAAAAAGAATGGTGAGTGCTCTGGTGGGGGTTGCAAACATGCGTTTAAGAACGAGTGATTTTTTCAAAAAGATAAGACCAAAGACTGTTCCAAAGATGGCGGTGGAAAGAAGCGAAAATCCGATCTGTCCTGGTAGTGCAAAATCAATATACCGTGATTGCCGTCCTGAAAGTTCTGTCTGTTGTATGGTAATTGCAGGAGTTGTAACGCCGGCGATACGAAGATTAGTGTCATCGACGACACTTTTGACGAGTGATGTGAGTGCTCCTGTTTCTTGAGGGTTTGCCATAGATGTCGTGAGTTTGACTGTATATTGTGGTGGTTGTTGCTTTATTTGGTCAACGGCAATAATTCCCGAAAGCTTACCTTGGCGAAGCTTGTTTTCAAGTGTTGCTTCATCTTCTTGATCTATTTTAATGAAGGATTGTTTTTGGATTGCCTGGACGATTGGATTGTTGGTATTGCTTCCGATTGGAAAGCCGACAGTGAGTTTAAGCGTAGTATTGCCAATGAGACCAAAAATACTGATAAAGACGATTGGAAACAAAAATCCGAAGGCAAAGGTGGCAGGGTTGCGGGTCTGCGCCAGGAAGAAATACTTCATCATAGTGAAGAACGCTCTGATTTGTTTTGGTTTGCGATATTGTTTTTTCATAGTTAGTCTTCTCTTAAGTGTCTTCCTGTTAAATCCAGGAAAACGTCTTCGAGATTGGCTGGTTCTGGTTTGATTTCTTTTTTAAAACCTTTTGCTAAAAGATTTTTGATAAATTCTTTGGGCGTGCCGGTATTGACAATTTTTCCGCCGTCCATAATAGCCAGTCTATCACAAAGCTGCTCTGCTTCGTCCATATAGTGGGTTGTCAGGACGATTGTGACGCCGTCTTTTTTAATACTTCTTACCATATCCCAGAGATGGATGCGGGCTTGTGGGTCAAGGCCGGTTGTTGGCTCGTCCAGGAAAATAACTTTTGGTTGGTTAATAAGCGTTGATGCGATTGAGAAGCGTTGTTTTTGTCCGCCTGAGAGTTGTTTGACATAATTTTTGGCTTTATCAACAAGATCGACTTTTTTAAGCATTTCCATAGGATCTATTTTGACGTCATACATTGCAGCAAACATATCAAGAAGCTCCACAAGGTTTAACTCTGGGTAGAAGGATGCGGTTTGGAGTTGGACGCCAATTCGTCTTTTTACCTCCCACGGGTGATCCTTAACATTGATATCATCGACAAGTACTTCACCGCTTGTTAGTGGTTTGAGTGTTTCAATAATTTCAAGGGTTGTGGTCTTCCCTGCCCCATTAGGTCCTAATATGCCAAAAATTTCTCCTGGTTTAACTGAAAAAGAAATGTCATTGACTGCTATAAAATTGCCGTATCGCTTAATGAGATTTTTGACTTCAATAATATTGTTCATTTAGTTTTTCTACTATACCACATGGTTGTGTTTTGTACACCTATGGGCAGATGACGTTTTGTATTTTCCAATCTTTTCCTTGTGTTTGGAGTTGAACAAGGCTAGTTTTTTTTCCTGTCTCAAAGGTTTCTTCAATCTCAACGGTCGCAGTTTGTTTTGTTGTAGAAGACTTTATAATTTTATAGCTAGATGGTTGTATGTCTGCGCAGACGAATGGCTTATATGCTGAATCATGTGTCGAAGCAATCAGCTGAGGAATTTTTTGTTTGTAGGAATCAGTTAAATACTGACTTTTTTTATATGATTGACTAGAAAGAGCGTCTGTATTTTTTAGCAACCAACTATAAAAACTTACCACGGTACTGTCTGGAGGTATTGAAGGTAGTTCTTCTCCAGTGCGTGCTCCTTGACATGGAGTTTGTGGTTGACTTACTTTGGGACTACCTTGTCGAATCCATTGCCCATCTTTACAAATCCATTGATCATTGGACCCTTTGAAAAATACGGGTCCAACGATTAGGCTTACAAGCAAGAATATCCCAACGATTACAATCTTCTTATTTTTCATCGGTTAGTAAAATGGGGCAGTTTACTGATGGAATAATACATCTACCCAGTAGTTGGTCGCATTATACGAACTGTTTGGGAATGAGTCGCTGCCATACACATAGACGCCGTTTCCTCCACTGTTACTGCTTGAAGGAGCATGAAGCGGTGAATTATCAAAAGCAGAAGAGAAGTAATTACTATTGACAGCATAATGCCCATTTGGCGCATAGTATGATGCGACATAGGTTGTATTGGCTGTGACATTAACAGGGTTTGAGAATGTCGCTTCTTGCCAACCAGAAGAAGATTCATTACTAAAGGTCACGGAAGCAAGGAGTGTACCAGTACTACTCCATAAATTACCGATATGTGTTCCTGTATTGCCTGTTCCTTTATAGAATCTAATTCCAGTTATCTGTCCATTCACATCAGGTGTAAATTTAACACCTAGCTCTACAGCGTTGGAATCATCGAACGCTGTATTTGTTGGTGTGGTATTGCCCCACAGTGTTACTGTAGGGGTGCTGGTTGGTGTGGCTGTCGGTGTGGAAGTGGGTTGTGTGTCTTGTTGGAAGATAACATCAACCCAATAATTCGCTGCATTAAATGTGTTGTTGGGGAATGTTCCAGAAGAACCGTATGCGTACACACCATTACCACTGCTATTACTACTTGATGGAGCATGCAAAGGTGCATTGTCGTAGTCCGAGGCGAGATAATTAAGATCTGCTGCATAATGACCATTGGGTGCATAGTAAGAGACAACGTATGTTGTGTTTGCGCTCAGACTAACAGGTGTATTAAGGTTTGCTTGTTGCCAGCCGGATCCTGTTTCGTTGCTAAAAGTCACTGTTGCAAGAAGCGTACCGTTTGCAGACCAGAGATGACCGACATGCGTACCGGTATTGCCAAGTCCTTTATAAAACTTAATTCCCGTTACTTGCCCGCTAATATCTGATTTAAATTTGACTCCCACTTCAACAGCGTTTGTATCATTTGCTGAAGGGTTATTTGGAATAATAGTATTACTCCAGAGGCTACTGCTTGCTGAAGGCGATGTTGTTGGAGTTGGAGTAGGAGTAATTATAGAACTTGAATATGTGGCGCTATATGATCCAGATGTTGCTGGGAAAAATGCATAGTATACACCTTTTATATATTCTTCGGTAAAGGTAACTGAAGAACCGTTTCTTGTGATGCTTGTTAATCCATTATTCGCATCATTCACAGGAATCATTGCTTGAATATTGTTTGCATTACTATCTGCGTTGACAGTAAAGTTGAGTCTGTTTCCATCCCAAGAGAGAGAACTAAATGAAGAATTGTTTCTTGCATCAATCCATGTTAGGGCTTGTTTTGCAGTAATAATTGGGACATTAAATGCTTTTGCTGCATTAATAATCGAATCTGAGAACGAGCTATCTCGATAGTCATCATGAGTTCCAAAAAGTCCATAGTATCCATTGGATCCGGTTGCATTATTTAATAGTGTATAGACATCTTGGTCATAAGGAATTCCATTCTCATTCACAAATTGTGAGACACCTTGATACACGTCAATTGTGGACCCATCAGTATCTGCAAATTTCATTGGTATACCAGATCCAGTGAAGAGTCCTGGTCTACCATTAACCCATGCTGGTGGCCAGTAGTAATAATCCATACTGTAGCGAATATTATGTGAACGTTCAACTTTTGCCTGTGTTAACCAATCACTCCAAACAATGCAGTGGAAGCGATGTGTTGTTTGAGCAGGCAAGCTTGGATAGGCTGATTGGAATGCAGCAAGCTGTGAAGTGTATGATGAATCTAAGTTTGAAAATGATGTAAAGTCTGTACAGCCATTTTGAACATGGACACCCATTTCAAATCCTTGTGAATTATATGATCCTGCTTGTGAATCCGTTAATGGTATTCCTACATAGAACCATGAGGTTCCTCGGTAACATTCCCAATTAGTAACAGAACAATTTGTTGGGCTATTGGAATTAAATTTATCAAAAACAGTTTGTGTTGCAGCGCCAACATTGTTGTGATCGTCAAGTGTATAGACGATTGCTGCTTTTAATCCTTTTGGTAAATACCAAAATCTTGGCAGTGGTTTGTTGTTGAGATCAAATTGAGTAATCATATTTGCAAGAAGTCGTTGTTGTTCATCTGCTTGAGGAATAGCAACTTTATTCATATCAAGATAATTTTGTTGGAACAGGTTATCTGCACGTGTTGGTGGTGAGTTACCATCCAATTGTTGTCCAGCATAGGCTGGATTTCCTTGGCGAGTATAGATCACGGATTTTGCCAAATCATAGGTAAATGCTGCTGCGTGTCCCCCATTTGAGCCGACGCTTCTCATTGTGACAGCAGGGTTTGAAGTAGCTGTACTTGCATCGGAATAAAGTGTCGCAACGACAGTTGCTCCATTGACCGTGTAGAGATCTGCTGTATTATGGAATTGAATTGTTTTGTTAACAATACCAACGCCTGGTCCAGATGATGTGTTAACTAAAAGATATTTATCAGAAAGCGTTGAAGAAGCATCAGTTAATCCTAAAAGACTTGCGAGCTGTTTGTCTGGTCGCATTGCAATAAGATTCCCTCCAGTATTGACCCAATCACTGAGCGTTGTGACTTGATCACTTGTTAACGACATCTCACCTAAAATAACTATGTCATAATTTGCTAAAGTGGTTGCTGATACACTGCTAATATCGATAGTATCAAACTCATTCAACCCTTCAGCATGAAGTAATTCTGGATAATATTGTGAAAAATGATTTGCGTTTGAGGTGATAACTGCGATAGGTGTTTTTGTATTGGTTGGTTGAAAAAGAACATCAACCCAATAATTACTTGCTTGATAGGTGGAGGTTGGGAAACTGCTCGATGAACCGTAGGTATAAACTCCATTATTTGTTGAAGGTGCATGGAGGGGTGCATTGTCATAGGTGTTGGTGAAATAGTTGTTATCTCCTGCATAGTGACCATTTGGCGCGTAGTATGACACTATGTAGGTTGTATTTGCCGTAATACTCACCGGCGAAGAAAAGTTAGCTTGTTGCCAGCCGGATCCTGTTTCGTTGCTAAAGGTTACCGTTGCAAGCAGTGTTCCATCACTTGACCATAAATTACCGATATGGGTACCAGTGTTATTTGTTCCTTTATAAAATTTGATTCCGGTAACTACTCCATTGACGTCTGAAGTGAATTTTGTTCCGATTTCAACACCATTGGAGTCAGTATCTGCCGGGTTAGATGGTGTTGTTGTATTATTCCATAACGAACATGGACAAGAGTATGCAAGGGCTGCCGTTGGTGCGGTATAGATAAATAGTGCAAAGAAAGAAATTATGATACCAAAAAATATAGAAGCTAATCGAGAAGTCAATTTGTTCATAAAAGATGACGTATTTCTAGAGTAAAGAATTTACAGAATAATGTCAATTAAAAAATTTAATCATTTTTCTTATAAGCCCTATTTTAAATCGATATTACGTGTGCAATAATAGCAAAGATGAAAAGAATACTTTTTTTAATTTTTCTTATTGGTTTTCTTATGGTGTTTTTCCCTCCCCCACTCTTTGCAGCTCCATTACATAATCCACAACAGATAAAAATAAAAGGACATATTCTTAATGCAAAAATTATAAACAGCAATATCCAAACACATTTTTCTGTTATTACAGAAAAGCTCGATATTCTCTTACAAGAAGGTAGTGAACGAGGCAAAACGATACTTGTTGATTACAACTCGAACGACACAAGTCGTCCTGTTTTGAGACAAGGAGATAACGTAATTCTTGGGATGTCTACCTTTGAGGGAAGAAACAATTATTATGTTATTGATAAATATCGTAGTGACAAAATCATTTTCGTTATTTTAGGTTTTATCACAGCAGTTTTATTGGTTACTGGAAGAAAGGGATTGAATACATTGATAGGATTAGTTATTAGTTTGGTTGCAATTTTCGGTTTTGTTCTTCCTCGAATTCTTGCTGGCGCAGAGCCGGTTACAACAAGTGTCATCGGATCTTTTTTTATTCTTTTTATAACAACATATATTTCTCATGGTATTTCCAAACAAACAACTGTTGCTTTCATTTCTACATGTATTGGATTATTACTTACTATTGTTTTTTCTTTTTTTGCGGTTGCGTTTACAGGAATAACAGGATACGGAACAAACGATGCGATGGATACACATTTTCTTACACCATTTCTGTTAAATGTAAAAGGGTTATTTCTTGCAGGGATTATTATTACGACACTGGGAGCGCTTAATGATGTTACTATTACTCAAGCGACTGCCGTTTTTCAGTTGGCAAAACAAAAAGAAAAACTTACTTTTTTTGAGCTTGTTCAAAAAGGAATTGTTGTTGGACGAGAGCATGCAATTTCTCTTATCAATACACTGGTTCTTGCATATACTGGTGGTTCTTTATCAGTTCTTATTTATTTTTTTGTATCACAAAAACAGCAGCCTGTTTGGTCTGTTGTCGGTAATGAGTTTCTCGCGGAAGAGATTATTCGAACAATTGGAGGAACAATAGGATTGGTGTTAGCTGTTCCTTTGGCTACTTATTTTGCTGCATATGTGGCTACAAGAGAAAATTTGAAGAAGACACTCATTCACAAGAAGTAATTTTCATTACTTTTGTTTTGCTTCGAGGTATTTTTTTCCGTGCCCGACACTAGTATTAATTGGTACGTTTTGTTTACATAATGGACAGTCTGCTTCATCATATGCTGGGACTTCCAAAACAGCGAGAGAAGTAAACGGAGCGCCAATTGTTTCAGAATTAATATTTTTGGTATCTTTATTAACCATAACACAGACTTGGACGACATTACCTCCAATATTTCTTACGCTGTCAACTACTTTTTTAACTGATCCACCTGTTTGCGTAAGATCTTCAATTACCAAAACGTTTTTTCCTGTTACTAACTTATCATAGCCTCGAGTGAAGACTTGGTTTTTCTCAGCATCTTTTTCTGTATAAACACCTAATATTTCTTTATTTTTTAATTGGGATAAATGATAAGCTGTCCACGTAGAAAGAACAATTCCACCCAGTGCTGGGGCGACTACGACGTCAATATCCAGATCGTTATTTTTTTCTGCAAAAAGTTCTCCCATGCGTGATGTTTCTTTAGTGTGAGGATAAAGAGCATCTTTATTGATATAGGTAGCAAAGTGTTTTCCTGAGGTTCCAACGAAGTGACTATCTGCAATAATTGCACCTGTTTTTTTAAGTAATTCTAAAACTTCATCATTCATAAATTTTTAGTTTTTATTAAATTCTATATTTATTAATCTCGTCCCTTAGTTTTTGTGTCTCTTCGCGGGCTCTCTCATCGAAATCTTCTTCGTTAGATGCAAAGATGATACTTCTTGATGAGTTAATTATCAATCCCCTCTTTTCTGAATTAAGTCCTGCTTTGATTGTCGTTTCGACATCCGCGCCTTGTGCGCCAACTCCTGGGACGAGAAGAGTCATGTCCCCTACTATGTTTCTGACCTTAGTGAGTTCTTCAGGATATGTTGCACCAAAGAATATCATTGTGTTTGGATTATCACCAAATTGTTTCATAAGCTCTTCTGCGACTCGTGCGTACAATGGTTTATCATCAATAGTTAATTCTTGAAATTCTTTTGCTCCTGGATTTGAAGAATGACAGCCGACGATAATTCCTTTATCGTCTCTTTTGAAATATGGTGCGAGTGACTCGATACCCATGTAAGGCATAACAGTAATTGCATCAGCGCCTAAGTAATCAAAAACATATTTTGCATAGCCTTCATTGGTATTACCGATATCTCCCCTCTTGGCATCAAGAATGATTGGAATATGAGGATACGTGTTGTTGATGTAATCACAAGTAAGTTTCAACTCTTTAATCCCCTTCTCCCCTCTTGCTTCATAAAAAGCAGGGTTAGGTTTATAAGCGCATGTGAGGTCTGCTGTTGCGTTAATAATATCTTTGTTGAATTCAAATTGAGGATGTTCGTGGTTTTCTTCTTTAATAACTTTTGGAAGTTTGTCTATATCACTATCAAGACCAACGCAGACAAGAGAGTTATTCTTTTCGATTACGTTATTAAGCTTATCAAGAAATGTCATTGACATCATTATATTATAAATAGCTTCGTAAATCATCTATAGATCGTGCGAGGTATGTTGGTTTGGCTCGTTTCAGCTCTGCAATTGTTCCGAAGCCGTAGGTTACTCCTATTGAATCAATTTTGTGAGGCTTAGTGCCGAGAATATCATACTTTCGGTCACCAACCATGACAAAGGATTTTTTTGTTTCTTTTGGATAATAGTCGAGCGCTTTTCCGATCAGTTCCGCCTTTTCAGAATTAGAAAGATCTATTTTGCAACCCACAATTGCCTCAAAATAGTCATTAAGTTTGTGATGGTTAACAATTTTTTTTGCTTCATCGGTTGGTTTGGAAGAAACGACATAGAGTTTTTTCTTTGCCTTGTTTAATGAATGTAATAATTCCGGTACACCTTCATAAACACTACTTTCAAACATACCATGGGGAACAAAGAATTTTCTATATAATAAAACAGCTTCTTTCGCTTGCTGTTTGTTGAGTCCATAATATTGTTCAAGTGACGTATCAAGTGGTGGTCCGATAAATTGGGTAAGCGTTTCCAGCTTTTCGTAAATGCCAAGAGTGTTGAGCGCTTTTTGAAGTGCTCTTGTGATTCCAATTTTGGGGTTGATAAGTGTGCCGTCAAGGTCAAAAAGGATAATTTTATACTCCATGATTATTGATTTAAGGTAAGAATATATACACCAGAACTGGCGAGGAGAATGCCGACAACAATGTTCCACGTCAGCTTATCTTTAAAGAGAAGAACACCAAGAATAACAACAAGCAGGACGACGCCAATACGAATAACCGGAATGACCGTTGAAACATTGGGGCCAAGAGCAAGTGCTTTGAAAGAAAAGGTTGTAAAAATTGAAATTAATATTCCTCCGATTACTGCATAAAGCATGCCTTGCGGATTGCCTTCTATTTTTCTACTGAAAAGCATATATAAAATAATTGCAGTTGTGAGTGAGCCGAGTTGAAAAATGAGATTACTTAAAAATGGATCTTTGAGGTTGGAACCAAGTTTTCTAAAAAGATCTGAGATAGCTCCTGCGCCGATTGCTCCTAGTGCGAAGATAATCCAGTTCATACAAATTATTATACCTCATCTTTCTCGCATTCGTCGATAGCCTTCAAGGGCTGAAGGATAAAGTATTTCTGTACCAGGAATATGTCCAAAAATTTTTTCAGACAATCTTCGTATCTCAGGATCAGAAACAAGGGCTCGATACTCAGGGTCATTGATAAAAGATCGCCATCGAGTATCTGTTTGCATTTCTGTTGCTTTTCCATCGTAGTCTTTGAAGTTATAAGAACTTCCTCCTCCGTTGTCTGGTACATGGTTAAACCCTATGTCTTTGTTTATCTCTTGATTAAAATGGGTTTTTAATAAGGAATCTCTGTAGGCTTTGTCTGAACACCATAAATTGTAATTAATTGGTATAATATTGTCTCCAAGGATGTTTGTCTCTCCTAAAAATTCTTTTGCATATTCCTTCCATAGTTCTTTGCCAAGCTGTGTATCATGCGTTTCAGGCCAAGCATCTATTTCTCTGTAATCAGTTATAGGATTATGCATGTTGTCCATCTTTTTCAATCTCGTTGCAAAAAGATTATATGGGTCACGCAGTATCAATACAAATTTTTGTTCTGAATCAGGAAGAATCTCCTTTCCTTGTCTTACGGGATATAAATGAGGAATATCGTTTAAGTATGGGTCTTCGTAGCTTATTATCCCAAGGGTATCTTGAGTTGTCGGTTGCAATTTTAATCTCCGCCTTGGCAAAATTCTTTCTCCGGGAATCGTTGCATGTGGAGTATATATATCATTCTTGAAAAAGGTTTCTCCACCAGGGTTAACATTTTCCTGAAGCCAATTGATTACAGCATGACCGCCTGCTCTTCTGGGGTGAATTACATGTAAAAGTGTACGCATTGATCTAGACCAACATTATACATGTTTGAGGTAAAAAAAAATAGAGTTATTTATAGAGATAATTTAATCTCTTGTGCTAAGAAGGGATTCCACATTGCACCAGTTGCTGAAAAGACTGCATCTGCTCCTACATCTTTGTATTCTTGATAATCTTTCGGAGTTGTTACTCCCCCTACTCCATCAATTGAGAATTTATAACCATTTTTTTCTCTAATGTCGTTTAATCTTCTGACTGTATCAATGCCAGCCCATTTGATTGGTGCACCACAAACTCCTCCTTTTTCCCTGTTTTTCCCAGGCAGTGCCTGCTCCCCTTTTTCGTTTACAATTATTCCGGGTAGTGTGTTTATTCCTGCAATACCTGTTGCATATTCATTGGCAATTGCGGCTAATTTTCCCAATTGCTCCTGGTTTTCATAGTAGCCGATTTTGAGGATAAATGGTGTGTTGCCAATTACTTTTCGGACACTTTTACAAATTGCCTCAGTTGTTGGCAAGTCATAACAAACGAGTCCCTCTGTACCATTATTAGGGCATGAGATGTCTGCCTCAAGTATTTTTGCTCCTGTTTCGAGAACCAATTTTGCTGCCAATGCCCAATCATCAACAAATTCCTGATGGGATTGTCCCTCACGCACAGTGCCAACAAAACTTCCAACCATAACCTGTCCTTTATTGGCATAAGAAATTGCTTTTTTCATATCTTCCTGCCAGAAATCAGGTTTTTTGGACGGTATATTAAATGAGTTGGTAATCGCAATTGGTGCTTCAAAATGCGTATCTGCTAAGAGTGGCTTTTGGAGTTTTTCAAGCGTTAAATCTCCTTCGACATGAACAGATAGGATATTTGGGAAAGGATGGGTTTGATAGAAATCACTTCTGACAGTTTTATATACAGCAATATCAAAGCCTTTTTCAAATGCAGCCTTAACGTACTTACTGTTTAGTAAAGGCCCTGCAGGAATACCAAAGGGAAGGTACACTTTTTGTCCGTGATATTCTTGTTGTGGTTCGCCTTCTTGTTTAACAATCTTACCATCTGCAAATTCACCAGAGGGGCCTTGGTCATAGTTTTCTTCGTAGGTTTTTGCTGGATTATAAAATGGTGTGTTCAGTTTGCTCATAATAGTATTTTACCAAATCCCGGTTCTACTAACAGATTGTTATTTTCAAAGACAGTAGTTCCCTGAATAACAACCTTTTTGACTTTACCTTTCATGGTCCAACCATTAAATGGTGACCATTTGCATTTGGTAAATAATTTATCATTTTCAACAGTCCACTCCTCTGTTTCGTCGATTTCTATGTAGGTTTGGGAATCAGTTTTTATCCCAAATATTTTTGATGGATTATCGTGGCAGAGACGCTTTATGTCATCAATCGTAAGTTTGCCTTGAGAAGCAGCGGTTGACAATAGTGGTAGTGTTGTCTCAAGCCCAGGAACACCAAATGGAGGGTTTTCGGATTCTTTTTCTTCTTTTGTGTGTGGTGCATGATCTGATTCAATGACATCAATAGAGGATAAATTATTCCAAAGAAATTCTTGATCTTGTTTTGTTTTGAGGCTTGGTTTCATAAGTCCAAATGATCCCAGTACTTTTTCATCATCTGCTGTGAGAAATAAGTGGTGTGGAGTTACTCCACACGTTACATTGTATCCATTTTCTTTTGCTTCAAGAATTTGTCGTAATTCATTTTCGGATGACACATGGCAAATATGTGTTTGATGGCCAGATTGGTGAGTTATTTCTAACGCTGGTTTGATAAGCTCCTGTTCCGCATGAAGGAGAATTGGTAAATCAGTTGGCCATACTTTGCAAACCTTTTTAAATGTGTCAAGATCTATGATCAGATTGCCTGTTGAGAAGCTCAAAAAAACTTTAAGTCCCCTACTCTTTTTTGTTGCTTCTTCAAATTCATTGAGGTTTTTGCCGTTTGTCCCAAAGAAAAATCCAACATCACAAACAATTTGTTTTTTTGCGATTTCTTGTTTTTGGTTAAGTAGTTCAGTCGTAAGCGTAGGTGTTTTTGGGTTATTGGGCATGTCCATAATTGTTGTAAATCCACCTGCAAGAGCTGCTTGGGTTGCTGAAAGAAATGTCTCTTTATAATCATCAGTGGAAAGTCCTCGAGGGTGAGTATGAATATCAATGAGGCCTGGTAAGGTAATCATATATTTACTTTACTATATATTCTCTCCACGGTTTGATCTCTAGCTTTTTAATTCCTTTCTCTGCAAGTGCCTTCACAAACAGATTGGCTTTTTTAATTTTCGTTAGTACTAGTATATTACTATCTACCGCCGCCCGTCTGATAAAATAATCATCATTGAGATCTTTCTTAAGACCCGTGTCGACGACATTGATGACCAGATCAATTTTTCCTGCCTGGAAATAATCAAGGACATTGGGTCCGATTTCTTCATGAATTTTATACAGCATTGTTGCCCGGATTCCGTTTCGATTAAGAAACTTGAAGGTTTTTTCTGTTGCATAGATTGGAAGGTTTAATTTTGTAATCAATTTACAGCTTTCTAAGAAATCTTTTTTCTTTTGGTCTCCTCCAAGACTGACAAAGACTCCTTTTTCAGGAATTTTTCCGCCGGTTGCAAGAATTCCTTTGAGATATGCTTCTTCAACATCTTTTCCAAAACAGGCAACTTCACCAGTTGATGCCATCTCAACACCAAGCTTTGGGTACGCACCCAGAAGTCTTGCAAATGAGAATTGAGCGACTTTTACTGCGGTGAAATCAAGTGGTTTGATTGTGACTGTTTTCACTGATTTGCCAAAGAGTGCGTCGACAAACAGTTCGATAAGATTGATTCCAGTTACTTTTGCGATAAATGGAAAGGTTCGTGATGCACGAAGGTTTGTTTCAATAATAGAAATCTCATCATCTTTGAGTAAAAATTGGATATTGAACGGTCCAGTGATCTCAAGAGCCTTAGCAAGTTGTTTTGCAATTTCTTTCATTCGCTCTTGATACTCTTTATCAACTGTTCGTGCAGGTAAGACAATTGTTGCATCACCAGAATGGACACCAGCATACTCGACATGTTCTGAAATAATTGCTGCTTTCATCTCGCCATTTTGCGCGACAGCATCAAGTTCGACCTCCATTGCTTTGGTAAAGAATTTTGATACGGTTACTGGGTATTCTTTAGAAATACTGGCTGCTTCTTCGAGATATTTTTCGAGATCTTGTTTGTTAAAACAGATATTCATTGCGCTTCCTGAGAGAACATAGGATGGACGGATAAGAACTGGATAGCCGATTTCTTGTGCAAATGTTTCTGCCTGTTTTAATGTTGAGAATGCTTTCCAGGCTGGTTGCTTAATCTTCAGTTGATCAAGAAGTGACGAAAACTTGTTGCGGTTCTCTGCCCTATCAATATTTTCAGGACTTGTCCCAAGAATGTTTATTCCGTATTTATGCAGGGCTTGTGCTCTGTTATTTGGTGTTTGTCCGCCAACTGATACGATAGCGCCAAGTGGATTCTCGTATTCATAAATATCTGCAATTCTCTCAAACGTAAGTTCTTCAAAATACAGTCTGTCTGAAATATCATAATCAGTTGAGACTGTTTCTGGATTACAGTTAATAATAATTGATTTCTTGTTATATTTTTTGAGATTCATGACTGTGTTAACTGAACACCAGTCAAATTCAACGGATGAGCCGATATGGTAAGGACCTGATCCTAAGACAACGACTGCGTCGCGGCCAGATGGTTTAACATCATAATGTGATTCGTTGTAGGTCATATACAGGTAATTTGTTTGGGCGGGAAATTCTCCAGCAAGTGTGTCAATTTGCAGAATTGAAGGCGTGATCTGTAATCTCTTTCGAAGTTCACGGATTTCAAGACCTGTTTTTTCAACCAACTCCCCTATTCTTTTATCTGATATGCCGAGTTGTTTGAGTTTTCTGAGGGACTTCTCATCAAGTTTTTTGTTCCTCTTGAGATCATCTTCATGATCAACAATATTTTTGATTCTATTAATAAACCAGGGATCAATACCTGAAAGTTCGTGGATTTCTTCAACAGAAATGTTATTTTTTAGCGCACGGGCGACTGCGAACATACGCTTGGGAGTTGGGTTTTTGAGTGTTTCACGGATATCTGTTTTTTCAAAAAATAATTTTTCAGAAGTTGCCCCTTCCTGATCCATGTCCAACATACGAATAGCTTTTTGAAAACTTTCTTCAAAAGTGCGGCCGATTCCCATGACTTCTCCGACTGATTTCATACTGCTGCCAAGACGTTGTTCTGCGCCTTTGAATTTATCAAGATCCCATCGTGGGATTTTGGTGACGATATAATCAAGGGCTGGTTCAAAGCACGCTTGAGTGACACCTGTTACTTTGTTTTTCAAATTGGTGAGGTTGTAACCAAGAGCGAGTTTTGCGGCGACGTATGCCAAGGGATAGCCGGTTGCTTTACTGGCGAGAGCGGAGCTTCGGGACAGTCTAGCGTTGACTTCGATGACATAATACTCAATTTCACCATTTGGTTTTGGGTTGAGGGCATATTGGACGTTGCATTCACCGACAATACCGAGACTTCTTACAATATCGATTGATGCTTTTCGAAGGGTGTGATATTCGTTATTGGTCAGCGTCTGACTTGGTGCGACGACGACTGATTCTCCTGTATGAATACCAAGTGGATCCATATTTTCCATGTTGCAGACTGTAATACAGTTATCATCTTTATCTCGGACGACCTCGTACTCAATTTCTTTATAATGATGGAGATATTGTTCGATAAGTACTTGCGGAGCAAAATTAAGAGCCCGATTGACGATTTTGGTCAGTTGTTCGCGATCAAATGCTACGCCACTTCCATGACCTCCAAGTGCGAAGCCTGCGCGGATCATCACTGGATATCCAATATCATCCGCGAATTCGAGTGCTTGTTTGAAAGTCTCTGCTGCATGGGATCTGGGGGTTGGGATATGAATTTTGCCTAAATGTGCTGCAAATTTGTCTCGATCTTCGGTCAGGATAATTGCGGATATAGGAGTTCCAAGAATCTGAACGTCATATTTTTTTAGGGTACCTTGTTTGTGTAGTGCAATACCACAGTTCAGTGCTGTCTGTCCGCCGAAGGATAGGAAAATACCATCTGGTTTTTCTTTAGCGATAATTTTTTCTACGAAATATGGAGTGACAGGTAGAAAATAAACTTCATCTGCAAGTTCTTTTGAAGTCTGAATTGTCGCGATGTTTGGATTCACCAAAACAATCTTTTTGCCTTCTTCTTTTAAGGCTTTTATTGCCTGAGAACCTGAGTAATCAAACTCTCCTGCCTCCCCTATTTTGAGAGCTCCTGATCCTAATACTAATACTTTTTTTATATCTTTCATGTTAGTTTTTCAAGAAAATAATCAAATACCCATTCAGTATCTTTAGGTCCGGGTGTGGCTTCTGGATGAAACTGCACAGACATAAAAGGATGTTTGTTATGGATAATTCCCTCGACGGTATTATCATTTGCGTTGACAAACCAGGGCTTAAATCCTTCTGGTACATCGCCTATGGCAAATCCATGATTTTGAGTAGTAATGTAACAACGGCTGGTTCCCTGCATAATGCATGGCTGGTTTTGGCTTCGGTGGCCATATTTCAGTTTATATGTATCCCCTCCTGCGGCAAGTGCAAGGATTTGATTTCCAAGACAAATTCCCAATGTTGGAATCCTATTTTCCAATGCTTTTTTAACTGTTGCGATTGTTTTGTCAGCCAGTTTGGGATCTCCCGGACCGTTGGAGATAAATAGTGCATCAAATTTTTCTTTGTTATTTTTATCAAATGGATCAAAATCCCAGGGTGCATGGATGACTCTCACTCCCCTCTTCAGAAAACAGCGTTTGATATTTTCTTTGGCACCGCAATCTAAAAGGATAATTGTTTTTTCTCCGCTACCTTGTGTTGTTACTGCTTTAGGTGAAACTTGTGCGACAAGATTATCGAGATTTGGATCATAGTCGGCTACCTCTTTCTCAATGACAATTTTTCCAAGCATACTCCCCTCTTCTCTAATTTTTTGTGTCAAAAACCGTGTCTCTTTAATTTCAAGAAGTGGTACTTCTTCATTTTGGAACCATTGCCCAAGCGTCATGGTACTTTGGAAATGGGACGGTGTGTCAATGTAGTCGCTTACAATAAGCCCTGCGACTTGAATGCGGTCAGACTCCCATAAGTTTTTATCAGGAATGCCATAACTGCCAAGAATTGGGTATGTGAGGACTAAGATTTGTCCTTTGAAGGAAGGGTCAGTGAGTGCTTCAGGATAGCCAACCATACCTGTTGCAAAAACCACCTCTCCGGCAACAGATTGATGATGCCCATATGAAGTGCCCTCTATTTTTGTGCCGTCAGAAAGAAATAGTTTTCCGTTCATAGTTTTGCATTTTATTAGGTAATTTTACCGAGGACTAAAGCTAAAAGTGCCATACGAACATACATACCATTTCGAATTTCAGATCGAAGATATACGGCCCGTTCATCTGTATCAACTGCTGTTTCAATCTCCCCTACTCGTGGAAGTGGGTGCATAAGAATAGTATTTTTCCCTGCCTTTTCTTTCATAAGTTGAGGGGTTACGATAAATCTATTTTTTACTTTTTCATAATCTTCTAAGTTTTTAAAGCGTTCTTTCTGTACGCGGGTCCAGTACCAAAAGTCAGCATTTTCAGGCATATCTTTGTCGCTATTTATTTCAATAAGCTTAATGCCTTTTGCTTGGAATGCATTAAAGTCTTCACGGGAGAGTTTCAATTCTTCAGGAGATAACAGATAAAGAGTAATATTTTTATAAAGCGACAATGCACGAATAAGGGAATGGACAGTTCTTCCATTAAGCATATCACCAGCCATGACACCGGTGAGATTATCTAATTTGCCTGTTTTTTCATAAATAGTAAACATATCGAGAAGAGCCTGTGTTGGATGCTCACCGATTCCATCTCCTGCATTAAGAATAGGTACAAAAAAAGCAGCGTCTGCTGCTTGTTGTGCTGTTCCTTTGACTGGGTGGCGAATAACAATTGCGTCTGAGTATGCTTCAAACACCCGGATGGTATCTTCAAGTGTTTCACCTTTGGATACCGAGGAAAAATGTTGGGGGTCTTGGATTTCAACAGTTTGTCCACCTAACTGCTTTACAGCTGCTGCAAACGAACCAAATGTACGACTAGATGGTTCATAGAAAAGAAGGGTGACGATATTACCTTTTAAGATATCAGAAGGCTTTGCATTGGAAGCAATATCTTTCATGTGCTTTGTTACCGTAAAGAGAATTTCTAAATCTTTTGAAGAGAACTGATCAAGCGAGAGGATGTCTTTTCCTTTGAAGTTTCCGTCTATTTTTATATCCGTACTTGGCATAAAAAATCCAGAGTTTTTGGTGCTCTGGAACACTAGTTTATCAAAAAGTGGTATGCTGGTCAATGGTTATTTTGTAAGAAATTGTGTTTTTTGGCTATTTTATTGAAAAAATTGATCAAAATAGCCCAATTTATGCTCATTTTTCTTAAAAAATCCCCTTGCATTGGATTTTTGTACATTCTATAATAGCCTCAATGGTACAGCAAAAATTACCTGATACAACATGGAACTTCAAGAAATTAATCATTGAAGAAATTAAGAAAAATGGCGGTTGGGTTAACAGTCATGCACATGTAGATCGAGCCTTTACCGTTAATCCAAACACATTGGATATTTATAAAAAACATTCGCTCGAAGAAAAATGGGATCTTGTGGATGAGGTAAAGAATGCCTCAGTTGATGAATACTATCGTCGTGCTTCTCTTGCTTTTGAAGTCATGATTGATCAAGGAGTAACAGCAGTTGGCTCTTTTGTCGATGTCGATCCTGTTTGTGAAGAGAGAGCTCTCAAAGGTGTTTTGAAAGCTCGTGAGCATTATAAAGATCAGTTAACAGTGAAATTAATAAATCAGGTGCTAAAAGGTGTTATTCATAAGGATGCTCGTAAATGGTTTGATATTGCCGCAGAGTCTGTTGATATCATTGGCGGTCTTCCAAAAAGAGATGAACGAGATTATGGTAAAGGTGCAGAGCATATCAATATCCTCCTAGAGACTGCAAAGAAATATCATAAGATGGTTCATGTACATGTAGATCAGTTTAGTACTGTTAACGATAAAGAGACAGAACTTCTGGCAGACAAAACGATTGAATATGGTATGCAGGGGAAAGTTGTGGCGATTCACGGAATTTCGTTAGGTTCGCATCCAAAAGAATATCGACAAAAAGTATATAAGAAAATGGTAGAAGCTGAGCTTATGATGATCTCTTGTCCGATTGCCTGGATTGATACAAAAAGATCTGAGACATTGCAACCTGTTCACAATTCAATCACTCCCGTTGACGAATTAGTATCTGCTGGTGTTACTGTTGCATTGGGAACAGACAATATTTGTGATTATATGGTGCCTTTTTGCGATGGAAACATGTGGCAGGAGCTTTTGCTTCTCGCAACAGGCAATCGATTTTTAGAAATTGATGAACTAGTAAAAATTGCCACAGCAAATGGGAGAAAAGTCCTCGGAGTTTAAGTTTTCTCTTCTGCTTTACCCATCAGTGGAACACTAAGGAGAATAAAAGCGCTTCCTAGTAAGGCTTGGAATGAAGGGAATTCTTTATATAAAAAGAAGCCGATACAAAGTGCAAAGATGCTTTCAAGTGCAAGAATATTATTTGCCAGGAAAGGTTCAACATATTGAAATCCGTAATTAACAAGAAATTGATTTGCAACCATAAAGACAGCAGAGAGCATGATAACAAATAGGTATGTCATGCTCCATCCGGTGATGGGAAGGTTTTTGTCAAAAAAGAATAGTGACGAAATAAAGAGCGTGATAAAACCAAAAACAAAAATCATAAAGGTAATTTCCTGGTTATTTAATATATTGGAATGCCATCTACGGGAGATATACAGAAGAGAGAAAAGAAGATCGGCAATGAGGGCAAGAATTGCTCCTTTTCCCCATACAAAAGCGTGAGTGAGGTCTGTGGATGAAATAAAAAGTACACCAATAAAGGCGAGAAAAATAATCGCTACTTTTTTTATTGTTACCTTTTCTTGTAAAAAAAGCATCGCCAATAAGGCTGTTGTTGGAATTGCTTGTAAGAAGGAAACATTACTGTATGTTGTCAGATTAAACGATTCAATATTCAATGCTCCTGCAAATGCGTAGAAACCTACACCTCTTATTGCTAAAATAAGCCATTCTTTTTTTGGCAGAGTAATAATTTTTTTAAAATTGAGATTTTTAAAGAAGATAAAAAATGTGAGAAGGAGTGCGACAAAAACTCGCAGGTATTGTACCTGAAATGGTGAAAAGGTTTGACTGAGATATCGATTAAAAACTCCGAATGTGGAGAAAACAAATGCTAGGATAAAAAGTGCAAGAATTCCTTTCGTTTGATTTTTCATTTCTCTATTATAGCTGAGAAACTATAATTATTGTTTATATGAAAGGATATTGGTCAAACAGTGTGCTCCTCCACCAGATTTTTTAAACTCTGAGAGATCAACATCGATTGAATTGTAACCTAATTTAGTAAGCTTCTCAGTAAATGTTGGATTGCCTGATTGATGAATGACATTGTTGCCTGAAACAATACTATTGGCACAAAATCCCATGGCCTCTTCTTTTGAAAATTCAATGAGATTATGAATTAATTTTTTGAGTACTTCCCTACTCTGTCTATCAAATGCTTTTGGATAATAAAACGCAGTATCTTCATTGATGGGAAGAAATCCGACATCAAGATGATAAAACTTCGGGTCTGTTATATAGACTGGAACTACTTCGATATTCAGTGCTTTACTCACTGCTTCGCAGGAGTAGTCGTCTGCCCTATACCCTACTCCAACAAGTAATTTGTCCTTCCAGAAATATGAGTCGCCATTGCCTTCAAAATACGCACCCGGTGGTAAATATTCAATTTCATAACCTTTTTTTTCAAACCAGGCTTTATAATAATCCGTTTCGTTTTGGCGCTCTCGATACCAAAAATGACTGAGTAGTACTTTACTATTATGGATAATTCCCTGATCTGTTGCCCAAACCATATCAGGCAGGCCTTTTACTTGTTCAATAATTTCAACTTTTATATTTTGATTTTCATATATTTTAACAAGCTCGTCCCATTGCTTGAGAGCATTGTTGGTATCAACAGTTCCCAGCTTCATCCATGGATTGATAATATAATCAACAGAGAAATGGAGAGGTTTACACATCAGAACGGATTTGATGGTTTTTTGTTTCATCCTATACTTTTGCTGCCTGGAGCTTTTTGATAAACTCCTGTGCTACTGGCACACTGGTGATAAGAGGAACGTTGTGTTCGACTGTTTTCTGTCGAATGAGTTTACCGTCTGTTTGTGTTACTTGTCGATCCATCGGGATATTGATAACAAGATCAAATCTGTTGGCATCAAGAAGCTCGCCAAGATTTGGTTTCAAGTGAGGTTGTGAGATTTTATTTACAAGGATAGTTTCGATTCCATTGGTCTTTAAGAACTTGTGTGTTTTGTACGTTGCATACAGCTTGTAACCCATATCATGAAGTCTCTTGATTGTTGGTAAGAGTTTCACTTTATTATTTCTTTTTCCAATTGAGATAAGTGCAGTCTTTTCGCCTCTTTGTGCCTGTCTCATCGGAAGTGTATATAATTCAATAAATCCTGCGGATGCATTTTGGTTGAGTCCTTCAGAGACCATGAAGGTTGCAAGTTTTTCTTCAAAGATGGTGTTTGGTGTTTCAAGAGCCAAAACTTGTGCAACACCTTTATAGAGCTGTACTTTTACTTTTCCGGTTACTTTCTGATTTACATTGTCAATAAATGCGTTTAAGTCGCTCATCAGCGGGTCATACCAGAGAGCACCGTAACACATGTATGCCCATTTGCGATCAACCCCTGCTTTAAATTCATTTTCTATTCCAGTGCAGACATAGTGCTCAAGCTTTTCATGTGCTGTGATGATGATTTCTGCAGCTGGCGCTTCAAAGACATCTCGAATTTTCATACCAATGATTCGGTCTTCAATATGGACATTGGTTCCAACACCGTGTTTAGCACCAATTTTATTCAAGGTCATAATCAGTTCGGATAGCTTCATTTGTTTGCCATTGAGTGCAACAGGAATACCTTTGACAAATTCGAGTTCTACCATTTCTGGTGTGTTTGGTGCGTCTTGTGGAAGTTTGTTTACCACCAATATCTTCTCAAGTGGTGGGACAATTGCTGGATTTTCTACTTCTCCACCTTCACCTGATGTGCCCCACATGTTGTCGTCATAAGAATAAGGTTTTTCAACAGAGTGACTGACTGGAATACCATTCTTCTTTGCGTATTCGATTTCTTCAAGTCTTCCCATACTCCATTCCCGAACTGGTGCGATAATTTTAATGTCAGGATTAAGTGCCAGTGCTGTTCCCTCAATTCGGACTTGGTCGTTACCCCGGCCTGTGCAGCCGTGAGCAATTGCGTCCGCACCTTCTTGTGCAGCAATCTTTACTGCCCATTTTGCAAGGAGAGGTCGACCAAGTGGTGTTGCGAGTCTGTAGCGATGTTGGTAGTTAGCATTTGCTTTAATACCTCTTGAGATGTATTCGTTTGCAAATTCATCTTTTGCGTCGACAACAAGTGCTTTTACTGCGCCAAGTTTAATAGCTTTTTTCTTAATTTCATCTAGGTCATCAACAATTTGTCCAATATCAATGGTGAGAGCGATAACTTCTGCTTTGTATTCATCTTGAATCCATTTGAGCATTACTGAGGTATCGAGGCCACCGGAGTAAAGAAGGACAACTTTTTTAACTTCTCCTTTTTTGCCTTCATATGATGCAACCTTTACGTAATCTTGTTTTTTATTCATATTTAATGAAAAATTAGGTTTATTTCCTCAATTTTATCTAATTTTTTGTTATTTTAATTCACATTTTAATGAAAAATTAATTTTTTGTCAATCGAAATTATTACTTTTTGGCATATTTCTGACCGATTTTTTGATATGCGCTTCGAAAATTTTCACCTTTTAAGACTAAATTTAATGCCTCTTCTGTTGCAAAAAGCTCCTCTGTCATTGCATTTTTCAATTTTTTTTTGTTTGGTGTGAGATTTTCGACCAAAATTTGTGTCGCCTGCAGGCTTTGCATTGTTATTTCAACACTTTCCATGAAAGGCTTTTTACTTTCCTGATAATCCCTATTGTAGCCTGAGATAAGGTTTGCGTTCAAAGAAATAATTTGTGTGTAATGTCCGAGAACGAGATGGACTTTACTTCGAAGCAGCTCTGCAAGGTCAAGGTTTTTCTTCTGAGGCATGATACTTGATCCTGTTATTACACTGCCTGAGGCTTCAAAATAACTGAATTCTTGAGTTGTAAAGAGTAAGACGTCGGATGCGAATTTATTAATTGTTTGTAATATTTGAATAAATGCACTCAAAACTGCGGCTTCAAATTTGCCTCGTGTTTGCTGGCAATAGATAGGATTTTTCTGAACCCTACTAAAATTAAGTAGATCTGCAGTATATTGTTTGTCCAGTTTGATATGAACGCCAAAGCCTGCAGCTGATCCAAGTGGTGATTGATCCATAAGGTCATAGGCTGCTTTCAGTGTTTTGCTATCGTCTTCAAGGGATGCGATAAAGCTAGAGGTCCACATGCCAATTGATGCTGGCATGGCTTTTTGCATATGCGTATACCCAGGCATAGGAATTGTGCCATATTTTTTATTGAATGCTTTAAAGGTTTTTATTAAATTTGTTATCTCTTTTTGAATGTTTTCTATTTCTGCTTTTCCAAATAGCCTCATCGCAGTTAAGATCTGGTCATTTCTTGACCTGGCAGTATGGATTTTTTTGCCTGTTTCCCCATATTTTTCTGTCAGATAATTTTCAATTTTTGTATGGATATCTTCATCACCTGCAACGAGTGCAAATTTTCCTTCTTCATTGAGCGTGAGAATTTCTTTGAGCCCTTCTTCAAGCTGTGCTAATTCTGTTTTTGTGATGATTTTAATCTTGTAGAGCATTTTTGCATGCGCGAGTGAGCCATAGACATCGTATGGGATAAGTTTTTGATCGCACAGCAAATCGTCTTTTGTCTCAAAGTGTTCAATAAAGCTATTTAGTTGTTGATTATTTTTTTGCCAAAGTTTCATATGCCTCCTCTTCTTTTTGCTTTAGTAACATCAAAAACAGTTACTTGTTTGCCAGGTGTTTTTGAAGGTGCAGTGAAAAGTTCTTTCCCACCAATTCGTGTAATTGCATCAATACCATCAACATTACCTATCTGTATAGATGTGAAAACTTGTTTTGCTCCGTCTGCCAGCGCCTCTGAAACAGTTGAGATCATATTTCTTCCGCCCAATCCTCGTCTGTTACTAAACCAGCCTCTGATTTCTGTTAAATTATCGGAAATAGGATCTCGGAATGCGTGAGCCAATAACAATCCACTGTCTGCCTCAACATAGACTACGGATAGTCCTGTTTTCATATGATTTGCAAGTTCGACAGCAGGTACAGGATGATTAAATTGATATGTTGATAGAAATACGCTTGCGTCTCCTGAAAGTTTCGTTCTCTCAGCAGTCGACAATTGGTCCCCACTAAGTACATTTATTGTTTTTCCATTAATGATTAATGTTTCATTTAACATATGTTGTGTAATAAAAAAGCCCTTGTAAATTCCTAAGAAATTCTTAGAAACTTACAAGGGCCCCAAAGGTTTAGGACGGTACCACCTTGTTTATCTTAGCCAATAAAAAATCCCCTCTGCGGGGATTACAGTTATAAGCTAAACTTATTATCTGCGCTCCGTTACCGACACGCTTTGTCATATTTTTACGGGTGACTTCCGGAATAGTAATGCTTGTTTAAGGCTTTCTCCTATTCAGCTCGTCTACTGCGGTAGACTCAAATGCTTTTATAGATTAGATATATCTTATCACAAGAGAAGTTGTGGTGTCAAATTTGAGGCTATTTTTCAGCCGCGGTGAGGACGTTTTCAAAAAGCATGGCGACGTTAACAGGACCGACGCCTCCTGGAGTTGTGGTGTAATAACTAGCAATTGAGTCAACGTCTTCTTCATTGTAATCTCCGTGGAGCTTGCCGTCTGCGCCTCGTAATATGCCAACGCCAATGAGAATGGCTCCTTGTTTGAGTTCTTCTGCTTTGATGACGTTTTCTTTTCCAACAGCACTGATGATGATATCGGCACTTTTGAGCAGTTCTTCCCGATTGGTTGTTTTACTATCGATAAGGTGATATGGAATATTTTGTTTTTTAAATTCTGTCATGATTGGTCCGCCGCCAGTTGGTCCTTTCCCAATGATGATAATAGTTTTTGTATTTAGCCACTCCAAAAAGTGATTGTTTGCATCATGTAGTATTCCTTGGAAACTATGATGTGTTTCTGGATTTTCTAAGTAATATACTTCTTCCAAAATTTTCATCACTGCCATAGGGATTGGGAATGTGTAAGGCGAGTCTGGATGGAAGCCGTCGATGTCTTTTTCAGGGTTAGTGAGAAGTTCAAGTTTTTCTATATCAACATGATCAGGGACTGGTCTCTGAATCAAAATGCCATGGACTGTTGGGTCGTCATTTAATTCTTTTACTTTTTTTTCAAGTTCTTCTGTCGTGATACTTTCCTGTAATCTGAGTACTGTGACTTTGCAGCCGATTTCTTCACCTTTGGTTTGTTTTTGTCGAACATACGCAACGGATGCGGGATTTTCTCCTATCAAAAAGACAACAAGGTGAGGGGTAATTCTTTTTTTTTGTAACTCCCCTACTCTAACGCGTAAGGATTGGTATACTTTTTCTGCAATGTCTTTGCCGCTAAGCTTCACAGACACATTATACTACATCATGAGGGCTTAAGAGGACACTAATAATGCCAACAATCATTGCCAGGACAAGGATATTGGCAAGTGGTATGCCACCGATTGCTAGTATTCCAAGAGTAGAAAGAATCCAAAATATTAATAGTACGCCGACAATCAGTCTAATTGGGCTTGGCATGATACCGATTGCCCAGGCGACGACAAGAAGGATAAGAAGATTCCATAGGGTAATTGGGATACCATTGATGCTAAAAAGAACAGGATCAGGAAGGATGGGAAGTCCTTCGATATGAATGTAGCCGAGAAACCAGAGTACTATGAGTAGTAAAAATAGTACTGCTAACATATTACTATAATAATAGCTCAGAATGAGAATATAATAAAGATGAGGTAAGAGTTAAGAAAGAGATTGCTGAATTGATTACTTGAGATTTATAACTTTCCCGCTTCTTTCAGGCTCCGCTCTCACAACTTTGCGAAGGAGTGTTCGTTTTCTCCGGGCCACCTTTGGTGTGTCAGCATGTGCTGGTTTAAGTCTTCTGTGGATTGTGTATAAAAGTTCCTCTTCAGTTTGAAACTGTCTCTCCTCTTTTCCCATGAAGACCATCATACGATTTTGGATTTGAGAAAAAATAAAGTTCTCGTAAGTCTTTAGAAAGATTACTCTGACTTTTCAAGACAAGTGGCTGATGCTACTTTATCAGTTGCGTTAGTAAATCTCATCAAAATAACTCCTTGGGTATCGCGTGAGAGCTTTGGAATTTGATTGATTGGTAATTTTACAATCTGACCTTTGGTTGAAGTGATGATGACTTCTTCTGCAACAGGTGGTACGACTTGTGCGACGACAACTTGTCCTGTTCGATCAGTAACTTTTGCAACTTTTACTCCTTGTCCACCACGACCCTGGAGTGGGAATTGTTCGACAGGTGTTTTCTTACCAAGGCCATTTTCCATAATTGCTAGCATTTCAGCTTTGTCTCCTTTAGTGACAACTGCCATTCCGATAACTTGATCTTTGGAATCGATCTTAATACCTCGAACTCCCATAGTTGCACGACCGAGTGGTCTTACTGAATTTTCTGAGAATTTGATTGCTTTTCCGCCTTTAGTTACGAGCAATACATCATTTTTTCCATCAGTAATATTACTCCATACAAGTTCATCTTTATCTTCAAGTTTGATTGCGATCATGCCGTTTCTTCGAATATTTTCAAATTCTTTGATGCTTGTTTTCTTTACTGTTCCGTTTCTTGTAGTAAGGAAGATATAGCCATCATGGACTGCTTTATTGTGAACAATGAATGATTCGACTTTCTCTCCTGCTTCAATGTTCAAAAGATTAACAATTGCTGTTCCTTTACTTGTTCTACTACTTTCGTTAATCTCGTATGCTCTGAGTTGATATGCCTTTCCTTTGTTAGTAAAGAAGAGGATATTGTCATGAGTCATGGCCGATCTTATATGTGCGATTGCGTCTTCTTCTTTGACGTTCATGCCGGTTATTCCTTTTCCACCTCGGTGTTGCGTATGGAAACTGCTGCCCGATTGTCTCTTGATGTAACCAGTATTCGTGAGTGTCAAAACTGTTGGTTCATTTGGAATAAGATCTTCTTCTGAGAACTCCCCTACTTTACTCTTGTAGACTTTTGTTCGTCGTGGGTCTGCATATTTTTCTTTGAGTTTTACTAACTCTGATTTGATAACGCCAAGAATTTTTTCAGGATGTGCGAGAAGATCTTCAAGATATGCGATTGTTTCTTTAATCATTGCAATCTCATCTTCAATCTTTTGTCGCTCAAGTGCTGCAAGTCTACGAAGTTGCATGTCAAGGATTGCAACCGATTGAATTTCGCTAAGTTTAAATTTGGTCATCAAATTGGTTTTTGCTTCTTCCTGATCTTTTGATGCACGGATTGTCTTGATGACTTCATCGATATGATCGACTGCGATTTTGAGTCCTTCTAAGATGTGAAGGCGTGCTTTTGCTTGGCGAAGTTCAAATTCTGATCTTTTGCGGATAACGATGTAGCGGTGCTTGAGATATTCCTCAAGAATGAGTTTAAGATTGAGTGTCTGTGGTGTGCCATCAACGAGAGCAACCATGTTGACTGGGAAGGTTGTTTGCAAAGCTGTGTATTTGAAAAGGTTGTTTAATACCTTCTTTGGACTGGCGTCACGTTTTAACTCAATATATATGTGAAGTCCCCGTCTGTCTGATTCATCGCGAAGATCTGAAATACCTTCAATCTTTTTATCTTTAGCAAGATCAGCAATTTTTGCAATAAGTTGTGCTTTGTTAACCTGATATGGGATTTCAGTGATGGTAATTGCTGATTTGCCACCTGAGATTTCTTCGATTTCTGCTTTTCCACGGATGACGATCTTACCGCGGCCAGTGATGTAGGCGTTTTTAATTTCGGTAATGTCATAAATATTTCCTGCTGTCGGAAAATCAGGTCCTTTGACGAATTCCAAAAGTTCATCAATAGTAACATCGCTGGTGAGTGCGAGTTTTGGCTCACCAAGGGTTGGTTTTTCAACGCCTTCTGTAATAACGGCTGGTGCTTCTTCTTTTTCTTTTATTGCAGACTTTCCAACTTTTGCTTTTCCGATCAAATAGATAATTGCATCAATTACTTCTCCTAAATTATGTGGTGGGATTTTAGTTGCCATACCAACAGCAATACCTTCTGATCCCATGAGCAAAAGGTTTGGAAGTTTGGCTGGTAAGTACAATGGTTCATTCTCTGATGCGTCGAAGTTTGGTGCGAAATCAACTGTTTCTTTGTCGATGTCTGTGAGCATTTCAGCAGTAATTGCTGACATGCGTGCTTCAGTATAACGCATATGTGCTGGTGGATCGCCATCAATTGATCCGAAGTTTCCCTGTCCCCAAACAAGTGGGTATCTCATTGAGAAATCTTGTGCGAGACGAACGAGTGAATCATAAATTGGTGCGTCTCCGTGTGGGTGATATTTACCCATAACTTCTCCGACAATCTTTGCACTTTTTGTGAATTTGGAAGTATGACCAAGACCCAATTCATGCATGCCAAAAAGAATGCGGCGGTGAACTGGCTTGAGCCCATCACGGACATCTGGAAGTGCACGGGAAACGATAACTGACATAGCGTAATTCAAATACGCTTTTTTCATTTCCTCAGTAATATTTGCTTGTTGTAACTTTCCGATTTGTGACATAAATGTTATTTCGAGAAGCCTTCTTTCTTGAAGCGGTCAATGCACTCGTGGACAATGTGCTTTGCTTCTTCAATATCTCCCCAACCTAGCACTTTGGTTGTACCTGGTTTTTTGAGATCTTTGTAATGGGCAAAATGGAACTCTATTTTTTGTTTCCATCTTTTACCAAGATCATCAAGTGTTTGAATACTGTCTCCGGTGTTGCGGTCATCTGCCGGAACACAGACAATTTTGTAATCCATTTCTCCGTCATCTTCAAAATTGAAAATGCCAAGAATTTTTGATTTGACCAAGACTCCTGTTGGGATTGGTTCATGAGCTACAAGGAGGACATCCAATTCATCTCCATCTGTGTCTTTTGTTCCAGGGATAAATCCATAATTAACTGGTTTTGGAAAGACATCTGGTTCGACACGATCCAACATAAAGATACCATGTTCACGGTCATATTCTATTTTAAGTGAGGAACCTTGAGGGATATCGACAATTGCATTAATCTCTCCTTCATCAACCTGTCCTGGTGTAAGTATTTTATTAAAGTCTGGCATAACTGTTTCTATATTTTATTATAACACATCTAGAGATCCAACTCTGCTGCGATAGCATTTGTTTGGATAAAGTGTTTGCGTGGTGGAACTTCGTCTCCCATAAGCATGGTAAAGACTGCATCTGCTTCTTCTGCGTCATCAATTTGCACCTGTTTCAAAAGTCGGTTAGCTGGGTTCATAGTTGTTTCCCACAACTGTTCTGGATTCATTTCGCCAAGACCTTTGTACCGCTGAACTGAAACATTCGCATTACCAGATTTAAGTTCTTTCAAAGCAGCTTCCCGTTCTTCTTCATTGTATGCATAGCGAACTTCTTTTCCTTTTTGGATCTTAAAAAGTGGTGGGATGGCAACGTAGAGATAGCCATTTTTAATAATGTCTGGCAAATGACGATAGAAGAAGGTCAGAATAAGCGTTTCAATATGTTCACCATCAACGTCAGCATCAGTCATGATGATAACTCGGTGATAGCGAAGTTTTTCCATGTTAGTTGTGTCCCCTATTCCGCTCCCTAAAGCGATGATAAGGTTTTTAATTTCTTCATGTTCGATCATCTTATCAAGACGGGCTCTTTCGGTGTTAAGAATTTTACCTTTGAGTGGTAAGATGGCTTGGAACTTTCTATCTCTCCCCTGCTTTGCACTTCCTCCTGCTGAGTCTCCCTCAACAAGATACAGTTCTGAAATTGCAGGATTTTTCTCTTGGCAGTCTGCAAGTTTACCAGGAAGGGTTGATCCTTCGAGTGCGCCTTTTCTGATGACTGCTTCTTTTGCTGCTTTTGCAGCAAGACGTGCTTTTGCTGCAAGATAAACCTTTTCAAGAATTTTCTTTCCTTCACTTGGGTTTTCTTCGAAATGAGTAGTAAGTGCATCTTTGACAATTGTATTTACAATACTTTGAATTTCAGAGTTACCGAGTTTTCCTTTAGTCTGGCCTTCAAATTGAATGCTATCCTGAGGCATTTTGATAAAGACTACTGCAGTGAGACCTTCACTGGTATCTTCACCAAGAATTGAGTCATCTTCTGATTTGAATGCACCGATTTTCTTTCCATAATTGTTTATTGCCCGTGTTAGTGCCATGCGAAAACCTGTAAGGTGGGTTCCACCGTTAACGGTGTTAATAACGTTCACAAATGATTCGACGGTTTCTGAATAACTGCCATTGTATTGAAGTGCGACTTCGACTTGAACATCGCCTTCTTGCTTTTGGATTGTAATAACGTCATGGATTTTTTCTTTATTTTCGTTTAGTTTAGAAACGAGTGCTGTGATACCGCCTTCAAAGTAGTAATTGAGCTCTTTGACTTGTTCTCCTCGAAGATCAATCAAATGGAAATATAATTTTGGACACAGAAAAGCGCGTTCGCGGATTTGTTTCTTAATCATGTCAAATTCGAAAACAATGTTTGGGAAAATACTATTATCTGGGAAGAAAGTTACTGTTGTTCCTGTTTCTGGTGGAAGACCATAATATGCAGGGTTAAGTTTTGATGTTTTGACAACTTCAACAGGGCTTTTTGCAATTCCTCGTTCGTATCTTTGTGTATAAATTTTGCCATCTCTTCGTACTTCAACCCAGAGCCAGTCAGAAAGTGCGTTCACAACAGATGCACCTACACCATGAAGACCTCCTGAAATTTTGTATGCTGCTCCGCCGAATTTTCCTCCTGCATGCAATTTGGTCATAACGAGTTCAAGTGCAGATGTTTTGTGAACTGGATGAATATCTGTTGGGATACCACGACCGTCATCAACGACAGTTGCTGAACCGTCTTTGTTAAGAATAATCCAAATATTTTTTGCAAAACCAGCTAAGGCCTCGTCAACGCCGTTATCAATAATTTCCCGGAGGGCTTCGTGAAGACCATAGGTATCGGTTGAGCCGATGTACATACCGGGTCTTTTGCGAACAGGTTCGAGTCCTTCAAGTACTTGGATTTGTTGTGCTGAATAGTCTGAGGATTGTTGTTTAGCCATGAATTAACCCATTTTAGCAAGTTCAGATTGATTTTGCAATGGCCCATCACAGGCCATGTAATAAGTTTCTTGGGGGCAAAAATGAAGAAGTTGAAAGGATTATCGTTTTATTAATTTTCAAATACTGTATGCGGACCATTTACTGTATTAGTAACATTACCACTATTGTCATGTACATCAAAACTAACGATAATTTTTTGACCAGGTACTTTCAGTGGTTCAGGTATTTGATAGTCACAGGTAAAATCAGAAGTTTGCGGAGGCGGAGCGGGGACATGACACGCCAACAGCTTCGTGCCTTTTATCACTGCATTAAAATCAACAAAGGCAATTGGTGGTTCGTCCTGATGTCTAGGATACGCTTTTGCAGCAAAATGAATAATGTCGCTAACATTTTCTTCATCTTTTGGACTTTCCCACACCCCTGTCGGTTTGACAGTGTGTATATCGATGTTAAGATGATGATTGATAGCCTGTATCCCAAGCGTGCTGCCTACACCTGCTGCAATACCTGCAGCAACAAGGCCGGTCCGATTAGCCCATTTTCTTCTTCTTGAAGGTTCATCCCCCATTGATGCGAAATGTTCCGGCGTCATAGAGGATAGAGTCTATAAATTGTGTGTAAAAACAACTTAAATAATCTGTGTGCAGAAAGTAATTATGTTTCATTGACGCTAGTAAATAGAACAGTTACTATTGATGTATATGGTGACTTTTAAGCACGTTTTCAGAATTCTTTCGCACAAAAAACTTCTTGAAGCGTTTATTGCTGTTTTATGTATTGCTGTTTCGGTTGTTATTTCCCTTTATCTTTCTTTGAATGAATCCAAATCACGAATTGCTGCTCTGACAACAGATAAAGCGAAATTAACGAAAGATTATCTGGATTTAAAAAATCAGGATCAATACAAAATCAATCAACAACTCAAAGCCGATACAAAAAGCACGCATGATGATTACACCAATTCAATTACACTCTATCAAAAGATTGTCGATCTTCGTGATCAAAAACAAAACACGTCAGATCTTGAAAAGCTTTATGCAAATGTTGTGAAAGAGCTTTCGGAACTCAAATATGCATCTGCTGAAAGTGATATGAAAGATTTGGGTGCAAAAGTTGACAAGATGAATGCAGATCTTGCTGCATCCCAAGCACAAAGTGCAGGTGGCGGTCCCCCACCTCCTGTGAATAATACTCCTCCGAGTTCTGGGTTTAATTATCAATCTGTTCAGACTGACTCAGGGACATTTTCTGTCGCAATTATTTCTGCAGATATCGCGTCGACCCGTGTCATTGTCGATACAGCATCAGATAATGATTGTGGAAACAATTGTCCTGTGATGTCGCTTGGTGATTATGTTTCACGAAGTGGAGCCTATGCGGGGATTAATGGTTCCTTTTTTTGTCCTACTGAGTATCCTTCCTGTGCAGGCAAAACCAATTCTTTTGATCTTTTGGTCATGAACAAAAACAAACATTATTTTAATTCCAGTAATAATGTCTACAGCACCAATCCAGCCTTTATTTTTGGTAGCGGGTTTGTCCGCGTTGTCAGTCAGGCGCTGCAATGGGGACGCGATACAGGTGTTGATGCGGTTATTTCAAATTTTCCGTTACTTGTGAACGGTGGCAATATCACCTACTCTGACAATCCTGATCCCAAATTCAACAGCAAAGGACCAAGAGGATTTGTCGCCCATAAAGGCAATACTGTCTTTATCGGTTTTGTCTACAATGCGACTATGGGAGACTCTGCAAAAGTGATGAAGGCAATGGGGATGGATGATGCGATGAATTTGGATGAAGGCGGTTCAACTGCGTTGTGGTATGGCGGGTACAAAGCAGGACCTGGAAGAAATATTCCGAATGCTTTGTTGTTTGTGAGAAGGTAATTTCTATTTTCTTCGTGGTAGACCTCTCGGTATGTTTGACTCGATAACTGATCTCAGAAAAGTGGTTAAAGGAGGAGGATAGCTTCCCATTAATCCGTAAACAACTTCGGTTGCATGTAGTACTTGCCGTGGCCCCTCACCCTTTTGATAAGAAGTAAGAAATTTTCTTAGGGTACCCGATGGTACTTGATTCAGATTCGCTGCCAATCTAAAGGTTTCTCTTGCAATTCTTTTTACTTCACTTGGAGGTACTGATTGAGGTGCCTTTTCATGTGGTTTATGCCTTTTTTCAGCTGCATTTGCAATATATCGAAGCCATTGTTTATCTCGTAAAAGGGCTCTTCGTAAGGCAAATGGTTTCTGGTTTTCTTCCTGGCATCTTAATGCAATATAGGCTGCTTGATGTGGAACTGAAGCAGGATACGTATCACTAACTTGCAAGAAATACCCCGCTGCGATTTTTGATCGTTCAGACATATTCAGCAATTATAGTGGAAAATCGGCCCAAAATCAATGCTATAGGTCTATTTTATTCTTTTTCAAAGAACTTTTTGTTTTTGAGTTTATCGGGTAAAAATGACAAGTCTTGTTTTGGTCCCACGTGTTTTTCTGACCATTCGTAGTTTTTGGCGTAACCGAGGTCTTTCATGAGTTTTGTTGGAGCGTTTCGCAAATGCAGTGGGATTGGTTCATTTGGGAAGTCATAGACTGCTTGCTTGGCTTTTCCTAAAGCGTTTGGTACTGCCCGTGATTTTTTTGCACTTGCAAGATAAATTGTTACATGAGCCAAGATGAGTTGCGACTCTGGCATGCCGATTTTATTCACTGCTTCAAAAGCTTCATTGGCTTGGATTAGTGCTCCTCTATCTGCCATGCCAATGTCTTCTGATGCAAAGATGATCATCCGTCTTGCGATAAATTTTGGATCTTCGCCGTTTTCTAGCATTCGAACTAAATAGTAGAGAGCTGCATCGACGTCTGAGCCGCGCATGGATTTGATAAATGCTGAGATGATATTGTAGTGCTCGTCTGCTTTTTTGTCATACAGCCCTGCGGATTTTGTTTGGAAGACTTCTTTAACGATTTCCGGGTTTAGTTTCTTTTCTTTGTATGTTGTTGCCATGATTTCGATAGCATTGAGCATAATTCTGGCATCACCACCGGAAAGACGCATGAGTAGATCTTTGGCTTCGGGGTTTAAACTTTTTTTATACTTCCCTACTCCCCTTGCGTTATCAGTTAATGCTCGATCGATAATTTTTTCAAGATCTTCTTTTTCAAGACTTTTAAGAACAAACACGCGGCATCGTGAAAGTAAAGCGCTGATGACTTCAAAAGATGGATTCTCTGTTGTCGCGCCAATAAGGGTTAGGAGTCCACTCTCAACATAGGGCAAAAGTGAATCTTGTTGTGCTTTGTTCCATCTGTGAATTTCATCGATGAATAGGATAGTTTTGATGTTCTGTTTTTCGTTTTCTTCAGCCTTGGCAATTACATTTCGTAAATCTGCCTTACCTGTTTCGACTGCTGATAAATGATGAAAATCTGCTTTTGATGCGTTTGCGATAAGATATGCGAGGGTTGTCTTGCCGCTTCCGGGAGGTCCCCAGAAAATCATCGATGATACTGTTTGCGTCGCAATCATCTTTTGAATAATCTTGTCTTTCCCAACGAGATGTCCCTGTCCGAAATATTCTTCAAGTGTTTGTGGTCTGAGGCGAAATGCGAGGTTCATAGCACGGCTATTGTAACACATTAATTTACAATAATTTCTGGAGCGAGTGGTTTTTTATTTGCAAAATATTCTAATCTGCTTCCTGCCATCTTTCCTGCCTCAGCTGTTGTTACTGTCGTGAGATTATAATCTGTCGCAAGAATTCGATAAGCTATCTCCTTCCCTTTAGTAATATTCCGCCTATTTTTATCGTCGGAATATGTAGAAGCCACTAAGACGTCATCGGATCTTACCATATATATTCCATATGGAGATAATAGTCCTCCAGCTATCGGTATATCAACCTCAGGAATTTGTGTCCAATTAGTCAGTGATTTATCTTCGTTAATTAAGGTAGTATGCCCATTAAGGCTTATTGTTGTTCCATTAGGAAGGGCAAGCTCTCTCGTTGGTAAATCGGAAAAGGGACCTTCTATATATTGGATAAGTCCATTGTTACGTGCATCAATTACATTTTGATTGACTCTTTGATCACGATGAAAATGTTGATAATATTGTTCGGGTTTAAAAACGAGGTTGGAAACCATAAATATAGCCTCTCCTCGCGTAACTTCTCTGCGAAAATACAGTGCTAATTTTGCCCATGATTCTCCTGCTCCTCCACCAAGATCAAGAAAAACAGCAGGACTATCACCTTTTTGATCAATCGCAGCTTGCATTTGATCTCTTAAAAAAATTTCATAACCTGAAAGACGCATTATATGGAAACGGGGACCTCGAAAAAAATCAGTTGGCGAATGTCCATAGACAATTTGGTTGAGAGAATAATCCCCATCTACAAGGATCCACCGTGCGCTTTCTTTCCCTTGTTGAATACAAGTCTGTTCGAAAGCTCTTTGTGCCGCATGCCTTTTCCTAAAGTTGGGTGCAAATTCAACTGGCATATATTACATCAATTTGGGTCTAACGTATCTATCTTAGGAAATGTAGTATATAATTATTGTATGAAACTACATCGATATTCTGGTAATCCAATCCTTGCGAGTAATCCTGAAAATCCGTGGGAGGCTGGGTCTGTTCTTAATCCCAGTGTTTTATATGATAATGGTGTTTTCAGGATGGTTTATCGGGCGACCAATGATATTTATCACGACAGAAAAGGTCGGTACATGTCTTCAATTGGTTATGCGGAAAGTACCGATGGTATCCATTTCAAGCGATTTTCAGAGCCACTTATTGTTCCTGACCAAGAATATGAAAAACGTCTTGGGTGTGAAGATCCGAGAGTTACTAAAATTGACGGAATTTATTTCCTTTACTATACAGCTGTTGGTGGTGAGAAAAAAGGCGATAATGTTGGAATCGCACTTGCAACGAGCAAAGATTTCAAAATCTGGAAAAAACATGGAATTGTCGGGCCGCAGTATACAACATCAAAAGCAGCATGTCTTTTTCCTGAAAAAATAAACGGCAAATACACGCTGTTTTATACCTGGAAAGCTGATAGTCCCCTTTCATCAATTATGCAGGCCCAGTTTTCCAGTTTAGATGATGTTATTGATCCACCAATAGGATTTATGGCGGATAATATAGATCATTATCAGGAAAATGTGGTGTTTGAACCACCAAAGCCAGTATATCGTGGAGCTGAAGTAGGCGCAGTGCCAATCAAAACAAAAGATGGCTGGCTTTTCATTTATTGTAATGCGAACACTTCAGATCATCCTGAATGGACAATTAGTGCGGCGTTGTTGGATCTTCATGATCCAAGAAAAATTTTAGCATACACAAAAGAACCAATTCTCAGACCTGAATTGAAAGATGAATTACATGGAGTTGTTAACGATGTAACCTTCCCTGAAGGAGCTGTGATTGTTGGCGATGAGCTGTATGTGTATTATGGGAGTGGTGATCAAGGGATTTGTCTTGCAACATGTAAGTTGAGTGAACTTCTTAGTTATCTCACATCACACATGTTGAGGTAATTTCTTATATCGCAGAGCATAGTACAGTACTGCAGTATGAATATCGATTCCTCATTCGTCACGAAGTTGAGTACACCTTATTTTATAAATTTATGAGAGTTATTTCTATGGCGAAGCGAGGGTTAACATTGGTAGTTTTTAATGTCGTATGCAGGGATTGGAAGGTTTTAATAAGTGCTACATCTAGTAAATTTTGATCTTGAAGCATTTTTTCTCGAAGGACAATAATAAGTTTGCTAGTCCAT
This sequence comes from uncultured Gammaproteobacteria bacterium, assembly GCA_964391315.1. Taxonomy (GTDB): domain Bacteria; phylum Patescibacteriota; class Microgenomatia; order Levybacterales; family UBA12049; genus DATIGJ01. The sequence goes on along the minus strand of CAYMJR010000004.1, from coordinate 25,476 downwards.
TCGATTGCTTTGTCTTTGTCTTTTGCAAGACTTTCTGCTTTTTTCAGTCGCTCCCCTGTCCCCCATTCTGGTAAGCTTGCTAAAAAATCCTGCAGCTCTGCTTTTTCTTTTTCAGAGACCATCGGCTGCTCTTCTTCTAGTTGAATAATCTGACAACGGGAAAGAATTGTTGGCAATAATGTTTCCTTTGTCGTTGTACTTAAGATAAGTAAGGTGTGTGCTGGCGGCTCTTCAAGAATTTTAAGGAGTGCGTTTTGTGCTTCGATTGTTAATAACTCTGCTTCGTCGATAATGATTGCTTTTTGTTCACTTTTAATTGGTTTCAAAAATATTTTTTTCTGCATTTGTTTAATATCTTCAATGCCAATGCTTTGGGTATTTTGTTTGACAGATGTTTCAAGGGTGAGGGTTGTTTGATCAAAGCTGTTAATTTTCTGTTTGTCGCAGAAATCTTTGATATATTCGTCGCGTTTTGTTTTATTCTTTGCAACCACAATAAAGCTTGTCATAAAGCTTTCGTATTATATCATTGGTTTCTTGCCCAAAGGAAGTGAAGGGAAAGGGCTAAGTCCGTGACTTCTGAAAGTTTGATTGATGCCATAGAGAAAATGTTCTCTATGTTGAGTATAAAAGTCAGGAGATAAGCCTGTTATTCCAAAGAAAACCAATAACATTCCCGGAAATTCCTCTCTCTGTTGCACAGTATAGCCAAAAGGTATCACTAATTTATCTCCAAGTATTGCTGTTGGTAAGATTGGGTCTTGGGAAGCTTTTTGCACTTGCGTATTCATTAACCCAAACCGTTGCCAGTGTGTGGAGAGAGTTCCTCGTAGCGCAAGTGTATCTTGGACTTCTACCATAGGAGCGAGTTTTCGGATCTTACCAGATAGAGATTTTTTAAGATCAGGGTTGAGCTCTACCCATAATCCATTGGATTGGTTAGCTGCTTCTTCAGAATATCTAAAGTGGTCTGTCATAGGTGTATTATACTATAAGACTTTAATTTATTCCAGTTTTCTTGACTTGATATAGTCATATTTCTTATTATTAAATTAATGCCCGATGTCCAATCATCAGTTCTGTCGTCCGATCCTCAAGCATCTCCTGCCGGTGTTGCTCCTATGACCTCAGAAATACAGTCAGTAATTGATATTTTGCTTGCTGATCAGATCATCACAAAGGCTCAGTATGATGATGTTAAGAAAAAAAGTACTGAACAAGGTAAATCCATAACAACTGTTCTTATAGAAAACAAGATTGTTGGTGATGATAAGCTTGCAGAAGCACAAGCAAAGCTTGTCGGTGTCCCCTATATATCACTTGCAACAGTTACTTTTCCACCACAAGCAATTGGTCTCTTATCGAGAAATGAAGTTGAGCGATTTTCACTTATTCCTTTTCTCTATGACGATAAAACAAAAACACTTTCAATTGCGATGGCAAACCCTCTGGATCTTGACGCGATTGCGTTTGTTAGACAAAAAACAGGTCTCCTGGTGAAGGAGTTTGCTGCATCACCAACAGAAGTCAAAACCGCAATCACTCAACAGTATCGTCAGGAGTTAGTTGGAGAGGTTGGCGAGGCGATTAAAGAGACCGAAGAATTCGCACAAGCAAAAACTGTTGATAGCGCAGAAATTGGTAGAATTATTACTGATGCACCAATTGCGAAAATTGTTTCAACAATTCTTGAATACGCTGTGAATAGCCGTGCATCAGATGTGCATATTGAACCTCAAGAGGAACGTGTCCGTGTCCGTTATCGAATCGATGGAATTTTATATGACAAATTAAGTCTTCCTCGTAATGTAGAGAGTTCACTTGTTTCGCGTATAAAAATTCTTGCAGAATTAAAAATTGATGAACGCCGGATGCCACAAGATGGAAGATTTAATTTCAAAGTTGGACAAAACGAAGTTGATCTTCGTGTATCAACGATTCCGACAGTAAAAGGAGAAAAAGTTGTTATGCGTTTGCTTCGTAAAAGTGGTGGGATTCCAACACTTCCAGATCTGGGTCTTAACGGAACTGCTCTGAAGACACTGGAGAATGCAGTTCTGCGGCCGCATGGGATTATTCTGGTTTGTGGTCCAACGGGAAGTGGTAAAACAACAACACTCTATGCTCTCTTGTCTCGTTTAAATACGACCCGTATCAATATTGTTTCGCTTGAAGATCCAGTTGAGTATGAAATTCCAGGAGTCAATCAAGTACAGATTAATCCTGCAGTTGGATTGACGTTTGCTTCAGGACTTCGGGCGTTTCTCAGGCAAGATCCTAATGTTATTTTGGTTGGAGAAATCCGAGATAAGGAAACAACAGAGCTCGCGATTCAGGCAGCATTAACAGGCCATTCGGTTTTCTCAACGCTCCATACATCAAATGCAGCAGGTGCACTTCCCAGACTTTTGGATCTAGGAGCTGAAGGATTTTTGCTGTCATCAACTGTGACAGCAATTGTCGGACAACGTATTGTGAGGCGTATCTGCCCTCACTGTAGCGTTGCTTATGCCCCTCCTTCGCAATTGATAGTAGAGGCAAAGCATGTCTTAGGTAAACTGTTTACTGCACATGATGACGTGCAGTTATTCCGAGGAAAAGGTTGCACAGAGTGCGGAAATCTTGGATACTTAGGAAGAGTTGGAATTTATGAAGTTCTTCCTGTATCTGAAAAAATTTCACGACTCATTCTTGAACATGCAGATAGTTCTGTGATTGAGAATCAAGCAATGCTTGAAGGCATGATTACGATGAAACAGGATGGTTATCTCAAAGTATTGCAAGGTGTTACAACAATAGAAGAAGTTTTGCGTGTAGCTCAGGAATAGTATGGAGATTCGAGAATTATTAGAATTAACAGTTAAAAATAGAGCATCAGATTTACATTTGCTTGTTGGTATTCCACCAAGCTTTCGTATTGATGGAATTCTTCGTCCTCTTGCTACGTCTTCTGCTCTTTCTCCCGAAGATGTAGAAACAATGGTTTACGCCATTTTGACACCTGAACAGAAAGAGTTATTACTCGCTAATAAAGAGCTGGATTTTTCAATCGGTTTTGGCCAAGACGGATCAAGTGATGCAGGAAGGTTTCGTATCAATGCCTACTTCCAGAAAGGCAGCCTTGCTGCAGCATTTCGATTTCTCGCGCCAAGTGTTAGAACACTTGAAGATCTCAATTTACCAAAAGTTTGTCACCAATTTGCCAAACTCAAACAAGGATTTGTTTTAGTTACTGGACCTACTGGGCATGGTAAATCAAGTACACTCGCTGCAATTTTAAATGAAATTAATTTGACTCGAGCGGCGCATATTCTGACGATTGAAGATCCGATTGAATATATCTATCCAAAGGGAATCAGTATTATTTCCCAGCGTGAAATGACAACAGATACTCATTCGTGGAGTCTTGCACTTCGTTCTGCGCTTCGTGAAGATCCTGATGTCGTTCTTATCGGTGAAATGCGTGATCCTGATACCATGCAAGCTGCAATTACCCTTGCTGAGACCGGTCATTTGGTGCTCTCAACACTGCATACAAATTCTGCAGCACAAAGTATTGATCGTATTGTTGATGCTTTTCCTTCCGATCAACGTCCCCAAGTCCGTATTCAGCTTGCTGCAACACTTAAGGGTATTGTTTCACAACGTCTTTTGCCCCGTATTGGTGGCGGAAGAATTCCCGCAGTTGAAATCCTTCTTGGTACCCCTGCAGTTGCAAGTAATATCAGAGATGGCAAATCTCATCTTATTGATTCAGTTATTCAAACTTCAAAAGATACAGGTATGATAACAATTGATGATTCTCTTTCAGATCTTGTCCGAAATGGTCTTGTAACGCTTGATGATGCAAAGGGGTATTCATTACGTGAAGGTGAGTTGTTGAGGATGGTGAAATGAAACTATATTATCGTGCAGTTACACAAAATGGTAAACAAATACAGGGTTTTATCGAATCAAAAGATGCTCATGAAGCTGCTCGTTATTTACAACAACATCAATTGATTCCTATTACTATTACTGCTCCGGGACAGGTAGGACTGGGAAAGTATTTGCATTTTTTAAAGAAATCTTCTACAAAAGATGTCATTTTTTTTACCAGACAATTATCTTCTATGTTAACCTCAGGGCTTACTCTGATGCAGGCACTGACAATTATGCGGGATCAAATGAAGAATTCAGTAATGTCTGAAATTGTCGAAAGTATCGTTGCAGATGTCGAAAATGGGAAGACATTATCAAGTGGTGTTGAAAAGTATCCAGCAATTTTTTCACCTATTTATATTGCATTAATCCGAACTGGTGAAGCATCCGGTCTCTTGGATAAAGTACTGACAAGACTGGCTGATAATTTAGAAAAACAGGAAAATCTCCGTCAGACAATCCGCGGAGCACTGCTCTATCCGATTGTTGTCGTGATTATGATGATTGCGGTTACGATTATTATGTTGATATTTGTTATTCCACAGTTGAGTGTGTTGTATGGCAATCTGAATTTAGAGCTTCCCATCCAAACCCAAATTGTTGTTGCAGCTTCAAATATTGTCAGTAATTTCTGGTATCTTGTTATCTTGGTGATTGCTTTAGGTTTTTATGCTTTTCGGAATTGGTATAGGAAAGAATCAGGAAGAAGCACTGTTGATAAGATCCTATTAAAGATTCCAATTTTTGGAAAATTATTGATGCAAAGTATGATGGCGGAGTTTAGTCGAACGTTTGGACTGTTAATCAGCTCCGGATCATTGGTCGTTGATTCCCTTCTCAAAAGTGCAGAAGTTGTTGGAAATATCCATTATAAGAATGCCATTATTCTTGTTGCAAAGCGGGTAGAAAAAGGAATAACCATTAGTGATGCATTTAGTGCAAGCACCTATTTCCCTCCCTATTTGATACAGATGGCAAAGATTGGTGAACAAACAGGAAAACTTGATGAGTCGTTGTTAAAAACTTCTGATTATTATGAGCGGGATGTGAACCAAACAGTCAAGACGCTTACGACGTTGATGGAGCCTATTATTATGGTGATGCTTGCTTTAGGAGTAGGTTTTCTGATCTTTGCCGTTATTACCCCTATCTATGGTCTTCTCTCCTCGATTCAATAGTAAAATTTATTCTCCAAGTGTTTTTCTGACGGTATCCACAAGATCTCGTGGAGAGAGGTTGGCTTTGATAAGATAAGATGAAACTCCTTTGTCTTTTGCTGTTTTGACTAAAGGATCAAAACCGAGATTGGTCAAAAGAATAATCGGCCCGTTTTTTTGCTGCGGTGGATGCTTTTTCAGTTCTTCCAAAACACCGATGCCATCAAGTGTTGGCATCATAACATCCAGAAGTACAAGATCATAACCACCTTGTTGCAGTTTGGCAAGGCCTTCTTCTCCATTAATTGCAGTCTCTACACTATATCCTTCACTTTTGAGGACTTCTTCATAGGCGTCTCTAATGTAGAGATCGTCATCGACAAAAAGGATTCTTTTCGCCATTCTTAAGTGATTATTAGAAATATTGTTCGGAAAGTCAAGTAAGAGGCCTAGTAAGTATTTTATAGAATGAATCAATAATTTCCTCCCGATGCGTTTTTGGATTAGTCTTATATTTTGAGAGAGGATTTAATAGGTCAACAGCATGTTTTATTTCGGGCAATGTGTTTATTTCGGATCGTTTTGCTAGTGCTTGTATGATTTCAAGAAATGTATGAAAGGGAATGTCTTCACTAAGATAGTATGTCATTGCGTCATAAAGAATTGTTTTTAACTGTTCTTCAGACAATGAACGGTTATTTTGTGTTCTCTTAATTGTTTTTTCAAACCACGTATTTTCTTTAATTTCTCGTGCAACTTTCATAATTTTTACTTCGGATCTATAATCTAAGAAAATTATACTTTTAGATCTAAAAAGTAGGAATGACAGCTCTGTCAAAAAAGTTGACAGTGTGGAGCAAAAATGTCGTTAGGTTAGCTTCGGTATGATTTGATTTTCTTGAGTCGTTAAAAATCCTAAGCCCGCTGAAGCCATAAATTCGTTTGCTTCCTCTATAGAACATATTCCTCCCCGTTCTATAAATATTTTTATAATAGTTAAGATCAGTTTACGATCCCTGGGTATGCGTTTTCCTTTTTGCCAATGCGTAAACATACTATCATCATAAATTCTTCCTTCTTTCGCTAGTGCGTGTCCAAATTTCGTAAGTGTTTCAAACTCAGCTTTTAAACGATATTTTTTAAATAACACGCAAAAAGTTCCCATCGAAGATAATATATATGATTCATATATTTGATGTCAATAATTGATTACAATATTTTATATTAAACTATAAGATTTATGGTATAATAAGACTATATGTTAAATTCAACACTTGGCGGACTAATTAAAGATTACCGATTGCAGAAAGGCATATCGCAGCTTGATATTGCTTTTTCTCTGGGTTGGAAAGAAACATCTCGCCTCAGTCGTATAGAGCAAGGCAGAACAGAAAAACCAACAAGAGAACTTATCGATAAAATAATTCGTTCACTTAACTTAGAAGAAGAAGAGAAAAATTCGTTATTGTTAACCGGAGGATATTTACCAACAAACGAAGAGATTGAGAAAATTAGAGAGGAAACGAAACAAATCTTAGAAGATTGGCCATATCCTGGAACTGTTTTAGATTTTAGTTGGAGAGCTATCAGTCAAAATAGACACAATGCCCAAATTTATCAAGTTAATTCCGAACAGGAAAAGATGATCCATGATTCTTGTCCGCGGGTTTTAGATATTCTTTGTAATATGCATCCACCTTCAGAAAGCAAAAAAGGAGGTAAATTAGAAGCTGGTTGGCGTCAATTTCTTAAGAGCGCAATTTTAAATTTTAAATATGAACAAAGAAATCGAACAAAAGACAAATGGTACATTGATCATGTAAGGGCTTTGATGCAAAATGACTTATTCCGGGAATTATGGGTAGAAGTAGATATGCGCGATGCCTTAAAGGGTATTGTCGGTAAATCAACAACAAAAACGTTGCTGAACCCGCTTGATAAAAGTAAAGTACTTAATTTCTATTTATTTGTTGTTCCGGTTTTGAAGGACCCTCGGTTTGAATTGGAGTTACTCGTTCCCCGCGATCAAGAGACGTATCGTTTTTATTCCCAAAAATAACGTATTATTTTTCTTTACCCCTTTGCAGTTGCATTTTCTCTTCCCATTTCTCTTCCCTGCTCTCCCCTCTTAGTTCATCTAAAAGAAGATTGGGAAAATCAACAGTCATGCCATCAACTCCTGCAGCTATTGCTTGTTTCATGATAGTAGTATCTTCTATACCCCATACTCGTACATAGAGTCCTTCAGAGTGCCACTTATCAACTAAGGACTTTGTTACTTTACTTGCTTCGGGGGAAAACTGTGTAATATTGGCTTTTTTTACCCGTTCGATTGTTTCATCTGATATATCACTCGTAAGAAAACCTACTGCGGCTTGTGGCGTAAGCTCCTTAATATGTGCTACGGTGGAAAAATCAAAAGATGTGAAGGTTATGCTATCAAGAAGATTTTGATCGGATACAGCTTGCAATACTTTCTCTTCTATACCAGGCTGTTTTACCTCCGTCTCGATTCTCGTTTTATTCTGATACCTTTTTAGAAACTCTGTGAGGAGTGGTATTCGTTCACCTGAATATTTTGGATCAAACCAGGAGCCAGCATCTAAGTTCCGAAGTTGTGGCCATTTCATCTCTTGTAATACCCCTGTACCGTTTGTTGTTCTCTCAATATGGTCATCATGAAATATAACAAGCTTTCCATCTTTTGTTCTTAGTATATCGATTTCAATTGCATTGACACCAAGCTGTAATGCAAGGTCAAAAGAAGCAAAGGTATTTTCTGGTGCGAGACCGGCTGCTCCACGATGTCCAATAATTTTCATTACTTATATATACCACATGCTACAGATATGAGGAATATCTGTTTTTATTTTTATGTAGTATGAATACGTCGTAATTTTTCTTCATATTTTGTAAAGAATTCTTCTGTCCCTCTTACTTTTCCATCTTTTCTTCTTCTGATTTCAACTACGTTCTCCAAACCCTTTGTTAATAACCGAGCAGGATCTAGTCCTGTAAAATCTTCTACCAATTTCATGCTTCTTCTTAAGGGTTGTACAACAAACTGATCATATGCTTCATCCGTTGTTCTCTCATCTAATGGAACATCTTCAGCCATTTTGGTAAGTTCCAATCCAAAAACAACTAACTCCTTAGGTTTTTCCACGACTTCGAGAGGACTTCTGACAAGTGTCGTAAGCTCACCTACCTGAAATACGGTAAAAGAATTGTCTTGTAAGTCTTCAGGAACAGCGTAGTCATTATCTATATGAAATGTACCTGTTTGTGGAGTATGTGTTACAACGCCGTCTTCGACATCCTTTTTTGGACAGCTTAAGGAGATAACATGATGATTTCCTTCTCTATCAACGGCACCAAAGGCGTATGAATTTTTTGTTGAAGGCTTCAGATGTGAAGCACTTCTATATTCACGCCCATAAGGAATAGCTGGTTGGTTTTCCCTGAATTCAGGATTTTGTAAATGATAACTCAATTTTCTTCCATTTCCTGCTCTTTGTGAAGTTGAGACATAATCGATTTGATCAACAATATGAGGTTTAAGTGTGGGAGTAAGTTCTTCTGAGATTGTTGAGGGTAGTGAGCCCAATGCACCAATAATAACAAAATCTACATCGGACTCTGCTCCCAATTTTCCTGTTGTTATACCACTCCCATGCATAAACACACTAAAACCAGCATCTTGCATTCTCCGAATAGGAACCAAATCTTTTGTGGTTACCCCATCGGTAGTTAAAAGCTGTAATGCTCTGCCCTGTGCCTTCGCCTCAACATTATATGGTCTTGTTTCTTTCATATGTATAGGTTTTTCCTTTCGATTTAATCTGTATTGTTAATCTAGAGCGATTGTACTCAGCAGTAATGAGAATAGGAATGACACGGTTGTCAGAAAAGTTGACAGAAGATTTGCTACAATTACGAGATATGAAAGGATTTGCAGAGCTTTTTAAGAAATACCGTCTTCGCGCTGAATTTGAAACATTCGCGTCTTTTGGTGATGCGTTAGCTGAAAAGGGTTTTTACTATGAAGACAGTATTTTTTCACATTGGCAGAAAGGAACACGTATTCCTACTAATCGGCTTTTAGTTCTCAAAATTTTAGAGATTTTTGTTGAAAAAGGAGCAATAAAAACGCTGCGAGAGGCAAATGAGTTTTTTGATGTAGCTGGAAAGGGGTACTTAACGAAAAATGAAATTAAAGAACTTGCGCTTAATGATTTCACGAGTGTTCCGTTTCAAGTCCCAAGTGATATCTTTCATTTTGTTGGAAGGGAAGAGATTATCAATGAGGTTTCACGAGAGATTGTTCTTGGAAAGGTGATTCTTCTCCATGGACCGGCAGGTGTTGGGAAAACAGCTCTTGCAACGAAACTTGGTCATCTCCTCCGTGATCAGTATCCAGATGGCGTCTTATGGTACAAAGTTGATTCGTCAAATATTATGGATATTCTCCTCTCAATCGCATATGTTTTTGGGGAGAATATTAGTACGATTAAAAGCCCAGAAGTACGCGCATCTGTTGTGAGAACACTTTTGCTTAAAAGAAAAGTACTGCTTATTTTTGATAACGTAACCGCTCAGGATACTATTTCGCTTTTACTGCCTAATACTTCAAATTGTGGTGTTATTATTACGTCACAGGAAAACTTTCATAATAGTACGTCACATTATCACTCAATTAAAATTAATACTTTTACAGATACAGAAACGTTAGCTCTTTTTGCAACTATTTTTGATCCCAGTTTGGTTCAAAAATATAAGAAATCTATCCTATCAATAGGAGAAAAGCTTGGGCATTTACCATTGGCAACTCATATCTCAGCACATATCATTGCAACATATGGTGAAAAGTTTCATATATCAATGGATAAGTCTTTGGAAAAGTTTGATTTAGAATCAATTGATTTACAAAATTACAGTTATGAAGATAAAAATCTTTTTAAAGCAACAACGCTTGCTTTTAATACCTTAGATCACCAAGCAAAAACCGTTTTTATTTCCTTGGGGGTATTTGAAGGACAAGATTTCTCCATTAATGCTGCTGCATTTCTGAATAATATATCAGTACAAGAAACATTTTCTGTATTTGAGCAGTTACGACGACTTTCCTTTATTCAAACTGCCGGAAATGATAGATATCGTATCCATCCGTTATTGAAAGTGTTTGCAAGGAAAATGATGACTGGTCCATCAGATTATCTTCGGGCAGCAGAATATTATGAAAAGCTTCTTGCCCATTATGAAAAAGAAGGAAACGATTTCTTTTCAGAGATTAGACAAGAAATAGATAATATCATTTTTATCTTTAAGAAATGTTATGAATTCCAGTATTGGGATCCAATTACTAATTTGTGGAATCTTCTTGAGCATCAGTTGCAATATACAAAAGAAATCGAAAAGCTGCGTTCTTTAGCAAAGAATGTACAAGAAGCGAAGAAAATAAACGTCTTACAAAAAATACTTATTGTCTACGTTGTTTTTCATTTAGCCTTTTGGTTCGGTCTACATATTAGTTTATTAGAAGATAATTTCTGGACGGGTAATCTTTTTAATTTTTCATTAGCTTTCATTCCCTTGTTTGGAGGAATTGCAGGACTCTATATCGCCTCGACCTGGGGACTTTTCAAAAATTTTCTTGGGAAAGCACTTATTTGTATTGGAGGCGGATTGCTGTTTTGGTCAATTGGCGATTTTGTTGTCTCAGGATACGGCATTTTTCTTCATAATAATCACCCGTATCCCTCATGGGGTGATCTCTTTTTCCTGATATGTTTTTATGGATGGGCGATTGGTATTTTTCTACTCTCGCAGGCAGCAGGAACAAAATATTCTGTTTTTAAAAAACAAGGTAAACGATTTGTTATTGTAGCTCCCCTTGCCATTGGACTACTCTCTCTTTTTATTCTGGCATTTTTTGTGAAAGATTATGGTTTGCTCAGTCCTTCTATTACTTCCCCAAGAGTGCTTCTTAATCTTGCTTATGCTTTTGTGATTATCGTTATAATGACATTGGCTCTGGTTATTTTCCGATTATCCTTTGGTTTTTTTGGAGGAAGGTATAAGATACCAATGTATTCACTTTTGATTGGTTTTACCTTCATTTATCTTGCTATTGCTTTTTATTATCCATTAATTGCAACAAATACGTACGTTGATGGGAATTGGGGAGACTTTTTCTATTCACTTGCACAAGCGTTCATCAGTTTTGGCGCATTAGGTTTTTATAAACCAAACACTATGTTGAATATTTCTCTGAGTAAACTCGATAAGAAAAGTTTTGAAACTCAAATAATCCCGCTGGGCGGGACTAAATGAGATTCGTTTTAAATTGTTTTTAACCTTCGAGAACTGCGACTGCTGCTTTGGCACATTCAACATCCTGCATAACATCTGTTGATCCGCCAACACCTACTGCGCCCACCACTTTACCGTTTTTTGCAACAGGTAACCCTCCGGCAATAACCATAAATTCTCCACCAAATGATGTATTAAGACTGAAATATGGTTTGCCTTCTTTTGCAAATGCAGCGACATCGCCACTAGGCATACCTAATGATGAGGAAGTAAACGCCTTTGCTTGTGAGAAATGAGGACTTACATGGAGTGCTCCATCCATTTTTGAAAGCGCTATTAATATTCCATAATCATCAACGATTGCTGTTGAAACAGCTACTCCCAATTCTTTTGCTTTTGCTTCTGATGCTCGTAATGCTTCAATTGCTTTTTCAAGTGTAATCATACTATCACCTCCTTTCTATAACTAAGCTATTAAATATTGATGGGTATGTCAAGAGAGAAATTGTTATATCTTATAGGAGTAGAGAAAGTGTAGGAAGTGATCTAGAGTACTTTCCAATAGTTTTGATTGACATTTAGTAGTTTGCTATTTATGATGGATTGTATCTATAGGTAATAGTGGTTAAAATAATTAGCTTATAGTAATAAATTTATGACAAATATTATTTCTGCTGTCCCCCACGAGATCTATCCTCGTAGTCTCAAGGAATTAGCAACAATTATCCGTGGATCTCTTACAAAAGATGACGAAGAGTTTATCCAGAAAATTATACATATTAATTGGAACAAACATCATCTCAATCTTTCACATCCGCAAGATCGGCATGTCGCAGCACACGCATTGGCAATCGGTATTCCTGTTTTTCATGGGTTCGCAAATTTTTACGCGTTAACATTCTATCCTCACCAGGAAGTCATCCGTTCTGTTAATGCGGCAAAAGGAAGACCGTTAGACCAATTAGCAAGCATTACCACAACAAAACCATATCTTGAAAACCTTTTTGACTGGGAAAAGCTTCCTCAAGGATTTACTCATAAACAAATTATGACAATGATGCACACATTTTTTGAGCTTGGACCGTTTGGTTTTCGAGGACCAGCTTCAGATTCGGTTGATAGTTTTTTAATTAAAGAAATAGATGGGAAAAAGACAATTCAAGTAATTGCACCTGGGTATCATTGTCCTTCAAATGATCTTCTTAACGAAGCATTACATGAAGCGGGTATTTCCTATTTCGCAGCGACCTCTCCAAATATTTCAAGGAACGTAACAGGAAGTGAAGAACCAGCACATTTTCGAATTAAGGGAATAAAAAGAGATTTTGGTGGAAGAAAGCCAGGATTCGTCATGATAGGTCATCATAATGAATATGAAGCAAAAAAGATGCATCCTCTGCATGATCAAATGTCAACATCTATTATTAGTTTTGACAGAGAATATCCCTTACAAGACGGAAAACCAGTCGTTACGATTGAACGTCATGGGTCACTTGCAATGCCAAAGATTGTCGAAATATTGAATAAACTTCAGATTGGTTATACTATTGGCCCTGCAGCTTCGAAAAGACTATTGATGAGAAAATACCCATTGCTTCATAGATTATTGCGAACCGTATAGAAACTAAAATTGACTCGTGTTCTTATTTCCACCATAATAAATTAATACCGTATGTATAATCTGCTCGTTATCATTTTTCCTTGGGTATTAATCGTAATAGTTCTTACTATCATTTTGATAGTAGTCTTTTTGCAAAACCGGAGTTATAGACGTTTCTCTAAATCAAAACAGCATGAAATTATCAGTAGTCTGGAAGAACGTGATAAAGCATTTCGGGCAACGGCAGCGCTTGATGCAATTGTGTTGGAGATTCTCGATTTTGAAACCGCAGTTCAACAAATCGTAGATGTTATTCCTAAATTTTTAGGCTATGAAACAGGAGTTCTTGCGCTCGTTGACGAGACAAAGGGTGTTCTTAGAAGAATTGCAGTTTCGCGAACAGAAGCAGGACTCGCAGGGAAAAATGCACTTGAAGTACCGTTTAAAAGTATCGAAATTAAACTAGATGAACGAGAGAATTTATGTATTCAGGCGTTGCAGGAAAACCGATCGCTCTATACAACAAGTGTATATGATGTTTTACGTCCTGTGATCAGTGCTGAGAATTCCAAAATTGTTCAAGAAAAAATGGGTACCAAAACTACACTTATTTATCCTATTTATACAAAAGAGAATTTGCCCTTTGGTACGTTTATTGTCAGTATGGCAAAAGAATATAATCAAATTTCTGAATATGAGCATCAAACGATTAAAAATTTCGTCGATGGTATTCGTATTGTTCTGCGAAATGCAACACTGTATACCTCTCTGGCAAAAACAACAGAAGAACTGAAAACAGCTAATGCGAGACTGCAGCAATTAGACAAGCTCAAAGATGAGTTTGTTTCTGTTGCGTCTCATGAACTTCGGACTCCAATGACTGCGATTAAATCGTATTTGTGGATGGCACTTGATGGAAAAGATAGGACAGATCCTGAAAAACACAAATATTATTTGGATCGTGCTTACACTGCTGTTGATCGACTCATGAGACTTGTTAATGATATGTTGAATGTTTCACGTATTGATTCGGGAAGGGTTACTGTTGATGTACGCGTTATTGATTTAGGAAAATTGGTACAGGAGGTTTTTGATGAAGTGATGCCTCGTGTTCAAGAACTTGGTCTCAATCTTGTTATGCAGCCAGTGACACAACTTCCCCAGGTAGTTGCTGATTCAGATAAAATTAAAGAGGTTCTCATTAATCTTATTGGTAATGCATTAAAGTTTACGCCAAAGGGGGGTAATATTACAGTTTCTTTTGTCCAAAAAGAGGGAATGATTCAAACGTTGGTTACTGATACCGGAACAGGTATTGATCCAGCAAATATTTCTAAACTTTTCCAGAAATTCAGTATGATACCAGATTCGTATAGGCCTGATAGTCAGATTCAAGGTTCAGGTCTTGGATTATATATTTGTAAATCCATTATCGAACTTCATGGCGGCACTATCTGGGCTCAGTCAGAAGGTCGTGGAAAAGGAACAACGTTTGGGTTTTCTCTCAAGGTAGCAACTGCAGAAGATGTACAAAAATACGCTCAGAAAGCTGCTGAAGAGAAAAAACCGATGTTGGATTTAGTTCCTTCTGAAGTTTAGAAATTGTTTATGGATATTATTTTTCTTATTTTCATTTTTATTTTTGGAATATTTATCGGTAGTTTTTTAGGTGTCGTTATTGATCGATTACCTCGCGGTGAGAGTATCATAAAAGGAAGATCACATTGTGATTCGTGTAAGAAGAGTTTAGGAGCTATTGATCTTATTCCTATTTTATCTTTTCTCTTTTTGCAGGGAAAATGCAGACACTGTAAAGCGCGATTAAGTTGGTTTTATCCAACGGTTGAGATAATAACAGGAGTATTATTTGTTCTTACAGCTTTACAGAGTGGTATTATTTATAACCTTTCAAGTATTACGTACGAAATTGAGTTTATTTATTATTTATTTATTATTTCTACGCTCGTTGTTATTTTCTTTATCGATTTAAAATACGGCATTATCCCCTTCTCTCTTATACTTCCTGTTACTCTCATTACTTTTTTATATCTATTATTTAACACGCATTATTTTCCGTTCAGTAACCTGACTGCTGCGCTCGGTGCATGCGCATTTTTTCTATTACTTTTTCTTGTGACACGAGGCCGTGGTATGGGATTTGGCGATGTTGTCTACGCGTTTTTTATGGGATTACTGCTTGGTCTTCCGCAAATTGTTGCAGGACTTTATCTATCATTTGTGAGTGGCGCTGTCGTATCACTTATCCTTATTGGATTGAAAAAGAAAAAGATGAAAGGTGGAACAGTTCCTTTTGGTCCATTTCTTGTTTTTGGAACAATTGTTGTATTGCTATGGGGAGAGCCTCTCATTCATTTAGTTCTCAGCTATTTAATGAGCTAGTAAGAAATGAGAGTTGAAAAATGAGAGATGAGAGATAATAATAAAGGTAGAGTGAAAAAGTTTAAGGGTTTTACCCTTATTGAAATTATAGTAGTTATTACAATAATTGGTTTGATGGCAACACTGCTTATTACATTGGTTAATCCAGCAAAACAATTCCAAAAATCAAATGACGCCAAAAGAAAGGCAGATTTGCATCAGATTCAGGCAGTTTTGGAATTATATCGTTCGGATCAAGGACAATATCCTGCCGCACTCCCTGCTTGTGGTTCAGCATTGACTGCAGGTACAACAACCTATTTACAAAAAGTTCCTTGTGATCCAAAGAATACTGGACAATTTCAATATCAATATACTTCACCTACTGCTAGCACTTATTCCTTGATTGCTTGTTTGGAAAATGTGACTGACCCACAAAAAGACGCAACAAACGCACCGAATACTTCAGGAGGAACGTATTGTAATGGCACGTCAGCCTGGTCGTATACGCTAATAAATCCATAGAGCATGTCAAAAGTTGAAAGTTATAAGTCACAAGCCAAAAGTTTCCGAGGTTTCACACTGATTGAGTTGATGGTAGTTTTTGCGATTATGGGAACGTTGACAGTTGTAGGTGTAAATTCGTTCTTTTCATATAGTAATTCCCAAAGTTTTCAATCTGCAGTATCGGATGTTAGTCATACCCTGAGTACCATTCGGTCACGAGCAATAACGCGGGTGAAGCCAGCTGCTTGTGGTTCAAACACACTACTTTATTATCAGCTATCTGTGATTGCACCTGGCTCGACATATAGTATTAAGGCTGTGTGCGGCACGACAGTAACAACTTTAGAAACCAGAACTCTTCCAACAGGAGTAACATTTACAGATGCATCTCCCGTGGCTATTAATTTTTGGGCAGCTAGTGGTATTACTTCACAAGCTCAGACTGTTACTATATCGGGTTTTGGTAAAAATAATACTATTTCGGTGGATGCTAATGGCGTTATTTCGGTCCAATAATTATGAGAGGTGATACATTAATTGAAGTACTTATTGCTTTAGCAATTGCATCAGTTGTTATATCAGGAATTACAGTACTTGGTACGACGTCATTAAGCAATGCAAGATTCGTTGCAAGCCAAGACCAAGCTACTAAGTATGCTCAGGAAGGAATAGAGATTGTGAGACAAATTCGTAACAGCGGCTATGTCAATTTTGCAAACTATAACGGTGTATATTGTTTGGGACAAGGTGCGACGAGTTTGGGTGCTGCCGGGGCTTCTTGTACAACAGTCAACATTGACAATGCATATATTCGTTCTGTGCAAATTGCACAGAATGATGGCTGTGGCGTTAATCTTGCACATGCGATCGTAGCGGTTTCCTGGACGGATGGAAAATGTGCTTCGGGAATATACTGTCATAGCAGTAAGCTTAGTTCGTGTTTTTCAACATTACCACCTATTCCAGCACCATGAATACAAAGTCAAAAGTCATAAAGCAAAAGTCAAAAAATCGGGGCTTTACCCTTATAGAACTTTTGGTATCAAGTGCAATTTTTATTGTAATTGGAACGGTAATTGTCGCAATCCTTTCTGTTACTTTTAATGTAAGTCAAAAGGCAGAACTTACTTTGTTATTAAGAAGTGATGGAAGCGCTACTCTCTCCCAGATGGTAAATACTATCAAATTCGCAAAATATCTTAATGATCCTGGAGATTGTACCACTCCTATTACTCAAAATTCTATTACCGTTACCTCTGCGTTTGATGGAGGGCAGACAACCCTAAGTTGTCCGTCTGATACTTCTCCAACTATTGCATCAAATGGTGCCTCTCTTATTGATACCAACGCAGTAGGTATTCAAAATTGTTCTATTACTTGTTCGCAGAATACCATCAATGATCCACCGACGTTTACTATTCATTTTGATTTAACTGCAACTGCAGATAGAGGTATACAACAAGCTACTCCCCTTTTAATTCCTTTCCAAACTGCAGTCACCATGAGAAATTATATGAGATAGGTTGACACTCTATTGCATGGTTGTTACGATAGGTATGGATGAGAAATTATCAAAGAGGTCAAATCCTCCTTATTGTCGTACTGGTGATGACTATTGTTTTGACGGTAGGTCTCTCAATTGCTTCACGTACCATTAGTGATTTGAGAACAGGATCTGAACAAGAAAGTTCTCAACGAGCGTTTTCAGCAGCTGAAGCAGGTATAGAAAAGACATTACAGGAAAGCAATGGTGCTTCTGGTACATTTTCCAATAATGCATCATTTCAAACCTCAATTGCTACTGTTTCAGGAGTAGAGGTTTTTCTTAATGATGGCGTTACTGTTTTGAAGGATAATGTAGCAGATTTATGGCTTTCTCAATATCCAGGATATTTAAATCCTTGGTCAGGAACAGTGACAATTTATTGGGGTAATTCATCGGATACATGCACACCAGAGGAAACGACAAATACAATGGCTGCTCTTGAAATAGTTGCTATTGAAGGAACAAAAGCTTTTCCTACCTTAACACACTATCCTGTTGATCCTTGTCCGGCGCGCGCGGCTGTTAATCAATTTGAATCAATTCCGCCCGGAGGTCGAACATTCCTTGGGCAAGCATTTGCATTTAAAAAAACCCTTACCGTTAACTCAGGAATGCTTATTCGAATAGCTCCTCTTTATGCCCCAACAGCTATTGGTGTAAGAGGGTGTGATGGTTTTGGGAATAACTGTCAGGCATTACCTGCGCAGGGAAAGCTAGTGACGTCTGTTGGAACATCACAAAATACTCAGAGAAAGCTTGTCGGTTTCCAGGAATACCCTAAATTGCCCATGCAAATTTTCCCGTATATTCTTTTCTCAACTAAATAATATAGCAATATGAAAAGTAGTTCCTTTGGGTTAGATATTGGTACTTCTTCCATGAAAATGGTATGGCTTAGTCGTGAAAAAGAAGTCTTTGAATATATTTCTGCTTATTTTGCGCCAACTCCACCTTCAGGTATGCAGTCAGAGTCACAGCTTGATCATCAAGAGATAGCACAAGTTATCAATAAATCTGTGATTCAAGCAAAAATTACAACAAATAATGTCAATATAGCTCTTCCTGAAAATCGTGTTTTTACAAAAGTTATCGATATGCCTGTGCTTCAGGACAAAGAATTATCAAATGCTATTTATTGGGAAGCAGAACAGTATATCCCTGCACAACTTGATGCAATGAATTTGGATTGGAGTATTCTTCGTCGACCTACCGATGTAAATTCTTCACAAAAAATGCAGGTACTTTTAGTTGCTGCGCCTGCCCAACTCGTTAAGCGATATCAAATAATTTTGGAACTTGCAGGACTCACGTTGGTCACCGTTGAAACGGAAATTTTGTCAGTTGTAAGAAGTGTTATTTCAAAATCGACAAAAGTTACCTCTCTTGTCATGCATATCGGATCTTTGAGTACGTCTCTTGCTATCATTCAAGACGGGATTATGGTATTTAATTATTCTATTCCCTTAGGTGGAGTTGCCATGTCACGGGGAATTGCTGCTGATTTTGGTGTTAGTCCAACTCAAGCTGAGGAGTATAAAAGAACATATGGTCTCTCCGACAAAAATTTTGGAGGAAAAGTAGGTCGGGCAATTCAGCCAATTCTCAATGAAATTTTATCAGAGGTGCGTAAATCAATTGCATTTTATAATGAAAAATATAAAAACGGTTCTCCTATATCCCAGATACTCCTTACTGGAGGAGGTGCCAGTTTGCCAGGCATTGATCTGTTTCTCGTTCAGAATATCGGTATTGAAACAGTAATCGCAAATCCCTGGAAGATATTAAATATTCAAAACGTTCCCGAAGCGGTTTCTAAGTTAGGTGCCGAATACGCGGTTGCAATTGGACTTGCATTGAAAGAGTATGAGTAAAAGCATCAATTTATTGGGGATAGAAAAACAAGTTTCCGCTAAGAGAATTTCTCAAAAGATAAAGGTTTTACGAACTATTGCTGTTAGTATACTTTTCCTTGTCTCCGGATTGTCGATTGTACTTTTTTTGCTTATCGAGCTTTCTCCGTTACCTACTCTTCAAAAACAAGAACAGGATGAATTAGCAAAAATCGCTCAATATCATTCCGATATTGCTAAATATCTCTTAATTAAAGAACGCCTGAAATCCAGCGAAACGATTCTTGCCAAAAGATCTAATTATGATCAAGGTCTCAATAAAATAGAAGCAAAAATTCCAGAAGGTGCGTCAATTACGGCTATGAAGATGAATAGGGATGAATTTACTATTACTGTGACAAGTACATCTCTTACTCAGCTTGATATATTTCTTAATAGTCTTATTGATGCGGCGAAAAAGAAGCAGGATTTTTCAAAAGTGACTCTTAAAAAGTTTATTACTTCTCAGGACAATGGTTCATTTAGTGTTATTTTAAGTTTTGTTATGCTATGAACAAAGATTCTAGTCTTAGTGTTTTATATCTTCGCTATAAAGATACACCGTATTATTCAATCGGTATTATTGTATTGGTATTTTTGGTTTCAATTATTCTTTTTTTTCAACTAGTACTCCCCCAAATCTCGTCTTGGTTTTCAATCAGAGATGAAATTATTGCTACGCGCAATCGAATTGATACTATCAACCAAAATATTAATTTTATAGATAAGATGGATAAACAGGAACTAGACAATGATGTAGCAATCACCACAAGTGCACTTCCTTTTGAAAAAGGTTTTGGTGGTATGGTAAATGCATTAACCGATGCGTCTATAACATCAGGAGTTTCTTTAAATGATTATTCATTTGAGGTTGGAGATGTTGCGTCTGTATCAGGACAAGTGAATAATTTGGCAAAAGATCTATCTACCGTGAAGCTTACCGTAACGGTAACTGGAAGCCCAAATGGCGTTATTATTTTTCTTAATGAAATAAATAAAAGAGTCCCTTTATCAGAAGTAACCGATGTGGATGGAGATAATTTCACAACAACGATTACGTTGCAATTCTATCAAAAGCAATTTCCAAAAATTGTTTTTAAAGATGATCAGCCATTTACTGCGATTTCTCAAAAGGAAGCAACGCTTTTGGAAACATTTTCTTCATGGATTCCTGCGAGTAGATCTGATACTGGTACGTCGCAAGATTCGTCTTCCTCACCTAATGTGCCACTTTTTTAATCTGATTCATTCTTGATGAGGTCGGGTCGAAGCTCTTTCGTTTTATTTATCGCTTGTTCCCTCCTCCATGCAGCAATCTTTTTATGATCTCCGGAAAGAAGTATTTGCGGTACTTCATAGTCATTGTATATTTGTGGTTTGGTATAGTGTGGATATTCAAGAAGTATTTCTTCATTATTTTCTGAAAAAGATTCATCTTCAGTTGCTCCAACAGGCAGTACTCCTTTGATAAGTCTCGTAACACTATCTGTGATAATCATTGCAGGAATTTCGCCACCTGTGAGAACAAAATCACCAATTGATATTTCTTCATCAATAAAGTGTTTTATCCGTTCATCAATGCCTTCATAATGTCCGCAGATAATGATAAGGTGATCAAGCTGAGCATATTGTTTCGCAAGTTCTTGTTTAAATGTTTTTCCAGATGCACTCATTAAGACAACCCATTGTTTCATTGTTTCATTGTTTGATGTTTCAGAAAAGGTTTCTTTTGCGTGTTGTATCGCTTTATGTACGACATCAACTTTCATAAGCATGCCAATTCCCCCACCGTATTCAGTATCATCAACCATTTTGTGTTTACCTTCGCCAAAGTCGCGAATATTAATAAATTCAATTTCAATGAGTCCTTTTTCTTTGGCGCGTTTGATAATTGAGTGATCAAAGGGTCCAGCAAACATTTCCGGAAAAAGTGTCAAAATACTTATTTTCATAAGCATATTGTACCAGATCAGGTCTGTTCTTCAAGAAACTTAAGAACTTTTTGCTTAAGTTCTTTCGGCAGGTCTTCCATAATATTATGTCTGGCGTTTGCCAACCAGAAGCTTTTGGGTTCATTTGCGAGGTTAAAAAGGTAATGAGAATCGAGTGTATTAACAGTTTCATCTTTCGCTGCAGCTATAAGAAAGAGCGGAACTTTAATCATTTTGATATATCGATCTGCAGAATGCTCATTGTATTTGATTCCAAATTCAATGATTGCAGCGAGATGAAGAAACGGCAGTAACAATGAAGGAAGTTTCTGTGCGCGGAGTTGAAAGGTAAAGAGTCGCTGAAAATTTGCATAAGGAACGGAAATTAAAACAAAATCTGCTTTTTTTGTTTTTCCTGCGGCAATGACACTCGTTGCTGCTCCCATAGAGCCTGCATAATATCCAATTTTTTTATCTATATTCTCAGGAAATGATCGCATAAAGTCGTAAGCTGCTTTTACATCCTTCCATTCATGAATACCAAGCGTATATTTCTTTTTTTTGTAATCTGATCTCAGATCTATGAGAAAGGTACTATATCCTGCACCATGTAAAAATTTTGCATGATCAAGAAGACATGCTTTTGTATCAACATAGCCATGAACAATTATTAAGACGGCTTTTGGATTTTTCGCTGGAATATACCAACCCTTAAGGGATATGCCGTCTTCAGTTGTAAATGTTTTTGTTTTATATTTGAGCTTGTATTTTGCAGGGGTATCCGAATTGGGGTCACAGGGAGCAAAAATCATTTTTCGAAGACGATACCAACTATACAAAAAAATCGCCATGAGTGCGCTGAGAATGACTAGTATAGAAAAAAGAAGAATTGTTACAATACTCATGCCTTTGTGATAAGTCTAAATTTTCCAGATTTGGGATCGACCCAGAGGTGGTCGACAATCTGAATTTCGTATTTTACGTTCATCATGTTTTTTTCTCTTAATATATTCCGTAAGATTTCTGTGATATTTTTTATTGTTTTTTTCTGTTCTTTCTTATTAAGGTTTGGTTCAAGACACGCTTTAAATTGAAAGTGTTTTTTATTAATAAGATGAATTTGGAAATTGGTTACGTTTGGGATATATAACTCGACAAGCAAAATCGGGCTAATAAAATCCTCTTCCCCTTTGTCATTAAGAAAAATAGGGACATATTCATTGCGTCCAACAATTTCTTTAATTTTTGTAAACGGCATAAGATGTGTTTTGTCAGTTATTTTTTCAAATCTGTCCGACATGTGATAGCGGATTAACGGAAGCGTATAGTTATACAGATTTGTGACATACGTTTTGTCTGGTTGTATTTCAAAGTATAGATTATCTTCCATCAAGTACATCCCTCCAAAAGTATCTCTGCCAATTCCCATAAAAAGATGTTCGCTTGATGCATAGACATTAATAACAGGTGCTGAGAACGTTTCTTGTATAAATTTCTTATCTTCACTGCTCAGAGGTTCTCCTCCTGATTGTAGTATTCGCGGTTTGATGGCAAGGTGTCCTTTCTGTTGTGCTTCCGCAAGCTTTTTCAAAGCGAATGCGTAACCACTGACGATTGTTGGCTGAATCTTGTTAAGTTTGTTAATAATTTCTGTAAATGGTTCGTTGATATCAAAACAGTAAACATTTTTATAAAGTATGGGAAGTCTCCGTGCGGCTGTGACCATCGTAACACCTGCGAAATGTCCTTTCGTTGCGGCTATGTATGCTATTTTTTGAAATAATTTTGGATTGGTTGCTCTTGTTGAGGAGGCAGTTCCTTGAATAAATTCGTCTGTGTTATAGATATAATAGCCAATCATTCCTGAAGAACCGGAAGTGTGGATTGCATAATATTTATTCAGAAATAATTCTTGTGGGTTTTTTGATTTTGCAAAGAAAGCTGCAAGTTTGGCTTTTGTGATTTGTCTATCGGTAACGAGAGTATCAAACTCCTTGATAAGTGTTTCTTTCGTCAGTATTGGAAAGTCTTCCGGTTTGCAGTTGTTAATGTCAATTTTGTGTTGTTTAATGATCTTTTGATAGTAAGGAGAATGGTTTGCTATGAACTGTACAAGTTTAAGAAACTTTTTTTGTTGGAGTTCCCGGATTTGTTCGTGAGAAAGCTTAAGATTTTTTCTCTGGATATAGACCTGTTTTAAAAAAGGGAAAAGCAACATGCCTCAAAGTATATCAGAAAGAAAATTATTCCTGTGAGGTTTCGGCGAGGGAGACGTTGATGCGAACGTCATGTTTCATAGCTTTAATCTTCATGATGTTGCGGATACCACGGATAACTTTACCTTCTTTTCCGATGACTTTACCCATATCTTCTTTTGCAACGGAAATAATAAGATTGAGAATTCCATCTTCGTCTCGTTCTTCGATTGCAACAGCTTCAGGATTATCGACGATTGCTGAGATGATGTATTGAAGGGTATCTTTCATTATTTAACTTTAACGATTTCAGAAACAGTGAGACTTGGTTGTGCACCTTGGCCAACCCAGTAATTGTATTGTTCCATATTAATTTCTTTTTTAGTGTTGGTTTTGTCTTTTTCGTACCAACCAAGCATAGCAATAAAGCCGCCGTCTCGTTTACTTCTTTTTTCCTTAACGACGACGCGGAATTTGCGTTCACCTTTTTTGCCTATTCTTGCTAATCTAATTACTAATGACATAAGACTTTGCTATTTTATCATTTTTCGCCGATCTTCTCAAGTGCCTGCTCTGCTGCCTTCTCTTCTGCTTCTTGTTTGGAGTGTCCGACGCCTTCTCCAAGCTGTTCTTCTTCTACAAATACGCCGATTGTGAATGTTTTTGCATGTGCAGGTCCGATTTCCTGAAGCACTGTATAGACAGGTGAATTTTGTTTTTTCGACTGTACATATTCTTGGAGAAGACTTTTTGGATCCTTAAAGACTTTTTTCTGCACATATTCCTCAATTTTGGGTAAGATTGTTTGCGAGAGAAAATTACTGACTGCCTCTATACCCTGGTCGAGGAATAATGCGCCAATAAATGCTTCAAAGGTATTTGCAAGAATAGATTCATTTTTTCGTCCGTTTGAATCTTCTTCTCCGCGGGACAGCTTGAGATATTTGCCAAAATTGAGTTTTTCAGATGCTTGGGCGAGACTTTTTGTGTTCACAACGAGGGAGCGTAAATTGGTGAGAATTCCTTCATCAAATTGGGGATATGTTCTATATAAATATTGAGAAACAATAAATGAAAGAATACTATCTCCCAGGAATTCGAGCCGTTCGTTAGACTCAATAGGCGTTTTTGACTCATTAAGGAAGGAGCGATGAATAAATGCGTTCTCCAAAAGTTGTTGATTGTTAAATTTAGGTAGATTTTGCATACGACATTATATGTCCTAAGACGCCATTTACAAAGCTTGGGCTCGTATTATTTCCAAATTCTTTTGCCAATTCCACTGCTTCATCTATAATAACATTTTGTGGCTCTTTTCGGTCAATAAGCAATTCATAGGCTGCAAGTCTCAAAACCGCAAGATCAATTTTATTAATCTTCTCGACAGGAAAATCAGGTGCCGCCTGTTGAATTTTTTTATCAAGATCCGAAAGATTCCCTAAAATATCTTTTGTGTCACTACTTACTGGTTGCTGTTGGAAATCGATACTAAATAATTCTTGAACTAATTTTTGTCTCTTTTTGTGTCGTGGATCTTGCGAGGTCTTCATGCTGCTTGGCTTTTAGCCTTTGTTACCTGTTGGTTTTTGTAGAAACCACAGTGTTCACAAACAGTATGAGGCAGACGACGGTTACCACAATTTTCGCACACAATAGATTTTTGTACCTTTAATTTGATACTTGCTCGTCTTTTACCCTGGCGGGCTCGTGAATGTCTTTTCTTTGGTTCGTTTGGCATAACCTGTATATTGTACTGTATTGAGGCTCATATTGCAAGATACGCTCAGTTTACACGGTGCACTTGACAGAACCATAATAATTGTTTACTCTTTATAAAGGACTATGGATCAGCAAAAACCTGCCCAACCAGAACAAGCACCTGCAGCACCTGCCACTCCGGCAGCAGAACAGCCTGCAACAGCAGCTCCAACAACACCTGCAGCTACAAGTACACCTCCTACGGCAAACCCAGCTGCACCAGCAGCACCAACGGCTCCAGCAGGTACACCTGCGCCTGCAGCTCCGGCAGCTCCGGCAGC
>CAYMJR010000003.1:131495-146566 GCA_964391315.1 uncultured Gammaproteobacteria bacterium | reverse complement strand
AATTGAATTTATTTATGAAACATCAAGTTTCTACTTATCTTGATAACGCGATTACATTTGTTTTACTTCTTGTTGCAGGAATTACTCCACTGCTTTTTCTTAACCAAACAACAGAGTTTTTCGAAATGCCAAAATTAATTTTTCTTGTTGCAACCACATTAATTCTTGTCGGATTATGGATTGCTTCATGGATTTTTAAAGGCAAAGTAATTATTACCAGAACCCCTCTTGATATTTTACTTCTTGTTCTTGCAGGACTCATTATTGCTTCAACATTTTTCAGCACTACTAAATTTATCTCAGTCTATGGAGATATTCCAAATGTTCATGGTTCAGCTGTTGCGTGGTTGACTTATATTCTTCTTTACTTTGTAACTGTATCTCACCTTAAATCTTTTGCACGATTAAAAGTGTTCCTGACTGTTCTCTATGGTAGTGCTGTCGTTGTTGCTCTTATTACACTGCTTTCATTCTTCAATCTCTATCTGCCATTTGATTTTGCACAAGTTGCAAATTTCACTCCAACAGGCTCAACTTTCTCAACAATTGCATTTCTTTTGTTACTCTTACCATTACCATTATTCTCTCTTCTGAATCCTAATCGATTCTTTTCTGTTCCTGTTTCTCTTTTCTTGTCAATTTTGTTCACTCTTACGATCTCACTTGTCGGATCACTGACTATCTACATCATCTTAGCTGCTGTTTTCGCTCTCTGCATCTTTGCAACAAAACCTTACCAGGTAAAAAGAACCTTGCCAGTATTTATCCTTCCTATTATTGTTACTGCTGTTGCCTTATTCCTCGCTTATACTCCATTGCCACAACCATTGAATGCTCTTCAACAAAAAGAACTTGCATTTCCAAAGGAAATCCAATTACCATTTCCTATCTCATGGAAGATCACAGCATCAACCTTTCGTGATGTACCTTTCTTTGGCACAGGTCCAGCAACCTATCTTTTCGACTTCTCAACTTACAAACCATTAGAATTCAATAGTCTTGCATACTGGAACTTCTCTTTCAACACAGCATACAATGAATTCTTGCAAGTATTGGCAACTCTTGGTATCCTTGGCTTCTCAGCACTCGTCTTTATCTGTCTTGTTGTCGTTCGATTGGGTTGGAAAAATCTGACACCCGCAGTAGCTGAAGGAGAACATGATAGTACAACTGTACTGCTTCCAGCAATTGCAATCAGCGGCTTCCTCACTGTTGCATTGTTAGCAGTTCACGCAACAACAGTTGTTTCAATAGTTATCTCCTTCTTTATCTTTGCTATCCTTATGCTCTCACAAAGAACAATTCGTGAGAAAGTTATGGAATTCTCACTCGGCATTCGTGCAACAACGTCAGGCAATCAACAATTTGACCTCTTCCCTGTTATCATCTTTGTTATCTTCTTAATTGGCGCTGTTCCTGCTTTCTATCAACTTATCACGGTTGTTTCTGCTGACTACTATCATAGACAGGCACTTGCACAAGCAAATAAGAATGGTGCGTTAACATACCAATATCTGCAAAAAGCTGAAACATTGAATCCACAAGTTGACTTATACCGTGTAGATATGGCACAAACCAATTTTGCTCTGGCAAATGCTATTGCAATCCAAAAAGGTCCATCACAAGCAAATCCAAAAGGATCATTGACCGATCAAGACAAGCAAACGATCCAAACACTTCTCTCTCAAGCAGTAAATGAAGGTCGATCAGGTGTTGTTCTTAGTCCACGCTCTTCACGAAACTGGGAAGTATTAGGATCAGTATACCGAAGTATCTCAGGTGTTGCTCAAAATGCATTAGCTTTCTCTCTTGAAGCATATAGTCAGGCAATCCAGCGTGATCCACTCAATCCTGCTTTGAGACTTAACGCAGGTAACATTTACTATGCTGCAACAAATTATGACCTGGCTATCCGATTCTTCACCGATGCAATCAACCTCAAACCTGATTATGCAAATGCATACTACAATTTAGCTATTGCACTTCGTGAGAAGGGTGATCTGCAAAATGCACAATTAGTTGCACAACAATTAGTAACTCTGGTTCAAAAGAATAATGATGCAAATAGTGTAAATGCAGCAAAAGCACTCTTGGGTGATATCAACGCACGCATTGCTAAAACAGCAACAACTCCATCTACAGAAACACCTCAAGGACAAAATGCAAGCGCATTAGAAAACCCTAATCTTCCAGCAGTTGAGGTATCAAACTTAAAAAATCCTCCACAGGTGACTCCAGCACCAGCAGTCAAATCAAATCCTAGTGCAAAAGTTCCACAAGCAACTCCAGCACCAACAAAAGCAACTGCTCAATAATAAAAATAATAAATAGAAATACTTTTCTTCCCCTTACTTTTCTTAATTTTTTCTTAAAGAATCTGATCTATTGAGATATATTGACACAGCTTCAAAAATACTGTTGACTAATAGTATGGGGGAATTGCCCCTCATTTTGTATTTGATCAATCATGATTACCTTTATCGGTACTGCCCAAAAAGATAAAGAAGCGTTCCTCTATTTCTACAGAGAGAAAAGTGGCCTCACCTTTTTTAATGTCGTCACAAGTCACGACGGATTTGAATTCACCGACAAAGGAAAATATGTGATTATTACCAATGAAAAGCAGAAAGAAGAAAAAAATTATAATTGGAAAGGATTCCGCATTGCTAAACAAGGAGATCAATATATCCTTACATATCTCCTCAATAAAAAATCAAAATCTTCTCTGCAATGTGCCCTTTCAACAGATCTTATTCGGTTTAAAAAATCAGATAAACCTTCTGAAATCCAAGAAACAGCTACGATTGTTCCTGATTTTACTCACAAAGATCACCATGTGATGTATTTTGGCGAAAAGGAAATCAAAATCGCCTATGCACAAAATCTTACTGATTGGAAAGCAGATGATAGACCACTTCTCTCTCCCCGTAATGACTATTTTGATAATGGAGATCTAGAAGTAGGCAATGCATTCTTGACAGACGGACATATTCTTTTGACCTATTATGTAAAACAAAAGGGGAAAGCACCGCATTACGTTGCTGGCGCTGCATTATTTGATCAGAAAGATCCATCCAAACTTATCTGGAGAGCAGATGGCCCACTATGGACTCTCCCTTCAGACTTACATGCTGACAGTATGGTACCACTTGGCTCAGCTATTTTTGGGGATGAACTTATTCTCTACTGGGCGATCAACAATACAACAGTCTTTGCTGTTGCCTGCCCTATCCCAACACCAGATACCACACTCAGAAATAAAGATTTCCATCCACTCTTCAAAAAGGCGGACAATAATCCTATTCTTGCTCCACGACCACATATTCCCTGGGACTCACGAGCAGCATTCAACAGCGCTGCTGTCTATGAAGATGGAAAGGTTCACTTTGTTTATCGCGCCCTGGGAGACACTGATCTTTCAGTTCTTGGCTATGCAACAAGTCGCGATGGCATCACGATTGATGAGAGGTCAGACGAACCAATTTATATCCCCCGTGAACCGTGGGAGACACCGGGCAACCATGCTTTTAAGACATTTGCAGATCACTTTGCATCAGGTGGCGGATACGGCGGCGTTGAGGATCCTCGCATTACTAAAGTCGATGATAAATTCTATATGACCTATGTTGCCTTTGATGGTGCCAACCCACCCCGTGTTGCTCTGACATCAATTTCCGTTGATGATTTCTTGAATAAACGCTGGGACAAATGGGCACCTCCAAAGCTAATTTCCGCTCCCGGCATGGTCAACAAAAACGCAGTTATCTTCCCTGAAAAAATTAAAGGCAAATATGTTGTGTACCATCGCGTTTATCCAAATGTACTGATCGATTACGTCGACGATCTCGAATTTGAGGATAATTACCTGCAAGGTCATCATTTTATTCCTCCACGAAAAATGCATTGGGATAGTAAAAAAATTGGTGCTGGTGCTCCACCTATCAAAACAGAAGATGGATGGCTGTTTGTTTATCAATCAGTCGGCTATCAGGATCCTGGAAAGTATAAAATTGGCGCGATGCTTCTGGATCTTGAAAACCCATCAAGAGTTATAACTCGTACCAGTTCCCCAATCGTTTCACCAAATGAACATTATGAAAATGCTGGATTTAAAGCAGGTGTTGTCTACCCTTGTGGAGCTGCAGTAGTGAATGGACAATTGCATGTCTATTATGGTGGCGCAGATACGGTTGTATGTGCTGCATCAACTGATCTGAAGCATTTCCTCAAACAGATGAAAATGCATCGCGAACCAAAATTGAGGAGAGTCAAAACACCAGTTTGGAATTAAAATTCCATTTGACCAGTTAACAATTTAACCGTATAGTTATATCATGGTACAATTAACCCGCCATCCTGATAACCCCATTCTTCAACCAAACCCTGACCATGACTGGGAACATGACGGCGCTTTTAATGGTTGTGTCGCGTTTGCCAACGGACAATATCACATGGTCTACCGCGCATTTTCCTCTCCAAAACAGCAAAATGGTGTCAATATGAATGTTTCATCAGTTGGCTATGCAGTCAGTGATGACGGAGTACATTTCAAAGACCAACGACTGCTTTTTGGCCCGACTGAAGACTGGGAAGTATATGGTGTTGAGGATCCACGCATCACCTTCATGGATGGAAAGTTTTATATTTTTTATACTGCCCTTTCTGTCTATCCTTTCGCAGCATACGGCATCAGATTGGCTGTTGCTGTCACCACTGATTTTAAAACATTTGAAAAACATCCCGTGACGACATTTAATTCTAAAGCCATGGGTCTGTTTCCGGAAAAAATCAATGGCAAGATGGCAGCACTTTTGACAATGCACACTGATCTTCCCCCTGCAAAAATTGCTCTCGCACTGTTTGACCACGAGGAAGATATATGGTCACCTTATTATTGGGCAGAGTGGTATGACAATCCCAATACCCATATCATTCACTTACTTCGTGATGTACGCGATCAGGTAGAGCTTGGTGCACCACCAATTAAAACAGATTCCGGTTGGCTGGTAATTTATTCATATATCAAAAATTATATTTCCAATGATAAATCATTTGGTATTGAAGCAATTCTTCTTGATCTTGAAAACCCCAACAAAATTATCGGTAGAACAGAATATCCAATTATTGCACCTGAAAAAGAATATGAACTAAAGGGAATCGTACCAAACGTTATTTTTCCATCAGGTGCACTCGTGAAAGACGGTAAACTGTTTGTCTACTATGGCGCTGCTGATACGCGGGTCGCCTTGGCTTCGTGCGACTTGAAAGAATTAATTGAAGATATGAAACCAAAAAAGCAGAATGGAACAGCCCAAAGTGTTGAAAAAGATGTGCATAAATTTAGTCGCTTTGAAGGTAATCCTATTCTCAAACCGGCAATGGAGCTTGAATGGCAGAAAAAAGGTGCGTTTAATCCTGCAGCCATCTTTGAAGAAGGAAAAGTACATATCGTCTACCGCGGACAGTCAGATGATGGGACATCCGTTTTCGGTTACGCAACAAGTCTGGATGGCCTTCATATTGATGAACATTATCACTCACCTATTTATACACCTCGTGAAAGTTTTGAAAAACCAACCCATCCTGGCAATTCTGGTTGTGAGGATCCGCGTATTACCAGAATTGATGACAGATATTACATGACCTACACTGCTTATGATGGAACAAATCCCCCACGCATTGCCCTTACATCAATTGCAGTCAAAGACTTTCTGGAGAGAAAATGGAATTGGGATAAACCAAAACTTATTTCTCCTCCCGGCGTTGATGATAAAGATTCATGTATTATCAAAAGAAAAAATGGTTCGGGATTCGTCGCATTCCACCGGCTTGGTGATGTCATTTGGCTTGATTTCCTGCGTGATTTAGATTTTCCAGAAAACAAATATCTTTCCGGCGGTATTATTGCTCAAGCACGAAAAGATAAATGGGATAATGTTAAAGTAGGTATCGCCTGTCCACCAATAGAAACTGAAAAAGGGTTTGTTTTACTCTATCATGGAGTTTCTAATCCTGGCAATATATATAAAGTCGGTGCAATGCTTTTGGATTTAAATGACCCGAGAAAAGTCCTTGCTCGGACAGACGAACCTCTTCTTGAACCAGAAATGGATTATGAAAAACAAGGACAAGTACCAAATGTCGTTTTCCCTTGTGGAGCAGTTGTTATTGAGGATACCATCTATTTGTACTATGGCGGTGCAGACTCTGTCACAGGGGTCGCTACAATGTCACTCACAACCCTTCTTGATGTTTTGCTTGGAAAATAATTTTTTTCTTTAGAATCCGAGGTCTTCTTTGACAAAGAGGACAAGAACATTTCGTTTTAGTGCAGGATTCTCACGATGCAACACAAGCGTTTTTGCCTTCATCGTACCAACACCCATTGCTTCTTTCATCCGTTCATCTTCAAGTGGTATCACATGCTCTTCAAGACGCTTAAATGCTTCATCAAGTGTAGGAGTAATCTTTTTTGTACTGACAACAAAAATAATGTTTGGCGAAGTAAAAGCAACATGCGGCAATTGGCTTCCAGAATTTGAAGCAATAAGGATTTGTCCTGTCTCTGCCAAAGCATGGACACTCCCTAGATAATAGTCTGAAATAATAGATTGTTTTCGTAATTCCATCCGTTTGAGAGGATCGGCTTCTTCAGTTACTTCAGCATGCAGATCTTTCCAAGGATGCTTTCCTTCTCTCAGATATTCAAGATAACCAATATTTTCTAATGTTACTGAGGCACCATTCATCACAGAGGCACCTGCAGGAATAAGTGCTTTTATTTTTTCCAATGCTTCTTCCTTGGTTGCAACAACTTCTGCATGAAATCCTCGTTCTTCTAAAGCAGCGCTCGCTTTTTTAATTGATTCTTCTGGTGCAAGTGTTTCAAAGTTCATACTGTTTATTGAACAATAATAAGTTCTGCTATATAATATAAAGTAACGTTACTTTAATCAAGTACCTACTTTTATTATATATACTATACAAAAAGTAAGTATAGGGTATGAATACAGATTATTCCAAATGTCATGTTGATACAACGTTAACCGTGATTGGCGGGAAATGGAAGCCGATTATTTTGTGGCATCTAAACCAGTCTTCTCCCCTCCGCTTTAATGAGCTTGAGAAACGTATTGAAGGCATAACGCAAAAGATGCTTACTCAACAATTACGTGAAATGGAAAAAGATAAATTAATTGCCAGGAAAGTCTACGCAGTTGTTCCACCAAAAGTTGAGTATTCTGTCACTGATCATGGAAAATCTCTGAATAAAGTACTCTACGAACTTGCTCAATGGGGAGAAAAACACCGCAAACATTCCGCCTAAAATAAAGATATTTTCCAAAACAAAACCCGCCGGTATGTGCTACTTCCTGCCTATCAGTAGCACGCGGGCGGGTTTGTTTTCTGAGTATTTATACCTGAACTTATCTTACTCAGTATATTGCGTGGAGGTAAGAATAAAAGAATACATTCTGTAAGAAGGTTGTATGGTGTATAGTTAAAGTACCCATGAAAGATGTTCTGAAAGAACGATTAACTATCTATCGCAGACCTACCTTACTTTGGATAGTGCTAGGAGTAACCATTATCTACATTGTTACCGGCAAATTTGGACTTTCTCTTGCTTTTGCTAACCCAAGTGCAAGTGCAATCTGGGCACCCACAGGAATTGCTATAGCAGCATTGTTAATTTTTGGATTTCGATTGATTCCGGCAATTTTTATTGGTGCCTTTGTGGTTAATATATTAACAGCAGGAACAATTCTCTCCTCTGTCTTTATAGCAATCGGCAATACTTTAGAAGCAATTACAGCAGCTTACTTTATCAAACAATTTGCTAATGGTACTTTTGCGTTTTCCAGAGTCTCAGATATTTTTAAATTTACGATTGTTATCCTCTGTAGTGCTGCGATTGCTGCAACTGTTGGTGTTCTGACTCTGGTTGGTCACAATCTCGCATCTTGGGAAAGCTTTTCTGCAATATGGTTGACTTGGTGGCTTGGTGATGTAGGTGGAGGCGTTATCATAGCTCCATTTATTTTAGTCTGGTGGACCCATCATAGAATACCCTTCAGCATATCAAAAGCATTTCATTTGCTGCTTTGCATCTTGGCTATTTACCTCGTTAACAAAATCATTTTCTCAGGGGTTATTCCTTATCCTTATTTATATACACCTTTGGCTATCTGGATCGCTTTTTGGTTTGGAAGACGAGGAGCATCAAGTGCGACACTTATTGTCGCTGCTTTTACCATCACCTATACTCTCTCAGGCACAGGACCGTTTGTTCGTGAATCGTTGAATGATTCTCTCATACAGTTACAAATTTTTCTTTCTACCTTTTCATTAACTGCTCTT
This sequence comes from uncultured Gammaproteobacteria bacterium, assembly GCA_964391315.1. GTDB lineage: Bacteria > Patescibacteriota > Microgenomatia > Levybacterales > UBA12049 > DATIGJ01. The sequence continues at coordinate 138,205 of CAYMJR010000003.1, read as the reverse complement.
TCTTTTGCTACTACTGTTTTGGAGTTGAGAAAAGGACAGCAACAAATAACTTCACACGAAGAACGTTTTAAAGCATTAATAGAAAATAGTTTTGATGCAGTTGTGCTTGTTGACCCAACTTCAAAAATCCTCTATGCAAGTCCTGCAACAAAACGAGTACTCGGTTATTCACCAGAAGAATTAGTAGGCACTACTGGCTTTGATCTTATTGATCCTCAGGATCGACAAAAAACCATGGGATTACTTGCTCAACTTGTCCTCAAGCCAAAAGGGATCATTAATACTCACTATCGAGCGATCAAAAAAGATAAATCTGTTATCTGGGTCGAAGCAACAGGCACAAATCTTCTCTTTGAACCAAGTGTTAATGCAGTTGTTGTTAACTTCCGGGATATTACCAATGAGCGACGTGCCAAAGAACGATTATTTCAAGAAAAAATGGAAGATGAAGCAATGTTAACCAGTATCGGAGATGGTATCATTGCAACAGACGAAACTGGAAGAATCACCATGGTCAACCAAGTCACCTGTGATACCTTGGGGTGGAAGGAAAAAGAATTACTTGGACAATCAATTGTTGATACTTTCCCAATGGTTGATGATACTGGTAAAACAATTCCTATAGAAGAACGTCCGATAACCAAAGTGCTTACTCTTGGAAAACGCTACATTACCTCCCGTGTAATAAATTACGTCAAGAGAGATGGCAGTATGCTTCCGGTCCATATGACTGTCACGCCGATTAGTCTTGCAAATCGAGTGGTAGGTATTATCGAAGTGTTCCATGACATTACCAAAGAAAAAGAAATCGACAAAGCAAAAACGGAATTTGTCTCTGTTGCATCACATCAACTCCGAACACCGCTCGCAACAATTAACTGGTATCTTGAAGAGTTGATCCGAACTGGTGAGAATCTGAGCGATAAACAAAAAAGCTACTTCAATGAAGTACATCTTGCCAGTAAACGAATGATTGCTCTGGTGAACGACTTGCTCAATGTTTCAAGAATCGAACTTGGGACATTTCCGGTAGAACCAAAAGAAACTAATCTTGAAGAGCTTATCGATCAGGTACTCAAGGACCTGAGCAGTCAAATTGATAAAAAACATATTACTGTCCAAAAAACTTATCAACCAAACCTGCCGCTGTTCTCTGTCGATCCAAAACTTTTTACCATAATCATGCAAAACCTTATTTCCAATGCACTCAAATATAGCAAACTTGATGGAACAATTACGATAAAAATGTTTTCTAACGAAACTGAGTTTTTGGTCAGTGTCACCGACAATGGGTACGGTATTCCAAAAGAGCAGCAGACAAAAATTTTTACCAAACTCTTCAGAGCAGATAATGCGAGACAGGTTGTCCCTGAAGGTACCGGACTAGGATTATATATCGTAAATGAAATCATCAAAGCAACAGGAGGGAAAATTTGGTTTAATTCAGTAGAAAATAAAGGTGCGATTTTTTCTGTCGTATTTCCACTTAAAGGTATGCAACAAAAACAGGGTGGAAAAGCACTACGTTAAGCGTGCACTTGCATTCTTCTTGTGGTACGTTTATGCTGTAATTATGGATAATCAAAAGAAAAAAATCTTGATTATTGAAGATGAAACCCCAATGCTCCAAATCCTTAACGACAGACTCATTGCAAGTGGTTTTGACATAATTCAGGCACGAGATGGTGAAGAAGGATTGCAGCTTGCGCTCACACACCATCCTGATCTTATTTTACTCGATATTCTTATGCCTAAAATGAATGGCACAGTAACAATCAATAAACTACGGGAAGATGCATGGGGTAAATCTGTGCCAGTTATCATGTTAACCAATGTTAGTCCTGACACTGATGCAGCGTTAAATGAAATCCTTAAAAATCAACCTGCTTATTATTTTGTCAAATCAGACATTGAACTTGATACGCTTGTTGAGAAAATAAAAGGAATATTCAATACTCCAAAACAAGCCGAGATAAAATAATATGAATGTTATCGATGATATAAAAGCGCTTACTGGTAAAACCAAGGAGCCACAATCCGAGTCTACTGCACCACCGCAAAAGAAAGTACTGATTGTTGAAGACGAAAAACCATTAGCTGACATTTTGAGCACGCGTTTAACAGAAACAGGATTTGCTGTAATGCGAGCAGAAAATGGACAACAAGGATTAGAGGTCGCAGCAACATTTAAGCCTGATATCATTCTTCTTGATCTGCTTATGCCTGTCATGGATGGAAAAGAAATGCTTCGCAACTTACGAAACATTCCTTATTGTGAGACTACTCCCGTTATTATTCTTTCGAATGCCGGAAGTGTTGAAAATATCCGGGATACACAGTTCTTCTCTGACGCTGATGATTTTCTTATCAAATCAAATGTCTCGATGGAAGAAATTGTAGATAAAATAAAAGAAAAATTATTGGCGACAAGAATTGTTTAATTAGTGTAGAATATAGCTATGTCAAAAAACTTTCTCATTTTTGTAGTTGTTTGTATTCTTGCTCTTGGTGCTTTTGCCTATTTCGTTTTTGGACTTAATCAAAAACCATCTGATACTGTAGATACAGCAACAAATGCAACGGCGCAAACACAGCCGTCCGAAGCAAATCAGAAAATTCCTTCGGACTTGAAGATTGAAGATCTTAAAGTTGGTACTGGAACGGCAGTAAAAAGTGGAGATACGGTTGTCGTCAACTATGTCGGTACTCTTCCGGATGGCACAAAATTTGATAGTTCATATGATCGAAATGAACCATTTACCACCCAAATCGGCGTTGGTCAAGTTATCAAAGGCTGGGATTTGGGTATTGTAGGCATGAAAGTCGGCGGCAAAAGAAAGCTGACAGTTCCTCCAAGTCTTGGATATGGCGATCGGGCTGCAGGATCAATCCCTCCAAATTCTACTCTTATCTTCGAAGTCGAACTTGTTGCGATCAAATAACGTGTTTTGCAAATTATTGCTAAATTTACTATTCTAAATGAGTATGTTGAGAGTCATGTCTCAAACGCTTTTGGGACTTATCCTTCTTGCTACAGGAGGATATTTGTCTTTTGTTTTTTTGAAAGGTCTTGCAGATAGTTCTGGAACTTGGGCAATTCTTTGCGCCATTCCTATCCTTGTGTCTGGAATTCTTCTCTTACTCCGCGCTGGTAAATCTGATGCGACAGTAATAAAAAAGACAAAAATTCCGCAGTTGGGTGGAAGCGAAGAGTCAGGCCTTGCAGGTCAAGTGAAAAAGCAAAACGAGATGATAGAGGAGTGGAGTGAAACGAACAATTCGCGGGATCGTCTTCACATGCTTTCTCTGAGTGAAGATGCAAATAAACCAATTAATTAAACGTACCCCGGGAAGAAATCTTTTTTAATTCTGCTTTGAGGAACTCCCATTTTTCGTAAAATATGCTCTGATGACTCCACCATTTTATGTTGACCAGAGATATAAAAGGTACGATCTGCAAAATCCGGAACAGTGTTCTTGATCATTGTCGCATCAATTCTTCCGACTCCTCCCTGCCACTGGGAAGGAATTCGATTTAAATCTGTTAAGGTATAAAATGTTTTCATCCCGAATGCTTCTGCTTCCTGAAATACATCCGTATACATAATTTCTGATAATTCGCGATTGGTATATAAAAGAGTAATCGTCCGCTTCTGCTTCTTATCAATACAATATTTCATCATACTGCGAAATGGCGTAATCCCAATGCCGCCTGCGATAAAAACCAACTTTTCTTTCGGATCCGCAGGTAAAGTAAAATCTCCTGCCAACTGTCCTGCTGTCAGGGGCTTGGTGTTATCAAGAGCAAGCAGTGTTTTTTTAAAGGAACTTCCTCGCTGATAAAAGCGGACACCTAAATGCAGTGCCGATTCTGTCGGTGATGATGCAATCGTGAAATATCTTCTATTGCCTCTGCTGTCAGTATTCCTGTGCGGCAATGTCCACTCCATATACTGACCTGGCTGAAAAGAAAAATTTTTTGGATGCGGAAAAACAAAATCAATCATTTCTGTTCCGTACTGTACTTTTTCTTTCAAGACAAGTAACAATTTTTGTTTGGGACTTACCCAGTAGGAAAAAATATTCCCCACGACCAATGCCAATTCAGGTGTTGAGTACACTGATCCAAGATGAATTTGCGGAGCAAACAAAACTCCAACAATTCCAGCATAGAGGAGTTGCAATTTTTTCGTTGGAGGTGTTGTTAACGGTTCGGTCAGCATCACAAAACCAAAAAACAACAAGGATGAATTGAGAAAAAGCGTTTGCATCGTACTGAAAATATCTCCCCCACGCACCATAACAAATATCCCTTGAACAACAAGTGCAACGAGCAAGAAGGTAAACACCATATCTTCGCGCTGAATTTTACGGACAATTGTCAAACCAAAAAGCAGGACAATAATTGATAAATATGTTGTTCCCACCCACCAACTTGCACTTTGTCCAAGAACAAATGCCGTCAGGACAACAGCAATTGCCGCAGGATTAAACAAATGCTTGTTATGGATAGCAAACATATATTTTGCTCCCTGGGACAAAACTGCTGCCCACAAAAGGACTGGTAGTTCATGCAGGTAACGAAAAGGAGAAATAATCAGCGCTAAAATAAGAGCGGTAATATAAACTGATTCAACATTTGTTGGCGCGCGGAACACAAAAGCAAATACCTTATTGGTAATATAGGAAGTAATAACGAGGACCCCAACTGAGAGAAGAATCGAAACAGCAGAATATGGAACAAGACCAAAAAAGCTAAAAATCACTGCACAACCAAGAAGCGCAATAAGTTCATACAGTACCAAACGGTACATCGTAATCCGGTCTAAAAATATATCAAGAAAATGTATCATCTTATTGTATTGTATATCTCTCAAAACCACTCGTATAGGTTGCAACTCCTTTGTTATCAATCATATAGCCTTCAAAGCCAGAAAGGTTCTCAATAAAGACAATCCCTTCTTTCTGCATCGCAAATGCGGCAGTTGCGAAACGATCTGCTTCACACACATCTGGACCAATAACACTCATACTGACAATCTCTGTTAATGGATCACCGAGCTGATGTGGATTGTAAATATGTTGTCCACGTATTGCTGTTCCTGATGTCGCAATTCCTTTATTATCTAACTCAATAACCTTCACAACTTCTTTACGGTTAAAAGGATTCCGGATACCAACACGCCAAACCTCACCGTTTTTATTCTTCCCTGACACCTGAGCATCACCGCCCGCATCAATATAAAAATTGCTAAAACCCTTCTTTTGTAATTGTTTACTGGCCTGCAGCACTGCCCAGCCCTTCACAACTCCTGAGGGATCTTTGAGGCCATTTGATTGCACCATATCAAAATATCCCTGTGTCTCTTTTTTTGTTTTCTCTGCTAAGGCAAAAATTTGTTTCATATCAGCACTGTAGTCTTTTTCCCTTAGTTCCATACGATTAATTCGTGAAATCTCACTATTTTTTTTATAAGTACTAAAAACTGCATCAATATCGGTGAAATAATCAAAGATATCCTCCAGATCTTTTTTGTGCGCTTTGTTATCAACAATTTCGACGGTGATCGGCATCCCCATCAAAAGCTGTGTGTCCTTCATATTAACTGTTTGCTTGGTTCAATGCAGACTGCAACGATTCACGGAAAGCACGTGAGGAATCGGTTGCACCGGAGACAATATCAACTTTTGCACTTTGCGCCTGAATAGCTTCTTGTTTTAGATATGGCATCGCTTGCTGATTGATCTGAATGGAGGTATCGCGATCATTGGGATATTGTAAAAATTGAACATCAGTAATTTTTCCGCCTGAAATCGTCGCTTTAACTTGAATCGTGCCATAGAACGCGTCCTTTGCATCACCTGTATAGGTTCCGTCTTTATATCCTGATGCAACAACAACTGTTGGTGTAGGCTGAGATTTTGTTGGCAATGCACCCTGCTCACTCGTTGGCGCTGTTGTCGTTTGTGGATTTTGTTTGGGGTTAGGCGGGATAACTTTTACTTCTGATTGTTCATTTTTTTCATGCCAACCATAAACAAAAAAGGCACCTAATACCAATAATGACAAAAGTAATTTTTTCATAAAACAAAGTCTACAGATGGTTTCTGAAAAATAACTGAAATCAGTATTCCGATTATAAATAGGTTACAAGATAAAACACAATCCCGGAGAAAACTGAAGTCAACCAGGCGACAATAAATATCTTGGAGAATAGTGCATGCTTTTTAAAGTAATTGATATCCTTTCGAAATTTAAGCCATGCCAAAATAAAAAAAATTACCAGAGTAATAAACATCAGCAAAGAAAAAATACCATGAAATGCTGCAAGCAAGATATACCAAACAGGCATCGAGTGAGTATGCACCTTCGGAACCCGATGTGCCATGTAATTAATATTAAAAAGGCATTCATATGCAAGCGTAACAAATAACAATTTTGGATGAAATTTGTCATGTTTATATCCATCCCAAAAAATATAGAGTACAGAGGCTGTTACCAATAATTCTGTCACCAAAGTAAATGTAGCGAAATAGAACACATCCATAAAATAAGAGTATCAAACCTAACTCATAAGTCAACCATTTGCGTTATGAAATTTATTGTTGATATACTAAATTGAAGAGATGAAAACTGCCTCCAAATTTATCATTGTTGCCCTCATCGTTCTCGATATCCTCCTCTTTCTGAAAATTCTTCTCTCTCAAGG
>CAYMJR010000003.1:0-131395 GCA_964391315.1 uncultured Gammaproteobacteria bacterium | reverse complement strand
TTGCCCTCATCGTTCTCGATATCCTCCTCTTTCTGAAAATTCTTCTCTCTCAAGGCAATATTCAGATATTTAATCCGCAAGGAATGATCGCATATGAACAACGAAACCTTATTATCACCTATGTATCCCTTATGCTTCTTATTGTTCTTCCTGTTATTATTACCGGTTATTTTGTTGCCTGGAAGTACCGCTCCAGTAATACGAGAGCAGAATTCACACCTGATGCCAAACACAGTGCCTGGTCTGAAATCAGACTGTGGATACCTTCTACAACAATTGTTCTTGTTATGTCTATAGTTACCTGGAATGCTGCTCACAAACTTGATTCGCATAAACCACTTCAAAATGAGGTTAAGCCACTTACCATCCAAGTTATTGCGCTCCAATGGAAATGGCTTTTTATTTATCCTGAGCAAGGAATTGCAACGGTGAATTATGTTGAATTTCCCGAAAAGACACCTGTCACCTTTACCCTCACCGCAGACGGGCCCTTTAGTTCATTTTGGATTCCGCAACTTGGTGGACAACTCTATGCAATGACTGGTATGTCACAATCCTTGCATCTTATTGCTGACAAAGAAGGACAATATCGAGGCTCCAACGCTGAAATAAGTGGTCATGGATTTGCAGGAATGACATTTCCCGCAAAATCCGTATCGGCAAGTGAATTCCAGAACTGGGTCAACTCGGTAAAGCAATCACCTCACTCATTAACTCTGAAAGAATACGACACATTGGCAAAACCCAGTGAAGATACCCCACCTATCTTCTACTCATCGACAGAGGGAGACATCTTTAATACAATAATGATGAGATTCATGGCACCTGTCCGCAATGCTTCGCATAGCGATGCAGGCGGGCAAATAACACCCTAATATGCAAGAACTTATCTTTGGAAAATTAACAACAGAAGCACTTCCTCATGAATGGTTCACTATCGGTGGGACGGTATTTTTTGGCCTGGGAGGACTTGCTGTTGCTCTTTTTATTACCAAACTCAAACGCTGGAAATGGCTGTGGAATGAATGGTTTACCTCAGTTGATCCGAAACGAATTGGTATCATGTATCTCATTGTTGCAACGTTTATGCTCGGTCGTGGCGGACTTGACGCAGTTATGATCTGGCTGCAACAATCGCTTGCAGCCTCCAACATGCCGGCATTTATGGGCGCATCTCATGGTTATCTTTCGGCAGAACATATACAGGAAGTAATGACAGCACATGGCAATATTATGGTTTTCTTCTTTGCCATGGGATTTTTGTTTGGATTAATAAATTTAATCGTACCTCTTCAGATAGGTGCACGTGACCTTGCGTTTCCTTTTCTTAACACCTTAGGATTTTGGTTATATGTCGCTGGCGTTATTATGGTCAATATGTTTTTTGTCTTCGGTGGACACTTTGCAGCTACTGGTTGGCTCGCTGTTGCCCCGCTTTCAGAATCGCAATTTAGTCCAGGAATTGGCGTTGATTATTGGATTTGGTCTCTGCAGATTTCAGGCCTTGGAACACTGATCGGAGGTATTAATTTCTTTGTCACTATCATCAAACTGCGCGCTCCCGGCATGAGTCTTTTACGAATGCCTCTTTTTGTCTGGGGATCACTTGTCAGTATGCTCCTTATTATGACAGTCTTTCCGGTTCTGACAGCAACCATTGCCCTTCTGTTCTTAGATCGCTATTTCGGCATGCATTTCTTTACCACCGGTTTTGGCGGCAACGCGATGATGTATACCAATCTTATCTGGATGTGGGGACATCCTGAAGTCTATATCCTTATTCTTCCTGGCTTTGGTGCATTTTCAGAAATTGTTTCTGTCTATAGCCAAAAACGTTTGGCAGGCTATGTATCGCTTGTTCTGGCATTAATCGGTATCTCATCACTTGCGCTTCTTGTCTGGCTGCATCATTTCTTCACCATGGGAGCAGGAGCAGACGTCAATGCCTTTTTCGGTATCATGACGATGTTTATCGCAATACCAACCGGTGTCCAAATTATCAACTGGATCAGAACCATGTATAAAGGCCGCATCAGATTCTACTCACCAATGTTGTGGTTTCTCGGCTTTATCTTCACCTTTACCATTGGAGGTATGGCTGGATTACTGTTAGCATCACCTCCTGTCGACTTTCAAGTCCACAACAGTCTCTTTTTAGTTGCACATTTCCATACGACCGTTGTAGGCGGAGCATTATTCTCAATTTTTGCCGCGTTTACCTATTGGTTTCCAAAGATTACCGGTTTCAAACTGCATGAAGGACTTGGCAAACTCGCTTTCTGGTTATGGCAAATTGGCTTTCTTGTTGCCTTTCTCCCTCTATACGTCTTAGGCTTCATGGGAGCAACCAGACGACTTGATCATTATGATGTTGCAACCGGCTGGCAACCCTTGTTTATTATTTCCCTTATCGGCAGTCTTATTATTTGTCTTGGTGTGCTTGTACAAATTCTTCAAGTCGCTGTCAGCATTTGGAAACGAAATGAACTTCGTGATACGACAGGAGATCCATGGAATGGGAGGACACTTGAGTGGTCAACGAGATCTCCTGCTCCATTTTATAATTTCGCAGTTATTCCTATCGTTGCATCACGCGAACCCTGGTGGGATATAAAGCAAGAAAAAAATCGTCTCAAACCTAAATATCAAGATATCGTCATGCCGAAAAATACAGCAATGGGTATTTATGTTTCACTTTTTGTCTTCCTAGCAGGATTTGCATTTGTGTGGCATATTACCTGGCTGGCAATAGTTGGTGTTGCTGGTGCTATTACTTGTGCGTTCATCCGCGGTTTTAATGACGAATCTGAATATGTTCTCAAGGCAGCAGATATTGAAAAATACGAAAGAGATCCTAATTCTATGCCCGATAAATACAAATTATGGCACTAAAAGACGAATTAACAAAAGAACAGCTTGAACATCTAGAGGAACATTCCTTTGATAAAAACTATTTTGGTTTTTGGGTCTATCTCATGACAGACCTTATTATCTTTGGCGTGCTGTTTGCGACGTACTCTGTGCTGCATACTAATTCATTTGGCGGTCCAACCACACGGGATATTTACAATCTTCCTTTCGCTCTATTAGAAACACTTATCTTACTCACCAGTAGCTTTACATCTGGTGTAGGTATGCTTATGGCACATAAAAAACAAAAAAATCAGGTACTTTTCTGGTTTGGTATTACTTTTATTTTGGGTGCTGCCTTCCTTGGACTTGAACTCAGTGAATTCAGTAAACTTTTTTCAGAAGGAAATGGTTTCGGGCGAAGCGCATTCCTCTCTTCATTCTTTACGTTGGTCGGAACTCACGGACTTCATATCACCTCAGGTCTTCTCTGGATGGCAATTGTCCTTATCTTTGTCTGGATGAAAGGATTAACGACCAGTATAATCCGCAAATTAACACTTCTCAGTCTCTTCTGGCATTTCTTGGATATTGTCTGGATTTTTATCTTTACCGTCGTCTATTTAATGGGAGTACTATAAATATATGCATGAAAAATTAACAATCAAACCGTACATAATAGGATTTATCCTTTCGCTTTTTTTGACATTTGCAGCTTATTTTACTGTGGTGCTAAAAGGCCAATTAAACCTCACCATTGAACTTGTCATTACTATTATTCTAATCTTTGCTGTTGCGCAACTTCTTGTCCAGTTATTTTTCTTTTTACATATGGGCCAAGAGCAAAAACCACGCTACAATATGGCCGTTTTTATTGCTTTCTCAGGTATGATCTTGCTTATTATTATTGCGTCAATTTGGATTATGTATCATCTTAACTACAACATGACACCAATAGAAATGCAGAATAGTATCTTACACAATGAAAACATGCAGATGCAGCAACCTACACAAGAAGAGAATCCATACTAATGTCAACACTAAAACATTATTACCTCCTTACCAAACCTGGAATCATTTACGGTAATTCATTATCCGTGATTGCAGGTTTTTTTCTGGCTTCAAAAGAATCATTCAATCCTCTTCTTTTTGTCGCAACATTAGTAGGAATTGGGTTGGTGATGGCATCAGGTTGTGTATTTAATAATTACATTGATCGCGGTATTGATAAGAAAATGGAGCGAACCAAAAAACGAGCCCTTGTTACTAAAATGATTCCTGTCAAAAATGCACTCATTTTCGGCACCATTCTCGGAATCTTGGGTTTTGGATTACTGTACGTATACACTAATCTCTTAACCACCTTTATCGCCTTCATCGGATTTTTCTTCTATGTTATTGTCTATACATTTTCCAAAAGAAAAACTGTCTATGGAACGGTTCTTGGCAGTATTTCAGGAGCTGTCCCTCCAGTTGTGGGCTATACTGCTGTAACCAATAATTTCGACCTTGGAGCATTGCTCCTGTTTTTGCTGCTTGTCATCTGGCAGATGCCACACTTTTATGCAATTGCCATTTTTCGCTTGCAGGATTACAAAGAAGCTGGGATTCCTGTTTTACCAATTAAACGAGGTATCACGTTTACCAAAATTGAAATCGTTGGCTATATCATCCTCTTTCTTCTTACTATTCCCTTCCTAACACTTCTTGGATATACAAGCTATATTTATCTTATTGTGATGTTCACCCTTTCATTTATTTGGCTTCTTAAGGGCGTCAAAGGCTTTAGGACAAAAGATAACACGTTATGGGCAAGAAGTCTCTTCAAATTTTCTTTGATTATTCTTTTGGCATTATGCGTCATGCTCTCTATTAATAATTTTGTTAGTAGGATATAATTTTTATATGATTCTGATTCTTCATATTGTGATCGCGCTTACCAGTATCCTCTTTTCTACCTACTGTATTGTTTCTCCTTCAAAGAAAAAAATAAACGGTAACTACCTTTTCCTTGCCGGCACATGGATTTCGGGATTTTTCTTGGTCTTTCAAAACCATGTAAGTTTCGGTCACCTCTGTCTCTCAGGAATACTATACACCGGGATAGTCACAGTAAATATGTTTTTGGCAAAACGCAAACTTGCATTAGAAAAAACAAGAGAATAGTTTTTTTCTCTTTACCCCTTAACTCATGGTTCTTGCTTCGTGATTCTAAAAATTTTATAAAAGGAAGAATAATAAGCTACCAATAACAGTGAAGATCACTGCTGCCGCTCCGATTCCTGCGAATAATGTCTCAGGCCCTGTTGGTGCAACTGTTGGCCGAGGTGTATTTTGAACAGTTTGTTGCGTTCTCACAATAACAGTCGTTGGTTGTGGTGTATTTTGTGATCCTGGTATTGTTGGTGTTGCAGTTGCTCCAGGTGGTGGAGTGTTAGTCGGTGTTGCTGTAGGACCATTGGTTGGCGTTGGGGTTGGCGTCGATCCCGGCGGTGGGGTGTTCGTTGGCGTTGCTGTAGGACCGTTGGTTGGCGTAGGTGATGGAGTACTCGTTGGAACACTGGTTGGTGTTGCAGTTGCTCCGGGTGGTGGAGTATTCGTCGGTGTTGTTGTAGGAATATTGGTTGGTGTGGGTGTGATTGTTGGAACCTTAGTCGGCGTTGCAGTTGGTACAGGCGTTGGTGTATTTAATGGAGGTTGGGTAGGTGTAGATGAGGGAGAAGAAGATGGTGTAGGTGATGGGGATGGTTGCTGCGCGCATGCTGCAACAGCCGGATAAGTTGCAGTTCTTGTGTCTGTCCCTGAACGACCATTCGTCCAGGTGAGGTTAAAGATGACGCCCCCTGCGGCAAGTGATGATTGGACGGTGGTGATCGTTCCTGTTTTTGTTTCTCCGGGATTTACTGTCCCAAGATTCACTGTCCCTCCTGTTACTGTATCGCGGACGGTGACATTCATGGCGTTACTTGCCCCTGATGGCTCAGTATTGGAAAACTTAACAGTAATCACCGGATGTCCATCAGCTCCACACGCAGATGAAGCAGACTGCGCAGTATACCAGGCTTGTTCTTTAAATATCTGCTGCTGTTGGAGAAGAAAAACTGTAAGCGGAACACCAATAAGGGCAACAACAAAAAAACCAACAACGAGCAATGCTTTTTTGCGTGCGCGAAAAAAAGGTACAATCTGATCCATACAAAAAGTATAGCAAAATAAGAATACTTGACAGAGACCAATTCAGGTATATGATGGAAATATGAATAGTAAGGTTTGGATTAGCTTCGTCATCTTCATTATTGCTCTTGTTGGAGTATATTTTATCTTTAAAGATAAAACTCCCTCTCCTGCACCCCAACAGCAAGCGATACAACCTTCACCAAGCGCAACACCAAGCGGAGCGATGATGTCTCCTGAAGCAGGTCAGACAGTAACTGTTGCCGGCACAGAATTCGCCTTCACCCCCTCAACTATAACTGTCAAAAAAGGACAACCTGTTACCGTTACCTTTAAAAATAACGGACAATACCCACACAACTTTACTGTTGCAGAACTGAATGTTAAATCTGACACGGTTGGACCAGGTCAGCAAACAATCGTTGCCTTCACTCCTGATAAAACAGGAAGCTTTACTTTTATTTGTTCTGTTCCAGGACATGCAGACCGCGGCATGAAGGGAACACTTGTTGTACAATAAATATAAAAGTATGCCTCATTCCAAATTGGTAATTCTTTTTTTACGGCTAAGTATTGCTAGTGTCTTTCTTTACGCAGCAGTTGCAGCCACGTTACAACCATACAACTGGATTGGTTTCATCCCACAATTCATAACTGTTCTTGCACCTGCAAGTATCTTACTCATCGGATTCTCTTTATTCCAGTTAGTTCTGGGCACCTGGATTCTGAGTGGTTGGAAAAGTCTGTATGCATCACTCCTTGCCAGCCTGACGCTTCTTGCAATTATTACTGCTAACTGGGGAGATCTTGATGTGCTCTTCCGTGACTTTGCTATTCTCTTTGCATCACTTGCCCTCGCCGCTTCATCATTTGGAGGTAAGGGTCAAAAGAAAAAAAAATAATTTACTGAAGTGGCTGGTAACAAAGAAGTACGTTACCATTACCAAAAGTTTTTGTACTAAGTAGCTTCAACTTCATTTGATCGACGTCTTTGAACATGGGCTTTCCTTTTCCTAAAATAATTGGGTTAAGTAACAATCGATATTCATCAACCAAACCAAGTCGGGTAAACTCCTGCACAATCGTCCCGCTACCGAAAATTGCCATTGGCTTCCCTTCTTCTTGCTTCCATTTCTTAACTTCTTTCTTATCAATGTCATGAAACAATTTTGAATTCTTCCATGTCACTTCTTTCAAGGTTTTTGAGAATACAATTTTCTCCACGTCATCAATGATCTGTGCTATTTTGTGATCTTCAGGAGATAATGTGGAATCAGTAATTGCCTTAGGCCAGAATTCTTCAAACAATTTGTAGGTAGTGTGGCCAAAAATGATTGTGCCAAATTCTGCCGTGTGCTCAACTGCAAAGTCGTTAAACTCCTCATCGACATTATGCCAATCAATATCACCATTCTCCCTGGCAAAATATCCATCAAGTGAAATTAAATTAAAAACAATTATTTTTCTCATCAATTAATTTTGCTTACCAAATCGTTTCTGTGCTCTTTGGTGAGCTTTTGCTCTTTCAACTTCACGATTAAGTGGTACGGCAATTGTACTCAAATTTTCCAATAAATGCCCAGATATATGTGCAATTTCAGCCACTGCTTCGTTAAATGCTTTTTCATTGACCTGCGAAGGTTTGGTAAACCCGGAAATCTTCCTCACATATTGGAGTGCAGCTGCCTGTACTTCTTCGTTGGTTGCATGAGGCTCAAAATTAAAAAGTTTTCTAATATTCCTGCACATTTTTAAATTATACCACTATTTTTGTTGCGACATTTTTGGAGCCTGGAGGATGAAGATTGAGACAAGCCACGCAATAAACATCAAACTTGCTGCCGTGATGAATGCGTGCTGGTAGCCTGCAATGATTGCCTGTGTCTGCATCTGTCCAGCAGCGATAGCTCCACTTGTTGTCGCATTGGCAACAACAGCAAGAACTGCAAGCCCGAGAGCTCCCCCAATTTGCTGTGCTGTCCCAAGGAGCCCTGATGCTAAACCTGCTTCATCTCCCGGTATTCCAGATGTCGCGGCAATAGTGATTGCGACAAATGAGATACCAAATCCAACAGCAAGGAATAAAAATGCTGGGAACATATGGAGCCAATACGATGAATGTTCTCCCAACATACTAATCAAAAAAACTCCAAACGTTGCAAGAATCACACCGGCAACCGTTAACTGTTTGGCAGTGAATTTACTTAATAACTTTGGTGTATTGTATGAGACAAAACCGATGATAATTGGCACAGGAAGGAAAGCTACTCCGCTAATCGATGGCGAATACTTCAATACATTCTGCACGTAAAGTGAAAGGAAGAAAAACTGTCCCAGAGCTCCTGCGATAACAGGAAGCATAATAAGATTACCAGCGACAAGGTTTCGGAGTCGGAAGATTGAAAGCGGCATCAACGGATGCTTGGCTTTAGTTTCATTAAACAAAAATCCTGCAAGCAATATAATGCTAAGGCCAAATGATGAGAGTGTAGACAGTGCCGTCCAGCCGGTGGTTGATGCATTCGTCAATGCATAAACGAGTGTTATCAAACCTCCCGTTATAAGAACCGCCCCAGGGATATCAAGAATTTTATCTTTTGCCTCTTTAATATGCGGCGGTAAATATTTTTGGAGACCGATGATTGCTGCGATACAGATTGGCACATTCACAAAAAAGCACCACTGCCAGCCAAGATACTGGGTCAACACACCACCAAGGAATACTCCAGCTGCTGCTCCACCTGATGCAACAATACTCCAGACAGAAAGTGCACGGTTACGCTCAGGTCCTTCTTCAAAGCTCGTCAATAAAATTGAAAGAGCTGTCGGTGACATAAAGGCTCCTGCCAATCCTTGGACTGTCCGAAGTATAATAAGCATTGTACTTGAAGTTGAAAAACCGATAAGAAAAGAACACAAAGCAAATCCTGCCAATCCTAGAATGAGCACTCGTCGTCTTCCGTACAAATCTGCAGTTCGCCCACCCAGCATTAAAAAGCCGCCAAAGGTAAGAATGTAGGAGGTAACCACCCATTGCAACGTTGCATTATCAAACTGCAATGCTTTTTTAATAGCAGGAAGAGCAAGATTAATAATCGCGCTGTCCAAAACGACCACAAACATGGACAACGACAACAAAAAAAGAATGATCTTTTGACTTTTATTCATCGGGAGTTAACAGTATAGCAAATTACTTCTTCTTTTTTGTTGCCAGTTTGCCGCCATACCAAACACTTGGATAAGAAAGAAGAGCAAGAAGCAATGGATACCAAATATTGCCTTTATCAAGATTTGCCAATAGACCAAGCGTCGCTGCAACCGTACCAATCACTGCCAGCACTTTTGCGTGTTTCATGGGATTTTTCGGTGCAAGTTTAGCAGTTACATAACCTCCAACGACTGCAAACACAGTTCTATAAATAAGAGCAATAAGAAGCATCCATTGTGTATATGTAGCAGGTTCAGTGGCAGGAGGGAAAATGTGGAGAGATTCCAAGATAGCATCTGTTATTACGGATAAAATAAAAACCGTTGCAAATCCTGCAAAAACAGCCCAAGCATTCTTCCAATGTATTCTCATAATTTAAGTCTACTCTTTATATAGTACGTTTGCAACAAAACCTCATCTTGACAAATCATATACATATATGTATACTATACGTATATATGCCGAACAAAACTATTTATGTCAGCGAAAAAGACGAAAATCTTTTTGAAGAAGCAAAAGCTATTGCAGGAGAAGCACTCTCCTCCGTCATCTCACGCGCACTTCGCGAGTTTATCGCAAGGAATAAGGAAAAAGAAAAAGGTATGAAAGAAATTTCCGTCAAAGTCGGTAAAGAACATGCTCAACAAGAGAAACGCTTCATCGGTTATTCCCTTGGAAAATGGTCAGGCTTCTCTGATGACGAAGTCTGGTGGCTAGAAGCACAAATGTATAAAACCCAAAAAGGGAGTGTTGCGGTCCTTCTTCAAACAGTTGCAAAAGCAACCCTTCTTACCAATCCGACACTCTGGCAATCAAGTGGTGATTATTTGATTAATGTTAAAAAATCCGAGCTTTTTGTTGGTAAAAATGCAGCTGAGTTAAAAGCAAAACTGCCAACATCGTTATATGAAATAGTAGAAAACTCCTTTAAAAAAGACGAGAATCCAGTTGAATATTTGGATATTTAAGGAGGTGAATGATATGAGTGTAGATGATAAACATTTTGAGCATTTAGCAAAAATTAAATCTCTTGAAGGTATGAGTAAATGGTACAGTTGGGAATCACCAATTGGCTTGAGTATTTTCTTTTGGACCCTTATCGGAATAGTCGTTGTTATCAAAACTGTCTTTTTTGGATAGTAAATTGAGATAGAAAGCCGGTTGCAAACGGCTTTTTATTCTATACTCTCGCGCTCTGGCGTATCTCTGTTGTTTTATCTCGTGCTTCCACTTGTTTTGGAATATTCTGCAATTTTATCGACGTAAGCGTCAACATTCCCAATACTGCTGCAATAAGAGCAGCGAGTCCTCCAACTCCCAACCCCCACCGTGGTCCGATATGCTCTCCAATCCATCCAATAATCGGTCCTCCAATCGGTGTTGTTCCCAAAAATCCAATTGTCCAGAAAGACATTACTCTCCCTCGCATTTCCGGCAAACTCTCAAGTTGTAAGGTAATATTACCTAACGACGTAAAATTAATTGATGCAGCACCTACAAGCATCATTGCTATTATTGCAACAGGAAGTGTTGGAGAGATCGCGACAAGAAACATAGCGATACTGAAAATACTTGTTGCTACAATAAGCTGCCTCGGAGAATTTTTCTTTCTGCTTGCAACAAACAATCCTCCAACAACAGCGCCAAATCCCATTGCTGCAGTAAGTGCCGCATAACCAAACTTGAGATTATGAAAGGTAAATTCTGCAAGAAGCGGGAGAATAACCGGAAATTCGTACGTAAATGTCCCAACCAATGCAAGCATCACTAAAGTATTACGAAGGACAGAATTACCTCTAATGTAGGCCAATCCTTCTTTCAACTGTCCTGATACCTTTTTGGATCGTGGAGCAGGAAAGAGATCTTCTGTTGTCATCAGAGATAAGACAATGAGAACAGCAATATACGAAATACCATTTAACAAAAAACAGGCAGTCAAACCAATAGTTGCTGCAACGATTCCTGCAAGAGATGGACCAATAAGCCGTGTAAGGTTAACCTCCCAAGAATTAATAGTAACAGCATTAAAAAGTGTCTCTTTGCCGACCATCTCCGGAAGAAACGTTTGACGAGTCGGATTATCCACCATATTCACAAGCCCCAAACAAAATGCCAAAACACCTACCATCCAGACTTGCACAAGCTGCGTCCAGACCAAAATACCCAAAATTACTGCTAAAGCACCGGCTGCACTTTGTGTGCAGTACAAAATTTTCCGTTTTGGAAATCGATCAGCAATCACTCCACCAATCGGACCAAAAAGGAGAATAGGCAAAAACTGTAACGCAATAATAATACCAAGCATGGTGCCAGAGTTCGTAAGCTTAAGAACTAACAACCCCTGTGCAATAGTCTGCATCCATGTTCCGGATTGTGAGATTGCCTGCCCAATAAAATACAACCGGTAGTTGCGGACATGTAATGATGCAAATGTATTGTTCCCAAATTTCCGAATATGATCCATAAAAGTTTGAACGAACTGAGAGGTGGTAAACCAGAAGCAGAAACGCTCTTCTATTCTACAACAATAAGTTTTGCATCACAATGCACTGTGTACTTTATTTTACACAATAACTTTGTTAAGCTAGAACAGCAAACTCTTCATTACATGAAATCCTTGTCGGTAGTAACACCAACAGAAAAAGTCGATCTTATTAATATTCTCTGCATGATTGTCTCTGCAGTATTAGCATACTTTCTTCCCTTTGCCCTTTTCCTTTTTTCCTATGCGGTATTTGGCCCCTTGCACTATCTCACTGAAATCTCCTGGCTGCATAATAAACGCTATTTTATAAGTGTTAAATATGGATTACTCTTTTTTCTCGTGATTTGTTCACTCCTTTTTCTTTTTTCTTTTTATGATACTTCACTGGTGATGGATATCAGCACGAGCTTGATGTTTTTCGCTTTTTTCAGCGCGTTTGTGATGGTAGCGGTAAACAATAATCGCTTAAGATACATCTTAATGGGCATCATCTTTCTCTGTTCTCTGCTCATTAAACACAATCAACTCTCGTTTGCGATTTTTGCAATATTATTGCCGACAATTATTCATGTATTTGTGTTTACTGCGTGTTTTATTCTTTTTGGAGCATTAAAAAGTAAAAGTAGATTTGGTATTCTTTCCCTGGTCGTTTTTGCTTTGTGTTTTGTCTCACTTTTCTTAGTTACTGTCAATATCAACACCTTTACCGTCAATGATTACATAAAAAGTGCCTACGACTCATTTGCATCAGTCAATTTACAAATAATGAGTTTAGTCAATATTCATAATCCCGATATACAAAAAGCAATTTATGAATCACCAGCAGGCTTAAGTATCATGCGCTTTATTGCCTTTGCCTATACCTACCATTATCTCAATTGGTTTTCAAAAACAAAGATCATTCATTGGGATGACATTTCAAAACAACGCTTGACCGCCATCATTGTCTTATGGATAGCCTCAGTTGTGCTATATATTGTTAACTACAAAACGGGACTTTTCGCTCTCTATTTCTTGAGCTTATTGCATGTACTTTTAGAATTTCCACTCAATCATCGTTCTATTATTGGTATTTATGAAGAATTCAGAAAGAAAGTTCCCGCCATTCGTCTCTCACCGGCAAAATAGCAAAGAGGACTACTCATCCAGTCTTGCTCCCTGATGTTTCCACACTTCGAACGCATTTTATGGAAACTGAGGAAAAGTTTGATCCAGTTCTTTTTTAGGGCTCCTAGAAATAGAGGGTGTTAGAAATTATTTATTGAACGATACCATCTTGATTAACTAATACTCCTATATCATCTCCTCTATTCTCATCTACTCCCGTTTGATCATCAACAAGAGTCATCTCTATAAAATACAATTTATAACCAGATTTTACTGTGAAGGATTGTTTGACATCCTCTGCCTCTTTTGGGATGAGGTCAACTTGTGTTGAACCATCAGCATTTAAAGTTGTTTTTATATCCCATCCAGTTGTAGCTTTTTGAGCATCACTACTTAAAGACCCATTTGTTGGAAAGATAAGATAGGCTTTTGAAAAAAGAGGAGTATCTGCAAATTTTTGTCCTTTCATGACCATCATTGGTGCAGGACGTTTACCTAATTGCATTGATGGCTTCATTGATTTTTGTTGAACTGAAGCTAGTTGTAGTCCTAATACTATTTTTTCTTGTCTCTCTTTAAATACAAAAAATCCTTCTGCTAAACAAGCGACAATGAGTATCAGAATAAATATAACTAAAACATTTTTATTCATTAGGTCATCACAATATCACTAATGGATAAAAAGTTCAACAGCTAAATTCATGAGCTCCCCCTCAAGGACTTATTCATCAACCGGGAACTAGAATTTGACCACTCGCTTGATGACTTCAAAATTTTGTATTCAAAGCTTAATCTTCCACTATTAAATAATTACCACAAGGGAAATAAACAATTCTTGGCCAATAAATGCAAGATTTAGCGCGTTAGCTTACAACCAAGACAGCCAAATGAGGGATTATAGCAAAATTCTTTACAATGAAGATATAGAAATTGTATGATCGGTATAGTAATTATTCGTTATATACTTATGATGCGTCAATACTTCAGTAGATACTATAAAATCATCTTGCCACTTTTTCTTCTATTAATTTTCTTTAGCGACTATATTCACCCCACACAAGAATTATTTGTAGACTTAGGAGGCCATCTATTAAGAGGTCACTATATGGTTCAATCCCATACGGTACTTACAACTAATACTTTTTCCTATACAAATCCCTCTTACCCTACTGTTGATCTTGAGTGGTTGTATGAGATACTATCATATTTCGTATTTTCATTTTTAGGTATCAACGGATTAATTCTTTTAACCACAGCCGTTGCCTTATTTTCAGTAACCATCCTTTATACTTTTACAGCCAAACGTAACAATAACATTCTTGTTTCAATTCTTGCAGCTTGTTATCTAGTCATATTAACCCAACGTTCTGCAGTTTTACCGGAAGTATTTAGTTACCTTTTCGTAGCAACCTTTGTCGTCATACTGTATAACTTCAGAGAGAAATATACAAACCTCATTTGGTTGTTAATCCCACTCGAGCTTATCTGGGTAAATATGCATCTTTACTTCATTATCGGTATTCTCCTCATAGGACTTTTTCTCTTCGAAGCCGTGTTATTATTTCGGAAAAAGTATGAGGGTAAATATCTTAAAATGTTACTGATAGTACTTATTTCCACTGTACTTGTTTCCCTTGTTAATCCTTTTGGCCTGGCAGGTTTACTCTTAACTCTTTTCCCACTTACCTTCGCTCAAAATTCTGGCTTTTCATTAGCGGAAAATGCAAATATTTTTCAAAATATCAATGGCATATCCCAACTTGGGCAATCTTTAAACGTCCAAGTATTTATTGTAGCAACAATCTTACTTGTTTTAGTAATAATCGTTAACTATAAAAAGATTCGCCCAATTGATGCATTGATCTCAATTATGACAATAATTGGCGCAGCCATAGCAATCAGGGATCTTGGTATATTTGTCTTTGTAACATTTATCCCCGTTACTTTTATTTTTAATTCGCTTTTTGAAAAATATCGTTTTCTTTCTAACAAGAATCTTCGTAATATTGTACTACTTGGTTTTCCGGTAATAGCAACAGCTCTTTCCCTATGGACATTTAGTCAACTAGGTGGACTAGGATTAGGAGCTACTCATGGCTATGAAAATGGGGTTAATTTTTTTCTTGACAATAAACTCACTGGTCCCATATATAACAATTATAATATTGGGAGTTATTTTGCCTATAGAGTGTATCCTAAAGAGAAATTCTTTGTGGACACAAGGCCTGAAGCATATCCTGCCTCCTTCTTTCGAAATGTCTATATTCCGATGGAAAGCAGTTTAAAGGGATTTCAAGCTGGTGACAATCATTATCATTTCAATACCTTAATATTTGGATACACCAATGGCCTTCCAAATCAAGTCGGTCTTTTACAATACTTGATGAATACTAGTAAAGAATGGAAATTAGTTTACCTTGATGATACTACCGTTATATTTATAAAAAATATCTCACAGAACGAAAAAATTATTCAACAGTATGCAATGACCGATGCTACATTTCGGCTACCCACATACCAAACGTTCAACAGTCTGTATAATTTGGCACATTTTCTGTACTTTATGAATTGGAAAAAGTCTGAGCTTAGAGTTTTTCAAAGAATAAATGAATTAAATCCAAAGGATTGTACTACAATACGCAACATATTAGGACTATCCGGATACAACCCAACTAATACTCAATCTGATCCTACGATTGAACCATATCTTGCCGATTACAAAATGTACTGTCAATAATGGATCATAGCACCGCAATACGACATTTCTTTTACTTGACATTGATTAATATTAGTATGGTATAAATGAGGAAGATTAAAATATTTAGTGGTTAGTAAAATAATGAGGAAAATATTTTTAACACTTTTATTCTTTATATTCGTAGGTTTACTTACTGCCGCTCCTTCTTTTGCTTACTCTAGTTTTACCGCAAGTAATGTGTCCTGGAATCCTACAACTGGACAATTAGACTTTGATACTAATATCGATCTTACACAGGATATCTCAACATTTTGTAATGGATTTTGTCCTGAGATTTTCGATATTGTAAATATCAGTGAACAGGACTATTGGACTACAAATCGAAACTTCGCTGGAAATATAAATTGTACTTCAAGTCACTGCACTATCTACAATTTATATACTGATCCGAATCAAGGAATGCCTTCTGATTGTGGAGCAACCCAAGCACATTTCGAATTGTATGATGTTAATGATGAATTTTTAACACAATCTCAAATAATTCCTTGGACAGGTACCTGTCCAACTAACCAACCACCCACTGTCAACTCAATTCCTAACTCCACCATAAACGAGGGTAGTACCTATACTGCATCCGGATCATTCACTGACTCAGACTCAACGAGCTGGACGGCAAAAGTCGATTATGGCGATGGATCAGGGATCCAAAACCTTTCTCTTTCAGGTCAGAATTTCTCTTTAAGCCATCAATATACTGATGAAGGCACTTATACTGTTACGGTTAAAGTAACTGACAATCAGGGAGCTATCGGAACTGGAACAGCAACAGTAATCGTTAATGATGTTGCCCCAAGCGTTGGCACAATCAATTTGACTCCTACTCCAATAAAAATTAATACATCAACAACCTTTTCAGCATCATTCATGCTAGGCGATGCTCCTGACACAGTATTATGGAAGTGGGGAGATACTAATACCTCCACGGGGACTGTTACAGAAAGCAACGGTTCAGGATCAGTAACGAATACTCACACTTATACCACATTAGGATCATACACACTGCAATTATTAGTTACTAATAACAATAACTTAACAGGATCATCTCAAGCTGTCATTGCAGTTATCCCATCTGGCGGACTTGTTCAGGCAAATCTTTCACATACAAATTACAACGGTGCTAACTTTAGCAACCAAGACTTAACTAAGGTCAATGGCACTAATGCTCAATTTCAAAATGTTAACTTTTCAAATGCTACCTTAACACAAGCTAATTTTTCAGGCTCTAATCTTTCCGGATCTAATTTCACTAATGCAGATTTAACCAAAGCCAATCTTTCAAATACTAATCTTACTAATGTAAACTTCACTGGAGCAAATCTCACGCAAGCTAATCTGAGCGGCACGACACTTACTGGAGTTTCTTGGTCAAATACGACCTGTCCTGACGGAACAAACAGTAATAATGATGGTAACACTTGCGTAGGACACCTCTAATTTCTTACTTTGTGGGGAAATATTTTGAGTTCCAATTTATTGAAGTTCTATAATTTTGGTTCGAATCCTACTTAGGTCAAACAAAAATCGAGGCTACGAAACAAGCCGATTTGAGGCTAACTTTCGGTGCTCCGCGACTAGGACTCGAACCTAGAACCTCGAAGTTACTTAATGGACTATCTCATCACCATGCCTTTCGGTTTAGGTGGTGGGCGCTTAACGGTGTACTCACCTAGTCTCTGCACCTTCCAGATACCATTCGGTATCTGACTTGGCTCAGGATTATCCTTCGAGATGTCTCCTGAATTCACCCACTTTTCATCTCGATATTTCTATCGAGCGCTGCTAACACAGCTTCTTGCTCTACCATTGAGCTATCGCGGAATATACTCGTTATTTTATCATCTAAAGTAGCATAAATCCACCCCATTATTTTTCTATGGAGCTGAGTTTCAGAAATACGAATTGAAAAGATTCCATACTCATGAATATTCTTTCGGATTTTTTTACTTGTTACTTTATTTTTTGATATATACGTCTTATGAAATTGCCCCAGAGGGATCCTTGTTTGCTCTGACCAAAACTTCTTGGCTTTTTGTTCGTCTAATCCTTCATGCAACCATAATGCACCCCGAACTTTCCCTAAAGGAATCTTTCCGAAAACTAGGAACCAGTTCATCATAAATGATATTATTTTAGGATCAGCGTTTGTAAATCCGATTTTTCCATCCATCTTGTAACCTTCTCCGGCATAGAGCGCAATACCAACTAAAAACATATCTCTCTTAGTAAGATCACCAATATCATCCTTTGCTTTTCGATAGATTTCAGTAATTGCGTTTAATCTTTTATTTCTCTTATTTTCAGCAGCTATCAATGACCCTTTCTTTTGTCCAAATTGTTTATTTTTAATTAACCTCTGTTTCTGGTTCTCTGTTAACTGTATATCTTTACACCACCGACTAAGTGTATCTTTAGAAACAGAAACATTTTGCAAAATTCCTGATAAGAGAGCCCTTTTTTTCGGAGTTTTTGTGCTAGAGTTTTCTGTGGTAATTTACCATAATAACCCATAAACCAATATTATTCTAATTAAAAAAGAATTGTCAATAACTATTGTGTATTTTCAAAGATAGTTTTTTAATATCCTGGGCCCTTTGAGGGAGCTGGGCTTGATTGTGGATTCTGAGGAGATTTGTACCCTCCTTTGTTGGCAAAAAATAAGTAATAGATCAGAACATACAGAATTCCGCCTATTATCACATAAATAAGTATCCACTGCCACAAAGGTCTTTTTCCATATCCTGATGCCATATACTCCCTATCTTGCATTGTAAACGTAAGGAATAAGGATAATAACTCTAAGAAAAAAGCAATAATCCTTACACGATACTCTTAGTTCTCTCAAATTTTATTGGTACATTTTTTAAATGGGATTTCGGGAACGAGAAGCACGAAGACTCACTGAAGAAGAACGAGTACTACAATCTATAATCGATACTGTTATTTCCTCCAAAGAAGAGCTCCTCACCCCTATAGATAGAAGTAGCTTACGAGGGACAACTACAAAGATAAATCATCGAAAAGATACTTTAGTGGGTTTTGGACTAATTAAAGAAGTCGATTTTACTATCACTGATGGAACCACTGTTCAATGGAATGAGACACTTCAAGCTGCTATTGCCTATGGATTGATCCAAGGACCCAATGAGATGGTTTGTACTGGTGGTATTTTTGAAAGAACAAAACTAGAAACACTTGATCTTGACCCTCAAGATATTACAAATTTTCCTTCCTTAATTTATGAAACACCAGGTCATTTTAATACTTTAAGAACTGGCCTAGCGTTTCGGATACATCCAACTTCATCCTATGACTGGTCATTAACATTTGGAACATCTATAATCAAAAAAGAAGTACCTTTTTCCACTCCACAATTACAAAATGAACGAAAAAGTAGTTCTAATCCCATTACCCGGTACCTTGAGAGAGTAGTACAAGGACTATTCCCTCGAAAATAGCTCTTTCTTTACTTTTCTCTCTCCATTTGCCATGATGGAGCAATGCAAAACGATATTGTAGTTGGTGCTATGTACAAGCATTTCAAAGGAAAATTTTATCGAGTTCTTGGTGTTGCAAAGCATAGCGAAACACTTGAAGAATTAGTCGTTTATGAGGCTCTTTATGACAATCAACGAAGCAAACTCTGGGTACGCCCAAAAAAAATGTTTTTGGAAGAGATAGAAAAGGATGGAAAAAAAGTCTTTAGATTTACATTTGTCGAGGAATAAATTTGCCCTATAGTTTGAAATCTTCTCCCATTTTTGGTAAAATCCCCTTCTATGACCACTCGGCAGGGAAAAAGAGCTATCGTCACAGCCCAAACATATAATCCTCGACTGTTGTCGTGGAAAAAAATAAGAAAAGCCATAATAAAAATTGAAGCTGATGCTTTTCCACAATATGATCCTCAAGAGGAGATATTGGAACAAGATTTTTTAAATAAAAATAATATAGTAATTATTCTTCGTTCTTCTCGACAATCAATTATTGGCTATGCATATGCCGAACCAATTGGACAACTTAATCCTCGAAGAAAGAAAGAAAATGCTGATACTGCATATATCACTTCAATTGCTATTCACCCCAACTTTCAAGGAAAAGGCCTTGCAGCACATCTTCATAAAGCTCTCGATATGCGATTGAAAAAACGTGGTTATTCCTTCTTAGAAGGACATGTAGTAAATGATAAGTATCTTAATTCGTTAACCAGGATCTATGCCGACCAAATTGTAAAAAAACGTCGAATGCTTCACGAGGAAGAAATGAAGCATTTTGTCCGAATTAGCCTCAACAATTAACCCTATAGTTTGATTTTGTAATATTTTTTTGCTAGGATTCTTTAATGAACCCTGAAGGAGAACTAAATCCTCATATTATTCGTATAAAGCAACAATTACGAAAAGCATCTTCTTTTGTATGGGAAAAACCTGATTTTCCAGAAGCACATCGTCCCAATATTGATCAGCTGAGTTCACACATTAAAATAGGCGTTAGTTTCCCCCCTCTTCAGTTACATCCTGCTCTGAAACCTGAAATTCAAGCAGAAGGACGTGGAATCATAATAAATAAACTTACAGAACAAATACCAGGAAATGTGACTTGCTATAATTTTTCAACGAGAGATCTCTCTTTTGGTATTGATACAGTTGAGTTCTCAGATTTTGAATTGGGAAGAGTTGTTTATCTTCAAGCTGGCATAGATATGTTGAACAGACCTTCTCCAATTCCTCATAATGAATATACAGACGCACAACGAGAAAAAATCACTTTCATTCTTCAAGACGCGTTTAATCCACCTCCAATAATTGAACAAACCGAAATAGTAAAACCAGGCTTTAGGGAATATTTGCTTGTTGATGGACTGTATGGAGTTGAAGTGGGTCCTCCGAAAAGCAGGCTGATGGACCAAATGTATCCAACTGCATTTGCAATAATTACTGACCAAATTCTCAGACGCGGCGGCGCTATCGAGTATTTTGATGACTTTGCTTTTCGTGGACGACTACAACCCGTTTCAGAAGAAGATCATCCAAATTTTGCTAATATACTTTTCATTGCTCTTCGATATATCAACTGGCGATACCTTCTGGATGCGCTAAAATCAGGCGATATGTATCAAGCTGTAGGTATCATTAATACCTACGCAAACAAACTACCCTTCCGAGGAGTAAACGCAGGAGCAGCCACCTTCATGGAACTTTTAAAAGCAATGGAAGCTGATGAACAAAATCTTGCTATTGAAGCAAACACACAAAGGCAAAAAGAAGCAGATTTAAACTAAATAATCGCGGAGTTTGTTGCCACGGGATGGGTGGCGCATCTTTCTGAGCGCTTTTGCTTCAATCTGGCGGATACGCTCACGGGTAACTTGGAACATGCGGCCAACTTCTTCAAGTGTCTTTGGACGACCGTCATTAAGACCAAACCGCTCAACAATCACTCTTCTCTCGCGGTCAGAAAGGGTGTTCAGCACTTGTTCTACTTGTTCCTTAAGAAGCTCACGTGATGCTGAGTCAAAAAGCGTTGGTGCTGATGAATCGTGAATGAAATCACCCAAGCGGCTATCCTCTTCATCACCGACTGGTGCTTCAAGAGAAGCTGGATTTTGCGAAATCTTAATAATCTCAAGTGCTTTGTCTGGTTCAATTCCAAGAACTTTTGCAACTTCTTCAGGGGTTGGCTCACGACCAAGTTCCTGCATCAGTTTTCTCTGAGAGCGAAGGAAGCGATTAATATTTTCAACCATGTGAACTGGGATACGAATCGTTCGTGCCTGATCTGCAATCGCGCGGGTAACTGATTGTCTAATCCACCATGTCGCATAGGTTGAGAATTTAAATCCACGTCTCCAATCATATTTTTCAACTGCACGAATAAGACCTTGATTTCCTTCTTGGATCAAATCAAGAAGTGATAACCCCCGGCCGATATATTTCTTTGCAATAGAAACAACAAGACGCAAGTTAGAATTTATCAGCTTCTTCTTTGCATTCGCATTGCCTTCTTCAACTTTCTTTGCAAGTTCAATTTCTTCATCAAAGGTAAGAAGTGGTATGCGACCAATTTCCTTCAGATACATGCGTACAGGATCAGAAACAGATCCTTCGGTCAAAACGGTAAGCGCTTCAAGTTCTTTCTCAAGATCCTCAATTGGTTTTTGATCGTCTTGCTGCTGCGCCATTGTTTCAAACACATCAATATTGGACTTAATCAATTTGTCATACAAACTATCAAGCTCCTCGATATGCTCTTCAGGCTTGGAGTAGATACCTAAAATTTCATCTTGTGTAATATAACCACGCTTTTTAGCGGATGTGACCACATCCGTCAGAAGCGGAGATAACTTTTGGGACATATATATATTTTACCACACAATGCAACTATTCGATAGCCTGTAATTGTGAGGCAAGATTTGAGTACTTTTTCCGCAATTCTGAGAGATCTTCTGTCTCCTCTGGCCCTTCTGTCTCTCTTTGTTTAATCTCTTGAGCCAAATCTTTCAATCGTTTCTGTAGATAAAAACGCTTGAGATGGGAAGCTGTCTTATCCACCTCTTCCAACAGATTTTTAGGATCAGAAAATGTAGGCAAAGGAAATAATGCTGAAGTATTAAAACTCGAGAGAAGTTCTGCTGGCAAACCATCTCCAAATTGTTTGCCATCAAAGTGGTCATTTCCCTGAAAATGCTCAAGAAGATGGGAAAGAATTTTTTGATAGGCTCGTTCGCGGCTCATACTTTCAGAAAGAATGGCAACTACCCGCGACAAGGTTTCTTTAGGTTTCTCGCTTTGAATAATAAGAGCCAACAGATATTCTTCCAACATTTCTTCCCGTGGACGTTTTTTCTTTTCTACTACCTGTACAGGAGCAGCAATCTGATTTCGTGACATCCGTTGAAGTTCCCGTGCAATACTTTCATAAGACGTTCCAATTTCTGTACTCAACTTTCGAAGATAATGTTCTTTCACGACTTCATTCTGTACTGAAGAAATAAAGGAAAGAAATTCCGAGACAACTTGTTTTTTGCCCTCTGCGGTCTCTGTATCGTTATCTGAGACGAGTTTTTGCAAAAGATAGTCATACACACCACTCTCTTCTTTTACCGCTTTTTTAAATATTCCCGGATCATTTTGTAATGCTTCATCCGCATCCTTACCATTTGGTGGAACAACAACAGTAACAGAGAGTCCTTTTTTCTCAACAATCGGCAGACTTCTCTTTATTGCTTCCTGCCCAGCTTTGTCACCATCAAAGCAAAACGTAATCTTTGACACAAACCTTCCTAATAAATTCACCTGCTGTTCAGTAAGTGCTGTCCCTTTAACTGCAACGACATTGCCAATGCCATGTTCAAAACAGGAAAGGACATCAAACTCACCTTCAACCAATATCACTTGTTTCTCGCGTCTGATCGCATCTTTCGTGATATTGAGTCCAAAAACATGCTCTCCTTTATGATAAACAAGTGTCTCTCGTGTATTGATATATTTCGATGGCACATCGCCTGTCAGTACTCGTCCTGCAAATCCGACGACATTGTCCCGGTGATCAATAAGCGGAAACATCAATCGTCCGCGGAAAAAATCGACAAGCCCAGATCTTCCTTGAAAGGCAAGACCAGCCTCAATAATGTCTTCTCTTTTATAGTTTTTCTTTTTAACAAGGTAATCAACCAATGCGTGATCTGATGATGGTGAAAAGCCAAGTCTGAAGGTTTCTATTACTTTTTGTGTCACTCCCCGTTTTTCCAAATATTCGCGCGCTGTTTTCCCTGCTGGGAGTTTGGTCAAAACGTAGTGATAAAATTCTTTTGCAAAATTGTTAACTTCATACAAAAGTTCTTTCTTTGATGTCAAACCACTTGTTCCCTTTTGGGAAACTAACTCAATCCCCGTTCGTTTCGCAAGAAGCCGCAACGCCTCGGCAAATTCCAGCTTTTCATATTCCATCAAAAAGGTATAAACATCCCCACCTTTGCCGCAACCAAAACAATGCCATATCTGTCTTTCAGGAGAGACAACAAATGAGGGAGTTTTCTCGCCATGAAACGGACAATTTGCTTTGAAATTGCGTCCCATCTTTTTTAACGTAATATATTCAGAAATAAAGGAGACGATATCTATTTTTTCGCGGATTTGGGCTACTTGGTCCATTTGGGGCTAGTATAGCACAGGAGATTAAGCAACAGAGGGAGCAGTTCCCAATCGCTCTTCGATACTTTTTAGAAGTCCATCAGGGTCTTCTGCAAGGGCTTCTCTTGCAACTGGCGTATTATGCCAAACAGGAATCTGCGATACACTGATAGCGTTTGTATCATTTTCTGTGACTTTTTCTGTGACGGTGGTTCCCGCTTTTGTTATATGATGCAATGGCGCTCTTTCTGGTGTTTTTACAAGCCTCGTAAGACTAAACGCATGGAAAGAGACAATACCAAGGAAATCATCTATTTGATCCTGCGGAACAATGCCTTCCAATGCCGATCCAAATTGCTCTTTTATTTCATCCAATGTAAGAAACTCTCGTTTTCCATTCTCACCTTTCCTCCATGCAACAACAGGAAAGAGACAATGTCCAAGAAATTCCGGTGACAAAGTGGTATCGATTGCTGTCACTCTTCCATCAATCTGCTGATAGGTCAAAAGTGACGAGACACCATCCCTCTCAACACGTACATGACGATCATCGACAAAGGACACAGCTGGTATACTCTCCCAATAAGGTAATGGGTACAAAACAGGTTTATCCTGTCTGCTTATATCAATCAGAGGGCTATGTCTATGAGACGCGACGTATGTCCCCACCAAATCCATACGTACTTTTTCCTGTTCCGGCAAGGCTAGCCATTCTAAATACTTCGTAAACACCGATCCATTATGTGTTTTTAAATATTTACTCGCTCTACTATGCCATTCATCATATTCACGTATAGGGTTAAAAATATTAGTTGAATCTGGTAACACTTTATATCGTAATGTTGGATCAATAAGTTGATGGCTATCCAAAAACTTGTTAAAGATGCGTAAGCTATA
Organism: uncultured Gammaproteobacteria bacterium; assembly: GCA_964391315.1. Taxonomy (GTDB): domain Bacteria; phylum Patescibacteriota; class Microgenomatia; order Levybacterales; family UBA12049; genus DATIGJ01. The sequence goes on along the minus strand of CAYMJR010000003.1, from coordinate 106,787 downwards.
CATACCTCTAGCAATTTTTTGTCCCTGTCCCGATATAAAATCTACCCATTCACGGGAATCTCCCTCACGTATTTCCTGTAATACTTGACTGGAGAATCGCCCATCAATAATCTGCGCAAAAGGAAGCTGGCTAATAATACGCTCTCCTCTAACAACTTCACGACGAATAGAATTATTATTCGCTGCTCGCCAGCTTTCCACACGATTACCAAATTCCTTCATTGTTGTACCGATCTCGGGATCATTTTCATGTCTTTTCCTTAGACTATCTGCCTTCTTGCTTCCTTCTTTTGCCCTTTGAAAAATATCCCAATCAGCTTCAATGGGAATATAAGAAGGAACATTACGATCTTTTCTGTCGTATGTTGCTGCATGCAGAAGCGCGCGCAAGGTATACCCACTATAGCCTTGTGTCTGGAGAGCAAGAAAAAGATCTTGATCTCGTTTCTTTGTTATTACAAGAGGCATTTTCACTCCTATCACAGGAGATTCTGCATGCCACCCTAATTCCTCAGGGGAAACGTGCATAAATCCTACGCCTTCCTTTTTACGAGGTCCTTCAGCCGTGTTGGATGAAACCCTCAAATCACGTTCATTACTACCCATAACTGATAATTATACTATGAGACTTAAAGAGGCGCAACAATCACCGAATGAGGTGTTTTTTACAGCAAAAAAGTCTGTTTTTGAGGCAGACTTTTTTGTTCAAAGAGTCATAAGTTGTATCTTTTGAAAATACAATTCTTATAACCTTTCTTAGATATATCTTTTTTAAGGATATATCCGAATTTTTTTATATTTTCCCTTAAGGATTAATGGGATCTAGATTTCCTTACCCTTTTGGTAAGCTCTCCTATGCATCGGAGTCGCACATCCAGCGTAATACGATTTACAAACTCTTGTCAATACCCTATAACATTAATGGCCTTGATGAGAATACTTTTTACTGCTCTGGGACAGTCGAAAAGATATAAATCGTATCAAAATGAAAATTTTCATTAACTCGTAGTATTATTGAGAACGACGAAAACTATTCACATTCAATCCTTATCCATGTGGATATCTTGGGGATAAGTATCCTAATTGTTCGTTTTCTTCTCTGCAATATATAGCAGAAGCTTTGCCGTACAGACCCAAGAATAATCAGCTATAATGAAAACAGTAGTCATAATATATGGATGGACTCTCTGCCCAACAAGTCAAAGAAAAACTCACACTGCACGGCAAAAATATCATTACCTCGGAAAGTACTTTTTCTGTGGCTGAGACCCTTTTTGCCCAATTTATAACTGTTATCAACATTATTCTTATAATTGCAGCAATTGCATCTTTTTTCTTGCACCATAACGCTGATGGCATTTTTATCCTAGCAATTATTATCATCAACGCACTACTCGGATTTTTTCAGGAGTACCGAGCAGAAAAATCTCTAGAAAAACTCAAACATCTGACAGCTCCAACTGCCCGCGTCATTCGGGATGGCCGCGAACAAGAAATTCTTGCCGAAGAACTTGTTCCTGATGATATCGTTGTTCTTTCAGAAGGAAGCAGCGTCCCTGCCGACGGAGAGCTTATCGAATCAACCCACCTTGAGGTAGATGAATCGATTCTGACAGGAGAATCTCTTGCTGTGATTAAAAAAACAAGTGATATAGCTCTTCTAGGAACACTTATCACCAAAGGAAATGGCCGACTCAAAGTAACCAAAACCGGTATGCAAACCCAGTTTGGACAGATTGCCAAAACGCTCTCGTCCATTGATACTGACCAAACACCCCTGCAAAAAAACCTTGCGCAGCTTGGCAAAACGCTCTCCCTTGCAGCTCTTGGTATCGGATTTCTTATTATCCCTCTCGGACTTCTCTTTCACCGTAATCTACTCGATCTTGTTCTTGTTGCAGCATCAATTGCAATTGCGGCAATTCCTGAAGGCCTTCCTGCTGTCATAACTATCGCATTCGCAATCGGTATGCACCGCATGGCAAAAAAAGATGCAATTGTTCGTAAAATGGCAGCAATAGAAACACTTGGAGCAGTCCAGGTAGTTCTATCTGATAAAACAGGAACTATCACTCAAAATCAAATGCATGTTAAAAAATTTTGGCTTCGTAAACGTTCGAATCTAAACCTCCTTATTCAATCCTGTATCCTTGGCAATACAGCCTCACTCGCAGAAAAAGGCAACGAACAATACGAAGTGATTGGTGATCAGACAGATGGAGCACTGCTTCTTTGGACAAAAAAACAGAAACATGGTTTTGTCCCTCCTGAGGATGAAAAAGTTATTGATGAATATGTTTTTGATAGCACCTCACTGCTTATTACAACTGTTTGGAAGAAAAACGGTAAAAAACACGTCTTTGTTCGCGGTGCACCAGAAGCAATTATTGAGCATTCCGATCTTTCTGAAAAGGAAAAAGAAGCAATAATTCAAAAATATGAAGAGTTTGCCAAAGAGGGACTCCGGACAATTGCCTTTGCCAATCGGATTGTCCATCATAAGGATACGAAGACACGAAAACAGCTTGAGCAGTCACTTACCTTTCTTGGATTTATTGGTATTTATGATCCACCGCGACCAGAGATAAAAAATGCAGTTACCAGAGCACGAAACGCTGGTATTCATGTCTGCATGGTAACCGGCGATAATCCGTTGACAGCCTTAGCAATTGCCCGTGAGATAGATCTTATCGAAAAAGATGAAGATGTCGTCACAGGAGATAAAATTGACACACTCTCAGACGACGAACTCTCAGAAATTCTTTTGAAAACGAGAGTTTTTGCCCGAACAGTTCCTGCACAAAAATTACGGATCACAACCTTATTGCAAAACAAAGGATTGGTTGTCGGTGTTACAGGAGATGGAGTCAATGACGCCTTAGCTTTGAAAAAAGCTGATGTTGGGATCAGTATGGGAGAAGGCGGAACAGATGTCGCTCGAGAAGCAAGCGATATTATCCTCACTGATAATAACTTTAAAACCCTTGTTGGCGCAATTGAAGAAGGAAGAATTATTTATAAAAATATTGCTAATGCTATTTTATATCTTCTTTCAGGTAACTTAGCAGAACTGTCAATTGTTTTTTTCTCAGTGTTGTTCAATATGCCTTTTCCTCTTTTGCCGACACAAATCCTGTGGATCAATCTTGTAACAGACAGTCTTCCGGCAATTGCTCTTGCAACAGGCAACCATGATGCACGAGTTTTAACACATCAACCACGAGATCCGAAAGAGCCAATTCTTAATAAAAAACGGCTTACCTTAATTCTTACCATTGGTCTTTCTCTTACAGCTCTTCTCTTAACGCTGTTTTATCTTATTTCTCCACACATATCTCCTGCCCGTGCACAAACAATTGTCTTCAATGGACTTATTTATGCTCATTTAGTAATTGTCATATGGCTTGGTTGGCATTCAATTAAAAAAGGCAACGTCTTTCTTATCTTTACGGTGGTGCTTATCGCGGTGTTACAAATAATTATTACCTTTGTCCCCTTCTTCCAACAACTCTTCCACCTGGCGGTTTAGATAAGTTTTTGTTGATTCTCAACGGATTCTTTGAAAGATAAACCTAAATGTTCGTGGGCTGCTTTGGTAGCGACGCGGCCTCGAGGAGTTCGCTTGAGAAAGCCAAGTTGCAACAAATATGGCTCAACCAAATCTTCAAGCGTACCACTGTCTTCTGAAATAGTTGCAGCAATCGTCTCAACACCAACTGGCCCACCGGAATGTTTTTTAATAACTGCTTCCAAAAATTTCACGTCCAACGGATCAAGTCCGACACTATCTACCTCAAGCATCTTGAGTGCTTCTTCTGCAGATTTTAAATCAATTGCTCCTTTACCTTTCACCTGCGCATAATCACGGACCCGTTTCAAAAGTTTCAATGCAATACGAGGCGTGCCACGAGCCCGCCTGCCAATCGCTAGAATACTTTCCTGATCAATAGCAATCCCAAGTTTCTTCGCGCCACCTAAAATAATAACACCCAATTCTTCCGGCTCGTAAAAATTCAGACGGTGAATAACACCAAAACGGTCTCTCAAAGGAGCTGAAATGAGCCCTGCGCGCGTCGTAGCACCAATAATGGTGAATGGTGGCAGGTCAAGTCTTAGAGTACGTGCAGACGGCCCCTTACCGAGTATCACATCAAGTGCATAATCTTCCATCGCCGAATACATCGTCTCCTCAACAGTTTTATGAAGTCTATGAATCTCGTCGATAAACAGTATATCTCCCTTTTCTAAATTGGTAAGGATAGATGCAAGATCTCCGGATCGTGCAAGCGCTGGACCTGATGTAATCCGAATATTTGCACCCATTTCCCGTGCAACAATATGAGAAAGCGTTGTTTTGCCAAGACCAGGAGGACCGTAAAAAAGAATATGCTCAATCGCCTCTTCCCGTTTCTTTGCAGCTTCAATCGCAATCTGCAATGATTTCTTCACGTTTTCCTGTCCATGAAATTCTGCCCATGATCCTGCACGAAGGGATGTAAAAAGCTTCTCCTCTTCCGGTGTTACTTCTTCAATTTTTGGATCTTTTGTTGCCATATTATTTTCCCAAGTACTTTAATGCTAACCGCACTTTTTCAGAGACACTCTCTCCCTGTCCATTTAACCCCTTTAATGCAGCACGCGATTCTGCTGGAGAAAAACCAAAACTTTTAAGCGCAGCAATAACTTCATTAGTATCACTACTATCTGCTGCCGATAAATCTAAATCTTCCTGTCCGCCGAGTTTGTTTTTCAATTCAATAATAATTTTTTGAGCATTTTTCTTTCCAAGTCGTGGAACCGAAGTAAAAAATGCCACATCATTACCGGTAATTGCATTGATAATTTCCTTTCGGGAGCCAACTGAGAAAACACCAAGAGCTGTTTTGCATCCTACTCCTGAAACACTAATCAGATATTCAAATACTTTCAAATCCGTAGGATCGGTAAATCCATACAGTTCCAAGACATCTTCGCGGACATGTGTGTGTGTGAAAAGTTTTATCTGATCTCCAACATTTGATGAAATACTGACAGGAATAAACACTTTGTAGCCAACACCACCAACAGCAACAATCAAACTTGAAGCATCTTTATAATCAACTGTTCCAGTAAGACTTCCAATCATGCGGTTTAGTAGTCCGAGTATACCACATCAGATTTTGGGAGTCTTGTGAGAGAAGGCATGGGTAATCGCAATTGCCAAAGCATCTGCGGTGTCATCGGGTTTGGGAATACTTGGGAGCTTAAGGATGGTTTTTACCATTTGTCCGACTTGTCCTTTCTCTGCCCTGCCGTAACCTGTCACAGCGATTTTTACTTGAAGAGGGGTATAGACCCCAAATGGTAAATTATGTTGTGACGCAACCAAAAGAACAACTCCTCTCGCTTGTCCAACAACCAAGGCTGTTTTGGCATTGGTATTGAAAAAGAGATCTTCAATAGCAAAAGCATTCGGTTTTTCCTCGGTAATTATTCGGGAAATTTCATCAAAAAGCGCATGCAGTCTCTTCTCTGTTGGCATCCCTGCAGGAGTCTCAATACAGCCAAAACTTTGCACTTTGAATTGTGACCCCTGCACTTCGATGACTCCCCATCCTGTCCTTCCAATTCCCGGATCCACTCCTAAAATACGCATAATTGCATTTATTATACATGACTAATTCAACCAGATAAGGCTGATTTGCAACTCGGCTTGACAAGTCTTGCTGTTTAGATTAGTATAACTGTTATGAAACATCCACAACTTGTTTCGGAACCTAGAAAAGTTCTTGGGAAAAAGGTAAAAAAGCTTCGCCGAGAAGGTCTTTTACCAGCAAATGTCTACGGAAAAGGTCTTGAATCAACTTCAATTCAAGTAAAACTTTCTGATTTCCAAACCGTCTTCAAAGAAGTTGGAGAAACAGGTTTGATTGATCTCATGGTTGATGGACAAAAACGTCCAGTGCTTGTTAAAAACATGCATCAAACCTTCCCTCATCACATTCCACTTCATGTAGATTTCTACCAAGTTAATTTGAAAGAAAAAGTCAAAACTATGGTACCAATTGTTTTGACTGGTGAAGCAAAAGCAGTAACCGATAAAGTTGGACTCCTTCTTCAAACACTTTCAGAAGTTGAAATTGAAGCACTTCCTGAAGAGCTTCCAGAAAATATCGAAATTTCTGTTGAAAATTTAGCTGCAATTGATGAACAAATCACAGTCGAAAATCTGAAAGCACCGGATGGTGTTACGATTCTTACCGAACCAGAACAAGTAGTTGCAAAGATTGGAGAACTTGTTGTGGAAGAACCAGAGCCTGAAGCACCTGCCGAAGGAGAAGAAGGCGCAGCAGCGGCTGAGGGTGAAGAAGGTGCTGAAGGAGAAACAAAAGAAGAAGCTGGCGAAGGTGAAGCAAAGGAAGAAAAATCAGAAGAAGCAAAAGAATAGTTCCCCTATCTCAAATCTACCAACGTTTTCAATAATTCCGCAGACCACTGAAAGACATTGTGATCCTTTATTGTTTCACGCATCCGTTTCATACGACTTTGCTGCTCTGACTCTTTCATATGAAGCGCTTTGAAAATGGAATCTGCAGTTTGATCTGCATCATACGGATTAATAATTAATGCACCACGCAGTTCTTGTGCAGATCCTGCGAATTGACTAAGAATCAAAACTCCTTTCTCATCATATCGCGCCGCGACAAATTCCTTTGACACTAGATTCATTCCATCATGGAGAGAGGTAACAAGACAAAAATTCGCCGACCGGTAAAGTGTATCAATAAATTCATGATCTCTATGTTCTTCTAAATAGATAATTGGTTTCCAATTATCCTTTTGCAAACGATTATTAATTCTTTCAATTTCCTTTGCAACCTTATCAGCAAAATCTGCATACTCTTTGACTGAGGTTCTACTTGGGGATGAAAGCTGAATAAACGTAAAGTTACCAATATATGAAGGGTATTTATCTAAAAAAATTTCAACTGCCTTTAACCGTTCAAGAATTCCTTTTGTATAGTCGAGTCGATCAACACCGACACCGATATATTGAGATGTAACTCCAACTGTTTCTAACAATTGCTTCTTTTCTTCCTTATTTATTCTTTGTTCCTCTTCTGAAATTTGTAAATTATTAAATTCAATACTAATCGGAAATGCTTTTATAGCGGTCCTATGACCGTCTTTTGTGATCGTAAACTTATCCCAGGAAATAAGTGCTTCAAGTTGCCGTCCCACAGTATCAATAAAGTTATTGCAGTGGAATTGTGTATGAAATCCAATAAGATCTGCACCAAGCATGCCAGTCAGTAATTCTTTTTTCCATGGACAAATACTAAATGATTCTGCATTGGGCCAGGGAATATGCCAAAAAAGACCAATTATTGCGTCTGGTCTTTTGTTTTTAATCAGACGCGGAAGCAATGCAAAATGATAATCCTGAATTAATACCATCGGCTTTTCTTGATCCTTTATTTCCTCAAGGACGGCATCAGCAAATTTTTCATTAACTTCCTTATATAGCTCCCAGTCTGCTTTTTTAAAAACTGGACGAACATAGGCTATATGACAAAGCGGCCAAATACTTTCATTTGAAAAACCTAAATAATATCCTTGTTCTTCCTTATCTGATAACCATACTCTTTTTAGTGTATAACGGGGCTCCTTCGGTGGGACTTCTACTCTATCTCTCTCGTCAACTACAAGCTTGTCTGCATTTCCACTCCCATGCCCAATCCACATGCCACCACATGCCTGCATGACAGGTTCTAAGGCGGTTACAATCCCACTTGCCGGCACATAATAACTTATCTGATCTCCTATTTTTTTATGGATATATGGTTCCCGATTAGCAACAACAAAGATTTTTCTACCTTTAAGTGCATCTTTAACAAAAAGCTGTAGTCTTTCTCGTGTCCAAGGCGCATCTAGTCCTTTTAACCACATACTTGCCTCTTCGCGTGCTGCATCTCGTGTCTCTCTGAGGCGTTTTCGCATATTCCTTATTTCTTGCAAAAGAGAATTAAGCAGAGACTTACCAAATAATGGATTCATATGAAGAGGCAATTATACACTACATTCTTATATCACTCAATGTCAACAATTGTGTAAATATTGTGCGTAAAATATGTAAGATAAAGGGTTATTGTGCGGAAATTTTAGCTCCAAGCACCTTTGCATTTTCAAAATTTGGATCAAGCGCAATTACCTTTTCCAATGTACTTTTTGCTTGCGCAACTTGTCCTAACTGATATTGGATTGTCGCAATTTTAAAATAGGCATCGCGATAATTACCATACTGCCTGACAACATCTTGCCAATAGGCGAGTTCTTTTGTGAGTTCTGCCCGCTTTGCTTTAGCAATTTCTGATTGATGAAGTGTCTTCTGAAGCTGTAATCCCTGCATCACAATTGCGGTCAGAAGAACTAAGGAAACGAGGCTAATTACGACTAACACAGCTCTTTCGGTAATAAATCGGAAAATCTTCGGGAATAATGCTGAGGTCTGAGGCTGATGCTCTTGCATACGACCCATCATAAACCTTTTTTAGAGAAGAAACAAGACTATTGTTGAGGCCATGTGGAAATCATGATAGATCCTTCTCCACCGAGTTTCTGATAAATCTCCTCGGTAATAAATGGCATAAACGGATGAAGAAGCTTTAATTGAATTATGAATAATGAATTAAGAATCCTGAATGAATTGTCATCAATACGGTTTTTAACATCTTCAATATATTTATCAGCAAATTCATGCCAGCTAAATTCGTAAAGTCGTTCAGCAGCGAGATTAAACTGATAACTATCCAAATATTTTGAAATTTCTTTCGTTAATTCCTCAACCCTTTTAACCCACTCTTTGTCTGATTCGTTTTCCGCAATTTTTGCTAATTCTTCCAACGATGAGATTTGAGATTTGAGATTTGAGATTTGAGATCGCTTCATTTCTATGAAGCGTGCCATGTTCCACAACTTATTTGCAAACTTCTTTGCTGCATCTAATTTTGGATAAGACATTGCCTGATCATTTCCAAGACCTGTTCCATAAACGAGAGCAAGACGTACAGCATCCGCACCATATTGATCTGCAACTTCCAAAGGGCTTACCACATTTCCCTTACTTTTACTCATTTTCTTTCCATAGGGATCATTAACCAATCCATGAAGAATAACATCCTTAAAAGGAACAGTCTTTTGCAAAATCTCAGGATCGGTAACATGCTTGCCATTGGCAACGTACAGACCAAGGATCAACATACGGGAAACCCACGCCCGCAAAATATCATAACCTGTTTCCATTACAGATGTTGGATAAAACTTTTCAAAATCTCCTTCTTTCGTCGTCTTTAATGTCACGTATGGCCATTGTCCTGAAGAAAACCATGTATCAAACGTATCTGTTTCCGGAAGATATCGTTTTCCTACCTCTTTTTGGTCTTCAAAAACAACTTTTGCCTCAATCGGAGCAATTACTTTTTGTAAGCCTTTAACAATCTCTTCCAAATCATGTCCTCTTTCCAAAACTTCACGAAGTGTTCCTTTCTGCAAGTTTTTTTCTTTATCAATAAAATTAACAGAGAAGTTTGCTTCATCATCGATTTCATACCAAACAGGAATTTGTATTCCCCAGACATTTTGCCGTGAGATATTCCAATCACGAAGGCCTGCATACCATTGCTTGAGTGTATGAACAAAATTTTGCGGATAAATCTTTACAAAGCCATTGTCGATTGCTCTCTCTGCGTTTTCAATCAATGGCTTTACTTTTACATACCATTGCTCAAGAGGTAATGGTTCAAGAACAGTTTTACACTTGTAACAAACACCAACGCGATGAACATAGTTCTCATCGATTTTTTCAATGAGTCCTTTTTGTTGCATTTCCTCAACAACAGCTTTTCGTGCCTGTTTGACATACAATCCTTCAAATTTTCCTGCATAATGATTCATCTTGCCATCAAATCCAATCACTTGCCGCATTTCAAGATTGTGCCGCTTCCCTACTTCAAAATCATTAAAGTCATGAGCAGGAGTCATCTTCACAACACCTGTTCCAAATTCCGGGTCTACATAGTCATCAGCAATCACTTTAATCTTTGCTTTTCCAAGCACTGTTTCAATTTCAATTTCTTGTCCGATATATTCTTTGTATCGTTTATCATTTGGATTAACAGCAACAGCCGTATCACCAAATTTTGTCTCTGGACGTGTCGTTGCGAGAACTAAAGGACCATATTTGACGTAATAAAGCGGATCGGTCCGTTCTTCATGAACAACTTCAAGATCTGAAAAAGACGTACCATCTCGCGTGCAATAGTTAACTAATCGGTAATCTCGGTAAACCAATCCATCATCATACATTTTTCGGAAAGTGTCGTTCACAATTGAGACAACATCTTTATCTAAGGTAAATTTCTCTCGAGACCAATCAAGCGAAAAACCAAGCCTTTTCAACTGATTTTCAATACCTCCCCGATTTTCTGCAACATAATCCCAAATCATTTTGTAGAGTTCTTCGCGACTATAGTCGAAACGAGACTTGCCTTCTGCCTGCAGTTTTTTCTCAAAAACAAATTGTGTTTCAGTCCCTGCATGGTCAGTTCCTGGAAGCCATAATGCAGCGTCGCCAACCATGCGGTGATAGCGAATCAAAATATCTTCAACGACAAACATTGCATGACCAAAATGAAGATCTCCATTAGCATTTGGTGGTGGAAGAATAATCGTGTAAGGTTTTCCGTTTGGATTTACCTCTGGTTTGAAATATCCTTTTTCTTCCCAGTCTTTATAAATCTTCTCTTCAACTTCTTGATGTCTATATACTTTATCCATACTGAGGCTAATTATATCATGCTGGAGATCAACAAAGGAAGAAGCCGTTAGAAAGCGGCTTCTGGTACGGATTTGATATCAAAACTTCCTACCCTCATATTTTGTCTCATGATCTCACGATCAGAAGAAATTTGTGGGAGGATGTTATTGGCAAAATAACGTGCTGAGGCAATTTTCCCTTCATAAAAATCTCTCTCTGCTCCTGTTGCAGTCTTGAGTTTTTCCTTAGCAACTTCTGCTTGTCGCAGTAATAAATATCCAACCATCAAATCACCAAACGCCTCCATAAATAATTGACCATGTTGATTAATCTTATGTAGCTTATCTTTATCCGCTTTAAGTCCAGGTAAATCTTTTGTCGCCCTCAATGCTGCAAGTCTCATTGTTCTGGACATCGACCTAAATTTGTTAACTGCCTTACCTAATAACTGATATTCTCTTCCTAAGTTTGTTTTAGCATCCTCGCCTCTTTGAAAAACTACTTTTGCAACATCAGCTTTCTTCTTTAACCAATCTCTATGAACAAAACCACTAACTTCATCAAGAACTCCACTCAACACTTTGCCATTTTCACGCAATACATTACGAAAAACAAAATCCATACTTTGAATTGTCGTAGTCCCTTCGTAGATTGTATCTATTTGGGCATCACGAACGTATTGCTCAAGTGGATTATCTTGCAAATATCCTGATCCACCAAAAATCTCAAGCGCTTTTCTTACCTGTTTTTGTTCCTGTTCCGAACCAGCTCCTTTAACAAGTGGCAAAAAAAGGTCGATAAGTCTTTTTTGCTTCTCACCTGATTTCCCTTCAGCTTCTGCCAGAACACGATCATCCATTAGCGATGCAGTGTAAAGAAGGAGTGCTCTAAATCCTTCTGCATATGCTTTTTGTTCAAGGAGACTTCTTCTTATCGGTGCATGGTCAATAATTCTGACCTTTGGAGCTCCCTTCTCCAGTGCCCTGGTTATATCCGCACCCTGTTCCCTTCGTTTTGCCTCATCACGAGCATGGAGATATGCCAAAGACATTCCTGCAACGGCCTTTGCACCTATCGTCATTCTCATATACCTCATCACATGAAACATTTCTTTAAGCCCTTTATTTTTTTCTCCGATAAGGTAACCAACCGCAGAATCAAACTTCAGTTCTGTAGTGGGTGATGATTTCAAACCCATTTTTTTCTCCAGACGTTCTTCCGTTACTCCATTTGGTTCACCCAATTCTCCTGTCTCCGGATCAAATTTATACTTTGGTACAGCAAAAAGAGACAAACCATCAGTACCTGTTGAAGGATCATCTGTTCGTGCAAGTACATAATCGATATTATTATCTGCCACTCCATGTTCTCCACCGGTTATAAATCTTTTTATACCATCTACTCGCCATGTTCCATCTTCGTGTGGGGTTGCTTTCGTCCTGGCAGCACCTACATCAGATCCCGCATCCGGTTCTGTCAAAACCATCCTTGCTGTCCATTGTTTCTCTTCTATTAATTTCGCAAGCTGATCTTGGAACTTCCTTTGCTTTCGTTGAGCCTCCCATTCTTTACGTTTTTCTGGATCCTCAGGTGGCTCTTTAGATGGATGCGGTCCCATTTGCAGCTGTACTACTGTCATCGGAGGACCAAGTGCATTTAAAAATGCGGGTGTATGACCGGCAAGAAAGAATTCATTCATTGACCAGGTAAGACTTGGCGGAGCACCTGCACCCTCAAGTTCCACTGGTAATCCAAATCTAAATAATTCAGAATCTAAATATGCATGATATGCTCTTTTAAAACCATCAGACAGCGTAACAGTCTTTGTTGCTGGATCATAAACAGTCGGATGTCTGTCATCATCCATGTAGGATTCTCCCATCACCCTTGCCGTGTCAACCGCCATACCTAGCACGTTTTTTGCCATGGTAGTATCGATATTCTCAAATGGACCTTGTCCATAAACATCACCGCGTCCCAAAACTTCAAAGAGCATAAATGTTGTGTCTCGAAGATTTGCTTTAAAATGATTGGGGAATTCAGATTTCCACTCTTGTTGAGGTTGAGGTGTTTGTGATGTATCAACAGAACGAACACTAAACGTTCTTACTGGATGACGACGATGTTCCAGCGATTTTCTTCTTTGACCATTTGGTCGAATAGTTTCTGCCATAGCCCATGGTATTAATCCAAACAGTTTTACTCATGGCATTTAATCACTCAGCAATAAAGAAGTCAAGTACAAATGAGGCTTACTCTTTCACGGTAGAGAGTTTGTATCCGCGGGTACGAACTGTGACAATTTCATACGGACTTTTCTGTTCGCGAAGTTTTACGCGCACTCTTGCAACAAGTCGGTCAATCGCCCAGTCAGATACACCAAATTCTTTATATTCAGGCCAGACAGTCTCGATAATTCCATCCCGCTCACAAATATCACCCAAATGTGCTTCAAGTAATTTAAACAGTAAATGTTCTTTTCGTGTTAAATGGACCTTTTCTTCAGACTTATTTTCATCTAAAGATTTATGAAGCAAGTATTCAGTAAATAGCGGACTAAATACTTTGTTTTCTTTGATAAACCCAGTATCCCAAAGATATGTAGCTGTGATTTCATCTTTTTGAGAAACTTCTTCATTGTTTACAACTGCAAGAAGCACTTTTTGTTCTTCCCTATTCAAACTCTCCCACAATTCTTCAGATTCAAGTGTAATACGTTCATCCGAAAGTAATAAATCCTTTAACTGTTTTTCTGTTGCAATTTTTTCTTTCTTTTTTTCATTCAAAATAATAAGCGCTAACTGGAGATATTGGATATTTCCCCCAACCAGAGAAAACAGCTCTTTTTCAACCTTAGGAGACAAATCAAGATTGTATCGATCTTTATATGTTTGATAAACAATTTCCATGTCTTCTTCCAAAGCTGGATGAACAAACATTTGCTGAGCAAAAACAGATAATGAAGTCTTTGCAGTTGGAAAGATACTATCAAGACTACGGTAACTGGTAAAAACATATGCTAAACGCTCGTGTGCGGCGTCATAGAGGCCTTCCAAATTATCAAAGAAGGTCGGGTTAAATGCATCCTGCAGACGGTCAAACCGCAAGAAAAAAAGTGTGGGATACATATTATTCTCAACAAGCAAAAGCAGTGCCCTTCTGAGAGTATCAATAACGAGAAAAAGATCTTGTGATTGAATACTTGTCAAAAAAAGTGAATTAATCTTCTCTTTTACGGTATCAGGCAATGTTGTTGTCTCAGATGCGTCAACCACTCGTTTGAGCGTCAATGTCCAAAAAGGATAGATTTCTCGTTCGACGAGATCATTGAGATCAACAGGGATAAAAAGATGTTTTTGTTCGTTGCTGATATATGTTGAGACGACGTGTGGATTATAAAGGAAAAAGCGGAGAAAATTGCTAATACCTACTCTGCGCATGCCAATAAGATTTACGCTTCTGCGCTGCTCGAGATATTTCCCTAGTTTCTTTGCATCTTCCTGTCGAAATGTGACAGGGTAAAGCATTTCAGGAATATGGTTCTCCATGAGGGTATTGTATATCACATGGCTTCAACTTTGCAAGAAAATAAATTTTTGTTCATGCTATACTACTATTATTCTGCCATGAAATATATTGATGAAGCTCAAATCACCAATAAAAAAATCCTGCTTCGTGTAGACTTTAATGTCTCTCTTAACCCCAATCACACCATCGCCGATGATGCCCGCATTCGAATGTCTCTTCCCACAATTGAGTATCTCCTTAAACACCATAATAAAATTATTCTCATCGCTCATCTTGGCGAACCGGAAAAAAGAAATGCTGCGGATTCACTTGCCCGTGTTGCACGAAGACTCCAAGAATACCTTCCTCATAATAAAATTGTTTTTATTGATGACTTTACTAAAGATGCTATCGCACTAAAAGAACAAAAAGAAACAGAGATAGTACTTCTTGAAAATGTCCGCTTTTATCCTGGAGAAACAAAAAATGATCCTGCTTTTGCTAAACAACTTGCAGCACTGGGTGATGTATACGTTGACGATGCATTCAGTGTCTGTCACCGAAAACACGCATCAATTGTTGGTCTTCCTGCTTTACTACCCTCTTATGCAGGTTTCCTCCTCAAAAAAGAGATAACGTCGCTTGAGATGATTATGAAACATCCGCAAAAACCCTTTATTGCAATCATGGGTGGCAAAAAAATTTCAACCAAAATTAAATTTATTAATAAATTGGTAACTATTGCCGATTCTGTACTCCTTGGAGGCGGCCTTGCTAATACATTTCTCATAGCACAAGGTCTTGAACTTGGGGAAAGTTTCTTAGATAAAGAGGAAGTAAAACTCGCTCAAAAAATTCTTGCACTTGCAAAAAAAGAGCATACAGAAATTATTCTCCCTCAAGATGCAGTAGTTGGACCTGATTTACATGCGAAACAAACACAGATAAAAAAAGTGGAGGAAATTAAAAAAAATGACCTTGTTCTTGACATCGGTCCTGAAACACAGGCAGATTTTGGGGCGGTCATTGCAAAAGCTCACACAATTGTTTGGAACGGACCTGTTGGATATATCGAAAATCCTCATTTCAAACGGGGCACTGATTTTCTCTACTATTCAATAACAGAAAACCGACATGCTATCTCTGTTGTTGGTGGTGGTGACACACTCGCTGCACTCAACAACAAAGAATATTTGGATAAAATTACTCATATTTCCATGGGTGGGGGCGCAATGCTAGAATTTATTGAAAACGGCACACTTCCAGGCATTGAAGCTCTCAAAAAGACAAAAAAGATGATATAATGACTACTATGCTGGCACAAGCAACAGAACTTATCATAAACTTTATCCAATCCACAGGCTATCTTGGCGTTTTCTTCCTTATGGCGCTTGGTACTGCTCTTATTCCTGTTCCATCAGAAATCGTTCTTCCTTTTGCCGGATTTCTTGTCAGTAAAGGAACGTTTTCTTTTCCACTTATCGTTTTGATTGCCGCACTTGGCGATCTTGGAGGATCTCTTATTGCTTACAGTATCGGTTATTTTCTTGAAGAAACAGTCATTGTCAATCTCATCAAAAAACATGGCAAATATGTTCTCTTAAGTCATCATGACTATTACAAGGCTTCTGAATGGTTTAATAAATATGGCGACAAAATTGTTTTTATTGGCAAACTTCTTCCAGGCCTTCGCTACCTTATTTCTCTTCCTGCAGGAGCAGTCAAAATGAATCTCAAAAAGTTTTCACTTTACACGTTTTTAGGAGCACTCATCTGGTCTTCTGCTATGGTGTATGTTGGAGTTTACTTTGGAAATCGGTGGGATACTTTAGAACCAATTTTTAATAAATTTAAAATTGTAATACTCTTTGGATTTGTTGTTCTTATTGCTTGGTATATTAATCACAAACTCCACTTATTTCCTCGTAAGAAAACTACTTAAGTACCTTTTTCGATTTGAAGAAAAAATATCCAACAATAATAAACGTTACCAGCGGTGAAACCCATTGTGGAATTTTATAACCAAAGCTTTCAAGAATCATAATAATTCCCAAAACACCAATAGAATACAGCGCACCATTTTTGAGATAAATATACCGTTTAATTCTTTCAATATTACTAACAGTTAACTGTCTGACAACCACAGCGCCCAGACCATTCCCAATAAGAATAAGCGGCACAGAAAGAGTAAAAGCAAATGCTCCAAGCACACCATCCAAAGAAAATGTTGCATCAATAATGAGAAGGAAAAAAAGTTTACTTGTGTCTGAAATCCTATTATCTTCTCTTAACAACTCCTTTTCTTGTTTTTCTGCGTTTTCTCTAAACCCATGCGTAATAAAAAATACTGTTGATCCTAACACGGCACCAAATGCCATAAAAGGATTCATTTGTAAAGCAAACCACACTATTGCTGCCAATATCACCGAAACAACTGCAAAAAACCAGACTGCCTGCTTTTGAAAAAATTTCTCTGCAGCAAGACCATATTGTTTTTCTTCCAAAAAAAGCCAGCTGAAAAAAAGAAACAAAAGAAATATACCTCCACCAATGAGAAGGATTGGAGATGCTTTTTCAATTGCATCATGAACTTGTGGATTACTACTAAATGTTGCTGTTAAGGCACCCACAGGACCAAGGGAAGGTATTGTAGTCCAAACAATTGCCCAGGGTAAAAGACCTCGAATAAAAAAAACAGAGATAATTAAGCCCCAACCTAAAAACCATCGTTTTGTACTCTTCCCCATCTTTGAAAGAATCTCTGCATTAATAATTGCATTATCAATACTTGAAATCGTTTCAAACAAACAAAGACCAGCAATAATAAGAAGGATAGAAAAAATTTCCATGGGCCTAATTATAACAAAGTCTTGAATTCAACCTGGATTATTTCTTTGCAAATTCTACTTTTAAGTTTGTGTCCTCAGATATCGTTCCTGAATATACTAGCTTTCCACCTACATTACCCAACCGGGTATCGAGCTTAATTGGTTGATAATCAGACGGATACGAAAGAGAATATGAGTATGAATCGTCCTCTGTACCTGGCTGTTTAAATACCCATAAATCATAAGTGAATGTCGAAGCACCTGGAGAAATAGCATTCACGACGTTATACGTAATATCTACTTTCTTAGAACTTCCCGTTGGGGCGAGTAATAAAAATCCAACGGTTTGTTTCCCCTCTTCCTGACCTGTTTCTACTTCAAGTCCTTTTGGTGGGACAAATGAATTTGCAGTAAAAATTGCAGGATCAGTAACTGCATTAGTTATATCTTGCTTCGTATCATCTATTGAAATGCTTTGTAGCACTGCTGAAGGTGGTAAAACAAACCTGACATAGTTTTTATAATCCCCACCAAAAGGGCTATCCTTTTTACTGTTATTTGTATAAACAACCGTTGCTGTTGTTGTCAGTGTTCCTGTCGCGTCTAAAATACTTTTTTGATCTATTGAACGTGTTAGATAATAATTGGCTTTATTAAGTCCGACATTTGCGTCAACCACCCCAAAAAAATCCAAATAGGTATTTTTTCCTTTTTCTCTCCCATCCCATAAGGATGATGAGAGATTATTGACGGTAAATAGTTTTTGTATTGCTGCATCAGAAGAGACAAAAAATAGATGTTTTCCAAGAAGTGACTCTCCTATTTTAGTCAACAGAGCATCATATTTTACATTTGTATGATCAGCCAATCGTGTTTCCATTGCTGTAAGTAACGAACCTAAGAAATCTTTTTTTTGTGTTGATCCAGGGAAAAAATTATTTTCTACATGCATTTGTGTCCGCATATAAAAATTGTCAGCTGTTACCGTTTCTTTATAATCTGGGACATCTACTTGTCCTAGTGCTGATAACACATTTTTAAGAAACGTTGTATCCATTCCAAACACGCCATCAACCTTCTCCCCTGTTTCAAGATTTAAGAAGGTTGCGGCTTGCTGTGCATCATGAGGAAAATCAATTGCAAAATTGCTATCCCGCAAGAACCAATGATTCGCACCAAGATACCGTCTTAATCCATATGGTGGCTCAACATGCACCGTCAGCTTACCATCAGCGTCGTACACATCACGTACTGAAAAATCCTTAACCACACCATTTTCGATTTTTAATATTCCATACGATCCGATAAATCCTCCACCTGGACGAAGTTCCATATTATTTTGGAAAAGCACAAGATAGGTTCGTTTTCCTTCGAATCCCAGCAAATTTGGCAAGGCATCTATCGTATTTTGAAGTGGTGTCAAAACAGGTGTAAGACTGACCAATTTATTTTCAATTATCGTTGGAAGTTCTCTTTCTGCTTGCATCTTCTGAACGATAATAAGTGAATTTTTAAGAAGCGCTATCCCCTGCATGAAATCATTTTTAGGCGATTTGGATTTATTCTCTGAAACCGCTTGAAGTATATTCATTGCATGGAGTAGATCAACTTCTGTTTCTGCTAGTCTTTTTCCAACATCAATTTGACGTATGAAAACATCCTTTTGCGCCTTTGCAAAAAAATCAACATAGAAAAGACTTTCGCCAACTGTCTCTGCTGAAGTTAATGACCCTTCTGCAAACTGTGCGAAGTTGGAACCAGAAGCAATATTCCCTTTTTCAATTTGTTTGATTGATAATTGCATCGCACCTGCACCTACAACTGAGGCCATAATAGTAAACAGTATTGGCAATAATAAAAGTGAAAGAAATAATATCCAAAAGACACCCGGGTTAATCATTTTAGGCTGCCGAGGAAACTCTCGTTTCTTTTTTTCTTTCTTCATTTTTACTGGTTCTTTAAATATGTATTCGTCAAATACTTCTCGAAGCCTTTTTTCAAAAGGATAGTCAGAAAAATAGTATTCTCCTTCCGGTGGAAGATAATAGGTAGGAGGACTTCCCTTATACTTTACAAAATCAAGACGGAGTAATGGCTGCTTTTTCTGAAGCAATCTTGCAACTGTTAATTCACTCATTGAATGTTTGGGAAACAATAAAATGATCCGTCTTTTTTTGTCTGATGTAAATGCGGTAGCAACAAGCGCTTCGAGGACATCCTCAAGAAAAATAGGATATAACTTACCTAATCCATCATTCGGAATATCAATTCTATTAAATAATTTTGCCTGATGAATAAAAAGCGTAACAATATTTCGTTCAGAAAGTTCTTTATCAAACAGTTCTCCATAAATAATAATTTGCATATTGTGGTATGCCGGACTGCTAAGATATCTCAAAAGTTCTGGGTTGCTGTAGGGGAGAGACGTCACAAAAAGCAGTTTGCCATTAACTGCATTTGCTTTTTGCATGAGTGAAGGAAGTATGTCGATAATTTCCTGCTCTCCATAATAAAAAACAATGATGTGTGAATAACTATTATCAGGGACAACAGGAATTTTTTTGTGAAAGGGGATATGAATAAGGTTCTTATGAAAGGATGGTTCTTTCCCACTTACAAAAACAGTCAAGAATTGTTCTTGTAGTTGCTTAGCAAGTGACAAACCCATACTTCCCTTCTTATCAATAATGAGTAGGGGAGTATGTGTACTATTTTCTGCAGTGACAAGTGAAGGACGCTTATGTTCCATAGCTCTCTTTATCATACACCATCTGGTGTATAATCGTAAAACAGAAAGCTAGACCATTTGATCTTAGGAGTCGTATAAATTTCGGAAAGAATGGTAAAAGATTAGAGTAACATATAATTTCACGAGAGTCAATAGGCAACTATTATTTTCATAAGATATTTATCTATATATTAAAGAGTAATGCGACAATAATGCGAATTATAGCCTCGAAAATCTTTCTCAAGAATAATCTAAACAAAACGAAAAAAGATAGAACCTTCCAAGAATAACTCGAGCTTCGAAAATTTTTCTTTGTACGGTGACCAAACTTAGCCATTTCTAGCCATGTAGCTTCGCCCAGGAGAATCCAATGACAAGTGAAAAAAGTAGCTGTCCCTGTTGCAAAGTTAACCAATAATGATCGAACAAACCAATGATCAACATAACGGATAACACAATAAGAAAGATACGGGAAGAGAGCAAATATGTCGTTGTTTTAATGTCTGTAAACAATTTTTTATATGTCTTTAATAAAAACACAATAAAAAATCCAAGTCCAACAATTCCTGTTTCAACTAAAACAAAGAGAAAAATATTATGTACTGGCTGTAGATATAATGCTAAGGTAAGCGGTTTCTGAATAGTTGCCAATCGAGGGATAAAATTTCCAAGACCTATGCCAATAAATGGCTGGCTTGTAAATAATGTCGTACTTGATTGAATGAGTACTTCTCTTTGTACAACTGATTCTTCACCTAAATTTGTTTGAATAAGTCTCGCACCAAATGGCGTTGCTAAAAGAAGGAACATGATACTTCCTAGAAGGATCACTCCTGCAACTAGTTTATAAACTTTTTGCTGTATCTGATTGAGCAAAACAAATGCTAACAGTGCTACCCAGAGGATCACTGCCAATCGACTCATTGTCAAAAGAAGAGCACTCGATCCAAGAAGTAGAGCAACAATCAAAAAATATTTTTCAAATCCTTTCTTGACCCATGGCAGAGAAAAAAGTAAACACATCATGCTGACAAGAAGAAACCCTGCTAAGACATTCGGATGGGAGAAAGTTCCATATGATCTAAGAAGTAATTTCCCATTGATATCCGCATTAGCAATACCAGGCGTCATTGCTGTAAACGTCCGCTCTCCAAAAAAGTAAAAGATTCCACCAATGGATGCCTGTATTAAAAACTGTGCAATCGCGAGAAGTGATTGACCAAATACACCTACTCCTAACAGGAAAAAAATCTTTTTTATTTGTGAAATTCTTGTAATTGTTGACGATACATAATAAGCAAGAAACGAGAACTCAAGCAGTTTGAGAAGGTGATAGAAACCGTTCCAAATATTATGAGAAAGGAAGATATTTAAAAGAAGAAAACAAATTAAAATAAAATAAACTTTAACCTTTGAACTGTAACTTTGCACTCTTGCCCTGAGCTTTGTCGAAGAGTTGAACTTTGACCTTTGAACTGTGTTTACTAACCAGGTAATAAACACTAATCCCACCAAAACGTCCGTTACATATACTGTGGGGGAGAGGTAATCGATTCTGATCCCGGAGATAATAGAGAAATCTGGCCAAAAGTGTTTTCCTAGTTGGGTGGGTAAAAAAAGAATGAGGAGATAAAAAACAGTTGATTCTAATTTCTCCACAAACATACTTTGTATATACTACAGAACTACTGCTGTGTCAAAGAATGATGAGATTTACGATAAATCGGAATTGAAGAAATTAAACTCGGGGTTTGATAAGAAGAACACGCTCTTTGCCTTCTCCTGATGATTCTGAGGTAACTGAATCATCGTCTTGAAGATAAACATGAATGATTCGTCGTTCCCATGATTTAAGATTCATAAGAACCTGTTCTTTATTTTCTGAGAGTGCTTTTTCTTTTACTTGTGCAGCCAAATTCTCAAGGTATTCAATTCTGTTTTTCTTGTAACCATCAACTTCAATTGAGATGCGGACGAACCTGCCAAGTTTCTTTGCAACAACAAGAGAGAGAACGAGCTGTAATGATTCAAGGATTTCTCCGTGGTAACCAATAACAATACCTGTGTCTTTTGTCTCCAGCATGACATCAAGCATGTCACCATTTTCAACAATTGAGAATGAGCCATCTATTTCAAGTTTTTTGAGGTATTCTGCGACTGCTTCCTCAATTATTTTCTGTTCGTCTGTTGTAAGTTTTACTTGTTCCATAAGTTATTTCTTTTTGGTCCAATCTGCAAGTCCACCTGGTCCTGCAACTAAGTACTGCTGTATTATACCGAAAATTGTGAAAGTATTCCAGTACAAAGATAGTCCTATGGAAAAGTTCCATGAGAAGAACCCAATCATTACAGGCAAGAGATACAAAGACTGCTTCTGGAAGGTGGTTGCAAAGTCATCAGGTTTACTCTCATTTTTAACAGTGATTGCGCCGGTTGCTGTAGCAGGTGCCATCATTTTTGATTGAATAAATTGCAAAACGCCAGTAAAGACGGGGATAAGAAGGATGATTGGTCCGATAATAGTAAAAAGCTGTGCAGGTGTTTTTCCGATGAACAAACCGAAAAAATCAGTACTCCATGGTGCTGTCAGTTTCAATCCTGGGAAATATACTAATCCATTTACCGTAGAAACAATCGTATGAGCATTAAGGCTCACTATTTCTCTCAATGCCGGATAAAGTCCGAAAAGCAAAATGACGATCTGCACAAGTCCTGGGAGACATCCAGCAGCAGGATTTACATTATGTTCACGGTAAAGAGCCATTGTTGCTTCCTGTTGCTTCTTCATGTCACCTTTATGCTTTTCCTTAATTTTATTCATGTGTGGAACGAGCTCCTGCATTTTTTTAGACATTTGCAGCTGCTTTGTTGTTAACGGATAGAGAAGCAAGCGGATAAACACTGTGAGCAAGACGATTGAGAATCCAAGTGCATAAGGAATGTGAGCCCATGTTAAAAGGTGATAAAAAATCACAAGAATATTAATAATCGGTTGTATTAAAAGGGTATTAAATATTTGCATAGGATTTACTAAATGGTTGACAGCTTAACAAACGAGAAAAAGCGAGTCCTCCTCCTTTTACAACTCCATATTTGGAAACAACTTGTTGTGCATATTCAGAACAGGAGACTTCATAACGGCACATCGATTTTTGCCCCAATAATTGATGGAGGAGGGGAGAGATGACTATTTTATATCCTGAAAGTAAAAGTAATACGATTGTTTTCATTGTAAATAATTTTTTTCTTTGAGAAACTCGTGTAGTTCATTATACAGTGCTTCTCTCTTCATTTCCAGTATCTGACTTGTTAGGAAAAAAAGCATGTCATATCCCGGCTTTATTTCTTGCTGCATTTCTTCAATACAAGAACGGAAAACCCTTCGGATTCTATTACGAACAACTGCTCGTTTATCTACTGTCTTTCGAACGATAAACCCGTATCTCGAATATGTAAGACCATTGCTACTTACTTTTAAGAGAAATATCGATGATCTAAAAGAAGTGGGAGATGTGAGTCTGATTGCTCCGGGCAATCGATACTGCTTTTGCAACATGATGGAAAGATTAAACGGTTAATCTCTTTCTTCCTTCGTCTCTGCGTCTTTTCAAAACTTTTTTACCACCATGAGATTTCATGCGAGCTAAAAAGCCGTGTTTTCGCTGGCGTTTAACCTTCTTGGTCTTCAATGTCATTTTTTCCATATGGTGGTATTATAGCATGAGATTTCCTATTTCACAAACAAAATACTGGTATTCAGGATATTTTAATAATTCCCTCTTGACAATAAGTTATCCACATTATTAAATTGCTCATACACTGTTTATGGAAAATGACCTCAAAACTCTTTGGGAAAACATATTATCGGAGATCAAACCGTCTGTTTCGACAGGAAATTTCAACACCATTTTAAAGCCAACATTTCTTATCTCTCTTGAAGATGATATTGCAACGATAGCTGCTTCTGCACCCATTATGGTCGGACTCCTCCAAAAAAGGTTCTCAGGACAAATAAAAGATCTTCTTCGCAAACAACTTGGTCGTGATATTGATATCATTTTTGTGGTTAAGACCAAACCTGTAACCTCCACAAAAGAATTTTCTGCTCCCTTATTCGAAACCACTCAACCAACTACTGCTCCTGTCAAACCGCTTGTAGGACATCTTCCCCGGGTGCGTCCTGATTTTACGTTTGCGAATTTTGCTGTTTCAAGCTCGAATCAACTTGCTTTTGTTTCTGCACAAACTGTTGCCGAAAATATCGGACAATCATATAACCCGCTTTTTATCTATGGACCTGTTGGAGTAGGCAAGACCCATCTTATGCATGCAGTTGCCAATAGTGTCTATCAAAAAACTCCTGAGAAAAAAATTATTTATATCACTAGTGAGGAATTTACCAACGAAGTTGTTGAAGCAATCCGTAATAACGACACGGGCAAAATGAAAAAGCGCTTCAGGACTGCATACATTCTCCTTATTGATGATATTCAATTTATCGAAGGAAAGGATCGTGTTCAAGAAGAACTATTCCATACCTTTAATATTCTTATTGATCAAGGTTCGCAAATTTGTATGACGTCAGACCGTCCTCCACAAGAAATTAAAAAACTTGAAAAGCGTTTATCTTCCCGCTTTGCCGGTGGATTAACAGTTGATGTTGGAAAACCAGACTTGGAACTTAAAACAGCAATCCTGCAAAAAAAAGCAGAAAAATTCGGTCATGAACTTCCCACAGAAGTCGCTTTATACCTAGCAGAAAACGCAGAGGATACCCGAAGTCTCGAAGGCTTGCTTTTACGAGTTATTACCCAAGCAAACGCTTCTTCAATTAGTATTACCCTTGATTTAGCGCAACAAGCACTTGGAAATGTCGTTTCGGAGAGGAGACAACATCTCCACCCTGACGATGTCGTGAATTATGTGTGCGAATACTACAATGTTAAAACCACCCAACTTAAAGGTCCCAAAAGAGATGCCTCACTTGTCAAAGCAAGACAGGTCTGTATGTATCTTCTCTACACCAAACTTGGTTTAACATATGTTGACATAGGAAATATTCTTGGTGGGCGCGACCATACTACCATCATGCATGGTGTGGATAAGATAGCTAAGAATGTGGATAACAAAGATAAAGTCACTGTGGATATCTTGGGTATTACTAAATACTTCAGTGGATAACACGGTGATAACCTAACTCTCCTATTCTTATTAACATTCTTTCCCCAATTTACTCCACATCTTATCCACAAATGATCAGGCACGAAAAATATTTTCCATATTTTACATATAGGACAAGCCGTAAATGGAAAAGGTTTTATATTCCTACTATTATGAGTCTTCTCTTCTTGATTTTTCCCACTTTTCCAGATACACTACAACAACAACAAAAAAAGATATATGAAAGTATCACTTTTAACCGCTAACTTACAAAAAAAGCTTTCTTTTCTTAATCATGGAGTATCAAGTAAAAGTCAATTGCCGATTCTTTTAAATATCCTTTTAGAAACAAAAGACGGAAAACTAAAATTGAGTACAACAGATCTTGAAATAGGTATTGAAACATATCTTCCAGTAACTATTGAAGAAGAAGGAGCAACGACGCTTCCTGCAAAGACATTTACTGAGCTTATCAATTCTCTTCCTGATGATACAATTACCCTTCAAACAAAAGAAGGTATTCTTGAAGTAGTGAGTAAAAAAACGAAAAGTGTTTTTCAAACTAATAATAAAGAAGATTTCCCAACTCTTTATGAAGAAAAAGGAGAGAAAATTGCAACACTTCCTGAAGAAGAACTCAAAAAAGATTTTTCTTCAGTTGTTTTTTCATCAAGTATTGATACGACACGACCGGCTCTTTCCGGCGTATTGGTCAGAAAAGAAGCAGAAGGCTTCTTGTTGGTTGCTACAGACGGCTACAGATTGTCTTTAAAGCATTATAAGGTCGTAAACAGTGAGGCGTTGGAAGATCAATCGTTTATTGTACCGGCCCGCGTGTTTAAGGAATTGATGGCAATACAGGAAGAACAGCAAGCGATTCATATGTATGTGTCTCAAGGAAGTAACCAGATATTATTTGAAAAAGGAGAAACAGTGCTTGTCGGAAGGCTTATTGAAGCAGAGTTTCCTCAGTTTGAAAAAATTATCCCCTCAGACTTCTCAGTAAGCGTTGCGTTTGACACAGAAGATATGCAGAAGGCAGTAAAAGTGTGTTCTATCTTTGCCAGGGATGCTGCAAACATTATTAAACTGTCATTCTATAAAGATCATATTACTGTTTCTTCCCAATCATCATCAGTTGGAGAAAATACGGTTGATGTCGACGCAAAATTGTCAGGGGAAGAAAATGAAATTGCCTTTAATGCCCGCTATCTTTTGGATCTTTTTGCCAATGTCACGGCAGAAGAAATGGTGTTTGAAATGACAGGTCCTCTCAATCCAGGTGTATTTAAAATAAAGAATGATCCTTCATATCTTCATCTGATTATGCCAATTCGAGTACAGGGATAAATTCTTTATTGCTTTTTAAGATCGCCTATCATATCAATATCATCACCATATGTCTGTTTAAATTGATCAGGCGGAACAGGTTTGAATTCAAATTGTTCATAGACCTCTTGTGTTTGCGGATTAAGGGTATATGCAAGACCGCGCTCAAAATAAATATATATCACAGCGTTTGCTCCCCAGAATTTCGATCCAGATGCAATATAGTCAGGTTTACCAAGATATGCTGTTAAATTAGTAAGAGAGTAGTTAAACATAAGTGTGCGTTGGGCAATGGCAACATTATCTTTAACAATTGTGACATTGGGTCTCTGCGGGTTTTCAGACGCATATGTATATTTAATGGATCCGTTAGAAAGCGCTTCGTTTTGAGCATTTATTTTTTGAAAGTCATCTTTTGAGAAAGGAATTTCCTGCCATTTTTTTTCAAAATCTTTGTCATTCGGCTCGTCGTTTGGACTTTTTCCAGATGAAACTGTAGGCGAGAGGTGAGTTGTTTCTGAAGGGCCTGGAGAAGGATTAGTAGAAGAATTCTGTTGTGAAGATGATAAAAAGGAAAAAAAGATAAGAGAGAAAAAGCAAACAACCACAATTCCGGCAAGGATTAAAATAGGATTTTTTTTAAGAAATGCAAAAACAAGCATCATATTATTTCTTATCATGTTTTGATTTTGATCTTGATTTTGATTTTCGTTCTCCATAGCTTATTGTCCTAATAACCAATCCTTCATATTTTGTCCTTGTACTGTAGGACAACATAAATGTAAAGGTGCTTCTGGTGAATTATGAATACTCCAACCAGCTTCCATCCAGTATGGTCCACCATTTCCAACAGCATTTTGATCAACCCACGCTACCTTGTCCCCGGTATTGACATGTTTTCTTTCCAACGCATCTATCATATGAGTGTGACCATAGTAATAACTAATGTGATACTCACCCTTAAAGGTAAATGGTTTATCGAGATCTACATAGGGATACCATGGTCCAAAGTCGCCGCCATTGCAGGAAGGACATGCATCAGTAATATGATGTACAGTTCCGGGAGCAATAGCATAGATCCAAGTTTTACCTGCAGCAGGATCAGTAATTTTATTTTCTTGAAGGTCCCATCCTTGATCGACTCGTCTATACTGGGAAGGACTTTTTTCTACAAACGGCCATGTACCAGCTGGAGCTCCAGCTCCAGCTCCACCAGTAAACACACAATCTGTTGGGAATGGTGGTATAGATCCTTGTGGATTACCGACCTTTGTGATTGCACAGCCAACCGCTTGAGCAAAAGCGGTGGGAGTTGAGAAGGAAATAAGAAAAATGGAAAAAATCAATACGAGACTCACTAAAACTATAGTAATTATTTTAGGTAGTTTATTCATAGATCTCTCTTAATCATAAGACTAATACGCTTCAGTAATCAAGAGGAACTTATATACAGCCAGGGGCAAGAGGGTTAAAGGTGATATTATGACCACGTAATTGTTGAGCGATATAAAAGTTAATATAAAACTGTACGGGATAATTACAAATAGCATCTTGACTAAATCCTTGAAGCAAAAACCATGCATTTGCTTCTTTTTTAGCCTGATCAAGACTGGTAGTTAATATTTCAACTTGAAAAACATTGGGAGCTGAAACGTACTGGATGCTTACGTCTGTAGATTGAAAAAGTGTGCCTGAACCTGACGGGAGAGTGGAAATTAATTTATTTCTAACAGTGAGATCAGATTGAGAGAGTGATTTCCTATGCTCAACTTTATTTAATAGACTGCTTTGTCCAGCATCATCATAATGAACAGGAGGAGTTGTTTTTTGTTCAGTTGACGTTGGAGTAGGAGTGGAATGACGTGTTGTAGAGGTAGGAAATGACGGCGTTATTGTTGTTTTAGAAATAGGTGTTGATTTTTCTTGTGTTGTTTGTGGATTATTTGTAATAGAAATTATCGCGATACTTATGATAATAATTAATAAAATTATTGCACAACAAAGTATCGGAATAAATGATTTATTCTTTTTTATCACTGTAATAATTTTTTCTATATTTAACATGAATATCTCCCCCAATATGCTCTTGCAGTTGCCCAATAACGAAAATTACAATGGAGACGAGTTCTATTATAATTGATTGCGTTATTTGTTTGGATTTGCCAATTAACGTCACCACGATCGAATTGTCCATTTTTCCCAGGAGCAGGAGGAGGACTTCCGGGAGGAGAACTACTGCCCATTTGATACAGTCCCCACGCGCCTGCTGCATCAAGTGTTGCTTGTTGTCCTACTGGCGGTGCCCAATCATTTGGATTATAGCTACTCTCGCCTGGAGTAATCGTGTAAAACCAAAGGTCTGCATATGTTGGGTCAACTTGTTGCAGATACTTGTATTGAGCGTTTTTAGAATAATCACAAACAGGATCTCCATAGTTTTTTGGTAAGAGATAGTTTTGGAGCACAAGACTAGTATATTTACCATTACAACTATTCGCAGGTGCAGGGGGAATATAACCTGAGACAGGTCCAGTTCCTGGAGCTGGTCCTGTTGCTGTAACAGTTCCCACTGTTTGATTAACAACATAGGTATCATTAACGATTGGTGCAACTGTGATGGTGAAAGAAGTCGTAAATGGTGCGGTAAGGTTGTTGATTTTTGAGCTCCAGATAACAGTATCATTTTGCATAGTCGCTTGACCAGATGAACCAACATATCTTACTTCGGGAGGAAGAGGATCAATCACAGTGACATCTCCTGCTCCTTCTTTTGCAGTGACACTAATCGTATATTTAAACTGCTGACCATTCTGGACTTCTGATGGGTCAGATGTTTTGGTGACAGTAAGAAATTGGTTTGCTTGTGCTACCGCTGAATTTGTTCCATTGCCACCACCAAAGATGGTCATAAGGAAAGCAATTACGGCAACAATAACTAAGAGAACTATAGTTAGGGCAATAAAAATAGCTATAAAAACGTATTTTATATCCTGCCAAAGTTTTCTGGGATCTTTATAGTCCTCTAATGCAGTTTCATCTCCAGCTGCTATTCTCCCTACCCGTTGACCTGTATCTACTGCTTTATATGCAGTATTCGCTGCATTTTGTGCTTTCTCTTGATTAGAGGGCCCTGTTGGATTTTGAGAATGTGAGTTGGAAGAATTATTCTTAGGGTTTTTTACACCCTTTCCGGCGAGATTTCCCACTTGTGGTGCTTTAGTTCCTAAGGATTGATTGCCGCCTGGTGTTTTAGATGCCTTCCCTGCAAAGTTTCCTGCATTGAGTGAAGAACCTCCTGGTTTAGCTCCTCCTTGGGAAGGGCTTTTTCCTCCCGTTCCTTGGAAGTGTGAACCACTATTATTTTTTGCGTTTCCTTTTGGGCTAGTTTGTTGAGGTTTACTTGGTCTGTCTCCTTGAGAACTATCTTTAGGAATAGAGTCTCTTATTGGCGTGTCACCAGTATTTGGCCCTTGAGGAGTTTCTTCTTCCTGTGGAGGATAACTAGGTGTCTCTGCTTGTCTTGCCTCCTCCTGGTCTTTCTCAAATATTTCTCTCAGCCGTTGCTTTTCTTCAGCGTCCACCTGGGGGTCACGTGTTTTTGTGTCACTCATACTTTTATAGTATCAGAATTACTTATGTTGGGAAACAGGAGGGGTGGCAGCTTTAAAGCCGGAGGTAGCTGCAGGAGCAGTATATGCTAATACATCATTTTTTTGTATAACAGGAGCTGTTGCTTGATCCGGTGCCGGAGCAGGAGTAGGGGCTGGCGTTTGTTCGTTTTGTACTTGTTGTGTTTGCTGAGCAGCTTCCTCATTTTGTTGTTCGAGCACTTCTTGTGGATTTGAAGTGATCAGTTCATGTTCAAAAGGCGCAGCGAAGACTTTAATTGCGACATGGTTTTGTCCAGCAAAGAAAAGCCCTTCTCCAACTTCGGCAGAAAGAAGTAGTGTTTTTTCCCCTTCTGAGAGGAAAAATGTCTCACCAAGAGTTTCAACTTCTGCAGTTCCTTGTTTAAGGAGTACCTGAATAGATGAATTGGTAAGAACTGCCTTCCCATAGTCATTCGACAGAAAGTCTTCGACATCCTGTGTTGCTGTTGTCAGACCAAGAAAATATTTTCGTGCCCGCTTGGCAATTGAGTATACAAAGGAGGCAGAATCTTCATATTTCATCATATACCAACCCTCATCAAGTACCAGGACTCGTTTTTTAAGCGTCTTTTTTACTTTTGTCCATACAAAGTCTAAAATGATATGCATTGCAACCGGTCGTAAATCTTCTTCAAGATTGCGGATAGAAAAAACGGTTAAGGGGTTGGTAATATCAAAGTTTGATTGATTGTTAAAGATTCCTGCGGCAGATCCTTTAATAAATTTTTCAAGTCTGAAGGCAAGATCACGCGCTGCTTCATTTTCCATACCAAGCAACGTCTTATATAAATCTTCCATAAGCGGTGGTGTCTTTCTCTGTGTGGCAGGATCTGGGGTAATACCTTTTTGTCGATATGTTTCAATTAGTGCACGGTCAAGAATAGCTCCTTGTTCTGCTGTTAATTCTCCGGTGATAATCTTTAACAGTCCATGAAGGGACAGAATTTTAAGTCCAAGCTCATTTTCCCCTTCTTCATACAACTCTGATAGGTCAAAGGGGTTGATTTTGATGGGGGCATTTGATGAGAAGTCAACAACCTCACCGCCAAGTGCTGGAGCTAATTTTTCATATTCACCTTCAGGGTCAATGACGATTACTTCAGCACCCAACATAAACTGTCTGGCAATTTCAAGTTTGATTGTGTATGATTTTCCAGATCCAGATTTCCCAAGAACAACCTCATTTGCATTTTCCAGAGAAAATCGATCAAAGATAATAAGCGATCCATTTTGTTCATTTACTCCATACATAACGCCCTTGTTTTGGGTGAGGATAGAAGAAGTGAAAGGAAATGTTGAGGCGAGAGATGTTGTATCCATATTTCGTGTGATATAAAGTCTGTCTTGACCGAGGGGAAGTGTTGATTTAAAACCGTCTTCCATCTGAAGTGTTGCAGTTTTCCCAGATAAAAGCAGTGCTCCGAGTGTTGTCTGAAATTCTCTTACTGTTTGTTGTAATTTAGGAAGATTCGTATCAGAGAGGGAGATATAGAAACCGAATTGGAAGAATCGTTCCATCCCCTTTGCCAGCTCTTCCTGTAGACCAAGAGCGTCCTCGAGTGCTGCAGTAACTGTTGGATCAGGTGCTTTTCCCTGTTCTTGATCTGAGGCAATTGTCGCTTCCATTTCCGCAATTTTTCTTTTGAGATCCGAGAGCACATTGTTTGATTGTGTTGGATAACAAAACATTGAAATATTCATGGTATGGTCATAATCAATCACTGACTGCAGCCATCCAGGAGAGACATAGCGAGGATAGCCTGCCATAAATAATGTTGTGTGATATGTTTCACCAATTCGTATATAGCGAAAGTCAACTTCAACTGAGGAAGGAGCAATAAGATCAATAACAGACGTTAATCCCTTCTGCACCGTGGCAAGTGAGTTTTGTGTGTCAGTTTGAGGAGCAGGTGTACTTGCTTGAGCTGGTTTTTTTCCAAAGGGAAAGTTCATTTATTTGCTCCACCTCCTCCTGTAATAATTGCAGTATTAATTCCTTGTTCAAGATGATTTACTTCAATTTGATTTCCTTCATTAAAGAGCTCATAGAAAAGTTGGATGAGATCTTCTCTCTCCAACACTCTTGCTGATACGGAGAATTTCTGTAGCTGTCCTAAAATAGTTGATGCTTTTGCTTCAAGAGCTTTACGTGCACCTTGAGCAAATGCTTCAACTTGCGATTGACTTGTTTGTTGTACTTGGGTAGCACCTGTTGCTCCTTGCTCCAATGATGAATAGGGGATAATAACGTAAAATGCTTTATTCAATACAGTATTAACCGTAACCATTTCCTGAACAAAGGCACGGTAGTATTTTATATATTCGCTTAATCGCACATTTTTGGTGTTGGTGATTACAGAATCAAGTTCTTCAAGATAAGAAGAAATGTCCATACGTTTATTTCGAATAAGAATTTGAATAGGGAAAGAAAGGGAGTTAAGAAGACCTGCATAGGAATATACCCTGATATCCTGTTCTCTTTTTGAAAGAAGAGTAAAGTTACTTGCTGTTATCTCAATAATAAGACAAGCATTACCTCCAGCCATGATAACTGTGCTACCGACAAAATCGATAATCTCTGTAAATTTTTGTGTTGATGCTTGAATTTTTTGGGCAGGCATAGTAATTAATTAAAAAGCTGTTTTCTTAATTCCTCTCGTGCATCATGTGAAACAATCTCAATTGGGAGAAGGATTTGGTTTGTGGCTGCAAGTTGAATAATACTGAAAGTATTTTGTTTTTTTGGATCTTCGAGCTCGACAGTATAGTTACCAGGAGTTAATGGAGTTGCGGACGCAAATTGCCCACGTGCATTTGTTTTAAATGCACGAACTGGATTACCATCTTTATCTTTTACTTCAACAAGAATATTCGGAAGGACATTTCCGCGAGGATCTCGGACAACTCCAGCAATGACATTTGGCGTATCAGGTATGTGAGGGAGACCAACTTTATTCACTGTATTTTGAGGAACAGCCTTTGATTGTTGTGCTGTTTGTTGCAGAGGAACAGTAGCAGGGGCAGGTGCTGCTGGGGCAGTAGTTGTTGTAGTTGTTGGCGTTGTTGGAGCTGCAGGGTGTACTGCCTCTTTTTGTGCAGACAATTGTTTCTTTAAATACTCTAATTGCTCTTCGAGTTGTTGTCTCTGGAAGTGAAGGGTTTGGACTTGTCTCTCAAGCATGAGTGCCTTTTGATGGGCTTCAGATGTAGCACCACGAGCTTGTTGGATTTGTTCTTCTTTTTTAGCTTGTTGCAATTGTTGATTTAGTGCTTGTTCTTGCTTTTCAAGTGTATTCTGTGTTTGCTCAGGAGTTTGTGGAGTTGGTGGTAAAGCACGTTGCTGTTGGATAGGTTGTTGGATAGGTTGTTGGATAGGTTGTTGTTGCAATACAGGTTGTGGTTGTGCGACTGGTTGTTTAGCAGTAGATACTGCAGGAGAAGAGAAAGCTTGTAAAAATGTTGCTTCTTTCATATCAAGTGCATTTTGTTTCTGTGTATGAGAGGCATTCAGTAATTGTTGCAGTTGTTGTGTTTTGTCAGCATTCGTTTTCGTCTGGGGATGTGCCTGGGGTTTTGCTATAGCAGGTCTGGATGCAGGAATTGATGAAAAACTAAAAAGTCTTCCTGTTTTTTGATAGACAAATTGGTTTGGTGCCAAAAGAGCTCTCATAAAGTTGCCAATCATTACATCAACGGGTCTTCCTTCGATGGGAAGAAACGCAAGAACAAATCCGCTACTTCCTATAAGAGGGATAAAAATTGTTTTAAACAGTATTCCAATGGCAGAATTAAGAGGAAGATAATATAAAATTGCCGCTATTATTACACCAGCGAGAACATATCCAAATTGTTTGATTGTCATGCTTCCAATCAATTTGAATTGAAATCCTGTAACATCTTGTGGTATCGGATGATTGTCCATCTCAAAAAGTGTATAACGTGAAAAATCTGATTGCAACCCTAACAAAGTAGGTCAAAGTTTGAGGCTAGTCGTGAAAAGAAGAGCTATTTTAGCATCCAGTTGTAAGTGTAGTGAGGTTGGTGATGCAATTTGAAGTTTTTGTTACATAACCGATGAAGAAAAGCAGGGAATAGGAAGAGAGGACAACAACAAGCCCAATGATGGCATACGTTATCATAGAGCGAGCACTGCTCATTTGCTTTGCATCTCCACCTGAGGTAATATATCGTATCCCAGCCCACACAATAATAAAAAGGGAAACAGCACCACCAAATAAGAGAAATGCATTTGTTACATTCAAAACAACTACTGGTAGACAATTTACCGTTGCTACGTCATTTGCTCCCAGAATGCTGTTGTCAAAACAATTCCAAGAAAAAGCAGCATGAACAGGTTGTGGGGAAGATAATAATATCAAGCTGAAAAATAAGAACAATAAAATAGAGAACTTCATATATGTAGACTAACAAATATTCGTCAAAAAAAGCAAGAGTTACAAATTTATTTCACAATTTTTGGAAGCGTGAGGTTGGTAAGAGAAAGTCCAAACAGTCCAAGGACAACAGTGATGATGAAGTAGGCAAGAAGTGCAATAATAAGACCGATAACTGATGCAATAATTGTGTTTCGTGCAGATTCAACTTTTGATTTATCTCCACCTGAAGTGATCCAGCGAATACCTCCAACAATAAGGAAAAAGAGTGCAATTAATGCAGCTGCGATAAGAAGAATTGTGACAGCAGAAGCAATAATAGAACCTGTATTATTTGCAGTAAGTGTACAAAGAACGTTAAAATTTGTACCTCCTGTATTGCCATTTGGGCAAGGATTTACTGAAACCTGTGCTGCTGCTGGAAGGGCAAGACTAAGATAAGTTGCGATTGCTGCACTTGCTCCGGTTACTGTTGTAAAAAGTTTTTTCATACTCTTCTAATATTCATCATATGATACTTTTTTTATTCTTGTCAAGGACCAATTTTATCCTGCATTAGCTGAGCTTGAGTAAGTTGACTTTAAAGAAGTATCCAACGGCATTGACGATAGCAGTGGCAAGAAGAATGATAATAAGTCCAATTACAGCAGCTGTTAATCTACTCCTTGCTGTTGAGATTTTTTGTTTATCTCCACCAGAAGTTATCCATTGTATGCCAGCCCAGACGATATAGATAACTAAAAGAAAGATTCCTGCGATAATAAAAATTGTCAAAAAGTTATTCATGTATTTTTGTAAGTCCGAGATACCTCCTGATGGGAATCCTGATGGTGCGGTTACTTGTTGACCGCCAAAGGTAAATGACAAAAGAGAACTCATATGGTTAGCCTACTATGGTTTCATTAAAATTACAAGAGCGTTGACGAGAGAGGTTGCTCAAACAAGAGAGAAAACGTAGAATAGATGTATGTCTGATATTTCTTTTGAATCATTATATCCTGAGACAACACGTCTTGTAGAAATTACCAAGTTGCTCGATTTTGTCAGAGAAGGCGGTTCTTGTCAGCTTATTGGTCTGCCAGGAACAGGGCGTTCGACATTGCTGTCATTGTTAGCAAATAATAGGCAAGTACGTATGAAACATTTTGGGGAACATCATAAGGCAGTGCATTTTGTGATGGCAAATTTTTCTGAAATCAGAAAACGGCCACTGTTTGATGTCATGAAGTTTCTTTTTCTTAACGTTACTGAATCGTTGCGAGAGAGAAAAATGCTAGACGAACATAAGGCGGTAGGAGATATTTTCAGAGAGCATTTACAATTTAATGATGAACTGATTTTATTTCAAGGGTTTAAAGAAGCAATAGATTATCTTTGTCTTGAAAAAAATATTCAGGTTGTTCTCCTTTTTGATAGGTTTGAAGAGTACATCCCGATGGTGACAGATGCATTTTTTGCCAATCTTCGAGTTCTTCGAAATCGTGCAAAATACAAATTTTCAGTGATTTTTTCTGTATACCGACCGCTTGAGAATTTTCTTGAGGCATCGGTGCTTTCTGACTTTTATGAATTTGTTGCAGGAAATGTCGTCTATCTTCCTCTTGTTGATACCACAGCGACAGAATTTCGTGTCGGCTATATTGAAAAAATAACTGGTAAAAAAATTGCAAAAGAAGTTTTGGAAGAAATTGAACGTCTGAGTGGTGGTATGGGGCGGTTGATCAAACTTTCTGTTGAAGCTGTGCTTGCATATGGGCAAGAACAGCGGAATTTAGCAGAATTTCTTTTACAACAGAAAACAATTACCGGTGCGCTTTCTGAAATATGGTCAATTTTTACTCCTTCTGAACAACAGACACTTCTCAAACTGCAATTTGATGATCGTGAGGCTGTCTCTTATCTTGAGGCAGTTGGCATGCTGCATGAGAACAGAATTCAGATTCCACTTTTTGAGCAATTTATCCATGAACAGGTAGGTGGACAGCAAACAGGACAAAAAAACATCAGGTATGATGAATACACGAATACAATTAAAAAAGGTGATGAAATTGTCTCAGACAAACTGACAGCATCGGAGTTTAAACTGTTTCGATTTATGCTGCAAAATCCAGATCGGATTGTCGAGCGGGAAGAGTTGATTGATGCAGTTTGGGGAGATAACAAATCAACTGCAGGGATTACCGATCAGGCTGTTGATCAACTGATCTTTCGCCTTCGAAGGAAAATTGAAGAAGATGCCAACAACCCCATTCACCTTCAAACCGTAAAGGGAAGAGGGTTTAAATTTGTTTTGTAATT
The DNA here is from genome assembly GCA_964391315.1 of uncultured Gammaproteobacteria bacterium. Taxonomy (GTDB): domain Bacteria; phylum Patescibacteriota; class Microgenomatia; order Levybacterales; family UBA12049; genus DATIGJ01. The sequence goes on along the minus strand of CAYMJR010000003.1, from coordinate 70,098 downwards.
GTTTTGTCACGTTTCTATAAAGTATACACGAAGGGATTGTGTTAGATTTATGACAACGATATGATAAAGAGAGGATAAAGCCTATGTCAGAGCCAACAGGAGAAACAAATTCAAGAAATGAGCAAGATGAACTTCGTCAAGAATGGGAACAGCATATGCTGCGAGAAGGGACCCCGTTAACATCTGCTGTTCGTCAAGTAATCAATATTCTTGTTTCGAATGGTACGCGGCCTGGGGATACTACAGAGAGAAGATCTGAGAGACGAGCAAACCGCAATCCAGAGAATACACAACAATCACGACAAAGAGGTAATGATCCACATAAAGAAGAGCATCATGGAGAGAAAGAAGAATTTGAATATGGAGCTGCAGGAAAAAAACTTGAAAAAATTATGGCAGAGCTCTCAAGAGACGCAGAGATTACGGAAAAACCACCTATCGGTAAAGTAACTGACCTAACAAAATTTACCGAAGCTGATTGGGAGGAACATGGCTGGCAAACTGAACAAAAAGGAAGTATTGAACAGACGTTGAAGCAGAAGCTGAAGTTCTCCGATGAACAGGTTGCGCGTACTATTGATGCGCTGTTATTGGCAGGATATGATTCACAAGAAGCTTCTCAGCTCATTTCAGAAAATCAGGATATATTAAACAGTGCAGAGAACCAAAGATATGGAGGAGGAGCCTGGCAACAGCAAGTTCTTGAAAACGTGTTTCCTCTTTTACAAAAGAGTGCCACCCGTACTATCTTTGGGAGGGCTCTTCGTGACTCGCAAGAGTTTCAGTTGGATCCTGATAGTATTGAAGGGCTTGCTTGGCAAATGGGACTTGGAGGTAGTGGTAGCCCAAGCACATGGAAGGTTGGAGCCAAATTCGCTTTGCTTGAGGCACGACTGAAAACAAAAGAGGAGAGGGAGGAAGATATGAAGCATGGTGATAAAAGTTGGGGAAAATATTATATTAATGAATCGAATTTCCTTTTCTGGTTTAGAACAGAAGTTGAAGATTTGTATGATATTAAGGGTCCAAATACTCCTGTTAATTTCGGACATGAAATTATAGTTCGTAAGCAATTTGCAGGGCTTACTCTTGACGGCATGCTTGAGCAGCGAGGGAAACTATTTAATAGTGAAGACGGACAGACAACATATCAAAAATTGTGGTTACAGGTCTTGTGGGAAATAAATCAATTCCAAAACCTTTACGAACAGGATATCCATTATCGACAGGCTATGAGTGATGAGAAAGTGTTTGTCGAGGAATATAAGAAAATGACTTATATGAATCCGCTGACTAAATTGGGTTTCCGCACAAATTTGATCCAGAAATTGGCGTCAGATATGCTCGATTTCCGAGAAGGAAGAACAGGCGAAAATAAAGGGAAAACATTAAGTGATAACAAACTCGGAAGCGCATGGGTGGAAATGGTGCTTGCCTATTATAATCTTGGTGATTTTACTGCATTACAAAATGTGCTTGGTGCTGACTCATCGTTTTTTACGAGAAATGGTATTCTTGACGCAATTAGAGAAGTTACTGGAGAGCGCATGGCAAAAGGTGTTGGTGGGAGCACGATTTTGTCTTCGGATCGTGCAAAACTTTTTGATGAAGCATTTGATGACCAAACAGGAAAACTGAAAGATAGAAAGAAATTTACTCAGTTTATCAACCTCTTCACAACCAATTTACCTGACGCGTTTTTGGAACTCATTGTCCGTCGCGCAATCCTTCACTCAGTAGCTCATAAATATAACTTAAATATTCATGCGAAAAATGTAGAAGTGAGTATGTCACTTACTGAAGCAAAAGCATGGTTCTTTAACCGCCTCATGGGGGGAGGTGCAAGAAATGATGATGCAGGTAATCCTTCTGTCCATGATGCGATGGGCAAGTTCTTTTATCTTGATGCAAACAGACGTAAATACGCAAGAGGTGAAGGTAAACCGTATGGAAATGAATTGACACTTGGTAAGCATATGGCCGCTGCGATTATTCCGATGATGGCAATTACCACAGAACAGAAAGTAGCAGTATATGATGACTATGGAAGATATATTGGAGAACGATCAAAATCTATCTTGGAAGCCTTACAAGATTTACATAAGCTTCGAACTGATCAGCAGCAAGTGTTGAACATTATGGATCTTGAGCTTCGGGCTGTTGATAATCCTGAAGAAAAAGAGAGAATCATGCGGCAATTAGATCAGCGAACAAAGGAGTTTAACAGTACGTATCAGAATGAGGTTGGTCAGATTAACTTCTTGGAGAATGCGCAACGTGAATATGTTACTGTTCATTTGGAGCCAGGTCTTACCTGGATGAATCGTGTCATGAAAGGAGAAGGAATTGATTTTGGGAAGTTTGTTCACTTTGATTCGTTTGGAGGTGTCCGTTTTGAAAGACAGGAATTTATCCAAAAGATCCAGGGGGATTTGATTGGTAAAGTCCGGGATATGTGGAAAAAGTATAAATATACTAATTTTAATGAAGACGTGCGTGGACAATTTATCAATCCAAAAACAGGAAAAGCAGAATGGCGAGATTGTAAGCTTGGCATGTTGGTATTTGGGTATGACGAGCTAAATCGTAAGGACTTCTGGAAGCAGGATAAAAATGGAAATTATATCAAACATAATGGTCTTCATGAGATAGATTTTAATAAAATTCAAACAGCTGAACAACGACTTCAAGCCGTAAAGCAAATCATTTTGACTGAAATTGCTGCTGATATGTATAGGCATCAACAAATGTTTAGCACGGATCTTAGACTCAGTCCTGTATTTTATCTCAATGCGATTGATGCATTGAAAAATGGTATTTTAGGCAAAAATATCGAAATTGATGAATTAAAAAAATATGGCGTCAATGCTAAAGAACATTTCTTTTCTGATGAGGATATCGCGTGGTTGAAGGAGAGGGCATTGAATGGTGTTGTCCTTGGCGTTGATCTTGGACCATTTGGATTCCATCTCAAATGGTGGCTTAGTAGTCTTTTTGATAAAACAGACAAAGATGGGCTTGGTATTGGTAAGATGTTTAGTATTATTGCTAAGGAATCCCTTAAGAGCGCCACTAGTTAGTAACTATCTACCAGATTTATTAGGATACGTTATTCAGTTCCTCCCGAAGCTTCTCCTCCTGTCTCAGATCCATGTGAGCCTGATGGATTCCATTTGTTAACAAAATGTTCTACATCAGTAGCTTGTTCTGGAGTGAGGTCCTCTAAATGTTTGCTAAACATAGATTCTGGATCAGCCGCATGTTGCCTCATTTCTGCTCGTGCTGCTTGTCCTTCTGGAGTACTCTCATCAGGAAGGTGTGGTATCACAAAATCACGGACAACATCAGTTCTCCCTTGAAGTGTTACTGATTGTTCCTTTCCACCAGGGCCTTTTATATTAATAGTAAGTTTACCAGATGGCATCTGCCCTGTTGGTGGTGTTCCGCCCGTTGGCGCTCCTCCTGTTGGTGCTCCTCCTGTTGGTGCTCCTCCTGTTGGTGCTCCTCCTGTTGGCGCTCCTCCTGTTGGTGGAATGTGTGGAGGATTGACTGCTCCATTATTTTGGGACCAACCGGTAGCTTGTGCCCAATTTGTAACACTTCCTTTATGTTTGTCGTCAAAGTCTTTAAGCGCACCTTTACCTTTTGCTTTTTCTGCATTGCGTGCAGTTTTATAATCTTGTGCTGCTTTATCGTAACCGACAATAGAGCCATAATGTTGCGCTTGCCAATCTTTTTGGTCTACGGACTTACTAAAGAGAGAAAGACCTGGGACTTTACTTACTTTATGACTTGTCCATTTTGTTGCTCTATCGCTCGCAACAGCGAGAGGTCCAACAGCATTCCCATATTGATCTCGTTTATTCAAGTGCTTCATGGTCTGCTTGGCAGGTGCGCCGGCAGCTCCTCGTGCTGCAGAAAATGTTTGCAGTCCTTGACTCACTTGTTTGTTTGGAGGTACGCCGAGTTTCTCACGGAGAGTACTCAAAATTCCTGGTGTTATCAAGAATACACCAAACTCAAGGATTGACCCAAAGCTATTCTCTGCAGGATTACCGACAAGAGGAGGAACAAAATGATATTGGAGTTGCGTAGCTGCTTGTAAAACAGCGGGTGTATCTCTAACAGTAGATATTCCTAAGACATTTGAATTATTAAAGAGCTCGTGAAGTATTCGTGCGCCAATAATAAGAAGGACAGTGGCAGGGAAGACAGCTAAATTGGCAAAGAAAACACGAAGCCATCTCTCAAAGCCAAGTGGCCGTTTTGGTAATAGACCAAAGACAATCCAAATTGGAGCAAGGATAACGTAGATAAGTACCATAATATAAGCTCTGAGAAGCTCAAACCAAATACGAAATAGAGAAATCAAGAGAGCTATCGCAACAATAAACATCCAAAGAAAACCAAAGATCCATCCTAAAACAGATTGCATGCAGCCTTGTAAGTTAGTCCAACCACAACTTGCTGATGAATTGCCGAAAATGAGACTAATGATAACACTTGATTCAACTCTTCCAAGTGCTTGTCCTACTCCCCAGCCAATGTTTGCCAAACCGTTAAGACCACCAGGAGCCTGAAAAGTATCCATAACAAAACCGAATGGAGTACTCAAGACATCCTTTGTTGCAGTTTGATTGAGATGTTCGGTATTACTTACTGTTAGAGGATTAGTAATTGCAGTATCAGTGAGTTTGTTGATACCCATATATGTCACAGTCCACATTGCGTCAATCATCAGTCCTGCAAAAGCATAAGAAAAGGTGATCAGGATAATACAGATAATCACGCGGGGAATTTGATTTTGTACTGTCATCACTGTTCGCGGGTCAATTTTAAGACGCAGCATCACGCCGATGCCAATAAAAATAAAAGCAACAATGAGCAGATAGTATGAGATATCGCGTGTTGTTTTCCAAAGCGCAAGTACAGGTTGTAGGCCCTGAAAGCCAGTATAGGGAGCTGCATGTGTTTGTTTCACAATGCCAAAGTTATCTGAGAGGTAACTGAAATATTCATGGGATCCAAATGTTGGTGTATACATTGAGCTAATTCCTTGCGTCGCAACTCCCAGGAGGCCGCCAATCTGAGGACTACTTTGTTGGGAAAGATCAGATGGTGCATAGCCAAGTTTTCCTGTTTTAAGATCTAGCCCAAGACAGGATTTAGAAGGATTAGTAAGGTCAATTCCAGTCAGTTGACAATCTACAGCCAAAAGCATCTCAAGAAAAAGCGACTGAATAAATGTATGTTGATTTTGGGGGACATCTGGATCTAAATTTGGCGAAGCCAATTGATAAGCAGCAGGAGGTGGTGTCTGGGCATGAGCTACGGAGATAAAAGTAGGCAACAAGAAAATGAAGATGAGACTGAGGCTCAAACAACGAAAAAACACGCGGGACAGATTGCGCATAGTGATTTTAGTGTGATTGATTTGTTGAGTAAAGTCAAGTAAAAAACTGGCGGAGGGAGGGGGATTCGAACCCCCGATAACCTTGCGGTCATACACGCTTTCCAAGCGTGCGCACTAGTCCACTATGCGATCCCTCCTCGATTAACAAATCTTATTTTCATTGGGATCGTCCTAAAGAGTGATCCCTCCTGGGTTTTTATTATGATTTTATAAAGTTACTATCAAGTATGGAGTTAGAGCAATCAATATACTTCTTGTGTCATTATAACGGATTTCTCTTCTATTTGCATAAAATCTGAAGAGTGTATACAATGACAGAAAGTCTATGCAAGAAGCGGATAAATCACCAGAACCGAAAAAGGAAGATCCTCAAAGCCCAGCGCCAGTAGAAGGAGCAGAAGCTCCACCGAAGCCAGGAGTAACAAGAAGAGCTGTCCTTGGGAGCTTAGCTTCTCTCGTTTTGGGTGGTCGTAAAAGAGGAGATCCTCCAGCGAGATCAGCTGAAGGACCTAAACCACAGGAGGCTGGTATGAAAGAGCCAGAGGGAGACAAACCACAGGATGGACATGTGCCACCTAGCGAAGGTGCTCATGGCGAAGAACAGGTACCACAGTCATTGAAAGAATATGTGACACAGGAAGGGCTAAAAGAGGAACAATTTGTACAGCAAATGATTCAGGCAGGCGTAGGAAGAGATGACGCGAAACAGCTTTTGCAAGATGCATATGGTAAAACCCCAGACGAAGCTGATCAGATTCTTAATAATGATGAGGTGAATGCAGCGTTTGAAACTCAAGAACAAAAACAAAAACAAGCACGTGAGCAGGAAGGAAGTGACGTTAAGCCAGCTCCAGCTGAAAGAGTCACTACACCAGTAGCAGAGGGTGATGAGCATGATCTACAACAGGGTTTGGATACGTTGGACGAATTGCAAGGGCTTTCTCAGTCAGGAGAGAAAAAACCAGAGGCAGTACAAAATGCAATTAAGAAAGCAAGAGGACTTAACTGGAAAAAGATTGGTAAATATACATTAAATGGATTTAGTCTGTCAATTTTGGGAATGATTCTTCTTTTTATTCAACTGCTTGCATGGCATGGTGGTGGAGGACAGCGTTGATAGCGATAGCAGCTACTACTTAATTTTGTACTGCGTAGAAAACATCATTAGAACCTTAATTGAACAAACTTAATTTGCAAATATTCCAATTTTTGATATGCAAATTCCTAGCTTAAACTAAGTAATTTTAATACAAATATCAAAACATTTGAGATCAAAAAGTATATGGATTGGGTGTTTAGATCTCTTAGAACAGAAATTATATATTAAACAGGATCAGCAACCTGTATAAGTTATTCTCCTTACTGGAAATGCTACTAAGTAAACAAACTTTAAGATAATCAGTTAAGGGGTGGGAAAATACTCACATCTACTTGTGGCTCATTCGGCAGCGTAATAAATTTATCAATTTTAACACCAGCAAAACTCCATTGCTTGATAGGTTTTGTTTGCATGTTAAGTGAGTGAGTCATGAAAAAGATACCATTTGGATCATCTGGGCTCGGGTCAATAACAAGATATGCTAAGTGTTGTTTTTGTTGTTGCGGGTAATAATGATAAGTAGTATATCCTCTCCACCAATAAACATATCTATAGACATAGTCATAAACAGGGGGTGTAAGCTGATAAAATGAAAAAGGTTGTCCTCCAGCATCATTATAAATTGAATCAACGACACGCAATTCTGTTGACAAGGTTTGAGAGCCCTCATTGGCATACCCATTTTTGTGCAATTGAAGGTCTGCAAAATATCCTGAGAAAACAAAAACAATTACCATTGCAACAATAGGTAATACCTTTTTAGGTATCGTTCCAACAAGCAAACTAATAAGAAGAACAAAATATGGTGTTTCACCTATCCAGTAATATGACCACACGGAATACTTCATAAAAAGAAATATTATATAGGGTGTGATAAGTACAAAAGCTGAAAAGAGAAGAAAGGAGCGTTTTTGTTGTTTTATCGAGAAGATTGCAGCAATTGCCAAAATAATACTGATAATTGTGTTGGTTGTTAAGGAACCTATTGTATAGGTAAATAAATCTTGTGTACGCAAAACAATGCGTGTCATCACCGGTACAGCATGACTGTCATGAGTTACTGTGCCACCGCCGGTAAGAAATGTTTTGACTATGCTTCCAATAATTAAGAAATGGTGTCTTAGATCAAAAACAAGTGAAGGAAGCATAGGAAGTACAAACAATAGTAACCCCAGTAATAGTTGTTTTAATTGCTTTCTATACATTTCAATTCCTACAAGAACAAAAAACGGGAAAAGCATAGGAACGCCGTAGACTGCTTCAAAATGAAGAAAAAGACCTGAGAGTAGTGCTAGCCAAATAAAACCAATTTTTTTTGAGAAAAATTGATAGACAAAATAAAAATAGAAAGGCATTAGCCAGACAATTGGATATGGATTCCAAATAAAGCGTGCAGTTGCTACAGAGAAAAATATCACAGCGAAAAAAAGCGACGCAAGGAGTGCAGCATAGGTATTAGATATTTTTCGCATAAGAAAAAAAGCAGCAACAACAGAAGCAAGGGAACCAACAATCATAAAAATATTCCCTGATAGAGGATTTCCATAACCAAGAATAAATGGAATAGTTAAAAGGTAATACCACAAAACTCCGTGGAAATACCCCTCCAATCCACCACTAGAAGGTCCGATTAAATATATTCTATGGTCAACAACAATATTCTTAACATATAAATAGTCCCGTGCATTATCAAACAAAAATAAGACATGATTGTTAAAAATACCTTCAGATCTTATGATAAGACCAAGGATAAGAAAAAGAGATAGAAGGAGATATACACCATATTGTTTTACATACTTTAGAGGCATTGATTTGGAATGATTTGTTTCTTCGTTTGGGCGTACTTTTTTTGTGTAGCTCATATATGAGATTTCTAGAGCATAACCATTGTAATAATAGGTGATATATTTTTTATTTTCAAGGTATTGGGAATTTCACTCAAGCTGTCTCTGAAGTTAATTATAATTGAAGTTGGAAAGAGTACCCCCGGCGGGAATCGAACCCGCATATCAGGATCCGGAATCCTGCGGTTTATCCATTAGCCTACGGAGGTATATAAGCGGAGGGTACAGGATTCGAACCTGTGAACCCGCGAACGGGTCGAGTTTTCGAAACTCGTGCAATTGGCCACTATGCGAACCCTCCCTGATTAATAGTTTTATTACCAATAATGGGTTCGTCCTGTGGACGAATCCCTCCAGAATCGACAGATGCGTTAGAACTGAGGAATAGTACGCCCGAGAAGATTCGAACTTCCGACCTTTGGATCCGCAATCCAATGCTCTAATCCAGCTGAGCTACGGGCGCATTTTTGTATATTGTATTTTACTGGATTTAGCTTCAACAAGCAAATAGAGAGCTATCGAGCACTGCGTTCAAGAGGAAAGTTACTTTCAAGCCAGTCTCCAGCTTTTTCAAGCCAGGTTGGTTCAACATGTTCACGAAACGGTAAAAAGGGAAGAAGTGCTTTTTTGACATCCTCAATAGAAATATCACCAAGTGTTAATGTCAATTCTCCAGGAAAAAAACTTCTGGTTGTCACGTGGAGTGTTTCTTTTCCATGATGTTTAAAAAAGTAAAAATCATACAGTTCTTCCCAAATGAAAAAACTTTTATCAACGAGTATTCCTTGAGAACTTATTTTATAGTGAAACATTCGTGGTGGTACGCTTGAAAGAGCAAATGAGAGAAAAAGAAGAGAGAAGACAACGAGCATCAGCAGATACTGTGAAAAGAGAAAAAGAATTATCTGAACAGCCATCATGAGGAGAAAGCCATTCACAAAAAATTCCCGACTTCGTTCTTTAAAAGGTCGACCTGGTGCTTCCCAGGAGAGATAGGTATGCACCTCATGGGTGGGTAGCTGAAAATGACTATCCTCTTCGTGCTGGGGCTGAGAATCACTATTTTGCTTTTGTTGCCATTGTTGAGCGCGTTGCCTTTTCTTCTCCATACTTTCATGCTAGTTGATGAGAAAAAAGAAGTCAAGAAAAGTTGCAAGAATTGTTGAAGATGAATCGAAAGCTTGTTTCTGGTACAATACAATCCACGGACTTTTTGATACGCAAAGTGGAATAAAAAGGTGATATTTATGGAGAGGTCGCCCTCAAGAGGACGAGCCTCAAGGAGAATAACATTTATTAATCAAGGAGAGGTCGCATAGCGGTCTAGTGCGGATGTCTTGAAAACATCTGTGGGTTCACGCCTACCGCGAGTTCGAATCTCGCCCTCTCCGCCAAAATAAGGAGGGAGGAAGTCGCCCTCAGGAGGACGACTCCACTATTTATAATTTAACTTAAAAATCATGGAGGAGTCGCATAGAGGCCCATTGCGGAGGGTTGCTAACCCTCTGAGTTCCTAAAAAAACTCGCGCAGGTTCAAATCCTGTCTCCTCCGCATAAGAGGTAGGAGAGGTCGTCCTCAAGAGGACGAGCCTTAAGGAGAATAACATTTATTAATCAAGGAGAGGTCGCATAGTGGCCGAGTGCAGAGGTTTACTAAACCTCCGTGTCGCAAGATACCGTGGGTTCGAATCCCACCCTCTCCGCTTCACCCCTTTTCTATTACATTGTTGCTGATGTCGTTACTTCCGGTACCACCCTCAAAGAAGCTGCAAAAGTGTTAAAAAAGGCAGGAGTTGCTAACGTGTGGGGGATAACACTCGCCCATGGTCAGTAAATACATTGTGTTCAGCATTTCTTTGTTGCAGTCCGAGTTTTGCTTTGCGAGTCTCATTCTCTCTTATTCCTAGTTCTCGGATTTCAAGTTCTCGGAGTGCCAATCTTCTGGCGGTACGAATTGTGTCGGCGAGCATATGGGTGCTTATAGCTTGCGGTATATATCTCTTTGCAAGTTTATGTACGTCTTCTAATTTCCCATTTACAAAGTCTAAAACTCTCTTAGGATCGATTGATGGAGGGTCATTGATGAGTATGAATTTGTCATTTTCTCCATTATCTATACCATCCCAGGCTTTCCCTCCAATAACTCCCAGATCACAATCTGCCCAATGGAGATCCTCTAATCCTCCCATATATGCTGGTTGAGATAATTTTTTTCCATCTCTTATACGGCTGAATATATTGACTCCGAAAGCAATACGAGATATATCTTTAGGAGAAAATTTATCTTCGCGCATCCCAAGAAGTTCTGCAAAATCTCTTTGGGTCAAACCAAGATCTTCAATCGTGTCATGGTTGCCTAATATTGCTCCTTGTACAGGTGTTAGTTCAGGATCATCTAATAGAGCTCGATACAAGGTTCGAACTTGATGTATAGATGCTTCAGTGCCGTCTCTTCTCGGCGTATGTCCATGATATTGGGTTATACCAATATCGACGGCACTCATAAGTTGGTTAACATGAAAAGGGAAGCGTCGTGCTGCTTGTGCGCGAACATAAGGAAGTAGCTGTTCTGTTTCACCAAATTGCATAAGCTCTTCTCCACGTAAGGGACGCATAAAGGAAGGGTCTGCTTCTGTTTCTCCTAGTCTTGTTCTCTGCTTATTTGTATTTGAACCATCTAGCGGAGTTCTGATAGCTTCAATAGTCATAGGATATGATCTAGTAAACTCCATATCTTTGTCTAAGAGTGTACGAGTTTTGTAAGAAAGGTGCATAGACAGGGGAATTAGTTTTCAATAAAAACCCCGCCGGGTGGCGGGGTAGGTGTGAAGATGTCCAAAGAAAGTTGGAACATGTTTTATATTTCAGCTATTTCTTTTGCTGACTGATGGGGAAGCCTTTTGTTTTATCTTGGAATTCTTATTTACTAGCTTATTTGCAAAAAAGATTATGGCGCAGGCGACAACATATCTAATTGAGAATCTCAGGAGAGGATACACAAAAAAATAAAAGGTATTGGATTGCCAAAACTGATTTGATTGAGAGTTGGGAATAAGCTGAACAAGAGGATAAAGTGGTGACCAGTAGTAGGTGTGGCACCAGAAGCTCGCTTGAACCATAGGATCGGAAATGCTATCTCTATGCTTCGTGAGCATGATAAATATTACGCTTGCTACATATGGCCAGAAGGTAAGGATGGCTGCAATGAGTAGCTTTTTCCACGTTGGTTTGAAGAATTCCACACCTCAACTATGGATTATTTTCTTAGGAAAAGCAACAGGGTTTATTGAATAAAAAACCCCGCCAGGTGGCGGGGTAGGTGTGGAGATGTCCGACAATGAATCGGAGTCCGAAAAATATTTTTAAGAACGTCTACAAGCGTAGCCAATTTATATAATTCGCGCTGCCGTTTCCAATTGGCAGGAATAACAACGTATAGGTTTAAAAAATGCGGCAGAAAGCTAAACCAAACTCTCTACTACTTTCCTCACCTGTATTTATGCCCATACCCTCCCAGTGAGGGAAGAGAAGTATGAACAGGCTTTAAAGCTTAAGCAAAAAGATAAGCTTGTCGGCCAGCTCCGTCAAGAGCTTCCAATCGAGCCTGGAGGGCTGCGATCTTCGCATCAAGACGTGCGAAAATGCTAGATTTAGCATTTATATTTTGATCTGTTTTACGACTAGTATCAAAGTCGGCTTGCAGTTTTTAAAGAACAAATCTCGTCGAATCAAGTCATCCCCTTTGATGGATATTTCTTTAATATCTCTCAGAGCGAATATTGATTCTTTAGTTTTTAACGTCCGTATTTAAGTGCTTCGTCTATGTCCCGCTCGACTGTTTTTTTCTTCAGATCACGTCTCTTATCGATCTTTTTCTTGGGTTTGCCTAAGGCTAGTTCGATTTTGACTAGACGACTTGTAGTATATATCGAAATAGGCACGATTGTCAAGTTTTGGCCTTCCATTTTAGCCTTGAGAGCGATGATTTCCTTCTTATGAAGAAGCAGCTTTCTTGTGCGTCTAGGGTCATATCCTTCAGGTCTGGCATATTCATACGGAAAGATATTCGCATTGATCAAATATGCTTCACTTCCGGTAATGCGAACAAAGCTGCCGGTTAGATCAGCATGACCAAGTCTGACTGCTTTTACCTCTGCTCCGAGGAGGTTTATTCCAGCTTCAAAACGTTCAAGAATGAGCGCATCAAAAAATGCTTTACGGTTGGTTATCTTCATGCCTCAATGATAGTAGAATAAGGGAAATAAGTAAAGGTAAAAAGAGAAAATTTAAACTATAATAATCACATGTTTAAAAAACATTTAAGTCTATTACTTGTTGTTTTTGTAATATTTTCTTATTTTTGGCTCCGTGGGGCAATTTTTCTTGATCCTGATTTTGGTTGGCATGTTAGGATAGGCCAGCTTATCGCAAAAAACGGTATTCCGGCAACCGACCCGTTCTCCTATACGATGAGCAGTTATCCGTCTGTTGATCATGAATGGTTGACAGATGTCTTTCTGGCAAAAGGAATGGGGATATTTGGATATTCTTTTTGGGCTGCATTTTTTGCTGTCATTGCTGTTGCTGCATATTCATTGCAACTACTATCCGTTTCAGAAAAAGCAAAACGATTTGCATGGCCGTTTTTGCTGCTCGCATTACTTTCAGTGGCAGCGATGATTGGGATACGTCCGCAGATTTTGACGTGGTTTTTCTTTTCGTTAGTGCTTCTTGTTGTCAGAAGTGGAAGATGGTATGAAAGGTATCGATGGTTTCTTCCTCTTTTATTCCTGCTATGGGTTAACCTGCATGGAGGATTTGTTGCAGGTGTTGTTGCGTTGATGCTTGGAACCGTCTATTGGTGTTATAAAAATTCAGCACAAAGACTGACAAATTTTTTTGTTTTTGCAGTCAGTATTGCAGTAACGTTTCTCACACCTTACGGTTGGCGTTCGTGGTGGGAGGTATGGATGACAATGACTGATGGGAATCTTCGTTGGAGTGTTGCTGAGTGGATGCCAGCTGTTTTTGTCCCTGATTTGCTATTGTGGCTGTTTATTATTTTTTCTGTAATGTTTGTTGTCCGGTATATCAAGAGATATTCATTACTTGATATTGTGCTTTATTTTTGTTTTTTGGTAGCAGGGATTTCAAGCATAAGGAATGCTCCTCTATGGCTTCTTGTTGCGATACCTTTGACAATTGAAGCAGTTGTCTTTTTTTATCAGGATATTTCGCATATCAAGTTTGCGCCCCAGCGGTTTGCTGTTATGGCAAAGCTTTTTGTCGCTATTATGCTCCTCTTTGCTTTGTTAGATACACGACCTGTTTTCTACGCTTTAGGATTTTTTGGGAAGCACAATTCGTATCCTGAACAGGCGGTTAGCTATTTATCAAAACATCCATCACGTGGGCAAATTTTTTCATTTTATGATTGGGGAGGGTATCTTATCTGGAAGGATCCTTCGAAAAAGGTGTTTATTGATGGCAGGATGCCGAGTTGGCGATGGAATGCAAATCTACCAGGAGAAAGTAATTATGCGTTTGATGATTATCAAAGGATTTTGAGTGGAAAGATCTCGCTTACTTCCATGGTTGATCGCTATCACGTTGATACGTTGTTGCTTCCTCTACCTGGTGACCAACATAAAAATACCTTTGAGAATATGCTTGAGAATTTTACAACAAAGGTGCTGCATTTACCCATGGAGAAAGAGGTTGGGTTCTCAAAGCTTAGCGAGGAAGCAAAGAAAGCAGGATGGGTGGTTGTATATAAGGATGATACTGCAATGATTTATAGGAGGTAGTTTTTCTCACTTTTACATATCGATTTCCCAAATCTTGTCTCCAGAGAGGATGAGGATTTTTTTATCTGACTCATTTACTTCAAAGTCTTTTGCATTTTTAATAATACTGGCAGCATATTCTTGCTGGAATGTGCCGTCATTTGCTAATTTCACAATTCGGCTATTACCATTATCAAGGATATAGACATTATTAATATCCGAATTGGTATAAATTTTGGTGGGACTATTGAAAGGTTTGGAGAGCCCTTTGATGGTAAATGAATCTGCAGTTCCTCGTGTATATTTTTGGATACTGCCATCCTTCATGAGAATCCAGATCGAGCTGTCAATTGCCATACTCTCAGCTTTCGTAAGGTCAGGAGAGGAAGATTTGAAGTATGCACTTTTATTGTACGTATTACCCGTAGGTACATATTTGAGGATACCATCTTGCTGGTCGAGGATATAGAAATTTGTCTGATAGGGGACGATGGCGACTCCCTGTTTCCAATCAGAATCATTGGTGACAAGAGATTTTTTCTTACCATCTGATTTAGAAATACCAATTACCTCTTTTGGTGTAACATAGTAGACAGTTGTGCCATTTTGGCTAAATCCAGTTCCATCTGTATTAGCTTTTTCAAGGGTGAGCAGATCGTTATTTCCAACGGTTGCTTCTTTTACAGGAGTAGCATTTGCTACAGATGATGAACCCAGTTCTGTTTGAACTTTTGTCAAAAGGTCTGTAATTTGTTTTTCTTCTGGTGAATCTTTGGGGAATTTCGTTTGTCCATCAGTAAGCATTTGTTTGGCTTTTTGTAAGTCTTGTTGGCTTAAGTCAGGATTGAGACTTTCCAGCGATTTTCCTTCGTCATAAAGTTTTGCTGCTGGTTGATAAGTAGATTGGAACAATGCTGCGTTTTTTGCAGCTTCCTGTTTTTGTTTGGTAAAGATAATACTGACGACAAGAAGGACAAGAATAATACAGGAAATACTAAGGAAAAGTTTTTTCTTGTGGGTGAGTCCTCCCATCACAATTCTTCTATTGTGTTGAAAGAAGGGAAGTCGGATATGTTTTACCAATTCGGAAAATTTTGAAAATAGTGGCGGTGCTGCGGGAGCCTCATGGTGTGTTTGTGTATAAGGTTGTGAAGGCTCTTCCTCTTCTTCTTCCTCTACAGATTCTTGTGTTGGCGGTGTGTAAGTCTCTGCGGTATGATGAGTTGTTCCATGATAGGCAATGATAATTGCTGCTTGATCTCCATCTGATTTTTCATGCATATGGATCGAAAGCGATTCAGCAATGTCATTGGGAAGTGAGAGTTGTAAGGCTTCTAAAATATGGTTGTCAGATATATTTTTAGCGAATTGGCTTGTTTCAAGAATAATCGTGTCATTGTTTTCTAAATAACCGGATGCCGTCTGAATCTCTCGATCAGTTATTTCTTTTCTTTCAAGGAGTAATCCTATTTTTTCTCCACGTTTTATGACCACTCTTCCACTGCCGAGCAAAAAAAGATATAAAATGCTTTCTTTAAAGAATGCAAGACAAAAGTTGATGGTTATGGTGTCAGGAATGTGTTTGGTGCTGTCTTGAATTGCTTTGCTGATTGCCTCAGGTGTTTTTTCCTCAAGAGTAAAAAATTCAGCTTCAAGATAGTTAAAGAGTTCTTTTCCAAGATTTTGTAAAACAGTTCGGTCTTCAGTGGTTTCGGCAAGGGTCAAGGAGAGACAAGCGAAGAGATTTCCAGCATTATATGCTTGAGACCAACTTGTATCAGTTGGCGTTGCCGCAAGCTTAGCGTATGCAAGGCTCGATTTTGTTAACGATACATGTTCTCCGGGCATGTACTTATACTATAACAAGTGCAAGCAAGAAAAGCGAGACTGCAAGCACGTCTGAATATAGTTATAACACAATAAGCGTGAGAACAAAAAGGATAGCAACACTGATCGAATAGGCGATAGTAATAAATTGCATCAGACTGCCGCCGCCATTTGCCGGTAAGAAGAGAATTTTGTTGAAGGACCGGATTTTAGTTGCCAGCATGATCGCAAAAATGGTATACAAACCAATAAAGATAAGTGCTGTAACCTTGATAAGCAGTTGGAGATGAATAGTTTGTAACAGGGTTGGTATATCAATAATCATTATTGATGTCCTCCAATCAACACACTTAAGATACTTACAACTTCTGCAGGACGGGGAGTATCCTCAAAGGTAAGCGTTTCCCCAGACGCTTCCACTACTACTGTGACATCGCCATAATCAAAGAAAGATTGAAAAAATCCTCTTTGGGCATATCGGACGTCTTTCAAATCTTGCACTCGGGCTGTTGCAACACTGACAAAAGAAATATTGTAAAAATCGATATCAACAGCACGTTTTTCTGTAACTAGACCAATATCATAAAACCAGGTTAAAAAGTTGCCAATAATAATACCAATAACGACAAGATAATAAAAAAGAATAAAGATGATGAGAGCAGCAGGACTGAGAAAATCAGAAGGTAAGTTAAGTGGTGAGAAAAGAATGGGGATGAATGGTGGAACAATAAGAAGGAGAAGTGAAAGTAAAATCCAGGGAATATTTGTCACAAAAGCACGGCGTATGAAAAGGAGAATATGTTCATCTTCATGTTGTTCGGCAAGAGTAACACCCAATGGATCACGCACAAAAGTTGAGAAGGCAGTCACGTTGCGTCTGGAGTTTTGCGCATTGGCAATTTTTTCCGGAACTGGATTAATAACAGTTTCAACTGGCTTAACAGTTGTATGATTGTCTACAAATATATCAGGCATATCTCGATACTCTTCTAGAATTATATCATCTGATTTCGAGATTATATAAGTATCCAACGATTTGGATGTTGGACGGAGCACGAAGATTGAAATATTTTCTAAAAGTATTGCTGTCGATACTGACAGAACCAGCGTCTCCTGAGAAATGCACTGTGGTTGATTTTCCACTGCCAAAATCAGCATCGACAGATCCTGAATCAATAGAAGTGAAAGGAGTTCTATATTTGCTCAACTCTTGCTTTACCCGTGCTTCATTCCACATGTCTGGATCGCTTTTATCAGTTTGAAGGATATGCGAATCTGCCGAATTGTCATTTTGTACTAAGAGGATTGAGTTGACGATATCTGCAATCTCAGAAGATTGTAGCCAACCTGTCCCATTGTATTGACTTCTGCCGCCCCAGTCACAGTAAAACCATGGAGAGTTTTTGTCATAGGCGTAATTATTCAAATCAGACCAGGAGCCAATGTTAGATGATGCATCTTGAGCGTGTTTGGTAAAGGATGTTGCAGACCATCCGATATCAGCAGTGCTAAACATATATCCTCCATGTGTTGATGAGAAATATGCTGCGATTGGTTTACCGCCTTGGACCATTACCTGTCCGGAAGTTGCATTAACTGCTTGTTCCCAGTTGCCGCCTTTTGGATCAGTTTTGAAAACTTGGCAATTTTGATTGGCGCAGATTGATTTCGCGCCATTGTTTGTTTCAGCCAAAACATATGATCGTGCGGCAATTGTTTGTGCCTTGAGCGCTGCTAAGTTGTTATCAGTCCATGAATCAGGAACTTCATAAATTCTTTTTACATAATCTTCCAGGCTTCCCGTCCAGATGATATTGCCTGAGTCATAGCCATTACTGTCATTGACTCTAATTTGTACTCCTGAATACGAGGTGTCGTATCCATCAAAGTTGTAGTATGCATGAAGGATGGTATCGGCATCCTGGCCGGCTTTTGCTCGTCCCAAGGCACCATATTGGTTAAGACCAACTCGATTGGGAACACCATAAGAGAAAAGTCCGAATTTTTTACCACCAAATCCTGGATCTTTATATGGGGCAATATCACTTGAACATCCGCCACCAGAGATAGCAAAAAGAGGAATATTCAAGCTACCAAGTTTGGCTGCCAATAATGACTGCTGTTTGGCAGAGAGCTCGGAAATCTGAGAGGTAAGTGTTGCTTGATAGGCTTTTGCGCCTGAAACAACTTTATCCAATTTTGCTGATTTATCATCAAGATCTGCTTTGGTTGCGACAAGCCATTTTTGTTCCTGTTCCAATTCTGCTTTCTTTTTCTCAAGATCCGTAATTGAGAGTGCAAGGTTGGTGATAATTTCTTTATCCTGTTGTGTTTGAGCATGTTGATAGGCGAGAGCTTGTGTCATTGCAGAAGCATCAGTTGCTGAGAAAAATACGAGAAGTGGTGAATTATAGTAACTCTTTACATAAAAATCACGGATCGTGCGGGACAACAGTTCTTCTTTTTGAGCAAGATCAGCATAGCCTTTATCAATTTGTTTTTTCTTGATGGCCATGTCTTCCTCAACATTGGCAACTTGCACTTTAATATCGGCGATTTGTTTTTGCATACTGTCCAGTTCTGATTGGAGTGGCTTGGTGGCTGCAATTGATTTATTTAATGCATCGTTGAGATCTGAGATTTGTTTGGTGATATCATCGAGTTCATCTGCATGGGAAGGGAATGGTTTAACAAAAAAAATCATGGCAAATGCCAAGAATAATGACAAGAAGACAAGAAGAAATGATTTTTTGGGCATAGTACTATTATAGCAACCACGAGCTGTATTTCCAAACCCAACAAAATATGCTAGTATGTGCTCACATTTATGAGCGAACAAAGTTCGTTTTCCAATTATCCCTCATACGGAGAAAAAAATGGGCGCCGGTCTCATTTTGTCGCTATCTTCTTTATAATCCTTCTTGTCGTCATTATTATCTTAGTCGGACTATATTTCTTAGGTGCAAGCAAAAAAGGTTCGCTGAAACTACCGCCAACTGCAAAACCAACCCATTCAGCTAGCTCAGGGCAAGCACCAACTTCTGCACAACAAGCACCGACTGCGACTCCAACTCTTACTCCAACGCCAGTGACACTTGATCGCAGCAAACTCAATATCATTATTCTCAATGGAAGTGGCGTAGCTGGAGCTGCACAAAATATCTCTACAACACTTTCTGATTTGGGCTATACTGTAAAAAGTGTTGGAAATGCTACAAGATTTGATTATGTTGGGGTAACGATTTCTATTAAGACCGACAAGAAAGCATATCTGGATATGTTGAAAAAAGATCTTGTCAAAAAAGCAGCAACAATCACAACAAATACTGATGATACTATTAAAGCAGATGCGGAAGTCATAGTAGGAAAGTAATATGAAGATTTATCTTGCAACAGATCATACAGGACTGGAACTGAAAAATTCAATTAAAAAATTCCTTGAACAGGAAGGGTATGATGTCGAAGATTGTGGTGCGTATGAATACGATAAGGATGATGATTACCCTGATTTCATTGGAAAAGCAGCACAAGGTGTTTCAGAAAATCAGGAAGCTTTAGGAATTGTGATGGGTGGCTCAGGACAGGGAGAACAAATGGTTGCAAATAAATATAAAGGAGTCCGTTGTGCGTTGTTTTATACTCTGGCAATACCTGCACAGTCAGTTGATATTAGTGGCAAAACGAGTACTGATCCTTTTGAAATCGTAAAGCTCACCAGACAGCATAATCATGCAAATATTCTCTCATTAGGCGTTCGTTTCTTAAGCATTGATGATGCAAAACATGCGGTAAAAGTTTTTCTTGAAACACCTGTTTCCTCAGAGGAACGCCACGTCAGAAGAGTGGAGAAGATAAAAAAAATAGAACAAAGTTTATAACTATGTTTGAAATTATTCCATCCCCGGGAACATTTATCAAAGACGCAAAAGAATGGGAAGACAAAATTAAAAGTGTCCATCCATTTGCAAAAACAATTCACGTTGATATTGTTGACGGTATTTTTGCCCCGAATACAACAATTGCAGAGCCGGAATGGTTTGCGAAGTTTGCTCAAGATTTTATTTTGGAAGTACACCTCATGACTGATGATCCTGTGAAGCATCTCAAAAAATGGGCAGATGTGGGTTTCAGGAGATTTATTGGACAAGTTGAAAAGATGTCAAATCAGGAAGAATTCGTTGCAGAAGCACAGCTTCTTGGCGATGTTGTTCTTGCTCTTGATAAGCAATCACCAGTTGATGCAATAACCGTACCATTTCGCGATTTAGATGGGTTCCTCGTAATGTCGATTCAGGCTGGTTTGTCGGGTCAGAGGTTTGAAGAGCATCTTATGGAGAAGGTAAAACAACTACGAGAAAAGACGGATTTACCTATAGAAGTTGATGGAGGAATCAATGATGAAACTATTACTATAGCAGCTGCAGCAGGTGCTAACAGGTTTGTTGCAACAAGTTTTCTTTACAATATGGAAACCCCAAATAAACAATTCCAAATCCTTCAAGAACGCCTCAAACCTCTAGAAATGAACTTATAAAATATGACAGCGTATCTTTTTGATGTTGATGGTGTTCTTACTGATCCGGTCGAGAAGCGGGTGATAGCGCCTGAATTATTTTCTCTCCTTCTTTCTCTGCTACAACGAGGAGATTTGGTGGCATTTAATACCGGGCGTTCAATCGAATGGGTAACTGAGAGGATCATTCAGCCCTTTTGGCAGTCAACTGATCACAGAGAACTCTTTTCTGAGGTCATCATTGTTGGAGAAAAAGGAGGAGCATGGACGACATTTGATCACGCGGGAAATCAAAATCATCATAAAGATCAGGAGATGGTTGTGCCACCGGAGCTCAATCAGCAAATACGACAACTAACAGGAGAGAGATATAACGAGTCAATGTTTTTTGACAGTACAAAAGAAACAATGATCTCTGTTGAGATGCATGATAGGTTTTCTCTTTCAGAGTTTCATAGACGACAAGAAGAATTGGTCAAAGAGATAGAGACGCTTTTGCAGCAAACAGGATTTTCGACAAAGTATAAAATTGACCCGTCAACGATCTCAACTGATATTGAAGAAAAACATGCAGGGAAAGCATTAGGAGTGGATCGTTTTTTATCACTGATTGCAGAAAAAGAAATAAATCCATCGAAATTTGTTACCTTTGGTGATAGTGCTTCTGATTTTGCAATGGCTGATGAACTGGAAAAAAGAGGAAAAGAGGTAACGTTTGTTTATACAGGCGATAAAGAAAAGTTGGGGGAAATAAAGAAATCGTATCCTATTGTGTATGTAAAAGGATATTCTCAGGGGACACGGGAATTCCTGAAGCATTCGTTGGCGATGGTTGAAAACCACAATTAACTGTATTTTCTGTACCTTTAATAAAATATTCATCTCTTCCCATACAATATTTTTTGATCACGTTGTCCGGCTGAACAGGTGGCGTTTCAGGATTTTTCTTCAGCAACTCTTCCATGATTGCATGCCAAATAGGAGCTGCTCCGGTGATACCTGATGCAAGGGTTGGACTCATCGGCGTATTATCATTATTGCCAACCCAAACGATAACGACATTCTTATCAGTGTACCCGTTGGTCCAATTATCACGTTTGCTGTCTGTCGTTCCTGTTTTGACCGATACAAAATGATTGGGAATAAAGAGAGGAGAGTTAGGTCCAAATTCCATTGCGCGCGCATTATTATCGGCAAGTATGTCTGAAATAATAAATGCGACGCCTGGATCAAGCACTTGTCTGCCGGTTGGATCTTTTTTCTCCTCAAGGACAGTTCCTTTCACATCAGCTACTTTGAGTATCGGATTAAGTGGGACAAGGACGCCATGATTGGCAAGTGTGCTATTCACCCGTGCCATATCAAGCATTGTTACATCGGCTGCACCAAGGGTGATTGAAAGGCCGTAGTCTTTTGGATTGGTAAAGGAGGTGATTCCCATTTGTGTTCCAAGTGAAATCATTTTATCGATGCCGACTGCGTCAAGTGCTTTGATTGCTGGAATGTTCAGTGAATTTGCAAGTGCAGTTCTGATTGAGACGCGGCCATGAAATCTTCCGTCGTAATTAACAGGTGCATAGACTTGTCCATCAGCAAGCGTATAGGCAACAGGTGAATCATCAATTTGCGTTGCAGCAGTCATACCTTGAGATAAGGCTTCGGAATAGGTGACAACTTTGATTGATGAACCTGGTTGCCTGAGTGCTGTCGTTACATTAAAATTGCCGTCATTTGGATCAAAAAAATCATGACTACCAACCATTGCCAGAATATCTCCGTTGCGAGGATCGGTGATGAGCGCTGCACCATTGGTTAGATTAAGACTTGCATCATTTGCAACCTCCTTTTTCACAACTTGTTCTGCCATTTCCTGTGTTCCAAGATCAAGACTCGTTCTTACTTGTAGGCCACCTTTTTCAACTGCAGCAAGTCCATATTTATCAATTAATTGCTCTTTTACATACTCGACAAACTGTGGTGCATGGAGAGCAGTTTGCTGTGACTGAAAATGAAGTTGCTCATGACTTGCGTCATCTGCCTGTTTTTGGGTAATGTAATGAAGGTCAACCATTCGTGTGAGTACTTCTTTTTGTCGTTTCTTCCAAAGCGTGGGATTTGCGCCGTAAGGAGAATACGTTGTTGGAGCCGCAGTTAATCCTGCCAAAAAAGCAGATTCTGCAAGTGTTAACTCATTAACTGGTTTATTAAAATAGGTTTCTGATGCAGCTTGAATTCCCCAAGCAGTACCCCCATAAGGAACCTGATTGAAATACATTTCTAAAATCTGATCTTTGGTATACATGCGTTCTGTCCAAAAGGCGAGGACCAGCTCTTTTACTTTTCTGGAAATGCTTTGTTCAGGCGTCAGCATTGATGATTTAATTAATTGTTGGGTAATCGTTGATCCTCCTTGGATAGTATGATTTAAAACAATTTGTCTTGTAGCTCTAATCATCGCTGGCACATCAAAACCAGGGTGGGTATAAAAATTTTTATCCTCAATTGCAAGTGTTGCATGTTGGAGGTTGAGAGGAACGTCTGAGAGATGAATGAGTGTGCGATTTTGTTGGGTATAAATCTCAGTAAGAAGGATTCCGTTACGGTCAAAAATTTTGGTTGTCTGAGGAATCTGCCGGAGGGTTAATTCTTGTGGAGTCGGCAGGTCTTGTATAAAAATCATAATAAGCAGTGGAGGAAAAACAAACAGACAGGCAAAAAGAATCCCAAATGCAAAGTATTTAATTTTTGTCCGGAAGGGGAGAGAGAACTGTTTTTTCCGTTTCTTGCGAAGTTTTTTTATCAGTAAAATAGGTGATCTCCCAAGAAAGGAAAGAAAATGAAGACTTATTTTGAGAGAGAATAAAAGATAACGGAATATCTTTTTTATTCGTTTGGCTGGTATATAAAAATGACTAAAAAAACGAACGACAAGAGTTTCAATACCAATAAGAACAGCAAAAAATAAAAAGACAAAACTCAGGATTACGCGCATAACAAAAAACAAGGCTAATTTGGGACAGGCTCGTGATGATTATACAAAAGCTAAATATGCTTGAAAAGATGGAGTTTTGCTTACTTGACTAAACTACTAATTGCGAGGATGGAGAAGATGGTGACAAGAGTGATGCAAATACCGACAAAGGCGAGTGTCTTTTTCCCTGATTGACGGTTATAGCCTTCATCACCAGTTTTATAAGGAAAGTTTTGTGTTTTTTGCGCAGTCATAATACTATTACGGTGTCGGTGTTGGGCTCAGACTTGGTTGTGGATGAGCGCAAGACAGACAATATTTGTTGCCAAATGAATCAGTCATAACATCTTCGTCTTTTGCTTCGACGTTATCTGTTTGTCCCGGAGCAGCCTGAGCGCCTGTTGCTTTGTCTACCCAGATTGCTTCTTTTTTGATCGTACCCTGATTTTTTGTTTCAGTTCCCGCGATAATGTACTCAAATCTCGTTGGGCAATTCTTGTCGTCTTGTCCATCGACAACAAGTGATGTACAGACATATTTTCCATAGACATTTGGGGGTTTTTGTGGAATTTCAGGTTTTTTCCCATCAAGTACATGGCTCATCAAGTCATTCCAGATAGGAGCTGCCCCAGTAATACCTGATGCGATACCAGACATTGGAGAATTATCATTATTACCAACCCATACGGCAACGAGATAGGAAGGAGTATAGCCAATTGTCCAGTTATCTCGGAAGTCATTAGTTGTTCCAGTTTTGGCAGAAACATGTTGCTTAGGAACGACAAGTGATGAACTTGGTCCAAACTCAGTTAGGCGTGCTTTATTGTCTGCCAAGATGTCAGAGATAATAAAGGTGACATCGGATGGCAGTACCCGTTTGCCAAATATTGGACTTTCTGGTGGTTTGTATTCTTCAAGCACTTTACCTTTGCTATCGGTAACTTTGAGAATTGGATGCAGATCAATGCGATAACCTTGATTAGCAAATACTCCATAAGCAGTTGCCATATCTGTCATAGTAACTTCAACACCGCCTAGTGTTAATGAAAGACCATAATGATCTGCATTTTCTAAATTGGTGATACCCATGGCACTGGCAGTAGCAATCATCGCATCAACACCGTTTAACTTGAGCATTTCAACTGCAGGAATATTAAACGAGTTACCTAGGGCTTCTCGCATTTGGACGATACCGTGGAATTTACCATCATAATTTTGAGGACAATAACTCTGTTGAGGAGGGTCAGGGAAGCAAATCTGTGCATCAATAAATGGTGTTGCTGCAGTATAGCCTTTGAGAAGTCCGACAGCATAATTAATTGGTTTGATTGATGAGCCAGGCTGTCGATGAGCAATTGCTACGTTCACATTTGGTTCAAAGATACAGTTAACTCCTGGTTTGCATCCCTCAGGTTCTGGTTCCCCAAAGTAATTTTTCCCTCCAACCATTGCCAGAATTTCACCTGTTCCCGGTTTGGTAATTATTGCCGCACCATTGCCAACGTGAATATATTTTACTTTTTCAACTTCTGCCTCAACAGATGCCTGCGCATAATCCTGCAGGTCAAGATCAAGGCTTGTGATAACTTTGAGACCACCTTGCTCAACAATCTGTTCTCCATATTTTTGTACAAGCAGATCTTTTACATAAAAGACAAAGTGAGGAGCTTTAATCGGGTTACTAATTTTTTGAAATTGCAGTTTTTCGTTAATTGCGTCATCACGTTGCTTAGTTGTTATATATCCTTGTTCAGCCATTTTTTTAAGCACTTCTTGTTGTCTAGCTATCCCAAGTTCAGGATGTGAACCAAACGGAGAGAGTGTACTTGGCGCTTCTGGGAGTGCTGCCAGAAATGCTTGCTCAGCAAGGGATAATTTATCCACTGGTTTACCAAAATATGTCCGGGCTGCTGCTTCAACGCCGTAGGCAGTACCGCCATAGGGAACTTGGTTAAGATACATCTCAAGAATTTGTTTTTTGTTATATAGCAATTCCACAGCAAAAGAGAGGACAACTTCTTTTATTTTTCTCTGAATTGTTCGTTCCGGTGTCAACAGACTATTTTTAACAAGTTGTTGGGTAAGGGTTGATCCTCCTTGGAATTGTTGATGGACAAGATTGGCAAAAAGTGCGCGGATAATTCCCCGGATATCGACAGCGCCGTGATGATAAAAGTCCTTATCTTCAATCGCTGTTGTTGCTTCCTGAAGTGTTTGAGGGATTTTATCAAGAGGGACAAAGGTTTGGTTGCGATCACCGTAGAGTGTATAGAGCAATTTGCCGTTGCGGTCAAAAATTTGCGTAGAGTAGGAGCTGGTAGTGGCGCTCAACCGCGCAGGGCTTGGCAAGTCTCTGAGCCAGAAATTGTAGAAAAGGCAAAAGAGCACTAACATGAAGACAACAGGAATAACAAGGGTAATAAATACTCGTTTTTTTGTAAAACGTTTTGCTTTCTTAACGAGCTTTATATAGTGCTTATTCATAGATCTAAGAAGGAGTAGCTTTTTTATTTTAGCAAATAAATTTTGTCTGGGACAGAGTAATAATTTTCTTACCCATGTTTTATGCTTCTTATTTACTGATTACTGTATAATGGAAGTATGTTTGATTTTGCTTCATTAGCATCATTTCTTAATCCTGCAACCTACGGCATAAGTTTCTTGGATATTCTGGTTATTTTGGTGATTCTCTTTTATGCATATGAAGGATATACGCTTGGTTTTACATTGGCTGTTATGGATCTTCTTAGTTTCGTATTGTCCTTTATTGTTGCGCTAAAAGCATATCCGTTTGTCTCCAAATTGCTGATAAGTTTTTTTTCCGTTCCTATTGGTTTTGCCAATGCAATTGCATTTTTAGTGATTGCTTTCCTTTCAGAATTGCTCTTAGGAATGCTTTTTCGTCGAGTACTGAGGTTTGTCCCACGGCTTCCAGCGACCCATATCGTAAGCAAAATTTTTCATAAGGTCGACCATTGGCTGGGCCTGATACCAGGAATCATATCAGCTTTTATCGTTCTCTCTTTTCTGCTCACAGTTATCGTTTCCTTGCCCTCATCACCACTTATTAAACAATTGGTGACCAATTCTACTGTTGGTTCAAAATTAGTCGCAAACACCTCATTTTTTGAAAATCGTCTGAATGATATTTTTGGAGGTGCACTTGATGAAACACTCAACTTTATTACCGTAAAGCCGGAAGGTAACGAAACAGTCAGCCTTCATTTCTCAACGCAAAATGGAACGGTTGACGCACAGGCAGAGCAGGAAATGTTTAAAGATGTGAATAACGAGCGAGAAAAAGCTGGGGTTGCGCCGCTTACGTTTGATAATGCATTGCGAAATGTCGGACGTGCGCACTCACAGGATATGTTCCAAAGAGGATATTTCTCACACTACACACCTGAAGGACAATCACCATTTGACAGGATGGATAAAGCGGGGATTACATATACCTATGCAGGGGAGAATCTTGCTCTCGCTCCAAGTACTCCCCTTGCCATGCAAGGACTCATGAATAGTCCAGGACACCGTGCAAATATTCTCAATCCACACTTCAAAAAAATCGGCATCGGTGTCATTGATGGAGGGATCTATGGCAAAATGTTTAGCCAAGAGTTTACGGATTAGTGTGTTAGAATAATTTCATGTCAGATCTTCAGGAATATCTCTCGTTTGCCACGAAACTCGCTTATCAAGCAGGCGATATAATGCTTGAGCATTTTCAAATAGGAATCGAAAAAAAAGACAAAGCCGATGGAACTCCTGTCACGATTGCTGATACAAAGATTAATCAGATGGTGATTGATGCAATAGAACAGAACTATCCCGAGCATGCGATCCATGGCGAAGAAGCGAGTCATAAAAAAGAAAATGCAGAATATGTTTGGGCGTGTGACCCGATTGATGGAACAATTCCCTATATGCTTGGTGTTCCAACAAACCAATTTTCTCTGGCGCTTGTACAGAACGGCAAACCGATTGTTGGAGTAGTCTATGATCCCTATATGAAACGTTTGTATCATGCGACAGGTGGAGTAGGAGCTTTTCTTAATGATAAAAAAATTGAAGTTAATAAGACGAAGACGTTGCTAGAGGGTAAATATATTGCTCTTCATAGTCAGAAAACTCCCTTTTATCGTGCCGGAGAGCTCATTCGTGATGCAAGTGCACGAGGTTTTTGGACGTATGTACCATATTCTTTTACTTATGAGGCAGTGATGGTTGCTTCCGGGCGGCTGGTAGGAAGCATTTTTGGTTATCCAACTGCTCATGATGTTGCGGCAATCAAAGTAATTATTGAAGAAGCGGGAGGGAAGGTAACAGATCTTTTGGGAAATGAACAGAGGTATGACCAGCCGATTAAAGGAGCAATTGTCAGCAATGGATTAGTCCATCAAGAATTGGTGGAATTAGTTAAACCCTATCTCATCATATGATTAAACTCATTATTTTTGATTTTGATGGGGTAATTATTACTGGTTCAAATGATGGGTATTTTGCCTGTTATCATAAAGCCCTCGAAAGCGTAGGTGTTGTCCTTCCTTTTGATGAAGAGAGAAAACGGATTCTTGACCATTGGGGAAAGGGACATCGGCAACAATTGGTTTATTTGCTTGAAGAACATCCAGAACTTGTCAACGATGCAGTTAAGGCCTACGAGCAATATTATCATGATACTGATTTATTTTTCTCAAAGATTAGACTTATTGATGGTGCAAAAAAAACGCTCGATTCTTTAGTAAAATCCTATATGCTTGCTCTTGCTACAGGCATGATGAGAGTAAGTCTTGATCATTTTCTCAAAGAGTTTCGGGTAACAGAGTATTTTAAATACGTGATGAGTATTGATGATATACCTGATCTAAAGGACAGGAAACCTTCCAGCTATATGATTGATGAAATAAGAAAACAGGCAAAGGTTTCTCATGAGGAGACAATTTGTGTAGGAGATTCAGAAAATGACATCGTGATGGCACACAATGCCTATGTCACGCCTGTTGCTGTATTATCAGGAAATATGAATAAACAGGATGCGGAAACAGTAGGCGTGAAGTATATTATTGAGAATGTAACAAAGTTAGAAAAATTATTGGCAGAAATTAATGCTTGAGTACTTCGATAGCGGGGAGGGTGCCTTTTTCAATAAATTCCAACATCGCGCCGCCGCCGGTTGAGATATGTGTTATCTTATCCAAATATTTTTTATGGTTAATTGCTGCTAAGGTATCGCCACCGCCGACTACTGATACCGCGTCAGAGTTGTGAGCAATGGCATAGTAAATAAAATCTGTTCCTTGTCTGTATGCTGGGTTTTCAAATAATCCTACAGGTCCATTCCAGATGATTGTTTTCGCCTGAGCGATGATTGCGCCGAATTGTGCCTTGGTTTCAGGACCAATATCAAGGATGGAAAGAGATGATGGAATTTTGTCGCCAATCTTTATCAATTTGCCACTTTTTTCTTTCTCTTTTGGATCACCGATAAGTGCATCTGTTGGCAAAATAATGGATGTTTTTTTCTGTGCTGCCAGGAAGAGCAGTTGTCGTGCTTTGAGAACCATTTCGTACTCACAAATGCTTTTTCCAATACTATAACGTTGTGCTCTGAAAAAAACATTCGCGAGTCCACCGCCCAAAATGACGTAATCTGCCCGTTCCATCAGTTTGGTAATCAGATTAATCTTGGTTGAAATTTTTGCCCCACCAATAATTGCGACAAGTGGACGTTTGGGATGTTTGATCGCTTCTTCAATTGCTCCTATTTCTTCCCGAAGTTCCAATCCTCCGAAAGAGGGGAGGAGCATTGGCAATGTCACCATCGTTGTTTCAGTTCGGTGGCACATGGCAAATGCATCATTCACGTAGATATCGGCAAGGAAAGCAAGTTTCTTTGCAAACTCAGGATCGTTATTCTTTTCTTCTGGGTAAAATCTGATGTTCTCAAGCACAAAAATTTCTTTCTCTGTTTGGTTCTCAAACGTTTCTTTTGGTTCCGTGAGAAAATCATCAATCAACCGTACTTTTATTTCAGGAAGATACGTTTTTAGTCTCTCAACAACGACTTTCATCGAAAGTTTGGGATCACGTACTTTGGGACGGCCAAGCTTGGAACAGCAAATAATCCGGTTATGATTTTTCAGAAGGTACTTAATTGTCGGGAGTTTGTGCCTGATCCGGATATCATCAGAAATAGTGTTGTTATCGTTTAGTGAGACATCAAAATCTACACGAAGGAAGATACGTTTGTTTGTTATGTTAGCTTCATCAATGTAAGTTATTTTTCCTTTACCCATTTATAGCTTGTGATTGTGATGCTCTGTTGTCATATACCGTACTGTTCCTGAGATACCTCTGATAACAACAGAGTGGGTGATCATTTTGTGTCCTTTGACCACAAGACCGCGAAGGAGTGGACCGTCAATAACACCTGTTGCAGTGAAGGTAAGTTCACGTCCCTTTGCCAAATCTTCTACTGCATAGATTTTTTTTAGGTTCGTGATGCCTGCTTTCTGAAGTAGTTTTGTATGTTCGTCTTTTTGGGGAGCAAACCGTACATACATTTGTCCACCAAGGGTTTTTACTGCCACTGCTGCAAGAACTGCCTCGGCGCTTGCCCCAACTCCCATCAAAAGATCAATTCCTGACTCATCCATGCTTGGTGCAATTGCTCCTGCCACATCACCATCAGTGATCAGTCTGACGCGGGCGCCTGATTTCCTTACCTCGTCGATAAGTGGTTGATGCCGTGCCCGATCAATAATCATGACAGTGATTTCTCGTTTATCTTTGCCCAATGCTTTTGCAACTTTGGCGATATTGGTTGCAACAGGAGCGTCAATATCAATCACGTTTGCCGCTTGGGGTCCGGCAGCGATTTTTTCCATATAGGTGTCAGGTGCTGAAAAAAGCGATCCTTTTGCACCTGCTGCGATAACAGTCATCGCATTATATCTGCCATGTGCGACACTATCAGTACATTCAAGTGGATCAATAGCAAGATCAAGAATTGGAGTTTTTCCTTTTCCTACCGTTTCACCTGTGTAAAGGAGAGGAGCTTCATCTTTTTCGCCTTCGCCGATAACAACAGTTCCCTGGAAATCAATCTGATTGAAGCGGGATCGCATCTCATCAACTGCTGCCTGATCAGCTGCAATTTTGTCACCTCTGCCAATCCATTCACTAGCAGCAATAGCTGCAGCTTCTGTGACACGGACAAATTCGAGAGCGAGATTACGGGTAAGGGTAGCGTCTGTCATTAGATTAATTGATTAAATTTCTTTTCTAGTCTCTTTAAAGCAACGATGTATGCTCCTTCGCGAAGCGTTGTATCGTACGTTTTTGCTGCTTCAACGACCTCATCTGTTGCAACGTCCATTTGTTTTTTCAATTTAGCAAAGACTTCCTCTTTTGTCCATGTTTCATTATGCATATTTTGGTACCACTCGTAATAACTTACAGTAACACCACCGGCATTTGCCAAAATATCAGGAATGAGGGTGACTCCTCGTTTGGTAAGTGTTTCATCTGCTTGAAGTGTCGTTGGACTGTTGGCCATTTCAAGGATCATTGACGCTTTGATTTTGTCAGAGTTTTTCTTATTGATGACGTTTTCAAGAGCGGCAGGGATAAGAATATCAACAGGAAGCTCAAGCAGCTCGTCAGGAGTGATGTCTTGTCCATGAACTTGTTCTTTATATTTAATATCACAGACGGAGCCGACGCAGTAGCAACCGGCGAGATAGCCTTTTTCTTTTTTACATTTTTCAACCTGCTCGATATCGCCGATACCATCTGGGATATATATGCCGCCTTTTGAGTCAGAAAGTGCCACGATTTTGCAGCCTGCCTTTTGTAAAAAGCTTGCAACAAACTTCCCAACGTTCCCAAATCCTTGGATTGCAACTGTCATATCTTTGGGATCTTTTTTCAGTTTGTTAAGAAGATGAAGCAGCACAAAGCTTCCACCAAGTCCTGTGGCTTCGTTTCGACCCTGGGACCCCCCTTTATCCAGAGGTTTACCTGTGACGACAGCTTGTGGATTAACTTTTGACTTTTGACTTTCGACTTTTGACCTTTTTGTGTATTCATCAACGATCCACCCCATGATTTTGGGATTAGTATTGACATCAGGAGCGGGGACATCAATTGTTGGACCGATTGCCGTGCCAAGACGTCTGGTAAAAAGTCTCGTGAGCGTTTCAAGTTCCTTTTCAGACAGTTTTTTGGGATCAATCGTAATACCGCCTTTGCCGCCGCCAAGTGGAATATTTGCCACCGCATTTTTCATGGTCATCAGGATTGAAAATGCCTTAATCTCGTCCATCGAAACCTCCTGATGGTAGCGGATTCCACCTTTGTATGGTCCAAGAATACTGCAGTGCTGAATGCGATAGCCTGTTGTCGTAACGATTTCACCATTATCTTTCTTAAAGGGGAGTGAGACACTAATTGTTCGTTCAGGTTCAAGAATTGTTGTCAAAAGAAGTTCATCAAGGGAGATTTTTTTTGCAGCATTTGTTACTTGCTGTTGGGCACGTAGCCAAGGATTGTTGTTTTCCATAGCAATAAAAATTGATTATAAACGAGTAGGGGAAGACCTTACAAGACAAATACTGGACAGTTTACTAACAAGATATCCTCTTGTCATTCCCAAAAAGAATGGTATATACTAAAAATATGGTACGGGTTGCGATTAATGGTTATGGCAGAATTGGACGAATGGCGCATCGCGTGATTCTTCAGTGGCATAGTGATGAAATAGATGTTGTTGCGATCAATGCCGGCTCCTCAACAGACCTAAAAGGTTGGATGTATCTTCTTAAATACGATAGCGTATATGGATTGCTTCCTGCAGAAATAGATGTTAAACCTAATCCTGATCCAAATGACAAGACATTTTTGGGACATTTGGTTCTCAATGGGAAAGAGATTCCTATTTACTCACAAAAAGATCCGACACTTTTACCTTGGAAGGATCTTAATGTTGATGTCGTTATTGAATCAACAGGACATTTCACAACAGCAGAAAAACTGCAGACACATCTTACCGCAGGTGCAAAATCAGTTATCCTTTCAGCACCAGCAAAAGGTGAGGGAGTTGGAACCTATGTTATTTCAATTAATGATACCCAGTATCATGGAGAACAAATGATCAACAATGCTTCCTGTACGACAAATTGTATTACTCCTGTAGCAAAAGTGATTCATGAGAAGTTTGGTATTGATAAAGCAATGATGACGACAATCCATGCTTATACATCTGATCAAAAGTTGCATGATGGGGGACATAAGGATTATCGCAGAGCACGTGCTGCAGCACAAAACATTGTCCCTACCTCAACAGGAGCAAGTATCGCAGCAGGAGAAGCATTTCCTCCTCTTAAAGGCATTTTTGGTGGACTATCTATCAGAGTTCCTGTACCAGTTGGATCACTTTCGGATTTTACCTTCGTTTTGAAAAGAGAAGTAACAGTAGAAGAAGTGAATAAAGCACTAACGGAAGAATCAGAGAATCCTGTTTATAAGGGAATTTTAGCTGTTTCAAATGATCCATTGGTTTCAAGTGATATTATCGGTAATTCACATTCAAGTATTGCTGATCTTTCATTGACTCAAGTGGTAGGAGGGAACATGTTGAAAGTGATCGCCTGGTACGACAATGAATATGGGTATGCTAATCGACTCGTTGAACAAACAATTCTCGTTGGACAAAAGAATGCTACTGCGGCTCCACAAACTCAGCAAACACAGCCAGAGACAGTCCAGTCTATGTCAGATGTACCAGTTCAGCCAGCACCAGCACCAACTCCACAAGAGCCGCCAGTTTCTCCCTTCAATGTAAATGGTCCAGCACAGACACCAACACAAACCCCACCTCCACAACCTCAATCAACAGGTTTTGGACTTTCGTGGGAACCCAATCCAGCAACACCCACAGCTCCGAACGTTTCTGCTCAACCCGGGGTATCGTCAGATCCCAACCCGACTGGATCGGGTTCAACGGGAGGTTCTTCAACAATCTAATATGGGCACTCCTGTGGATTTACCGAATATTCGTATTATTACCGTATCGGGGCGGATTGGTGCTGGCTCAACCTCTCTTGCCAAACATCTTTCACAGCTTTTGGGTTGGAAGCATATTGAAGGTGGAGAGATCTTTTGGGAGGCAGTACGCAAACGAATGCATTTAGCTCCAAAGGATACTCAACTCCGGCCTGATGAGGAAGATATCCTCTTTGAAGAAAAACAAAAAGAAATCCTCAAAAATGAAAATCACATTATTCTTGAGAGTAAATTGGCAGGATTTTGTGCGAAAGACATGCCTGATGTCTTTCGAGTTGCTGTAGTATGTGAAAACGTCAATGGAGTAGATCAGCCAGAAATCCGTATCGATAGATTGGTTAACAGAGAACAAATACCAGTTGACGATGCAAAAGCAGAGGTGCTCGAACGTGAACTTAATGACTTGGGAAAATGGCGAAGATTGTATGCAAATAACGACGCAAACTGGACTTATCTGGATAAAATGTATTATAATCTTGTAGTAAATACTTTTTCGCACAATCAAGAGGAAAGCCTTGGTCTTGTAGTTGATGCGATAGGGTATAAAAAGGAGGAATAATATGAAAAGAAAATTCTTACTTTTAACCTTGATATTTTTTATTATGGCTTATCAGCCAGTAAATGCTCAAGAAATATCGCCACTGCCATCGCAGACACCTACGCCAGTGCCGTATGAATTGCCATATCCAGGTATCCTGCCAGGAAATCCTTTATACGGCTTGAAGACGATTCGAGACTCGGTGCTGGGTTTTTTTATTTCAAATCCTTTAAAAAAGGCAGAGTATGATCTTTTACTGTCAGATAAAGATTTGCAAGCAACTGTTTCTCTCATACAGCAGAAGAGTGATGATAAAACAGTTAGTGCAACGCTTGCTCTTGCTGAGAACAATTTTGAGCAAGCAGTCTTAAAGACACAAGAAGCAAAAAAACAGGGGATTAACACGACAGTTTTTATGTCCAAACTCGCCTTGGCAAATAAAAAACATCAGGAAGTTATCCAGGAAATGGTTCATTCTACTAAGGGAGATGCGAATAAAGAAGCAGTACGCGAACTTGAAAAAGCGAAGGAATTGGGTAAAACTGTCTCAACGGATGAGCTTAAATAACAGCCTTTTTTGAAGTTTTGAGATAATTTTTACAACACCAAAAGAGCACATGTAAGAAAAATGGTGTAAAAATTGTTCATCTAAGGCTAATGACCAGTTTTGATATAGAAATTTATAGTTGACGCCGTAGATGTAGTGTCATATGATTTTTTTTGCGCTACATATGTTGGAAGCGCAAAAGGTTTACTATGCACTGTCCATATTGCGGCAATAAAGAATCAGAGGTTGTTGAGACAAGAGAGAGTTCGGATATGGATACCATCCGAAGAAGAAGATCTTGTCTTTCTTGTAACAAGAGGTATACAACATACGAGAGGGTTGAAAATATTGCGTTAGTTGTTATAAAAAGAGATAAGAGACGCGAGCAGTTCAATAGAGAGAAGTTAAAAAGCGGGATTTGGAAAGCATGTGATAAAACAGTTATCCCTGCAGATATAATCGAGCGGATGGTAACTGAGATCACAAGGGAACTTCGAGGACTGGATAGTCTTGAAGTTGAGAGTCGATTGATCGGGGAGATGGTAGCGAAGAGACTCAAGAAACTTGATAAAGTAGCATATATCAGATTCGCGAGTGTGTTTAAACGGTTTGTCGATGTAGAAGATTTTGAAAAGGAGGTTCAAAAGCTGACACAGATTTCAGCACAAAATAATTAAATTATGCAATTAACAGGTGTAAGACAAAAAGTATTTTTAGATCGTTACTCATTGAAAGATGCAGAGGGTAATCCTCTGGAACAGACTCCTGATGAGATGTGGAAACGCGTCGCAAAGGGGATTGCTGGCGTAGAAAAGACAGCAGCGAATAAAAAGAAATGGGAGAAAAAGTTCTATGAAGTTATGGAAGGCTTCAAATTCCTTCCAGGTGGCCGCATTTTTGCAGGAGCAGGAACAGGATTTGACGTTACTTACTTTAACTGCTTTGTGATTCCAAATCCTCCAGATTCCAGACAGGGAATTATGGAAAATCTTACTCAAATGATTGAAATCATGGCACATGGTGGAGGAGTTGGACTCAATCTTTCAGCACTTCGTCCTCGAGGAGCACGGGTTAAAAAGGTCAATGGATTCTCTTCAGGTCCGATGAATTGGGCAGAATTGTACTCACTTGCCACAAAAGACATTGTCCAGCAGGGAGGATCACGCCGCGGAGCACTCATGCTCATGATTCATGACTGGCATCCAGATATCGAAGAATTCATCACTGTCAAACAGGATTTGACCAAGATTAACGGAGCAAATCTTTCTGTTTGTGTGTCTGATGATTTCATGGATGCTGTCAAAAATGACCGCGATTGGGATCTTATGTTCCCTGATCTTGATGATCCCAAATATGACACTGAATGGGATGGCGATATTCATGAATGGAAGAAAAAAGGTGGAAAGGTAAGAGTCTTTAAGACGGTGAAAGCTTCCTATCTTTGGAACCTTATTTGTGAAGCAGCATGGAGAAGTGCAGAACCAGGTCTTCATTTCTTGGATCGTTCAAACAAGAGATCAAATACGTGGTATTTTGAAAAACTTCTTGCAACCAATCCTTGCGGAGAACAACCACTTGGTGCATGGGCTGTTTGCAATCTCGGTGCAATGAATTTGTCAGCATATGTGAAAGACGATGATTTGAAGAACGATAAAGGTGGTTGGTTTGATTACGAATCATTTGGAAAAGATGTTCAGGTAGCAATGCGTTTCTTGGATAACGTCATTGATGATACTCACTATTTCTTCAAAGAAAATGAGAAAGTTGCAAAAGATATCCGCCGAACAGGTCTTGGCATCATGGGTATAGCAGACACTTTTATCAAGATGAAAGTCCGTTATGGTTCTGCTGAATCAGAAGAAATCTCAAAGAAAATCTTTAAAACCCTTCGTGATAATGCATATATCGCTTCATCTGATATTGCAAAAGAGAAAGGTGCATTCCCTAAATATGACCGAGATCTTTATCAAAAAGGCTATCACATCAAAGCATTACCAAAAGAAATTCGTGAGAAGATCTACAAGCAGGGGATCCGTAATGCTGTCCTTCTGACAATTGCTCCAACTGGCACAACCAGTCTCATCGCAGGTGTTTCATCAGGTGTTGAACCTGTCTATGAATTTGAATACTCACACAATGGACGATTGGGTAAGCAAATGGTCTACCACAGTTTGTTTGGCTTGTGGAAAGAAGCTCATCCAGATGCAGAACGTCCAGACTACTTTGTCGGTGCTAACGATCTGACTCCAGAAGATCACGTCAAGATCCAGGCAATTGCTCAGGAATATATTGATTCTTCAATCTCAAAGACAGTGAATGCACCAAATAGTCACACAGTTGAAGATGTGAAGAGATTATATATGCTTTCATACGATATGGGACTCAAGGGTGTAACATACTTCCGAGACGGATCACGAACAGGTGTCTTGCAGCGAGAAGAAAAGAAAGAGGAGAAGAAAGAAGAAGTTGCTCAGCCAGTACTCACACAGATTCCTGTCACTCCTCGTATGCCACGTCCAACGATGTTGACAGGTGTTACCTACAAAGCAGAAAGTCCAAGTGGAAAAGTGTACGTTACCCTCAATGAAGATGAGAAGGGCAATGCATTTGAAGTCTTTATCAATCACGGAAAGAGTGGATCAGATTTGATGGCGCTTGCTGATGCATTGGGTCGCATGATTTCTTTTGTGCTTCGTATTTACAGTCCTGTTCCTGCACGAGAGAGAGTACGCGAGATTGTGTCGGAATTGACCGGTATTGGTGGAGCAAAGAGTATTGGTTTTGGGCCCAATCGTGTTCGTTCACTGCCTGATGCGATTGCGAAAGTACTTGCGAATCATTCAGGGTTTAGAGTCAATGGAAAAGTAGAGGATAAGTTTCCATTCACCAACGGTACAGCAAATGGTTTGACTCATGCTGATGCACCGGTTGAAGAAACAAAAGAATTAGCAGAGGAAGTTTCTGTCAATCAGCTCACTCTTCCAGCAGCTGATATGGCACCTGCTCCAAAATCTTCATCATCAACCAGTCTTTTCGATATTTGTCCTGAATGTGGAACTAGCTCTTTTGCTTACGAAGAAGGCTGCAAGAAATGTTATTCTTGTGGCTATTCTGAGTGTTAATTTTCGTTTTGTTTGATTTTGTAGCTTGTCCTTAGCACAAGGTCATGATAAAGTAATTAAACTTAAAGTGTAGGAAATTAAGGTGAAATTCCTTATTAGTGCCGCTACTGTATAGACAGAAAACTCGCTTTAAGCTTTTCTCCCGAGCAGGAATTTCTGTATTATCCATGCAATCCTTCTCGGGAAACCAAGAGGGATTTTTTTATGGCAATTTACACACGAACAGGAGATAAAGGGAAAACATCATTATTTGACGGTACGCGAGTACTAAAATCTCATCCACGGGTTGATAGCTATGGAACGGTTGATGAGCTTAATAGCACAATTGGTGCTGTCATAGCACATCTGACAGCCCCCCACAGCCTTGTAAAAAAGGAACTTGAAAAAATCCAGCACGATTTATTTGATATTGGCTCTGCGCTTGCAACACCGCACCCATTACCAGTGGTAGGTTTGAATCAACGTCCAAAGGAGTTTGAAAAGCTTATTGATGAGATGACCGCCAAAATGCCTGAAATCAAATATTTTATCCTTCCTGGGGGTGGGCAGCCTGGCTCACTGTTACATGTGGCCAGGACGATTACACGGCGCGCTGAGAGGCAATTAGTAGAGCTTATGCAGAAAGAAGATGTTGATCAGGCTGTTGTTATCTATTTAAACAGGCTTTCAGACTTACTTTTTACTATGGCTCGATATGTCAATCACATTGATAAGAAAAAAGAGATAAAGTGGATTAAAAAATAATTAATTGGTGGGTGAAGCTCGTGAAATTCGAGCACTATGCCGTAACTGTACAGTCAGATCCCCAAATAAAGTCTTCCGAGCTAGAAGCAACTGTTTTTGCAACTTCTCGGAAACGAGGAGTTTTTTTATGCCAGCAGTAGTAGCAGAACGTGGGATACCACAACAATATACAGAATGGAAAGCGCCTAGCACGACGCTTCAAACGAGGCCATTAGTGTCCTCGGATATGGTACATCCAGTTATTGATACAGGAAGAATTGTGGATCGAA
Organism: uncultured Gammaproteobacteria bacterium; assembly: GCA_964391315.1. Taxonomy (GTDB): domain Bacteria; phylum Patescibacteriota; class Microgenomatia; order Levybacterales; family UBA12049; genus DATIGJ01. The sequence continues at coordinate 31,360 of CAYMJR010000003.1, read as the reverse complement.
GAACAGAACGGCCAGCAAACGGTGAAGGAACAGCAGCATGGATTGATTATTTTGATAGGAATTGGGAAAAGGAGAAATTGCCAAAAGAGTGGTATAACCTCAAAAGCGAGCAAAGTAATAAACGGGTTGGGTTTATCATGAGTCGACAGATGGATCTTCTGAAGGATCCTTTTGATAGAGAACAGGTTATGGATTGGGCACAAAAAACGAGACGGGACTTGCAGGGTTTTAAATTAGAATTTCTTTCTGACCATAATGTTTATCCGCGAAAGTATGAAATTAGGCATTCTACTGATCCACGAGTTGCAACAAGAATTGAAGATCCAATGTATGGGAAATCCAAAGACCAAAAATATCAGCATGCAGATATCGAAGAGATTGTGTCAGAAGAGGAGCGAAATGGTTCAGTTAAGCGCGCTATGAAAAAGACAAAAAAGTTTATGGCGACCGCACCTGTTGGTTCGATGACAGTTCTGACAAGTCCGCTGGGAGAGACAGGATTTAAAACTGATGATGGGCTTGGTATTAAGTATCCAGATTCCTATTTTTTCTTGGGGGTTAAGGTAAGCGAGACTGAAATGATGAATTACACCATCAAAACAAATTTTAACCTCAAAGAATGCCGAGACGTGATATCTCGATTAACGGGTACAAAGTTACCAGGTGACGCACCCTTGGAAGCATATGCTGATGCGTTGGCAATGATTAGGCCAGGAGAGCAGGAAAGACCTCAAAATGTGCTTGATATTTTACAAGTACTTGAATCTGTGCATCCAAATGTACCGTTTGTCGATAAACAGAATGGAAAAGTAAATAGCTGGAATGATGTTAAAGATGACATCGTCCATGGGGAAAAGCTCTATAACTTTGATGCCCAAACGACAAAGATTATCGATAAGTTTTCTGAGTATGCAGAGGCAGACATGTTTCGTACAAAACTTGATTATCAAAAAGGTATTGCGTCAACAATTTTGCTTATGGGCGAACATTTCTTTAAACCCAAACAAAAAGGGCATAATGAAAGACACATGGTGCCAAACCAGTGGATAAAGCCCATAGGTATGGGTAGTGGACATTTTGGTGATATTCTTGAACAAACAGCTGAAAGACGTGGTTGCGCAGGTGGAGGTGGTAGTACAACTGTTTCAACCGCCGGTGGAGAACGAGTCGGAATATATGGAAATGACCAAGAGAAAGGATTCAGCTGTTCGGAGTGTTCCTATTCAGTACCTCATGGTGTCAGAGTTGGAGATACCTGTCCAGGATGTGGATTTACAAAAGCAGATTACAAGAAAAAATATGGTGACGCTTGTGAGTAATTTATAGGTAACAAGCATCTAAACGTAATTACGTCAGGACCTTCGCAACAAATTGAGTAGGTGTTTGTAAGTCCAAAGATAAGTGTAAACGACGGTGATTGTAATAAACAAGATATTTTTTCAGTTGTTGTTGAATAGTTAATCTGCCCCAGACAACATCATTACGAGCATTCATTCTTGCAGTAGGGGCATAAGGATTGCTAGTATATGGCAAGGTAGGTGTCTCCTTTCATAAAAAGTTCTTAACAAACTTAGTGTGACACCTACCCTTTTTTTATGCAAAGTGTTGCAAAGCTCCCGAAGTATTGCGCTAAAAGCCTATAGTTGAAAGGTGCTCTGTTTTATGATATCATTCATGCTCTATGGCTGAAACACTACATCATGCTGATGCAACTGCGCTTGCAGATAGTGCTCAAAAAAAGGAAAGAAGACACTTTTGGAATAGAGTTATTGGGAAAAGTCTTCTTGTACTTGGTGGAGCAATTGCACTTGGTGCATACTTACCAGCTCTTGCTCCTCTCGTAGGTAAGTATACCTGTGCTACGATTTCTACATTTATCAATAGTATGCTTAAAACTACAGCACTACTTGGTAAAGTGGGTGGAGGAATCGGTGTGGGTGTTGGTATTGCTGGTCGTGCAGCTACTGAGTTTGGCAAGTAAAAAGAAGCATTTTATGAAACGCCCTGCTAGAGATCGTCTTATAGAAATTTTGCATATTATTAAGTATGCAAACAATAAAGAAAAATTTATTCAAGAATTTGAAGAAATGAGCCATTTAGAAGCCACAGTAAACCTCATTGAGAGTTTGTCTACAGAGACACAAGAATTACTGCAAAAACAAAACCCTGAGAAGATCAAAGATCATATTTCTCCAGAAACGTACGTAGCTGAGATCCTAAAGGTCACCGAAAGAAAATTGGAGGAACTTATTGTTGCTGTTTCACCTGCACTCAATTTCAGCCAAAAACAACAAATCAAGCAAGTAATGTCTGACTAACCTCGATTACGTTGCTACTTAGCTCCTCTCGTGGTAAGATTGAAGCATGGATGATACTGCTCAAAATCCACAACAACAGAATCAGCAAACGCAACCTGTAATGCCGCAACAACCTGTCCGTCCGGTAGAAAGTCCACAGGTGACAGGAGGTCGTCCTGAGGCACCTTTGAGTACAGGAGTACCACCGCGGGAAGCAGCACCGATTGACAATGCAGAATCAGGAGCGCAGACCTCATCAGATGACAACGCTTCCATGCCAGATGAAGTCGCAGATGCATCAGCCGTCCAAACAAAAGAAGCAGCGGATATACAGATGCAGGAATCGCATCCGCAGGTTGAGATAGCACATGAATTACAAGAAGCAGGTGTTGAACAAGGAGAAGACGCAGAATCTTCACAAAGAGAAGAAGAACAATTGAAGACAGAGCAAGTTACTCATCCTGACACACAATCTTCAGCTTCTGGGATTTCGCTCGCTTCAGATCCTTTACAACTTGAGGAAGTGCAGAAGAAAAGTGGTATCCGTGAGGCAATAAGGTGGTTAGCAACCGCTCTTATTCGCCAATTAAAAAGAATGAACATGAAACCTGAAGATCAAAAGAGCACATGGTAGAAAAGTAAAATAATAAGTATGCAACCAGTATTTCTTCAAAATCCGACAATCATTTTAATAACACTATTATCGGTAGTCGCAGCAATAGGTGCGGTCATTATTGCGTGTGCAGGGGCTGGCTATGTGCTTCTTCTTTGGCTCCGCAATCGTAATCGTGAGGCAATTTCCCTTAATTCAACCTTACTACAGATTACCGTGCCCCGTGATAATGATATCAAAATTGATGCAGCAGAGCAGATGTTCTCAAGTCTTGTTTCAATTCGCCGTGCATGGAGTTCTGACAGAATGTACTATTTGAAACCCCAACCACATCTCTCCTTTGAAATCGTTGGTTTGCCGGGAGATATAAGGTTCTACGTCCATGTACCTAACCAATTCCGTGATTTTGTTGAAAAGCAGATTAACGGATCCTACCCTGATGCAGAAATTGTGCGCGTTGATGATTCAATGGCCAAACAAAAAGAGGGAGGAGTAGTGGGTACTGAATACAATATTTTTTCTCAAGATGGAAAAGTAGCATTTGCTTCAATGTATTTAAAAGGGAGCGATTATCAGCCTATTAAAGTGTATAAAGATCTTCCTGTTGACCCATTGTTATCACTTACTTCTGTTCTTGCGAAAATGGGAGAAGGAGAAGGAGCGACGATTCAATTTATGGTCCGTCCGGCTGATACCAAATGGAAGAAAGCAGGAAGAAGTTATATCGGTACAACCAAAAAAACTGAAGCTAACGCAGAGAAGGCAACTTATAAAGCAGACAGTAAAGAGCTTGAGGGTATTGAGAATAAATTATCAAAATCAGGGTTTGAAACACTCGTTCGCATAGTCGTCTGTTCAAAGACGAAAGAAGCTGCAGATGCGCATCTTAATAACATTATCAATTCATTTGGTCAGTATACAGGAGTTAATTCCTTTAAAAAGCACCGGATTCGTTTCAAAGGCCTCTTTATGCAGGATTTTATTTATCGTTACTTCCCCATGACTAAAATCATGTCTATTTGTACAACAGATGAGTTGGCAACGCTTTTCCATTTGCCCAATAAAAGTATTACGACGCCTGGTATTCACTGGCTCCATGCAAAACGTGCTCCTGCGCCCTCAAATCTTCCTGACAGTGGTGTATATCTGGGGAAGAGTACCTATCGCGGTCTTTCCCGTCCCGTCTTTATCCAGAAGGAAGATCGACAGCGACATTTCTATATTATTGGAAAGACCGGTACCGGAAAGTCAGAATTCCTCAAACAGATGATCATGCAGGATATTATTGCAGGAGAGGGAGTTGCTGTTATTGATCCTCATGGAGATTTGATTGAGGATACTCTGCGTCTTATTCCTCCAAAGCGAGCTGAAGATGTCATTCTCTTTGATCCATCAGATTTGGAGCGGCCAATGGGCTTTAATATGCTTGAAGCAGCTGATGAACAGCAAAAACATTTCGTCGCGAACTCAATTATCGGTCTTATGTACAAACTTTTCGATCCGAATAAGACCGGTATTATCGGTCCACGTTTTGAACATGCAGTCCGAAACGCTATGCTGACAGTTATGTATGAAGAAGGAAGTACATTTATTGAAGTCGTTCGTGTTCTGACTGATCAAAATTATGTACAGGAATTGTTGCCAAAAGTTCAAGATCCGATTATCCGCCGTTACTGGACGGATCAGATCGCTCAGACATCTGACTTCCATAAGTCTGAGGTTTTGGATTATATTGTCTCCAAATTCGGTCGCTTTGTTACGAATAAGATGATTCGTAATATCATCGGACAATCAGATAGTGCATTTAATTTCCGTAAAGCTATGGATGAACAAAAGATTCTTCTTATCAATCTTTCAAAAGGTAAGATAGGTGAGGAGAATTCAAATTTCTTAGGGTTGGTGCTTGTTCCAAAAATCTTGGTCGCTGCGATGAGTCGACAGGATATGCCAATGGATCAACGTAAAGATTTCTTCCTTTATGTTGACGAGTTCCAGAACTTTGCAACACCAGATTTTGCGCAGATCCTTTCTGAAGCTCGAAAATACCGTTTGAATCTTATCGTTGCGAATCAATTTATCGGACAGATGGATGAAGAGATCAAAAACGCTATCTTTGGTAACGTCGGAACGATTTCGTCCTTCCGTGTCGGTGTGACTGACGCAAATTATTTGCAGCATGAATTTCAGCCTATTTTCAACGAAAATGATCTTATTAACGTTGATAGATTTAATGCCTATATGAGGACGTTGGTGCATGGAGAGCCTGTTCCGCCATTTTCTTTGGATACGACTAAAGATATTAATAAAGAAAAAGCAATGCGCAATGAACGTGTTGCAGAATTGATTAAAGAACTTTCCCGTCTCAAATATGGAAAGGCTGTCGATGTTGTGGAGCAAGAGATTGCAAAACGTGCCAAACTATAACGCTATGGTAAAAAATATTAATTATTGAAGATGCACCATCTATTTTAGGGATTTATCAAAAAATCTTCATGTTTGAGGGTTTAGCGTGGAAGTAACCCACGATGGAGAAGAAGGGATATCCAAAGCAAACAGTTTTCAACTATCGTTAAATTTACTTGATATCATGATGCCAAAAAAGAATGGGTTGGATACGTTAGAAAACCTAAAGACAAATCCTGATACCAAAAATATTCCAGTTATTATGTTAACCAATTTAGTAGGGGACGAGAATGTACAAATAGCCTTAAAAAGTGGTGCCCATAGCTATATTACAAAGAGTGATCATGAACCCGAACAGATTGTTGAAATAGTAAAAAAAATCCTCTCTGAATCCAAGAGCAAATAGAATTCAACGACGTAATATTCAAACATATTTCAGCATTTTGATGCTATAATACCTTCACGCGTCTGTAGCTCAGTGGTAGAGCAGCTGTCTTATACACAGCCTGTCGTTGGTTCGAGTCCAGCCAGACGCACCAAAATTAGTATTCTTCTGTTGTAATAGTATCCTTTTCTATTATGCCAAACTCTCGTAAAAGATCCCTTGCTTCTTTTCGATTGTAAAGAATGATATAGGATTGTGCGGTAAGTTTCACAAAAGCTTTAATAAGTGTAGTAGGATCCATTCTTGAATCAGCTAGTTCATGTGCTCTTTGAGCCAATAAGTCAAGTGTTCTTGCTTTGGGCTGTTGTGTCACCAATAGATTGAAAACAGCGTCACTATTGGTAAGAGGTTGATCCGTGCCTCTTTCTCTTTCATTATATCGTCCGAGTCTTTCTCTCCAGTAATCAGAGTAAGTTTTTGTAGTTCTTATTAATCGTCTAATCTCTTCTCCAGCATTGTCTTCTAATAATCGATTATTAGGAGCTTGAGGGTTATAGCGAGGGTGAAGTACGTTAACAGCAAACCAGTGATTTCTGTAGTCATATTGAATACCATTTTCTCCTACTTGCCACAATAGTCGTTCAGGGACAATTCCTGTAGCTCGAATTATATCCAACCGGGAAGGTTGCGGTTTTCGCCATTCTGCCATAGTGTAACTTTTACAGTTCGCTGAGGGTTGTGGTGTCTTTGGCACGTTCTTTGACGTACTCAAGATATCTTTCGGTTGTTGAAAGTCTTTTGTGTCCAAGAATCTTTGAAAGAAGAACGAGTGATACCCCATGCTTTAAGTGGTGGGCGACAAAGGTATGTCTGAGATCATTTACCTTTGCATTTTCAATACCTGCGATTCTAAAGTATCGTTCAATTGCTGTACGGATATTTCTGACCAGGAAAGGCTTACCGGACTTAGTAACAAAGATGTGGTCATCTTCAATTTTTGGACGGATTTGAAGGTATCTGTTAAGTGCTTCTTTGGCTGATTTGTTCATTGGAACAGTTCGTTCTTCGTGTTTTTCGTGAGGACGGATATTGAGATTGTCATCAAGTACATCTGATGTTCGAAGGTCAGCAAGTTCTCCGATACGGATGCCTGTTTGAAGCAACATTTCAATAATTGCGTACATTCTCGCATCGTTTCTTGCTGCATCACGAAGTGCTCGATATTCTGTTGGTTTGAGAATTCGTGGTTCTGCCAATTCATATTGTGGATGTGAAACTAAGAGAGAAGGATCATCAGTAATGTATTCATTTACCTTTAAAAAGCGGTAAAAAGTACGGGTTGAATTAAGTTTTCGTGAAAGAGATTTTGGAGTATAGCCTTTTTCAGAAAGTTTGCCCAAAAAAGCCTGAATATCATCTTTTGAGACTTCATGAATATTTTGTTTGTCGAGTTCTTCAAGAAAAGAAGTAAGTTGGTCAATATCTTTTCCGTATGCCAAAACAGTGGCACTGGAATGCTTTTTACTCTTTAAAAAATCGATAAATTCTTTGTGGGCATCGCGAGTTTTAATAATCTTCATAAAATGTTAGTCCCATAATATCAGGAAATTGCCTTAGAGTCAAGCTATATTTTATCTCCTTATGGGTCAGAGATAATTTTAGAATTAGCAAGTAACTTTACAAATAGTTACAAAAGAGATTATATTATAATGCATTATGCTCTTAAAGAAAATAGTATATTTTAGTATTATTATACTTTCATTCTTTGTAATCAATAGCTTTCTCCATTCGATATATAATCTCTGGCAAAAGAATGATCTAATTGTCAAAGCAAAACAAGACCTAGAGAAAGAGAAAAAGGACAATGAAGAATTAAAAAAGAAGCTCGCTGACGTGAAAAAACCCGGATTTGTTGACGAACAAGCACGAAATAAGCTTTTTCTTGCCAAACCAGGGGAGGGAATTATCGTTATGCCTACTGACGTGCTTGCTTCCACAAGCTCAGAGGTCAAGAAATCAGAAGATACCAGACCAAATTGGCTTAAATGGTGGCAGCTCTTCTTTTAATTTTTACCAGAACTCAATAAAAAGACCTTTGCAAATGAGTTCTTGTTCGCGAATCCGATTCAGATGTTCAACTTTTAAACCTGTGGCATGAGCAATCTCAGCTGTTGTTTCTTTAGTAATTCCCCGCGTACAGATCTTCCATTCAACTACGGTATGCTCGTAGGTACCGGAAAAAAGATCTGCAATAACCTCTGCAATATCATACGCTGAAATAGTTTTCTGGCGTTTTTTATCGAGTAGATCATGATCCACATAGTGGACAAGTTGCCACTGTCCGCCAGTAATCGAATAAATTCGCAGAATGATTTCTGTATCGTCAACAAAAATTATACCAACATACTCAATCATAACTCTCATAATAATAGAATAAGGTATAATATGTCAAGGAGTAAAATAAATTAAAACTAGAGTTTTGAGGGAAGAAGTTTAAATGCTCATATGGTCAAAACGTTTTAGCCATATAGTAATTTGACCATACTTATTACAGGTAAAGTAAATTGGTATTTATTAATGAAATAGGAAAGGTTAGAGGATTGGGTTTATTTCTTCTTGAGGAGGAGTCTTTTTACCTCTGCGAGTTCGCGTTCGATATTTGCGAGTTTGCTGGTAAGCAATGCTTCTTCATTATCTTCCTGTGTGAAGTAGGAGAGAGGATGATTTGTTGATTCTGCGATCTTCTTCAATTTTGTAATAGGAGGAGTACTGCGTCCTTGCTCATAAGCAGAAACAGACTTATCGGAAACACCAATAGATTTTCCAAGTTCATCTTGTGAAAGATGTGCGTTTCTTCGTGCTTCGCGGATACGAAGAGCTAATTCGTTCAATTTTTTCTGATTCTTCACATCGACATTGCCCATATGTCTTATTATACTATACCTATATGTCAAAAAAAGCAAGTGGAAATTTGAGGCTAGCTCGGGGAAGAATTAAGGATTTACCGCTTCACTCCAGGCCTCGAGAGAAGTTACAAAGTGCGGGGAGTGAAAATCTAACGAACGAAGAGTTGATCGCGATTTTACTCGGAACAGGGTCTGCCAAACAGGATGCATTATCCTTGAGTGCTGTGTTGCTGAAGCGTTTTCCTTTTCCCAAATTGGGGGAGATTTCCTCTGAAGAGTTGAGACGTTTTCCTGGAGTCGGCCGGGCAAAGGCAAGTAGAATTGTTGCGGCACTTGAAATGGGAAAAAGAATATATGCTCCAGCATCCATGACACAGGTTGTTCTTAAATCGACGCAGGATGTTGCTGTACAACTTCGAGATATTGTAGATAAAAGACAGGAGTATCTGTTAGTATTTTATCTTAATGCTCGGTATGAAATGATTCAACGGGAAATTGTCGGACAGGGAAGTCTTAATCACATGATGATCACAGCAAAAGAAATTTTCGCTCCGGCACTCACGAGTCCCTGTGCGTCAATTATCGTCGCACATAATCATCCATCAGGAAATCCAACGCCTTCAGATGATGATATAGCATTTACTACCCGAATTCATGAGGCAGGAGAAGTGATGGGTGTTCCGATGCTTGACCATGTTATTATTGCAAGAAGCGGATATTTTTCATTCCGAGAGAATAAGACAACAGGAAAATAAATGCCAAAAGAACGAATATTGTTACTTTATCTTTATACAGTAGGGTTGTTATTTCTTGTTTTGTGCAATCTTTTTGTCGGTTTTGGAGAACAGCAATTTACTCTTCTGGCGCATTCATTATTGCAAGGCTCATTTGCCCTTGGACCAGCAACAATTTCTAGAGATGCAAGTTATTACCATGGACTGGCATATTGGCCGCAGGGAATTTTTCCAGCGATTGTTTTGTTGCCGTTTATTTTTCTTTTACATAATGTTGTTCAGCAAGGGCATATCCAATTTGTACTTAATCTCTTAAATGGTTATTTGCTTTATGCAATTGCTCAAAAGATTACCAAAGACCGCAACACGTCATTGTGGCTCAGTTTTGCCTATCTGTTTGCAACAGGCTACTTAGTTGTGGGGCTTTTTCCCTGGTCGTGGTGGTTTGGGCAGATTGTTGCAACAACATGTGTACTGCTGATGCTTTATGAATATTTCCATGTGAGGCGATGGTGGCTTCTTGGTATCTTTATAGCCTGTGCCATGGCGACACGCATAGACTTACTCCTCACTGTTTTATTTCCTCTCATTTTGATTGTTGTATCAAAACAAAAGCCCAAGGAGAAAATTGTTGCAGTATGTCTTCTTATGGCACCCATTTTTTTCGGTTTGGCAGGTATCGGCTTGTACAATTTCGTGCGGTTCGGATCAGTTATAGAATTTGGTTACACTTATCATATTCCGATTATTACAACATCTGGAAACATGCTCAAAGAGCATGGAACATGGAGTCTTTTTTATGTGCCGACAAATCTCTATTATCTCTTTTTAAGTGGATTACAGGGAGTATACGTCCCAGGAACAAAGTATTTGACGTATCCATATGTTAAGCCTGATGCGTGGGGAATGAGTATCTTTCTTACCTCACCAATTCTGTTATGGTGTTTTAAGACAAAACAGAAAGAAATTGTTGTGAAGGCAGCAGCAACCACAGCATTGTTCATTCTCCTTTTTATTATTGGGTATTTTGGAGTTGGGTCACGCCAGTATGGATTCCGGTATGCATTGGATTTTCAGCCGTTTTTATTTGTCATCCTCTGTTTTTCCTTTCAAAGGGTAATGAGTTGGAGAGTAAAAACGCTCATTGCCGTCTCGTTTCTTATCAATTTTTTCCTTTTTCCCAGTATTTTTACTGCAGTCGTGAAATAAAACAGGTTATTTTGTTGTCGTAAGTGTTGTGATGATTTGATTAAAGATTGGAAGGGATGCTGTCTTTGCCCGTAAGACAAGTAAGTTGCTACTTCGTGGAAGTGTTATGACAGTTGAAGTATTGCCGTCAGAATCCTTGAATGATTGTTGGGTCCCTGATATTCCTCCTACAGTTGTTGCACTGTTTGATGCACCAAGCGCAAGTTGTTCGCTGTAAGAACGCGTACTTATTGAGATGGTAATATTTCGTGCGCTTGCTGTTGCGCTTGGGGGATTAAACACAATATAACTTGGGACTTTTGGTTCAAGCGCACCAAGGTCTTTTTCAATCCAATCAGGAGGATACTTAATGGAATAGCCATAGGTATTATTAGTATATGTTTTCCAGTCTATTGAAGGAATTGTAGGTGTGGGAGTAAGAGATGGTTTAGTTGTTGGCACTATTGTTGGTGATGTAGCTGATATTACTGTTGTTGGAGGAGGAGTAATAGTGTGGTCAATATTTGCTGGGGAGACAAGTGATTTCTGTGCTGGCGATACAAAAACATATGTTACCATCCCAGAAAGAAGAAGAACACAAACACTCGTCACAATAACTCCTGTTTTATGTCCTTTGATTTTGGAAAAGAATGAATTTTCAGGCAGTACAACAGGTGGTGGAGGAGAAGGTTGCTGCGGTGCTGGCTGAAATGCCTGCTGTGGTTGTTGGGCTTGTTGTTGCGGATCCATATACTCTATCGTTTCACAAGGGTAAAGTGAGTGTCAAGAGAAGAAATGAGAACCAAAGGCCTATAGTTGATTTATTGTTGTGTTTAATTTATAATTTCTTCTATGAGTCGAGAAATATTAGATCCAACAGCTCAGCACAACATTATTAATAAAACTACAACGTTAGAAGGATATAAAGGAGTAACAGATAGGCTCTTTATGGATAGTGGAAGATGGTGTGATAGTGTAGAAAATTATAACCGTCAAACAGGATCTGTGGATTATCGGTTAATGAATCTTACTGGTTTAGTTATTGCACAGTTTGGATTTCCCTTGTTAGGAGGACAATATATCCGGCATGATCGAAGGGGATGGAATAAACATCCTCTCAGCAGTGAACATCAACTTGCTTTAGCTATTTATATGGCTGGCTTGAACACAAAGTCATATCCGATAAAAGAGGATGTTATTACACATCTCTCAGATCCTTCGCTAGAGCCTGGTGTGTGGGGAACCCATATGCGAGTGGAAGGTGGAAAAATTATATCAAGAGGGTTACTTCAGAGAGATAGTGCCGAAAGGCGAGCAAGAAAAAGAATCCAAGAAGATGGAAGAACAATATGCTTACCTGACAGAGATCTTAATAATACATTAGCTGCGATAGAATTTGATGGAGATACTGCAGATCAAATACCTGAAGAGGAGTTTAGACATTACGTATTACCGCAAGTGCAAGGATTACTGGGGGAGCTTGTAAGGTAATACTTACTTTATAAATTATGTTGCGGGGTTTGGAGGAAATTAGAACCTATTTCCTGACCGCGACCACACATACATTATATACCCAATTTTGAAGAAAAAAAGAATCATTATAACCTATAATATTGATCTAGGTTTTGGTAAGTGATATAATGAATATCTCAATATGGCAGAGAGAATATCTAATAGGCATAACCATTTAGAAACTCCACAAACGTCCATAATGCCGTCCGATAGTTCTGTCGTGGCGAAACCAAAATTTGCAGATTTACAAAAAAATGCTGAATCAAGCAGGGGAAGGAAAATACTGGCAGGGTATTTTATTCCTCGTAATTATGGCCGTAGTATACAATGGCATGAAAGACTTGGAACTTCTCGCGTAAGAAGAGTAGTTATGAGTAGGACTGGGTCTCTTCCTGGAAAAGAAAATCAGTTGAATTATAGATTAGATAGAAGTAAAAGTAAGATTGAAGCAGCAACAGATTTTGCTCTTGCTGGTAGTATCCGTAACGAAGTTGTCCATACAGCTTTTGCTGTACCAAGTAGCTCCCTTGCACTTCTCTGTTTGGCAGAAGGAAGGTATTCATTTGCAGCAGCAATAAGTGCTCTATTTGCAGTTCCTCAAATTGCACTCGTGGCATTACAACGTTATAACAGAGCTCGTATGGTTCAGAAAATAGATAAAGAGCTTCAAATAGGTGGGACATATAGTTCTACTTATAGAAATAAGTTTGGTATTGATGCTCGAGCTGTGGCCAATTATCATGCTAGAAACAGTTAAAAGCGACATTCAAAATCACAGCCAAAAAGATTAATCAGCCCCTTTTATAAATTATCCTTAAACTTCTCAATTTTGTGGTAGTAAGAATATGCAGTCTTTGAGGGATTACCAGTTCTAAATTAAATTTAGGTTCTAATTTTGTATAAGACTTATGTTGCGGGGGTTGTATGAAATTAGAACCTATTTTTCAACTACCGATGTATCCGTTTTTATTCCTAACCTGGAATAAAGATTGTAATACAAAAGGAATTATCCTATAATCCTCATCTATGATCAGCAATCGGAAAGAAGTTGTATTTATTACACAGTCAAGGACAACTGGTAATCATATTGACTCTCCATTGACGTTGCAGGGGATTGAGGATGGAGTCGTAACAGGCAGAGCTTTAAGAAAAAAAGGAATTTTGGGCGTGCATTCAAGTTCTGCGCCCGGAGCCCTTACTGCAGCACAAGTACTTACTATGGAAATAGGACTTCCTAATGTTGATAGAGACCCACTCTTAAATCCACGGACTCAAACTATACCGAGCAATCCAGAAGAACATGAGGAGTGGAAGAAGTCATTTACAGAAAGGGATTCTTCCCCAAGTAATGGTATACCAGTAAATTGGGCAGCAGGCAGACTTCACAGAGCAATAGATCAGCTGATATGCCGTATGGCATTTGTGGGACATGCTGATAGTTTAGCAGCTTTACTAAGTGATGAACGATACATGGGGGTTGTCCCTGATGAATTAACAGATATTCCAACGATGGGTATGAATGGTTTAGAGAGAGTATTGCCACCTTCCTCGATTACGGAGATCGTTATGGGTGAGGGTAAATTGTATGTTGTAGGTCACTTGGGTTCAACAGAACATTTGCAGAAATAAAAAATAGTGAAATGCAAGGAAGATCTACTAGGCGGAAACGATAATAAAATAAATACTAGATTTGATTACAAATTTTATGTTGCGGGGCTGGGAGTTGAACCCAGCCTATAAGATTATGAGCCTCATGTGCACCGTACACTACCCCGCGCATTAGGGCTTAAGTATAGCATTTGCGGAAAGCATGGTCAAATTGGTATACTATACGGACTCAAAACGCCAGGGTAGCTCAGCCGGTTAGAGCACAGCATTCATAACGCTGAGGTCGCGGGTTCGATCCCCGCCTCTGGTACATTATAAGTTAAAAGTGAAAAGTACAAAATTTATTGCTTCCTCTTTATGAATAATAATCCTATTGGTATTCTTGATTCGGGTCTTGGAGGACTGACAATTTGGAAAGAGGTTGCATCCTTACTTCCACAAGAGTCAACAGTCTATATTGCCGATTCTAAAAATACTCCTTACGGAGAAAAATCCGAAGATGCGATCTACAACCTTTCTAAAAAACTCATTGAACTTTTGCTTACCAAACAGGTCAAACTTATTGTGATTGGCTGTAATACGATTACTGTGGCGAGCCTAGATAAACTGCGAAAGGATTTTCCTCAGATACCAATTGTTGGTACTGTTCCTGTCGTTAAGACGGCAGCAGAAAGAACAAAGAATAATCGTATTGGTATCCTTTCAACGACCCATACAGCAGAAAGCCAGTATCAGAAAGAATTAATTCAGAAATTTGCAAATCATTGTGTGGTATTTAATCATGGCACAGATACATTAGTGCCTTTTGTTGAGCGGGGAGAATTGGAGGGAGAAGATGTTACTAACGAACTTATTTCTGTTCTTTTGAAATTTCAACAGGAGCATGTTGATACGATTGCTCTTGGTTGTACTCATTTTCCATTCCTAAGAGAGAAAATGCAGCATATTCTTGGACCCACGGTGACAATTTTGGATTCTGGTCCGGCAATTGCCAGACAGGTAAAACGGGTCTTGGAAAATAATAATGCAGTAGCAGTAGAACAACAGCCAGAATATTCTTTTTATACGACAGGCGATCCGGTGATTGCAAAAAAATTATTAGTAGGTACAATAGCAGGAGAGAAGGAGTTTCAAAAAATTTCTTTATGAGCCACAACTTTAAAAACAAAAAAATTGCAATTCTTGGTTTTGGGGTAGAAGGCACATCAAGTGCCAAATATTTACATGATAAAGGTGCAAAGATTTGGATCTTGGATAAAAGAAAAAAGGAACAACTTGATCAACAATTTTTAGCACCTGTTGAACGGCTTGGAGTAGAGTTTGTTTTAGGAGAAAACTATCTTTCCGATCTTTCCCAATTTGACATGATTGTGAGAAGTCCCGGCGTTAAGACGTTGCTTCCTGAATTACAAGAAGCAGCAAAGAATGGAGTTGTCGTGACGTCACAAACAAAACTCTTTTTTGATCTCTGCCCAGCACAAATTATCGGCGTCACAGGCACAAAAGGGAAGGGGACAACAAGTACGTTGATTTATGAAATGCTCAAAAAATGTGGGCGAGATACCTATCTTGGAGGCAATATTGGGATGCCGCCATTTACTTTCCTTGACAAACTTACAGGATCATCATGGGTAGTTTTAGAGCTTTCCAGTTTTCAACTACAGGATCTTCATAAATCTCCTCACATTGCCGTGATGCTTATGGTGACAAGTGAGCATCTTGATTATCACGCGACGACAGAGGAGTATGTTGAGGCAAAAAGAAATATCCTTCGCTTCCAAACTATTGATGATTTTGCGATCGTCAATCGTGATTATCCGGCAAGTAATGAATCGGATATCTTGTCTGAGGGAAAAGTCTTTTATGTTTCCCGAGAGAGAGAAACAGATAATGGCTGCTTTGCGTTTGGTGGAAAAGTTATTATCAGAAAAAATGGGAATGACCAAGAAATTATTAACACTTCTGAAATTTTTCTTCCTGGTCGCCACAATTTGGAAAATGTCTGCTCAGCAACAATGGCAGCCAATCTGGCAGGTGTGAACAAAGAAACAATTTCCCATGTGCTCAAGAATTTCAGAGGACTTGAGCATCGGTTGGAGCTTGTGAAAGAGATCAACGGCGTAAAATATTATGATGATTCGTTCTCAACAACTCCAGAGACAGCAATTGCAGCGATTGAAGCTTTTGATAATCCTGAAATCCTGATTCTGGGTGGAGCAAGTAAGAACAGTGATTTTTCAGAACTTGGTAAAGTGATTCGCGAAGCAAAAAATATCAAAGCGATTATTGGAATAGGAGAAGAGTGGGATCGGATTAAAGAACAGTTACCCATGCAAACAGCTATTCTGATGATTGAAGGAGCAACAACTATGGAGCAGGTTGTGAAAGCTGCAGAAAAAATTGCCAAGCCGGGAGATATCGTGTTATTAAGTCCGGCATGTACCAGTTTTGATATGTTCAAAAATTACAAAGACCGCGGAGAGCAATTTAAAAAAGCAGTTTCCTCATTGTAATCTTCTTAGCAAATTTTTACGTATCATCAATAGAGTTTTCATATTTTGTCCATAAACTAGCCGGTATGGTTATAAATGAGGGGCAGAGAGTTCCTGTTTCTGTGGCACAACGTACAGAAGGAAGACTTGATTGCTTCGGGGGACCGTTTAAGAGAAATCCATGGGCACATACCTTACTCCAAGAATTTCATAAACGTATGCCTGAGCATGCACGAGGTGGTTTGGTAGTTGCGCGTATTGTGTCTGAAGCTCTTGCAGAATTAGATAAGCAGCAGGGAGGAGGGGTGTTTACCCAACAAGAGCGTGATGCTATCACGTTAGGAGCCGCGCTGCATGATATCGGGAAAGAAGATGATCATAAGAGCGAAGAAAAAAGCGCATATGATATGTCACAACGTTGGCGCGATAATCCAAATGCAGAGCAGTGGTTTCATATCCATCAGCATCCTAGTGCAGGTCGTCGTCGTATTCAGCAACTTGATGGATATCCATGGGGAAGAATTGGACATGATGTTGGTCAGATTGTTTATTTACATCATACATTCAAAAGAAAGGACCCCTATCCTGTTGTAGGTGCTCGTTTCTTAAATCTGTTTCCTCCTGTAATTCGTGATGGTGCGAGAATTGTTGCTGGAGCTGATGTTGCGGATGCTATAACAAACAATCAAAAAGGTGAGGGAAGAGCATATGCAAGAGAAGAGTTTATAAACAATGATTTGACAACTGTCCGTGGGTTGGCAACTGCTGTGTGGAAGGAGCTTGATATTCCCTGGGGAATTGCGCGTCTTGCAGCAGAAAAAACATTGCAAGTGAAAAGACCAGCAGAACAACAGAGGGTGGGGGTAGCATAGCCTTGTACTTTGTGTTATACTGGGTCACGTTATGGCTACCAATAATAAAAAGCCTCAAAATGGAAAAAAAAGAATGGTCAGAATTAAAGGGAAATTTTCTTGGAAGAATTTCATTCTCTACGGATTTTTGTTGCTTTTCTCACTCTTTGTATTTTCAGCATTAAGTGCTCCATACCAAACAACAAACAGCATGCCCCTTTCACAAGTCATCTCGTCTGTCAAAAAAGGTGATGTTTCAGAAATCGATGTCAATGGCGATAAGCTGACTGTAACCTTAAAAAATGGCCAAAAGGTTGATACTACCAAAGAAACAGGTTCTGATGTCTATACCATTTTCCGAAATGCTGGTGTCTCGTTGGAAAATACGAAAGTTGTCGT
This sequence comes from uncultured Gammaproteobacteria bacterium, assembly GCA_964391315.1. Lineage (GTDB taxonomy): Bacteria > Patescibacteriota > Microgenomatia > Levybacterales > UBA12049 > DATIGJ01. Next base: position 13,972 of record CAYMJR010000003.1, on the reverse strand, counting down.
CAAAGATTCAACGACCTTTAATAATTGGCTCAATATTACATCAGCTGTCTTGCCAGTTATTTTGATTATCGTCTTTTTCTACTTTATCTTCCGTCAGGCACGGGGGACACAGGAAAGTATTTTTTCTTTCGGTCAGTCCCGTGCAAAACTTTTCAACAAAGACAATCCACGTGTAACGTTTTCTGATGTTGCAGGTGTAGATGAAGCAAAACAGGAACTGACAGAAATCGTTGATTTCTTGAAAAATCCTGTGAAATATAAGGCAATGGGTGCCCGTACTCCTAAAGGTGTTCTTATGGTTGGTCCTGCAGGAACAGGAAAAACGCTTCTTGCCCGTGCAACAGCTGGAGAAGCAGGAGTCGCATTTTTCTCCATGGCAGGTTCAGAATTTATGGAAATGCTTGTTGGTGTTGGAGCATCTCGTGTCCGTGACTTATTTAATACTGCAAAGAAAGCACAACCTGCAATTATTTTCATTGATGAAATTGATGCGATTGGTCGCCAACGCGGAATTGGACTCATGGGTGGCCATGATGAACGAGAACAGACACTCAATCAGATTCTGGTTGAAATGGATGGATTTACTCCAAATGAACATGTTATCGTGATGGCAGCAACCAACAGACCTGATGTTTTGGATCCTGCACTTGTCCGCCCGGGTCGCTTTGATCGAAGAGTGGTTTTGGATCTTCCCGATGTAGAAGGACGAAAGATGATTTTGGCAATTCATGCGAAGGGTAAGCCATTTGATGCAAACGTTAACTGGGATAAAGTGGCAAAGAGAACTGTTGGTTTCTCAGGCGCAGACCTTGAGAATATGCTTAATGAATCAGCAATTCTTGCAGCACGTCTTAACAAAAAAGCGATTGATATGTCAGATCTTGAAGAGTCAGCAACTAGAGTCAAACTTGGTCCTGAGAAAAAACGTCTTCAGACAGATCTTGACCGCCGCATGACTGCGTATCATGAAGCAGGGCACGCACTTGTTGCTTGGGAAATGCCACATGTCGAACCAATTCACCGAATTTCTATTGTTTCCCGTGGTATGAGTCTTGGACATACTATGACTGAATCAATTGAGCGGGTTCATGAGACCAAAGCACACCTTTTGGAACAGATTGCTGTGATGATGGGAGGCCGTGTTGCAGAGAGCCTCGTCTTTGAAGATATCACAACAGGCGCCTCAGATGATATTGAGAAAGCAACTAATGTCGCACGTGCAATGGTTACAAAATTTGGTATGAGTGATCTTGGTCCAGTAACCTATGACAACGAACGGAGCATGTATGAACAAAGCGAGTTGTCTCCTGAAATGGCTGCCAAGATTGATCAAGAGGTCAAGAAAATTGCAGACACTGCATATAAGCAAGCAACAACTATTTTGACCAAGCTTCGAAGCAAGCTTGATGTTCTTGCAGAAGAATTATTAAAGAAAGAAACAATTGAATCAGATGATTTTATCAGTCTGATTGGTCCAAAGAAAGAATTAGCTACCGCAAAAGTTAAAGCGTCATGAATGAAGCAGTCATCGCACTAGTTTGTGATTTTGACGAGACACTCGGCCCCGATACTATTTCCTTTCTTCTTGAACAGCAGCACATTTCGTATGATGAATTCTGGTCACAAGTTTATGCAATGGTGAAAGACAGTTGGGATCCGCCGCTTGCATACATGCATCTGTTGTTGGACTATGCAAAGAAAGGAAAAATTGATCTTTCTCAAAAAGCTCTGCTTCGTCTTGGAAAACTACTTCCGCTTTTTCCTGGACTGCCAAAATCATTTACTGAATTGAAAGAGTATGTCAGGAAAGAAGCTTCACTCAAGGATGCACGGGTACAATTGGAATTTTATATTATCAGCGGGGGACTGGAAGACATGATCCGTGGCACTTCGCTGTCCAAACAGGTTGATGGCATTTTCGGAAGTACATTTTCCTATGATAAGAAGACAAAAGAAGCAATTGGTATCAAATCTGCTATTTCTTTCACAGAGAAGACACGGTTTCTGTATGGTGTTCATAAAGGGATTAGCGTTTCTGATTTACGACAGAAACCATATAAAACAAATGATGCATTGTCACAGGAACAGCGACGAATTCCGTTTACTCAGATGATTTATATTGGAGATGGTCCCAGTGACATTCCAAGCCTTTCTACGATCCTTCGAGCAGGCGGACTGGGAATTGGTGTTTCCTCACCGACACAGACCTTTAAAAAAGGCTACGAGCTTGCACGGGGCAAACGAATTACTGTAGGTCCATATACAGCAAATTATAAAAAAGGATCAGATATGAGAAAGGTACTGGAAGAAACAATTCTTCGTATGGGACTGGAGATTGCCATCAATCAGAAAAAACATGTGATTAGTGCTCCGAAGGTAGGATAGTTATTATTGCTCTTGAGAAGGCTCTTCATCATTTTTTTGACGTAGGTTTTGTTTTTCTCTCCATAATTTAGCTATTATTGCAGGAGGAAGATGTTGATGTAGGACAGCAATCCACATACTATCTGACCGTTCTTGACCTAACTGTGCACCCAACTCTTTCATTACTTCTGAAAGTTGCTGGAGATCCCGATCATCAGTGAGTTCAGCAATCATTTCACGGGTCGTTCTCAGTCTCTTTCGGTCTTTAATGTAATTTTGTTCGAGCAGTCTTACCTTCGCATAGAATACATCAACTGGAGTGATCCGGGTTCTCAGTTCTTTTTTTGGGTTCATAGATACATTTTTACGAGTATAGGGAATACGTTTTATAATTTCAAAGTGTGCTGTAGGAGGCTGTCTACTTATCTGCTAGAATACGAGTATGAATAAGCTTTTATTAATTGATGGAAATGCGATGATACATCGGGCTTATCATGCATTGCCTCCTTTAACCAATACAAAAGGCGAGCCTGTTCAGGCTGTGTATGGATTTTTCTCTATGCTTCTGAATGTTATTGTCGACCAGGAGCCAACCCATCTTGTTGTTTGTTTTGATCGAGGCAAACCAACCATCAGACAAACCATGTTTGCCGGCTATCATGTGCACAGGCCTGAACTACCTGATGAGTTTGTTCATCAGATTATATTGATTCATGAGCTGTTGGAAAAGATGCATGTGGCGATGTTTGAGCTTGATGGGTATGAAGGAGATGATCTGATTGGAACAATTTCAAAAGAGGCTGTTGAAAGCGCAAAGGATATGTCGGTTGTTATTTTAACCGGAGACCGGGATATGTTGCAACTTGTGAATGGCCATGTAAAAGTCTTAATGCCGCTTGTTGGGATTACAAAGACGGTGATGTTCAATGAAAAAGCGGTTGAGGAAAAATACGGTGTGCATCCCAGACAATTCATTGATTACAAGGCGCTCATTGGTGACGCGTCAGACGGCTATCCAGGAGTTACAGGAATTGGACCAAAGACTGCAGCGAGCTTATTACAAAAATTTGGTACATTTGAAAATTTGTACAGCAAAGTCGGAGAATTACCTGAGAAGGTTGGGTTAAAGCTTGCAACAGATGCAGAACAAGCTGCGCTTGCAAAAAAGCTTGCAACGATCATTACCGATGCGCCGATTCAATTTAATATCAATAACTGTAAGTGCGCGGATTTTGATCCTAAAAGTCTGCTCGAAGGATTTAGAGAACAAGGATTTAAAAGTTTGACAGCGCGTTACGAAACAGTTTTCGGCAAACCCGAGGAGCAATTAGGCTTGCTATAAATTATGTTACCGTTCTTCTTCCTCGAGTGGTCGGAAGTTGTGGTGACCACATAGGAGCACCATCTGGGCCTCTTACGATACCTCTTCTTGTAACAGCAGAGGCCATATTTGATTTTGATCCGCCACCATATTCATGTGTTGCATGAGCAACAACAGTTGCGTTTTCTGCGATAGGGTTACCTGTTGTCATGTCAATAATTGTTGCATAAGCTCTTAGTTGACCATAGCGGACAGCAATTCCAAACTGTTCTTTTATTGGTTCTTTATTAGAAAGACTAGAAATCAGAGGATATGCTCGAACAACACCATCTGGAGCATCATAACCCAGCCAATCTTTGAGAGCAATTCGGGTGCTTTGTTTTCTCTTTGGTAAGTCATTTTGAAAAATCGTTGTTGCAGTGAAGGCTGTATCAAATTTGCCATCACCCTCAAAATCTACTGGAACAATGGTATAGTCATTTCCAAAACGTGGCTGTCCATTAATTATTTCTAAATCTTCAGTTGCCAACTCTCGGAGTCTTTCAAGACTATGAGGATCAGCATAGTTTCTTCTATGAAGATCAGCATAGTTTCTTCTATCCACAAGTATTTCTTCTCGATCTACTACAATCACCTCAGATGTGGAAGGATCGAATCGTACACGAAAATCTGTAGGATCTCCGCTAGCTCTATCATAGAGATGATAGGTATTATCTTTTGGGTATGGAGTATGTTTTGCACCGGGAGGTTTTAAGGTAAAAGGAGTAGTGCCCGGTGCGTCCGGCCAGTCTATTTTAGTAATTCCGTTTTCATATCGATAACCCACAATCGAATTATAGGTCTTTTTTTCTCAATTTCAAGGGTATTTTTTTATGAAAGAAGTGTACTATAATCACAATGTATGAAGAGCTTACGTGTTGCTTTAGTTCATGATCAAATAAATGAGTACGGGGGAGCGGAACGGGTTTTGGAAGCTCTGTGTGAGATCTATCCTGATGCACCGATCTATACAGCGTTCTACCGCAAAGATTCTCTGGCATGGAAGCGTTTCAAAAACAAAAAAATTATTCCTTCCTGGGCACACTATCTTCCGTTTTTTGCGACAAAGCTGCATAGTCCTTTGCGATTTCTTGCTCCTTGGATTTGGGAAAGTTTTGATTTCTCTAAATATGATGTTGTTATCACTTCCGCATCCTGGTATATCACCAAAGGCGTGGTTGCTCATTCGCCATTATCTACTCGACATAAACCATTGGAGATTTGCTATTGTCATACACCACCACGCTGGCTGTATGGGTATCGCACATCAGTAGAATGGCAACGGTATTGGCCGATAAAGCTGTATGGTACGATTGTTGGTCATTTCATGCGGATGTATGATTTCATGGCTTCGCAAAAGGTGGATTATTTTATTGCCAATTCGCAGGAGGTAGCAGGAAGAATTAAGAAGTTTTATCGACGGAATGCGACAGTAATTTACCCGCCAGTAGGTTTAAAATCACGAATCACGAATCACGAATCAAGGAAACGCGATTACTATTTTATCGTTTCAAGAATTGTTGGAGCGAAAGGTTTAGATTTAGCTGTAGAAGCAGCACTCAAACTTGGCATCAAACTGAAAATAGCAGGTGCACCAGCAGGATATTATACAGAACATAAAAAACTTCAGGAAATGGCAAAAGGACAGGTTGAGTTCTTAGGTCATGTCACTGATGAGGAGTTAGTAGATTTGTATTCTGGTGCGAAGGCATTTTTTGCATTGGCAAAAGATGAAGATTTTGGGATTACTCCTGTTGAGGCAATGCTGTGTGGGACTCCAGTTATTGCCTATCATGGAGGAGGGTATAGGGAGACAGTGATTGATGGGAAGACTGGTATCTTTTTTCACCAACTGACTGTTGATAGTTTGACTGAGGCAATTAAGAAGTTTGAACGGACAAGAATCAGTAGTGATGCATGTAAAAAACAGGCTGAGAAGTTCTCGAAGGAACGGTTTAAAAAGGAAATTCAGGCATTTGTCCAAAACGTTGTTAAAGAGTAGAATGAGTGTATGAATAAGTTTGAGCATTTTGTCATCAACAGTCCGCTTCGTGCTCTCGCACAGGAATTTATTGAGATCAGGTCACTGCGAGGAAGAGTGAGCGTCCCACAGAATCAAGTAGCTCTTGAGCTTGGCTGCGGCAATGGGACAGGAACGAAATTGATTAAAAAGTATTTCCGCCCAAAACATCTCTATGCAATTGATGTCGATCCGCGGCAGATTGAATTGGCAACGAAGAGGGTACATGATAAATCGATAACGTTTGCCGTAGCAGATGTAATGAAATTGCCATATGAAAATGAAACGATGGATGTTGTGTTTGATTTTAGTGTGATTTATCACATAGAGAATTGGAAAAATGCACTGCAGGAAATAAAAAGAGTTCTCAAACCCGGCGGTCAATTTATTCTGGAAGATTTAGCAACTAATTCATTAGCGCCGTTTCGAAGGCTTTTTATGCATACCTATAAAAAACCATACAAAAGGGAAGAGTTCTTTGATTTTTTAAAATCCCAAGGTTGGCATCTAACAACAAAGAAGGTATTTAATCCATTGGGTGAGTATTTTATTGTCGTTGCAGGCAAGCCGCTTAAGAATTGATAGGTTTTGTTGAGATTCTATTTATTAGGTTTCTGCTGTTTAGATCGACGAGTTGGTCGATGATGGGAATGGGGAGGCCAACCAGCTACTCCGTGATTATGCGCTGCTTCATGATAAAGCATTTCTAGGTAGTCTCCTAGTTTTTCTGCTCCTACTGATAAACGTAGATTGAATCCTCCATGTTATTTATTAACGTGTTCTGAGAGCTTAATACCAGTAAGGTCATAAGAGCTGAGGGGTCGTTCTGTCATAGTCATGGAATTCTACAGCGAGTTTGTTTTGCTGTCAACAGAAGAGGGATAGAGACATGATACAATTTACTCCATGCCGGAATTACCCGAAGTTGAAACAATTCGATTGGGACTCCAAAAGTTTGTCATTGGACATACGATCAAAGATATTGTACTCCGTTTGCCGAAGCAGTTTCGTGGTGATCCAAAGAAGGCAATAGGAGGGAAGGTAGTTGGTGTCAGACGGTTTGGAAAAGGGTTGGTGATTGATTTGGATAATGGGTACAGTTTGGCAATTCATGTGAAGATGACGGGACAGCTTCTTTATAATGGGACAATGGAGATAAATGGGACAGAGGTCTTCGATTTGCCTGATAAATACACGCATGTAGTTTTTCAGTTAGATAATGGAGCGATTTTATATTACCGTGACATGCGGCAGTTCGGGTGGATTCATGTGATGCCAACAAGTGACGTTATGAACATGCAGTTTTTTAAGAGTTTAGGAAAGGAGCCTTTGAAAGATTTAACGTTTAAAGAGTTTCAAACAATACTCCGCAAGTATAAAACACCAATTAAGCTTTTGATTATGGATCAGACGAAAATTGCCGGAGTGGGGAATATTTATGCAAATGATGCGCTGTATCTTGCGAAGATTCACCCAAGAAGACCTGCTTCCAGTTTAGATCCGAAAGAGCAGAAAGCGTTGTTTGATGCTATAGAAACGGTTTTAAAGAAAGGAATAGAAGTTGGTGGTGCATCGGAATGGCATTATGTTGATGTATTGGGTGGAAAAGGAGCGTATCAAAAATTCTTCCAAGTATATCGAAAGAATGATAAGCCATGTCCGCGATGTGGAGTTGTTATTGAGAAGATACAATTGGGTGGACGAGGAACATTTTTTTGCCCTACCTGTCAGAAAGAATAAATCTTCTCACTTTATTAGACTCAGCAATATATCAATCTAGATCAGCACTTGTTTTTTAAAATTTGGTATGGTATTATTTGTTTTTAGCACCTAGTGTCGCTCAAGGCGAACGTGTGTGCTATTTTTATGGGCAATAGTAACGGACACGAAAGAATTATTATTTCAGTAGGAGGGTCACTTATTGTCCCTAATGGGGGAATTGATACGCAATTCCTCATGAAGTTTAATGACTTCATCCGCAACCAACTGGCGAATAATCCGAAGCGCCAGTTTTTTTTGGTTATAGGGGGTGGCGCAACAGCAAGACATTATCGTGATGCCGGCCGTGATGTTGTTGGTCATGAACTAACAAATGAAGATCTTGATTGGCTTGGAATTCACGCAACCCGCCTCAATGCACACCTCATGAGAACCATCTTCCGAGACATCGCACATCCTCAAATAATCGAACACTATGAAGTTATCAGAAAAGCAGATGAACCAGTTGTTGTCGCCTCAGGATGGAAGCCTGGTTGGTCGACTGATTTTTGTGCGGTGATGCTTGGAGAAGATTATGACGTGAAAACGATTATCAATTTGAGCAACATTAAGCAAGTCTACACCGCTGACCCCCGAACCAACCCCGACGCAACACCTATCCCCAGAGCAAATTGGCAAGAATTCCGTAAACTCGTTGGCAATGACTGGATTCCTGGAATGAATGCTCCATTTGATCCGATTGCAGCAAAGAAAGCACAAGAACTTGCGGTGCGAGTTGCAATTATGTCAGGATCAGATCTTGAAAACGTTAAGAGCTTCTTGGATGGAAAAGACTTCTTGGGAACTGTGGTTGAGTAAGGTGGTATAATTCCTGTACTATCCGATGATTGTAAAATCCCTCTTTCTTCAAAATTTCCGTAACTACACAAAAGCAGAGTTTTCGTTCAGCGATATGACGACTGTTATTATTGGTCCAAATGCGATAGGGAAGAGCAATCTTATGGAGTCGTTGTTTTTGTTAGCGACGGGGAAGAGTTTTCGTGCAGAGAAGGAGAAGCAGTTGATTCAGTTTGGAAAACAGGTGTCCCGGATTAAAGCAGAATTAGAGGAAGATAGTTTGGAAATTATTTTCGCAGATCAAGGAACTGCGTTTCTTAAAAAGAAATATCTGGTGAATAGTGTTGCGAGGCGTCGGGTGGATTTTGCGGGACATATCACTGCGGTGTTGTTTACGCCGGTAGATCTCGAACTAGTGTCCGGACAGCCGGGCAGCAGAAGGAGATTTCTTGATGAGGTACTGGAGCAAGTGGATATGGACTACCGCGTTGCTCATACAACGTATACAAAAGCTCTGAGGCAGCGGAATGCATTATTGGAACAGGTGCAGGAGACAGGTGTCCGCAATGCCAGACAATTTGAATATTGGGATGAAATTGTGATTAGGACAGGCAATGTCTTGACCTACAAGCGGGAGGAGTTTATCGAATCTATTAATGCCAGACAAAAAGAATTTTTTCCGTGTCTATTAACCTATGACAAAAGTGTTATTTCAGAAGAACGGTTGGCACAATATAAAGATGCGGAAGTTGGAGCAGGGGTAACACTTGTCGGCCCGCATAGAGATGATGTGATCATTCAGAGTTACAATGAGGAATCAAAAGAAATGGTTGATGTAAGGTATTTTGCTTCCCGAGGACAACAGCGTTTGGTAACGCTTGAGCTCAAGTTGGCACAAATTTCGTATCTAAAAGACAAAACTCAAACTCAGCCACTCTTGCTTCTTGATGATATCTTTTCAGAACTTGATAGTAAGAATATTCAAAAGATTTTTACGTTAACTGGCAGAGGACAAGTGATTATTACAACTACCCATGAAGAATTTGTGGCAGGTATTGGTCTCGAGGATGTCGAGATGATAGAATTAGGTAAATAATTTTATGGAACAATTTAATACAGACGAACTAAAAAAACTATATCTTCCACCTTCCGGTTCCCACAAGGGGCAGAATGGGAGTTTGATGGTTATTGGAGGGTCACATCTGTTTCATGCAGCGTCCTTATGGGCATTGCAAATTGCGTCCCGTATTGTTGATATGGTGTTTTATTCATCAGTTCCAGAAAATAATCGTATTGTTGAAGAGTCGAAGAAAGAATTCCAAAATGGGATAGTCGTTAGACGTGATGATATTGAATCATATATCGATGAATCAGATACTGTATTGATAGGGCCGGGGATGCTGCGAACGGATCAAGTTCAAAATTCAAAATCCACTGGTTACAGTTTAGAGGAAATTAATAAGCTAGAAGACGAGGGGGCACAATCATATTGGTTGACTAAATATTTGCTTGAAAAGTACCCACAGAAGAAATGGGTGATTGATGCAGGGGCATTGCAGATGATGGATCCTGAGTGGCTGCTTCCGTTACAAGGGAATGTGATTGTGACGCCACATTCAATTGAATTTAAGCGGACATTTGGTGTCAAGGCGACAGAAGAAACGGTTTCAGAAATGGCAAAGAAATATCATGTGACGATTGTTTTGAAAGGAGAGGAAGATATTGTTTGTTCACAAGAACAATGTGTGCGGGTTGCAGGCGGAAATGCCGGGATGACAAAGGGTGGAACAGGAGATGTTCTGGCAGGACTTATCGCAGCACTAGCAACAAAAAATGATATGTGGCTTGCAGCAACAGCTGGAGCCTATTTCAATAAAAAAGCAGGGGAAAGTTTATTCGAAAAAGTTGGTTACTACTTCAACGCCTCGGATCTGGCAAATGAAATCCCTGTGACTATGAAAAAGGCACTTTTGTAGACAAATATCCTCTTGGATATTATAATGACGCTTCTATATGCAAATAAAAATTATCGGTGCCGGTGCGTGGGGGAACAGTATTGCTTCACTTTTGAAAGAAAATCAGCATACAGTTGTTTTTTTGAGAAAAGGAGAGATTGAGCTAAATGCAGGCGATGTTGTAGTACTCGCTCTTCCGACCAATGCCATTCGTGAAGCGCTTTCTGTTGCAATAGACGTACAAAACCTTACTATTATTAATTGTTCGAAAGGAATTGAGAAATCAACACATAAGCTTCCTTTTGAAATTGTTAAGGAAATAATGCATCCGTCGACCACGTATTTTGCACTTTTGGGTCCGAGTTTTGCGACTGAACTTCAGGAAAAGATGCCCACAATGGTAAATCTGGGATGCTTCGATACAACAATGCAGGAAGCGCGTGCGATAAAAGAACTTTTCGAAACCCCATATCTTCGTATTCACATTGTGAAAGGAATTCCAGCTCTTGAACTCGCTGCAGCAATGAAAAATGTCTATGCAATTGCCTGCGGTATTGCTGAAGGAATTGGATTTGCTATGAATACCCGGACACGTGTTATTGTGACTGCGATTGGTGAATTTTATGAATTGTGTCGTGGCTTGGGATATGAAATCGATAATAAGGCAATGAGTGGGATAATAGGGGATTTTATGTTAACGGGAGGAAGTATTACCAGCCGTAATTTTCAGTTTGGTACGTTGTTGACTAAGTATCCTGTTGATAAGGCGCTGGAACTTGTCGGAGCAACCGTTGAAGGCTATTATACAGCAGCATCCTTTTCATATTTAGTAAATAAAGCAGAGGTTTCTCTCCCACTTGGGATGTTAGTTGTGGATATTGTCGAAGGCAAAACGCGCCAGGATCTTAAAGAAGCATTTCTCCAAGTTGCAAAGAATATGTAACAATGGTCTTTTCACTGGAGAGATGTACCACTTCACGGCTTTGGACCGCGCGGATTACATCCCACAGGGATCAAACAAAAAACAACTGATGCTTGAAAATAATACTATCTTATAGTAGTATTACGGAATGAAAGCTGAGATTGATGGGCAATTAGCTTCTGTGTTGACCTCTTATGAACAAAATAGTACACACTTCTGGGGAGGCACCTTTCGAGGACTACGACATGATGACTATCAAGGTCTTTATTATCGTGACGAAGCAAGAAATGAATATAACTTTGATCTCGTAAGGGAAATCAAACAGAGAATTGTCGGAGATGTCGGTTCTGGTGCTGGTGGGTTGGCAACAACTGCAGCAATGGAAGAGATAGAAGGTGAGATTTGGTCAATTCACCCAAATATGGGGGACGAAGAATTCACAAGATGGCAGCAAAAAACGGTAGTCGGAGAACTTAAGTCATTATATCCAATTGCCTCAGCAGAAGATATTGAAAAAGCTCAAAAAAAGTATGAGTCTCGAGGTATTCGAGGTTTTGCCCATAATTTGAGATCGGTTCGAGATGAATTTTTTGATACACTGATTGATAGTTATGCTGCTCACAAGTATATGTCAAGAGAGCCTGGAGTATACAATGCAAGTATTCACGAAATGCTAAGGGTATTGCGACGAGGTGGAAAAATAATTGTATTGGGCGGACTTGCTCCTCTCCCTTTTATGGATGGATTTCCGGATTTACCAGTAAGCGATTTTCGGGAAAGAGCATTACAAAGATTAGGTATTCCTTTTACCGCTCTTTATAAGAAAGCACCGAATGGAGAAAAATGTCCGGTTGGAGCAATAATTCAGAAACCTCACTAACTTGATTGCCTTTTTTCGGGAATTATGCGAGAATAACCTCTGCATGTACGCTCCCAAATACACCATCACCACCAAAATTCTTAAATATATTGGTCTTATTGAGGCTTGTAAAGAAGTTATTGATCATGCACCGCTTCTTCCATATTACGAAAAAGCATTTCAGACAGACGCGATGGTAAGAAGTGTTCATCATGGAACCCATATTGAAGGAAATGAACTTGATTTCGACCAAGCGGAAAAAGTCATGATGGGACAGGATATTATTGCCAGGCAGAGGGATATTCAGGAAGTTATTAATTATCGTAAAGTAGTTGAACTGATTGAAAAATTACATGCCAAAGATGCAGCATCTCATGTGGATGAGTATCTTATTCAAACGCTTCACCGGATGACAGTTGATAAGATTTTGGATCCCACGAAGTGCGGTGTCTATCGTCTGACACAAGTTGTTATTAAGAACAGCCTGACAGGGGAGATTACCTTCACACCGCCACCTGCAATTGCTGTTCCTGTCCAAATGCAGGAGCTGACTGATTTTATTAACAAAACAACAGCAGAAGAAATACATCCCGTTCTCAAAGCTGCAACAGTGCATTATGAGTTTGCACGCATTCATCCATTTGTTGATGGTAATGGCCGTGTGGCACGGGCTCTTTCGACATTTATCCTTTTTAAAGAAGGATATGATATCCGAAAGTTTTTCTCACTGGAGGAATATTTTGATAACGATGCAGTGCGCTATTATGACAGTCTCCAAAGTGTCGGCCGGAATAATGGCGATTTAACCGAATGGCTCACGTACTTTACCGAAGGATTGGCAATCGAACTGATAAAAATAAAAGACAAAATAGAAAAGATTTCAGTTGATAGTCATTTAAAAGAACGTTTGGGCGGCTCGCCGATTTTGTTATCCAGCCGTCAGTTGAAGATTATTGAATATATTCAAAAAGCAGGTTATTTGCAAAATCAGGGTTTTAAAACACTTTTTCCTATGGTCTCAGAAGATACGGTACTCAATGAGTTGAAGGGACTCATGAAAGCTGGTATTATACGAAAATCAGGAAGCACCAAAGGCGCAAAGTACGTGATGGGAAAGTAATCATGCAATTTTCAGAACTCGCTACATATTTTGATAAGTTAGAAGCCACATCATCCCGTCTTGCCTTGATTGATATTCTCTCAGAATTGTTTAAGCAAGTAAAAACTGGGGAGGAGATTGAAAAGATCTGTTATCTTGTCCAGGGAAGAGTAGCTCCGTTTTTTGAACCCATTGAATTTGGTATGGCAGATAAGACAGTTGCTGCGTCGATTGCTGTAGCATTTGATTCAACCAAAGAAAAAGTATGGGAGAAATATCAAAAAGAAGGAGATATGGGAGAGGTTGCACAGGAACTTAGTTCAAAGTCCAAAGTCCAAAGTTCAAAGTTGACGATAGATGATGTTGTTGAAGTTTTGATGACAATTGCCAAGACGTCAGGAGAGGGAACGGTTGAGAAACGAACGACACTCCTTTCTGATTTATTGAAAAAATTAGACAATGTCTCTGTTAAATACATCGTCAGAATTGTCCTTGGTAATTTGCGTCTTGGTATTGGCGATCCAACCATTCTTGATGCATTAGCGGTTGCAATTGGCGGCGATAAAACGCAGCGGAAAGTCCTGGAAGGAGCGTACAATAGAACTTCAGCGTTAGGATTAGTAGGAAAAATCTTCAAAGAAGGTGGACTCAAAGAAGTTGAAAAATTAAAGGTGCGTGTTGGTTTTCCGATCCGTTCAGAACTTTGTGAGCGATTGCCAAACCCTGTAAAAGTGATTGAAAAAATGGGCAAGGTGGATAGTCAGTACAAATATGATGGCTTTCGTGTTCAGATCCACAAAAATGGCGATGACGTGCGGATGTTTTCCCGCAATCTTG
>CAYMJR010000002.1:75819-170623 GCA_964391315.1 uncultured Gammaproteobacteria bacterium | reverse complement strand
CTGGACTACATCTTTGCTCGTATTATATCCAACAAGAGGATTCTCATTGAGAAACCATACAGGACTTCCATGATAGAGTTTGGAGGTAGCATGCTTGAGCGTTTTATTAATTTTATCCATTAGAAACTCGCAGATTTCACCATCGTTCTCTGTCTGTTTTTTATTATATTCAAGAATCTCGTTGGCAATATTTTTGGTCATTAATGGGATTTTATCACCAGCAAAGTAATAATTCAATCTTATGCTCGTGGAATTTTGAGGACGTTATCTTTGTGGATCACGTCAGGATTGGCAAGGTTGTTTGCTTTTGCGATCTTTACCCATTGGTAGCCATCTCCATATGCCCGCACAGCAATATCCCAGAGAGTATCTCCCGCCACGACAGTATAAGAACTGCTCATAATACTTGTCTGTGTAGAGGTTGACATATTGTCATCTGCTGTGTGAACTGTTGCATCTTTTAACTCTTTCAGAGCAACATCAGGCGTAACGAGTTTGTCACCAACATGAATATCACCAGGATCTGCAAGATTATTTGCTTTGGCAATATCGATCCAATTGTATCCACTGCCGTATACTTTCTGAGCAATCATCCACAGATTGTCACCTGCGGCAACAACATACACCTTGGCTTTCTCCTGCTTTTGCACTTGTATCGTTTGTGCTTCAGGCGTTGGTGTAGCAGTCGCTTGTACTTGCGGCATTGATGTCGCTTCTGGTTGCTGAATCTTTACCCCTGTTGGAGAAATATCAAAAGAATTACTTTGAGCAATCGTCGGAGTAACTTCAGGTGTTGCTATAGATGATTGATGAAAATGAACAATGGAAAGCAGTAACATTGTTCCGATAATAACAGCGATGATTCCGAGAACGAGACTGGTGTATGATTCGCCGAGTTTAAGATGATCAACAACTTTGGTAAAAAACGACCGTTCGACTGGTCTTGCGACTTTTTTCGATCGAGATGTTCTGACTGTTGCTTTAGTCGTTTTTTTAGTTGTTTTTGCAGCTATCTTTCTTCTTGGCATTAGGAAATCTTTCTAGGCAGATAATTATTTCAAAGGAGTATACAATGTTCCATCTCAAATTGCAACTTATAATATTATGGTTTTACTACAACTCGCATTTTAAGTCCAGGAAAAATTCGCTTTTCGTATGGGGGAGCAGAGTTTAATTCATCACCGTGATATTTGAATGAATTCATTGATGATCCTCTTTGACCTACAATAAGAAGTTCTCCAATATTATCATATCCAACAAATGTAAGTGTATCTGTAACTATTCTTGTGGGAGAAAATAGTGAGCCGGGAAGACGACCACCTACGCCTATTTCTCTTCTGTTTAAACCCTTAACCGGAACATTCTCTTCAACAGGTATTTCACAAACCGTACGTTTAAAGAATCGATATCGTTTTACAACTTCCATAAGCGGGATGGACGGGACTCGAACCCGCGACCTCCTCCGTGACAGGGAGGCGCTCTAACCAACTGAGCTACCACCCCCCGCAAAATGTACCTCAAATTATCCCACAATCTCTCAGCTTCGTCAATGCGTAAGCAATATTGAAATTACTTGGTTTGTGGTATACACTTTTGGTGTGACAAACTCAGAAGTCAGTAAACTACTTAGAAACGTCGCTGCCGCCTATAACATTAAGGACGAAAAGAAATATCGGTTCCAAATAATCGCGTATGAAAAAGCAGCAGACTCTCTTGAAAATTCACCTACAGAGCTGAAAGAACTCTACAAAGAAGGCAAATTGGAAGGCATCCCAGGTGTTGGCCCATCAATTCAACAGCATCTTGAAGAACTACTGAAAACAGGCAAGGTCAAACATTTCGAAACAATTTTGGAAGACGTTCCCTCTGCAGTCTTTCCGCTTCTTGATATCCCCTCCTTTGGTCCCAAAAAGGCCTACCGTCTTGTTACCGAATTTCATTTGAAGGATCCGAAAACCGTCGCAAAAGATATTGCCCAACTTGCCAAGGAAGGGAAAATTGCAACTCTTGCAGGATTTGGAGAGGATTCTCAAAAGAAGATTCTGCAGGCATTGGATCAGTTTGGGCTGGGTAAGACAAAAACCGACCGTATGGTGCTACCTTACGCCAATGAGCTTGCCAAAAAAATGCTGGATTACTTACGACAATCATCTGCTGTCAAACAAGCATCACCCTTGGGAAGCCTTCGAAGAAAGCGCGACACCATCGGTGATATTGATATCGCTGTTGCAACAGACGAGCCGGCAAAAGTTCTCGAGCACTTTGTTAACTATCCTCATAAAGAACGGATTATTGAGAAAGGAGAACATAGTTCATCAATACTTATCTCATCCGGCAAACAAATTGATCTGATGGTACAGCCGGTAAAGGCCTTTGGTGCGCTTCTCCAGCATTTTACCGGCAGTAAAGCACATAACATCAAATTACGGGAGTATGCCCTCTCAAAAGGCCTCTCATTGTCAGAATATGGCATTAAGAAGAAAGGCGATGACAAAATTACGATGTATGACACTGAAGAAAAATTTTATAACGCGCTGGGTCTTGATTGGATCCCTCCTGAGATTCGTGAAGATACTGGAGAAATCGAATTGGCAAAAGATCACAAACTTCCCAAACTACTTGAGCTAAAAGATATGAAAGGAGATTTTCATCTTCACTCAAGTTATCCGATAGAACCGAGTCATGACATGGGAGCAACATCGATGGATGGCATGATTAAAAAAGCACTTGACCTAGGTTATGAATATCTAGGATTCTCCGAACACAACCCAAGTCTTTCAGGACACACCAAACAACAGATCATAGATCTGCTTGCAAAAAGGAAAACATTTATTGAACATTTAGATTCAAAGTATAAAAAAAGTATTCGAGTATTTTCTTTACTTGAAACTGATATTTTGCCCGATGGTAGCTTAGCAATCGATGATAATGCTCTTTCTTATCTTGATGCTACCATTGTATCTATTCATAGCGTCTTTAATATGGATAAAAAGAAGATGACAGAACGGGTACTCAAAGGTTTGAGTCATCCAAAAGCAAAGATTCTCGCCCATCCGACAGGACGACTGCTTAACCAACGAGCAGGATACGAACTGGATTGGGAAAAAATTTTTGATTTCTGTAAAAAGAATCACAAAGCACTCGAAATCAATTCCTGGCCCCTCCGTCTTGATTTATCAGACATGTTAGTACGCGAAGCAGTCAAACAAGGAATCAAACTGATAATCGATACAGACAGTCATGAAGTATCACAAATGGATATGATGGAATATGGCGTCTTTGTGGCAAGACGCGGGTGGGCCACAAAAGGTGACATTTTGAACGCAATGCCATATAATGAATTGAACGAATGGTTTGGGAGGTGATTTATTTATGAGTCCAACACTTATTCTCATCATCGTAATCGGTTTAATCCTTCTCTTTGCTTTATATATTTACAATAGTTTAGTAACGGCAAAAGTAAGAATCTCTGAAGCGCTTTCACATATTGATGTCCAACTAAAAAGAAGGACAGATCTTATTCCCAATCTCGTCGAGACAGTTAAAGGGTATGCCAAACACGAACGGGAACTTTTTGAAAATGTAACAAAAGCCAGAGCAAGTCTCATGCAGGCAAAAGGAACACAAGAAAAAGCGCAAGCAAATAATGAACTTTCAAATACATTGAAATCGTTATTTGCTGTTGCTGAGAATTATCCAAATTTAAAAGCGAGTGATAATTTCAAAGAACTTCAGGAAGAGCTTTCTGATACTGAAAATAAAATTGCCTATTCACGACAGTTTTATAATAGTACTGTTCTTGATTACAATACAAAGATTGTGAAATTCCCAAGTAACCTTTTTGCTAGTGCATTCCATTTCCAACCTGCTGAATTCTTCGAAGCAGAAGAATCAGATAAGAAACCGGTTAATGTAAAATTTTAATTCTCAGAAAGAATGAATATTTATTCTGCTATCTCATCCAATATATGGAAGAGCAATTTTATTATTGCTCTTTTTGTCTTGTTTGCAGGAACTGTCGGATACATACTGACAAAAGCTGCCGGATTTAGTCCTTCTGTTGGTTGGTTGATTTTTATTTTCTCAATTTTTTATAGTTTTATCAGTTATTTCTACTCAGACAAAATTGTTCTTGCAACATCAGGTGCTCAGGAAATCAAAAAATCAGATAATCCTGAACTTTTTCATATTGTCGAAAATCTTGCAATTGGTGACGGACTCCCAATGCCCAAAGTGTATATCATCCAAGATCCTTCGCCTAATGCATTTGCAACAGGACGAGACCCGAAACATGCAGCTGTTGCAGCAACAACTGGTATTTTGGAACGACTGAATAAAGCAGAACTCGAAGGAGTATTAGCACATGAACTTTCTCATGTGAAAAACTACGACACAAGGCTTTTGGCAATTACGGCGGTGATTGTTGGGTTTATTTCTCTTTTAACAGATATATTTTTGAGAAATCTCTTCTGGGGAAATATCCGTGACGACGATCGAGATAATCGTAATCAGTCAATTTTCCTTATCATAGGTCTCATTCTTGCAATCATCGCACCAATTATCGCAAGCCTTATCCAACTTGCTGTTTCACGAAAAAGAGAATTTCTTGCCGATGCATCGGGAGCATTACTTACCCGCTATCCAGAAGGTTTGGCAAGTGCGCTGGAAAAAATCTCATCAGATCCGAGACCTCTAAAGAATGCAAGCGAGGCAACTGCTCATCTCTATATAATCAATCCTTTCAAAGGCAAAGATTTTGGCGGCTTTATCACCAATCTCTTTTCAACTCACCCACCAATTAAAGAGAGAATTAAAATTCTACGGTCAATGTAGTATAATTTCGCTCATGAGTAAACCAAAAGAATGCGGTGTATTTTGGGTGAATGAGGGGCAAAATCCAACTTCACGATCCTTTAGCGCAGATTGTATAAGCTGTCCTCTCAATGTAGGTTTTAGCATTAATAATAGGATATATGGTCCTAATGTACTTGCTCAAAGAAAAAGACAGATAGAAGAAATCTACTGCCAAAAAAACAGATCAACCCCTAAAACTTCGACATCGTGATAAAATAAAGAAAACATGCTAAATTTTCTTTTAATTCTTCTCGGCAAACTATTGTCAAAAGCATTTCAGCTTTTCAACTTGGGATCCGGTTCCACCTGGCCAGGACATATCGCACTCAAGGTCAACCACCGTTTTGTCCGTGACATTTCTAATAATTCGCGCCTTAAAATTGTTCTCATCGCCGGTACCAATGGCAAGACAACAACAACCAAACTTATCGAGACAGCTCTGGAAGAAAATGGAAAAAAAGTATTAGATAACGAATCAGGTGCCAATATGCTCAGTGGTCTCGCATCAACACTGTTACTTCATAGCAACATGTTTGGAAAACTTGACTATGACTATGCAATCTTTGAAGTCGATGAATATGCTCTTCCGATCGTGGTAAAGGAACTCCATCCTGCATATCTTGTTCTTCTTAATCTCTTCCGCGATCAACTTGACCGGTATGGTGAGATAAATAACATTGTCAATACTTGGAAAAAAGTCCTTTCGGAATTACCAAAAGAAACAACCGTTGTTCTCAACGCTGATGATCCGCAAATTGCCTATCTTGGAAATAGCGCTACTGGAGAAGTATCTTATTTTGGCTTACAGCCTTCTCAATTACAACAAACCAAACTTCAGCATGCTGCCGATTCTGTTTATTGTCCAAAGTGCGGAGCCAAACTTATTTTTGATGGACTCGCTTTTTCTCATATAGGCAATTGGAAATGCAGTAAGTGTCATCTCAAGCGTCCTGAAATTGCAACGGAAGGTTTTGCAATCTACCCTCTTTCCGGACTCTATAACAAATATAATGTACAAGCGGCAACAACTGTACTCAAGCATGCTGGTCTTACTCAGGAACAAATTAACAACGCATTTACCGGCTTTATACCCGCTTTTGGCCGGCAGGAAATTGTTGAATATCAAAATAAAAAAATACAACTTTTTCTTTCCAAAAATCCAACAAGCTTTAATCAATCATATGCAACAATCCGGGAAATTGGCGGAAAAACGCTTCTTCTTGTTCTCAATAATAGAATGCCTGATGGACGGGATGTTTCATGGATATGGGATATAGACTTACCAAACCTTTCAGATTTCAAACACATTCTTGTCGCTGGAGATAGAGTCTATGATATTGCACTACGGATGAAATATGAATTAGGAATCAAACAGTATGAATCAATTGTTAAAACATTTGAGAATTTGGAGGAAGCAATTAATAAAGGTGTCAAACTGGTTGAAGAAAACGAAACATTTTTTGTTTTACCAACATATTCAGCAATGCTTGAGGTAAGAAAAATAATTACTGGAAAGAAAATATTATGAAACAAAAAAATCATAAACTAAGAATCGGTTGGTTATATCCAACTCTCATGAGTACCTACGGCGACAGAGGAAATATTATTGTGCTTACACAACGTTGTGAATGGCGGGGAATCGCTGTAGAAATTGTACCAATTGATCAAACAACTAGTGACCAGCAACTAAAGTCCATCGACTTATTATTCGGCGGGGGCGCACAAGACCGCGAACAGGAACTAGTCATGAAAGATCTTCATAAAAAAGGAAAAATTATTAAAGACTTAATTGAAAAAAATATACCTGCGCTTTTTGTTTGCGGCGCTCCGCAACTCATGGGCAAGTATTATGAACCCTCAGTCGGAGAAAAAATTGAAGGGCTGGGAATCTTTGATATGGTTTCCAAACATCCAGGCCCTGACAAAGAAAGATTAATTGGTGATATCGTTGTGCAAATTACTGCACCAGCTCTCTTAGACAATATACAAAATACCACAGTTGTCGGGTTTGAAAACCACGGCGGTCGCACCTATCTTGGAGAAGATGTTTTACCTTTCGCAAAAGTTATCAAAGGATTTGGTAACAATGGCGAAGATGGCACAGAAGGCGTTGTGTACAAAAATGCAATCGGATGCTATCTCCACGGTCCCCTTCTTCCCAAAAATCCGATTATTGCTGATTATCTGATCCAAAAAGCATTGGAAGTAAAATATAAAAAAGAAATAGAATTAAAAGCTCTTGATGATGACTTAGAAAAAAAAGCACAAAAAGCAATTTTAGAAAAATTGGGAATTAATTCTTGATTCAACCTAAATATAGTTGTAAATCTTAAATCTAGACAATATAATAAGCATATGAAAATTAATGTCAAACACGTCGCCAAACTTGCAGATCTTTCCCTCACTGAAGAAGAGACAAAAAAATTTGAGTCTCAACTTGAAGAAACGCTTAAATATGTAGAACAGCTTGAGGAAGTAGACACCGACAATGTTGAGCCGACAAGTAATGTTACTGGTCTTGAAAATGTTGTTGATGAGGATACACCTCGTCCTTCTCTCACACAGAAAGAAGCACTCGCCAATACAAAACATGAATATAAAGGATTTTTTAAAGTGAAAGGAATTCTTGCAGATGAGTAACCTCACCACTTTTTATCTCATCCGTCACGGAGAAACTGACTGGAATAACAAGAATCTTCTCCAAGGTCATACTGACATTCCATTAAACGAAGCTGGTGAACAACAAGCAAAAGAACTAGCAAAGACACTTAACCATGTTGACTTTGATCTCGCGTTTTCTTCAGATCTGGTACGGGCGAAACGAACCGCTGAGATTATCCTTCTTGAGAAAAAGCTTGCAGTAGAAGTAACCAAAGTACTTCGTGAGAGAAATTTTGGTAAGCTTGAAGGCGGACCCACTGATGCATTACATGCTCAATTTGCGCTGCTGAAAGAACTTACTCCTCTGGAACGTTCGCAACATAGAATAGATACAGATGTCGAGACAGATGAAGAAGTGACAACCCGATTAATCACTTTCCTACGGGAAACAGCAGTTACCCATCCAGGAAAAACTATATTAGTAGCAACCCACGGTGGTGTTCTTCGAAATTTACTCATCCATTTTGGCTCACTGACATATGAACAATCAGATAACAGTTTTGTTTTGAATGGCGCATATATAAAAGTAGAATCAGATGGCGTAGATTTTTTTGTAAAAGAAATATCAGGTGTAAAACCAAAAACACTTGTAGCATAACGTATGGATATTAAACATTTAACTATCACAAAAGCAAAAGAAGCATTAAAGAACAAAGAGTTCTCATCGGTTGAACTAACCAAAACATACCTGGAGAGGATTAAAACGCTTGAACCCAAACTCAACGCATTCGTTACCGTTACCGAAGAAGAAGCATTGAAAAATGCCAAAGAAGCTGATGAGAAATTGGCAAAAGGTGAAGATCTGCCGCTTCTTGGTATCCCGATTTCTGTGAAAGATAACTTTTCAACAAACGGCATCCGTACCACAGCATCTAGTAAAGAATTGGATAATTATGTCCCACCTTTTGATTCGACAGTTGTTGCGAAATTAAAAGCAGCAGGCATGGTCCTTCTCGGCAAAACAAACATGGACGCGTTTGCTCACGGCTCATCAACGGAAACCTCTGATTTTGGACCAACAAAAAATCCATGGAATACAAATCATTTGCCAGGCGGCTCATCAGGTGGTGCAGCTGCAAGTGTCGCAGCTGATGAAGCACTCGCAGCAATTGGCTCCGAAACAGCAGGATCGATCCGTCAGCCAGCAAGCTGGTGCGGAATTGTCGGTTTCAAGCCGACATACGGAAGAGTCAGTCGCTATGGTGTTGTTGCCATGGGTTCATCACTTGATAGTCCAGGACCGCTCACCAAAACTGTTGAAGACTCAGCAATCATCCTCCAAGTGCTTGCAGGACATGACCCAATGGATGCAACCACGTCTCCAAGTTCTGTTCCAAATTATCTAAAAGATTTCAAAAAAGACATTAAGGGACTAACTATTGGTATTTCCGATGACTACTTCGAAGGAGTTGATCCGGAAGTGAAAGCACATGTTGAAGATGCGGTAAAGCTTTTTGAAAAATTGGGTGCAAAAGTCAAAAAAATTAATTTATTCCATCCGAAATACGCGATTGCTGTTTACACAATTCTCCAGCGTGCAGAAGTCTCATCCAATTTAGCACGGCTTGATGGTATCCGTTATGGTAATGACCGAACAGCATTTGGTGATGAAGCAAAACGACGTATTATGCTTGGAACCTATACACTTTCTGCTGGATATTATGATGAGTACTATAATAAAGCAGTTAAGGTGCGTACGGTTATCATTGAGGATTTCAAAAAAGCATTTTCAGATGTTGATCTGATTATCGGACCAACCTCTCCGACAACAGCCTTACCAATTGGCGCAAGTGAAGGACAATCAATGTTTGGAGAACTGCAGGATATGCTTGTTGAACCATCCTCTATCGCAGGCCTGACAGGTATCAATATGACAGTTGGTTTCTCAAAAGCAGGACTACCAATCGGCATGCAGATTATCGGTCCGCACTGGGGAGAAGAAATTGTTCTTCGTGCAGGATATAATTACGAATTGGCAAATCCGTTGTTTGATAAAAAACCAAATCTATGAGCAAATACACACCAATCATAGGACTTGAAGTCCACGTAGAATTGAAAACAAAGAGTAAAATGTTCTGCCGTTGTTCTGCAGATTATTTTGGCCAAGAACCAAACACACATACGTGTCCTGTTTGTCTCGGACTTCCCGGCGCTCTTCCCGTACCAAATAAAAAAGCAATCGAATGGTGTATCAAAATCGCACTCGCTCTCAATTGTAAGATCAATGAAGTATCAAAATTTGACAGAAAAAATTATTTCTATGCTGATTTAGCAAAAGGTTATCAGATCAGTCAGTATGACTTACCTTTTGGCTATGAAGGAAATATGAAACTTTCAAGTGGCCGAACTGTCCGCGTCCGCCGTGTCCATATGGAAGAAGATACCGGTAAACTTTCTCATGAAGATGGCTCAAGTCTGATTGATTTCAACCGTTCAGGTCTCCCTCTTGTTGAAATCGTAACTGAACCAGATTTTCATGATGCAAAAGATGTCACTGAATATCTCCAAAGACTTCAGCAAATTGTCCGCTACCTTGATGTCTCGAACGCAGACATGGAAAAAGGAGAGATGAGATTGGAACCAAATATTTCACTTTCTCTTGACTCGGAAAAACTACCTGATTATAAGGTCGAAGTCAAAAACATCAACTCATTCCGTTTTGTTGAAAAGGCAATCGAATTTGAAGTCAAAAGACAAACAGAACTGCTTGAGAAAGGTGAACGGCCAGCTCAGGAGACCCGCGGCTATGACAATGTACGACAAAAAACATTCTCACAGCGGCTTAAAGAAGATGCCCAGGATTACCGCTACTTCCCAGAGCCTGACATCCCGCCAATTATTACCAGTAAAAACCAAATCGAAGAACTCAGATCCCAAATGCCTGAATTGCCCGATGCAAAACTATCCCGGTTTATCAAAGAGTACTCACTTCCAAACGCTGATGCAGAAATCTTAACCAGAGAAGTCGCACTCGCTGACTATTTTGAGGAAGCAGTAAAAGCTGGTCAAAAAGAAAACGTCACCGCCAAACAAGTAGCTAACTGGATCATTAATAAAAAAATTGATATTGCACAAACAAAAATTGCAAATCTTCTGAGCCAAATAAAAGATGCCAGTCAAACAATTCAGATTGACGAAGGAGAATTGCAAACAATCATCAAACAAGTTATTGAAGAAAATACCCAAGCAGTTGCTGATTATAAAAAAGGCAAAGTAACAGTTATCATGTTCCTCGTCGGCATGGTCATGCGTAAAGCCGGCAAAAAAATCGACGCACAGATGGTAAAGGAGAAATTAACAACTACACTAAATGAGGAAATCGATCTTTTATAAAGATAGCAATATATTCATTACCTTCGTTTGATCTTGAACCAGGACGAGTATAATCACTATACTTCCCTATCATATCTAAATTGCCTT
Source organism: uncultured Gammaproteobacteria bacterium (assembly GCA_964391315.1). GTDB lineage: Bacteria > Patescibacteriota > Microgenomatia > Levybacterales > UBA12049 > DATIGJ01. The sequence goes on along the minus strand of CAYMJR010000002.1, from coordinate 159,688 downwards.
CACTACCAATATTAAACTGAATTAATCCATGCTTTCCCATTAATTCACGCAATTCCTCTAATGGCATATTCTGTGGCGTATATGTTTCAACAACAGTAATTTGTCCATAATCAGGCCTCATTACTCGCACTCCCTCTTTGATTAATGATTCACGATCTTGTGTGTCTTTATCTCCAAATACATTAGGATAGATGATATCTCCAACAACTCCATCATCAAAAGGTAAATATCTTGCATCCCTTTCTCTCAAGTTTATTTGTTTTGTTCCATACGAACTATTCCAATCACGTGTCTCTCTTAATAGCGCTCTTTTCCTATCACGAGGAACCTTTGTAAAAAGATCAATTCCATAATAGACATCTGATTGTCTCAATTGACGTCCTCCATATCGAAAAGGAAAAGGCTTATGTCCACAACCAACTTCAACAATAATATGCTTTTGTGGATCTACAACTTCTCTTTCGGGACCTCTTAGTTCACTACCAATATGAAATAATCGAGAAAGTCTTCCTTCTGGCATATTGAAAAGTATAAACTAAACAGCACACAAAATAAATCTGCCATTACTACCAGAAGTTTATGATAGAATGGGTACGTAATGGCTGACTTTGTACATCTTCATAATCACTCCGAATATTCACTCCTCGATGGACTACAAAAAACAAAAAACATGGTCGAATACGCAAAAGAGCTTGGCATGAAAGCACTTGCTATCACTGATCATGGCAATATGTACGGCACTATTAAATTCTACAAAGCATGTGTCGATGCAGGAATCAAGCCAATCATCGGCTGCGAAATTTATGTTGCCAAACGAACGCTTCATGATAAAGACGCAGTCTTAGATAAAGAATACAACCATCTTATTCTGCTTTCTGAAAACGAAGTAGGATATCGCAACCTAATGAAAATTGTCTCAGTCTCCTATCTTGAAGGATACTATTATAAACCGCGTACTGATTTGGATTTGTTACAAAAATATCATGAAGGTCTCATCTGTCTTTCCGCATGCGTCAATGGCTACGTTTCAGAGCCTTTGATGAAAAATGAAGATAGTGTCGCTGAAAAAAGGGCACTCAAACTCGCAGAAATTTTTGGAGAAAATAATTTTTATCTTGAAATCCAACACCATCTTAATGTTCCGCCGCAAGAGCCGGTAAATAAAAAACTGATTGCCTTATCAAAAAAACTCGGCATCCCTCTTGTCGCAACCAATGACAATCACTACACTCGTAAGGAAGATGCAGAAGCACAGGAGGCACTCTTGTGTATCCAAACCCAAACCACCCTTCTTGATAAAGACCGCAAGCTCTCTATGGTCGATTCCCCTGATTTTTATATCAAGTCTGGAGAAGAAATGGAAAAATTATTTATCGAAATACCCGAGGCAGTGACGAATACTGTCAAAATTGCAGAGCGCTGCAATGTCGAAATTACTCTTGGCAAATGGCATATGCCGGTCTTTGAAGTTCCAGAAGGACTGACTGCCGCTGAATATCTTAAACAACAAGTGTATGAAGGAGCGACCAAACGATACGCTCAATTACAAGATCATCCTGAAATCTTAGCAGCTGGTTTTAAAGAAATATCAGAGATGTCCAACTCCATCCGGCTCGACAAAACTGAAGTCACCGCTGAGGAAATCAAAAACCGTATTGATTATGAGCTCGGTATAATTTTTAAGAAAAAATATGAGACATACTTTCTTGTTGTGTCGGATTTTGTAAACTGGGCAAAAGACCATGGCATCATGGTAGGTCCGGGCCGTGGATCTGCTGCTGGATCGGTTGTCTCATATGCACTGCGTATCACTGACGTTGATCCATTTTTCTTCAATCTGCCTTTTGAACGATTCCTCAATCCGCTTCGCCCATCTGCTCCTGATATTGATCTTGATTTCGCAGATATCAGACGAGAAGAAGTTATCGAGTACGTCACTGGAAAATACGGTGAAGATAAAGTCGCGCAGATTATTACCTTTGGTACGATGGAAGCTAGAGGTTCAGTCCGTGATGTCGGCCGCGTACTTGGCATGCCGTATGCAGGACCTGATCGCATTTCAAAAATGATTCCTCCTGGCTGGCAGGGACATGCGATGACAATTGATCAAGCACTTGAGCAAAGTACAGAACTTAAGACGGCTTACCTTTCAGAACCAGAGACAAAAAAATTGCTGGATCTTGCAAAAAAACTTGAAGGAGTTGCGCGTCATGCATCAGTTCATGCAGCTGGTGTCGTGATTGCAGATAAACCGCTCACCGAATACACCGCGCTCCAACGCGAAACCAACGGCGACAAAGTTGTCACGCAATACGATATGTATACAGTCGGTGAAGATGGTGTTGGTCTTCTCAAAATGGACTTTTTGGGGCTTCGCAATCTGACCATCATCGAAGAAACAATTGAGTTTATCAAACAAAATCAGGGAAAAGAAATTGATTTTACTACAGTCGATCTGAGTGATAAAAAAACATATGATCTCTTGTCGCTTGGTGAGACAACCGGTATCTTCCAGCTCGAGTCTGCGGGGATGAGACGATATATTAAAGAACTTAAACCAACTTCCATCTTTGATCTGCAAGCAATGGTTGCACTCTATCGTCCGGGACCGATGGGCATCATCCCTGAATTTATTAAAAGAAAACATAATCCCTCTCTTATCACTTATCCTGATCCGAGGCTTAAAGATATTTTGCAGCAATCATACGGGATGATGGCATACCAGGATGACGTCCTCCTGACTGTCATTGAACTCGCGGGCTATTCCTGGCTTGAGGTTGATAAATTCCGAAAAGCGATGGGAAAGAAAATACCAGCAGAAATGAAAAAGCAAAAAGAATTATTTGTCAAAGGCTGTATTTCAAAAGGCATGACACAAAAACGAGCAGATGAATTCTTTGAACTAATCGCTCCTTTTGCCGGATATGGATTTAACAAAGCACATGCTGCTTGTTATGCGATGATTGCTTTCCGTACTGCATATTTGAAAGCCAATTTCCCTGTCGAATTTATGACAGCGCTTCTCACCGCTGAATCGCGCGGTACCACAGGTCCACAAAAAAATGAAAAAATTGCGCTCGCTGTTGCTGAATGTAAACGATTAAAAATTGAAATTCTTCCCCCAGACATCAATAAATCTATGTGGAACTTTGCTGTTGAAGACAAAACCAAAGTTCGATTCGGATTTTCAGCCGTTAAAAATGTCGGTACTGCAGTGATCGAAAATATTTTACAAGCAAGAAAGACCAAACTATTTACAAGCTTTAGTGATTTTTGCCAACGGGTAAATCTTTCAACTGTTAACAAAAAAACAATTGAAAGTCTTATCAAATCAGGAGCAATGGATAAATTTGGCAAACGAGCTTCTCTTCTTATCGCGCTTCCTGAAATCGTCAATAAAGTAAACAGCATGAAAAAACAAGCTGCTGATGGACAAGCTTCCCTCTTTGGAGACGAACCAGAAGACGTCTCTCTTGATATTACTGTTGACGCATCAGATATTGAAGATTTTACTAATGAAGAAAAATTGGGATTTGAAAAAGAATTTTTGGGATTCTATCTGACATCTCATCCACATCTTGATAAGCTATCACTAATTAAAAATATCGCAACACACGAATTTGAAACACTCGAAGAAGAAAAAGAAGGTACCAAAATAGTCATTGGCGGCATTATCGAAAATGCCAAACGGATTTTTACTAAAAAGAGCAATGCTGAGATGGCATTCGTCGCGTTGAGTAATGAACGCGGGACAACTGTCGAATGTGTTGTTTTCCCCAAAGTCTTTATAGACTATAAAAATATGCTGATCAAAGATTCCGTCGTTGTTATCGAAGGCCGCCTTGATAACCGCGATGATAAACAAACAATCATCGTCGACCGCATTAGTACACCCCAAAACTGAAACAAAACTGAATGATTGCTTCTTGACTTAGGATCGCCTGCAATTTAAAATATAGGTGCCTGGTTTCCAGGTCTTTTTTAGTTATGGTTAGCTTATCAGCAGAAACACTTTTTCATATCGGATCATTTCCAATCACTAATACTGTTATCGACACACTTCTTGTTGACGCAATCGTTATCGCAATGATTGTTGCTGTTAATAAAAATATTAAATTAATTCCCGGAATGTTTCAAAATTTGATTGAGTCACTTATTGAGTTAATCTATAACCTTACTGAATCCGTCGCAGCAGAACGGGCAATGCAGATTTTCCCCTATTTTATGACCTTTGTCTTTGTTATTCTTATTTCCAACTGGAGTGAACTTATCCCTGTCATTGGTGCTTTAGGTTTTCATGAAGACGGAACTTTTGTACCAATTGTCCGAAGTCCATCGACAGACCTTAATTTTACTCTCGCACTCGCACTTGTCTCTCTCGTTGCAACACATACAATGAGTATCAAAACACTTGGATTTAAAGAATACATCACCAGATTTGTCTCTTTGAATCCTTTCAATTTATTTATTGGTATTTTGGAACTACTTTCAGAATTTACTAAAATAATTTCTTTCTCTTTCCGTCTTTTTGGTAATCTTTTTGTTGGCAGCGTTTTACTAGCATCAATATCTGCAGTTAGTGCTTTTCTTTTACCCCTTCCTTTGATAGCATATGAGTTGGCAGTTGGTGTCATTCAAGCAGTCATTTTTGGTATGCTTACAATGGCATTTATGTCAATTTTGACAACACCGCACAACGCGGAACATTAAGGGAGGTGAGTATTATATGACAATTACAGTTACAGGAGGTATTATCGCAGCAATCGGAGGTCTCGGACCAGGTATTGGTATTGGACTTATTGGTGCTAAAGCACTTGAAGCATTGGGTCGAAATCCAGAAGCATCTGGACGAATCATCCCAATCATGTTCGTCGCGATGGGTTTCGCTGAAGCTATCGCTATTTACTCACTCGTTTTCGCTTTCTTGAAATAAGAATAGCGAATCAGGAATTTCGAATTAGGAAAAAACATATTTATATGTTTTGCTTAACCCTGATTCCTGATTCATAATTCTTAATTCTAAATAATAAACTATGGACGTTTTACATAATTTTGGTGTTGAGTGGCAATTATTGGTCGCTCAGATCATTAACTTTTTAGTAATATTTTATTTGCTCAAACGGTTCTTATACAAACCGATCTTTAGCTTGCTCAAAAAACGCGAAGAATCAATCAAACAAGGACTTTCTAAAGCAGACGAAAGTAAAAAAGCACTTGAAGAGGCGCTTGTAAAAGAAAAAAAGATTATCAAAGATGCACAAGAAACAGCTCGCCAAATAATTCAAGAAGCAAAAGAACAAGCAGAAACAGTTGCAAAAGGTGTTGAAGAAAAAGCAAAGAAACAAGCAGACAGTATGCTGGAAAGCGCCAAAACACAAATTGAACGCGAGACACGTGCAGCAGAAAAAGAACTTGAGAAGCACGTTAGTGAATTATCTGTTAAGATTTTGAAACAATCACTCGGTCATGTTTTTACAGAAAAAGAACAAGAAGAAATAGTAACAAAAGCAACCAAAGCATTGAAAACAAATTAATAAACTATGAATAGTAAAAAGAAAATACAACAATTAGTCGAAGATAGTTACACTGGTGAACAACTTGATGCAAAAACAGTTGACATGATTGCCGACCATATGAATCGACAAACACTCAAACAATATATCTCACTTTTGCAACAAGCAGAAAAGAAAAAACAGGTCATCATTACGTCACCAAAAGCATTAAAAGAAGCAGACAAAAAAACATTGCAGAGTCTTTTTCCAAAGAAACATATCATTTATGTTCTTGATCCAGAAATGATCAACGGTATTCAAGTAACAGATAATGACAAAGAATATGAAATCAACCTAAATAAAACATTTCATGATATAATAGATCACATCAGTAATTATGATTGACAATAAAGCAATAATTGAAAAATTAGAACAACGATTAGGCACATTTAACGCTGATCCAAAAACACAAAACATTGGTCGCGTCGAGAAAAATACCGACGGTGTTATTCAAGCTTCAGGACTTACCAACGCATTCATGGGAGAAATCATCAGTTTTGAAGACGGCAGTGAAGGATTTATTCTCAATCTTGATGAAGACAACGCATCAATTATTCTCCTTTCAGGTGGATCAAATGTTGAAGAAGGCGACACTGTTAAAACAACAGGACGAAGTCTCACAATCAATGCATCAGACGATATGTTAGGTCGTGTTGTTAATCCACAAGGCTCCCCTATTGATGGCAAACCAAGTATCAAAAAAGGTAAAGAGATGCCACTTGAGAGAATTGCAGCTGGCGTTGTCGAACGTGAACCAGTCAATACTCCTATGAAAACAGGAATCAAAGCAATTGATGCGATGTTCCCTATTGGTCGTGGACAGCGTGAACTTATTATCGGTGATCGAGGTCTTGGTAAAACAGCAATCGCAGTTGATACTATTATTAATCAGAAGAATCAAGCAAAAGGTCAAAAAAGAGTTGTCTGTATTTATGTTGCAATTGGACAAAAACAAAGTTCTGTTGCACAAGTTGTTGATAAGCTCAATCAAGAAGATGCACTCTCCTACACCATTGTTGTTGCAGCAAGTGCATCAGATCCAGCAGCATCACAATATCTTGCTCCTTATGCAGGCAGTGCTATCGCGGAATACTTCTTGGAAAAAGGTGAAGACGTTCTTATTGTTTATGACGATTTGACCAAACATGCTTGGGCATATCGACAACTCTCACTCGTTCTTCGCCGACCAGCAGGCCGCGAAGCATACCCAGGAGATATTTTTTACCTTCACTCCCGTCTTCTTGAGAGATCTGTACGACTTAATGAGAAAAATGGCGGAGGATCTATTACTGCACTTCCTATTATCGAAACACAGGCTGGTGATATCTCAGCATATATCCCAACAAACGTTATCTCAATTACTGATGGACAGATTTTCTTGCAAGCAGACCTTTTCAATGCAGGTATCCGTCCTGCTATCAACACTGGTATTTCTGTTTCCCGAGTTGGTGGAGCTGCTCAAACAGGTGCAATGAAATCTGTTTCAGGAAAAATGAAACTTGAAATGGCACAGTACCGAGAGCTTGCAGCCTTTGCTCAATTTGGAAGTGAACTTGACCCAGCAACCCAATCACAACTTGACCGCGGTCGAAGAACCAATGAAATGCTCAAGCAGCTCCAATATCAACCACTTCCAGAAATGTACGAGGTCTTAAGTATCGCTGCTGTTACCAATGGTATGCTTGATGACATTGAAGTTGAGCGTGTTGGAGAATTTGAAAAAGGACTCCATGAATATGTTAAAAAACATGACAAGAAATTGCTCGAAACTCTTGGTAGCGGAGCAAAGGTAACTGATGATACAATGAAAAACATCAAAAAATTAGCAGATCAATTTAAGAAAACATTTAAATAAACTATGGCCGAAGCAAAAAAACAAACAACAAATAAAAAAAACGAAGGTATTGTCGTCCGTATCTCAGGTCCTGTTGTTGATGTGTACTTTGAAGGTGACGTCCCAACAATCTACGAAGCACTGACAATCACCATGCCAGATAAAAAAGAATTGACTCTTGAAGTCCAATTCGAAACTGGCGACCACGAAGTAAAAGCACTCGCATTTGGTTCAACTGATGGTATCTCCCGCGGAACAAAAGTTCAGAGAACAAACGCACCAATCAGTGTTCCTGTTGGCGATAAATCACTCGGCCGCATCTTCAACGTTCTGGGTAAACCAATTGATGGAAACTCATTTGATGACAAAGGTGTTCGCATGGATCCAATCCATCGATCAGCACCAGCATTTGTCGATCAGGAAACACGACCTCAAATCCTTGAAACAGGTATTAAAGTTATCGACCTTATTACGCCATTCACCAAAGGTGGAAAAGTCGGTATCTTTGGAGGTGCTGGCGTTGGTAAAACTGTTATCAATCAGGAATTGATCCGAAACATCGCTATCGAACACAGTGGTCATTCAGTTTTCGCAGGTGTTGGAGAACGTACCCGTGAAGGAACAGATCTTTGGATCGAAATGAAAGACTCAGGTGTTTTGGAAAAAACAGCGATGGTTTATGGTCAGATGAATGAACCACCAGCAAACCGTCTTCGTGTCGCACTTACCGCTCTTACCATGGCAGAATACTTCCGTGATGAAAAAGGTGAAGATGTGCTTCTCTTTATCGATAATGTTTTCCGTTTTGCACAAGCTGGATCAGAAGTATCAGCACTTCTTGGACGCATGCCTAGTGCTGTTGGATATCAACCAACTCTTGCAAACGAAATCGGTGGACTTCAGGAAAGAATTACGTCAACAAAGAAGGGATCAATTACATCCGTCCAGGCTGTATACGTTCCTGCTGACGATTACACTGATCCAGCACCAGCAACAACCTTCGCACACATGGACGGTTCTATCTCACTTGACCGAAGTATCGCAGAACAAGGTATTTATCCAGCTGTTGATCCTCTCTCATCAACTTCACGTATTCTTGATCCAAATATTGTTGGACAAGAGCACTATGATGTCGCACGTGGTGTTCAAAAAGTATTACAGCGCTACAAGGATCTTCAAGATATTATCGCTATCCTTGGTATTGATGAACTTTCAGATGAAGACAAACAAACAGTTGCTCGAGCTCGAAAGATCCAAAGATTCCTCAGTCAGCCATTCTTCGTTGCTGAAGTCTTTACCGGATCACCTGGTAAATATGTAAAGATCGAAGACACTGTTAAAGGCTTCAAAGAAATTTTGGAAGGCAAACACGATAGTCTCCCTGAATCAGCCTTCTACATGGTCGGTACGATTGAGGAAGCAGTTGAAAAAGCAAAAAAGAATAAATAATCCTGCTTCTTGCTAATCACTAAGCACTAATTACTAAACCCTAAACATATGGCAAACACAATGGCATTACTCAGAAGAATCCGAACTGCACAAAACGTGTCCAAAACAACACGCGCCATGCAGATGATTGCTGCATCAAAATTAAAAAAAGCACAAGACGCAGCACTGGCATCACGTCCGTATGTAGACAAGCTCTCAGTCGTTACTCGCAATCTAACCAACCGCGTTGAAACAGCAGCCTTACCTTCCTACATGAAAGAAACTGATAAGACAGGAAAAACGCTTGTCGTTGTCGTTGCACCAGATAAAGGTCTTTGCGGAGGACTGGTTACGAATCTCACGAAAGAAATTATCAGACGACCAAATAGTAAAGATGAAATTTATATTACCATTGGTAAAAAAATCGAGAGCACTATTGCCTATATCGGCCGAGACCTCGTCGCTTCATTCCCTTTTGGTAATACCCTTCCTAAATTTGACGTCGTCTACCCTATTACTAAATTAATTGACGACCATTTCCTTGGTGGAAAAGTCGACAAAGTTGAAGTACTTTCAACACATTATGCCAGTGTCTTTACCCAACGCCCTCACTGGACTAAGTTATTACCAATACTACCCCAAGACAACTTACAAGTAGAGACTCCTGATCTCAGTGCTGTGGCTACAACCAAACCACAAACAAAATCAGAATCTGAACACTTCGCACTTTTTGAACCAGACATCGAAACAATCCTTCCTGACCTTCTCAAACGATATATAGAAATGGTAATCTATCAGGAAATTCTTGAAAGTTATCTATCAGAACAAGCAGCACGCATGCTCTCCATGCAAAATGCCACCAACAATGCAAAAGACATCATCGAAGATTTGAAATTAGAGTATAATAAAACACGCCAAGCTAAGATCACGAGCGAGTTGCTTGATATAACAGGCGCCCAGGCAGCTCAATAAACTATGCAATTAGAAATAGTTACACCAGAAAAAACAATTTATTCAGGAGAAGTCGACGAAATCGTCCTTAACACAGCAGACGGTGAAATCGCAGTGCTTCCGCACCATGTCAACCTCATGACAAAAGTCCTCCCAGGTGAAATGACAGTTAAAATAAGCGGCAAAACCCAATATTTAGCAATCACAGGAGGATTCCTGGAAGTGATAAGTAACAAAATTACCCTTCTCGCAGACTACGCAGTCCGCGCTGAAGAAATTGAAATTAATAAAGCACTTGAAGCACAGAAACGCGCAGAAGAAATCATCAAGAAAAAGGAATCTGGCATCACAGCACAAGATTTCGCCAATGCCCAAGCAGAACTTGCCAAAGCAATTGTGGAACTTAAAGTCGCCAGACGCCGCCATGTCGAACGCGGCAGCCGCGGTACCAACGTCCCCTCACAATCCTAACGCTCAACAGGTTTACAAACGAACAACAATTCTCTAAAATAGGCTAACGACCAGACTGAATTGCCGATGTAGCTCAGGGGTAGAGCAGCGGTATCGTAAACCGCGGGTCGCCAGTTCAAATCTGGCCATCGGCTCAAAAAGATATATAATAAACATAAATATGGCACGATCACGAATCAGCAGACATATACAAGAGCAGAGCATACACAGCATGATACTTACCATTGGAGGCATTATTGCTATCCTTGTGCTTTTATTCATGTTTGGTCCACAGCTTCTCATTAATTTTAGTTTGCTAGTCAAAAAATCGTCCGGCAATAATGACACAAATATCAACACCGTTTCCTACATCGCCCCTCCTGTTCTTGATCCAATGGCTGATGCTACCAAGAGTGCAACAATTGCTGTAAGCGGCTATGCAGATGACAAACAAACAATCAAGCTGTACGTTAACGGTAAAATGGTAGATACAGCAGATGTCAAAAAAGATAAATCGTTTAAGTTTACTGATGTTAAACTTGAAAGTGGTAGTAATGAAATTAAAGCTAAAGCAGTAACAGGTGACGACAAAGAAAGTAATTACTCATCGATTTCTACCATCACCTATATCGACAAACCTCCATCCCTGGATATTAGTTTTCCACAAGATGGACAGACAATTTCCAAAGGAGATAGTCCGATAACAGTCCGAGGTAAAACAGATCCTGGTGTTAGAGTCACTGTCAACGATTTCTGGGCAATTAGTAATAATGACGGATCTTTCAGATATTCACTTGCCCTACATGATGGAGATAATCAAATTAAAGTCGTAGCCACTGATGATGCAGATAACCAAACAACAAAACAGATAACAATTAAAACGAACTAAAACTCTTCAATCAATCCTACTTCAAGCCACAACCAAAGCATAAGCGGAGAAAAGAAAAGACTATTAATAAAAAGAGCATTTGTAAAAATTGCAAAAATTGATGAAATAACAATAATTGCTCCTATCATCATCTTTTTATGGTAAAGGACGAATGCGTTTTTTATCATAGCAATCCATAGCCAGAGATAAAAGCCGAAACCTATGATACCTGTTGTTGCCAAGACAAAAAGATAACTATTATCTACTCCTGCATCAGCATGAGAAGGTGCATTCACCCAATCGTGTTGTAAATGATATAAGGATTTTGTGTATCGATAACTATTAAATCCTACCCCAAGAATTGGCCGATCCTGAATAATACGTAACGCTGTCTCGATATTTGCGACCCGTGCTTTACTTGAAGCTTCACGGAATAAATTCATATTTTCGTCGTGAAATTTGGGAGATGCAATAATACCAAATAAAAGAATTGCACCAAAAAGAAAAAATAATAACTTTTTCTTCTTGATAAGAACAAAAAAAGTTATTCCACCGACAATTAACATCAACAAAGCTGATCGGGAAAATGTTAAAAATACTGCTAGGAGTGTCAAAAGTAAAAGAACACTCAACGCAATCGTTTCCTGCTGTTTTTGTTTTCGATAAACCTCATACAGTAATCCTGCAATAATCAGTAAATATAGTACATAAAACGCTCCGGTGAAATTGGGATCAAAAAATGTTGAAAAAATTCGATGTTTGTGCTCATCCCAACCAAGGTAATAAAGACTCTTCAGACTATTAAAGAAAAAATATTGAAAATAACCCAAAATAAGAATTACCAAACCATCAATTAAAAGAATAAAAATAATTTTTCTTCTAAAAATTTTATCGAATTGTAGTGTGACGGGAAGTAAAAATGCGTATGAAACAAAGCGAAGTAGGTATAATAAACTAACTATAAATTCTTGTGGTTTGAGCCAAGCAAGATTAATAACTAATGCAGCAAATCCAATCGCGACAAAAGAAACTAATGGTAAAATAAAATAGTGCTTCTTTAAATTTTGAATTTTGAACTTTGAACTTTGAGCTTGCAATATCATCCACCAAACTACTGTTATCCCTGCCACAAAATCTAGTGGTTTAAGAACAATATTATTTCCTACATCAAACCGCAAAATCTCTCCAATAGGAAAAAGTATAAGAAGAAGAATAAAAAGAAATTTTAATATTTTCATTTGAATGAATACAAGTGCTCAGGCATTTTATACAATTTTACCATTGTTCGCTCATTTTCGTATATTAAAACCCAATTTCCATATTGTTTAGGGAGATCAGTTTTTTGTGTCGCAATATAGTTAAAATAATCTCCTGGTTGTAACCATGATGCATCAATAGAAGGAAAATCAACGTAATACAAATTATGAAAACCAAATAACAAAACAGTATCCGTTGGTTTTATATGCGTTTTGAAATAGCCATCTGTATCATAAAAATCTCCATAGGAAAAATTCAAGTGAGATGATAAAAATGCTGCTTTAGTCTGTTTGCCTAAAATGACCGGAATATATTTTTTATTTGCCACAAATCGGTAACCAATTGAGAATACTGATACAAAAATAATAACACCTAATAAAAACTCTCCTAAATACGAATTATATCTCTTTTTATTTTCTAAGACTTCAGAGACGATACTGGCACAAAGTAATGAGAATGCGGGAAGATAAGGAATGATAAATCGTCCTCCACCAGTTCTTGGAGTAAAATACCAGACAATAATTGATAACAAAGAATATAATCCAATTATTCTTAAACTGGTTACCCCGAACTTATTTTTTGATTTAATAAATAACAAAACAATAAAAGGCAAAAACATCAAATAAACCGGCGAAATTGGATCAGCTGCTTGTGTAAAAAGAATCCATACTTCTTTTAGAAAACTAAAAATATTAATCTCCGATGGCGAAACTGGATAAATCTCTGAAAAAAACGGATACACAGGATTCCCTGTATGAATATATGAGAACACAAACCACGGCAACGGTACAATAAAAGCAATCAACGCAAACACTCCACCGTCTTTCATCCTCATTATCCATCTTTTTTCTCTTATCCCTACTAAAATAAGTATTATAAATATTAACAAACTGCCTATAGCCAATACTTTTGTTGTTATTGCAAGTCCCATCATGACAGCAGACCAAACTAACCACTTTTGCTTTTTCATCTCGACCCAATTAATAAATGCCCACAATGCCATAACTTCAAAGAATGTTCGGATCAGATCGATATAAGCGGAAATGGATTCCCATCCTACAACAAGATTTGCAGAGAAAATAACTACTGCAATGAGTGAAATCAATGGAGAGAAAAATTTTCGTGATAATTTGTAGATTGCAAGACAAGTTAACAGACTAAAAAGAAAATGGATACACTTTGCAATTGTTTCATTACCAAAACTAATTCCTGCTATATAAAGCACCTCAGCAAGTTTTGGCATAGCGCTATAATAAAGCAAACCACCAGGAATAAAGAACACAGAATGGTGTTGCAGATATAGTTTTGGCAGCGTCAGATGATACCAGAGCGCATCAAATCCTAACTCTGGACCAAACACACCAATTAAATTAACAACTGTCTGCAAACTCAACAGAATGACTAATAAGCATAAAGGCTTATTTTCAAACAATCTAATCCTTTTATTCCATCTTATCTTCTTAATCCTCCATCCTAAAAAACTACCCCAAAATAAAACAGTCAACCACAAGACTGCATCTCTATACAACCATCCTTGTATTCCAAAAAAAACGATGAGATATGAATATATTCCCACAAGAAAGGCAAACGTAAACATCAGCTCTATTATACGACACATGGACCACTCTTTTAATCCTTATTTTTTCTAGCTGAACGTTATGATAAAATAGTCCAGATAAATGACCAAAGATAGAAAAATTATCTATTGTAAGATTACTCTATTGTGGAACTAACATTATCCATTACGAAAAATTTTCTTACGATAAATAATATACCTATATGTTTACAAAACCTATGAAACCAGCACAGTTATTTGCATATATTGGTTTACTTTTTTTTCTTTATTTACTTACCTATTATTTTTTCCAAGGAATTATCCATCCAATTCCTGCACAAGGTGACAGTTATACTTATCATATTCCTATTTCTCAAACGATATTAAATGGGACATTTATCCAACCATCACATTTTACACCAAAGATTTTCATGGGAATATTTAACCCAGGTGCTTCAGAAGCTATCAATGCGCTATTAATGCTGCTTCATATTCCCTTAACTATTTCCAACCTTATTGCAATTGTAGTTTTATTCTTTTGTTGTTTTAATCTGGCACGAACCTTCAAATTAGAATATTACATGTCGCTGTTATTTGCGGAAAGTATTTGCACATTGACTGTTATTTCACGCTGGTTCAATGCTGTCAGTGTTGATGTGTGGCTTGCAAACTATTTTACGTTAGCAATTATTTTGCTTCAAAAACCGAAAAAAACAAACTTATACGCATTGTTACTGGGAATATTATTTGGGATGATGATTGGATCAAAATACTCTGCATTGGCTTATGTATCTGTCTTAACTATTGCTTACTGGAGAACTATTTTCCAAATAGTATCAATTAAAAGATTTATTATTTTTCTTATTCCTGTTTCAATTCTTGGACTATTCTGGTACGTTCGAAACTATTTGGCTGTTGGAAACCCTATGTGGCCATTATGTGAATTCTCTCTTCCCTGCCAAGGCATCTATTATAACAACCATGCCCACATGTGGGATACTACCTTAAGACACCCTTTAACAATGTTCAATGCTTTTTACTCAGAATATAAATTATGGGGATTAAGTCTACTCTTACCATTTTTTGTCTTGTTTGCTAAATTGAGAGGACATATAAAGCTTCCACCGTATATTGCAACTTTATGTTTTATTGGATTTGCCAATTTTATTATTTTACTTCCTCAACCGACATCAGATCAGCCATGGATTATGGTTTCTTCATTTAGATATTCATATCCTATCTTTATTCCATTAATACTCAGTACCTTTATACTTGCAAAACAGTACAAAAAAGAAATGTTCTTAGGATTATTTGCGATTGCCAATATGTTCCCTGTCCTTTCACTCGAATATCTTCCGAAATTGTTAGTCGTCTATTTTCCTCTCGCTTTAGTAATTATGTATTTAGTAGATAAAAAGTTGAAAATTAAAGTGTAAAAATATAATAATCTCCAATTTGTTTGATAAATTTTACTCTATTATTTATTTTGAGCAAATTCACAACTCTTTCTCCAGAAACATTCTCATTTCTCTCTTTAAATCCTTTATCATACATCTCTTTATCAATAATGATATAGGTAATTCCTAAATTTTTAAGAGTTTTAAGAGTCTTTCCGTCTGGAAAATTTTTATGGAGATTCATTAATAACTCCTGCCAAGGTGGTGGTGAAAAGCCACTGTATCCATTTACCGTTCTTCTAAAATTTTCCGTTGAAAAATATTCTCTTTTTATTTCTTCTGCTGCATAAGGCATATTCCAGTTGTATGCCGGCATGATAATTACAGATGCATATTTGGGTGTTGTGTTAAGCCAGGAATACACTTGTGGAAAGTTTTTTCTTTGCGGAACTGGATAAAATTTCATCGGAAAATTAAATTCAATAACACATCCTGCTATTAACAAGAAATATACAAAAATTTGTTTTTTTGCAGAATATTTCTTTAAAAGAGTATTAAGAGCTAAGGCAATTGCTATTGCTATTAAAAGAATAAATAGCGCCTCAAATCTTGCAGAATTTCGAAAACCTTGAAAACCTGGCAAGAGATAATAAAACAATGTATATGGAAGCGGAATTGGAAAAGGGATATGGACAGTTTGTCTTCCCAGATGTAACACAGGACCCAAACTTAATACGAGACCTAAAAATCCAATGAGGACAAATGTATTCATTCCATCACTATTCTTCTTAAAGTATCGAATGAATCGATAAACGATAAAAGCTGTTAATAAGGTAAATATAAAACCAAGATATCCTGGTTTAAATTCTCCATTCTCTGCATGCTGATTGAATGGTAATCCATTTAAAAATGGTTCCAATCGAGAAAGAGGTATTGTATAAAACAAATCCTCAGGTTGTATTGCAAAATGTACTGCATCATGAATATCACGAGTATAGTTAAATTCTTTTGATACTTTGTAATATGGGATGATAATAGGAATAAGAAGAACAAATGAAAGAATAACTAACAAAATATTTTTTTTAGTAACAATTCTTAATGTTTGTTTTTTCTTCTTTAGAAATCGCGAAACAAAAATAAAGACATAAGAAAAAAGGATAAAATATCCTGGCATGAAACTGTTGTACGTTTGGATTAGAAAAAATAACAAACTGACCATAATGTACCGGGATTTTTGCTTGTCTAAAAACTTGATGAAAAAAAGAATCGCTAGAGGAACCCATTCAATTGCCAGAATTTGAACATGTACTACCTTATCTAAAACTGCAGGTGAAAATATTACCAATGTTCCAGCAAGTAGCGATGCCCAAAAGTTTTTCGTTAGATAAAAACATAATAAGTATATTGAAAAGCCCAAAAGAATAAGTGATGAAATAACGGTAAAATTAAAAACCGCTATTGGTTGACCAAACAGGGCAAGAGGAATTATTCCTAGAATACTTGAAATAAGATGGAGGTCAGAATAAGCAAGTGTATTATGATAAGGAAAATAAAGATTTGCTTCAAATAGAGAGAGAGGGTTGGTCGTTAACGCATGAATGACATAATTCTGTGTCCATGCAATAACAAATTCATCTCCAAGTCCGGTCACCAGGTCTCCAAGATGAAAAATAAGTGGAAAAGTTATATAAATACTTGCAAAAAAGTAGAATAAGAAACTAAGAAATCCCAATATCAAAGTTTTTTTTATTTTCATAACTTTTAGTATAAATTTCATATACTAATACAATCTGAACAATTATATTATAAAATTAAAAATAAAAAAATAAACATTATCTATGCAAAAGGAAAAGATAGGCAATTGCTGTATAATAGAATAGTTCTTGAGCTAATACTTATGGGTAAAAAACAAATAAAAAACGTGACTCCCTTTATTAAAAAGAAAAAAGTAGGTATTAGTCTTCTTATCCTCTTCATTCTCTCAAGGATTCCATTTATTAATGCCAACGATGTTCTCTTTGACTCTAAAGAATATCTTAATCTCTTTAAAAACCCGAACTTTTATTACGCAGTTACTAGTGGGCATAATCCAATTCATGAAATTTACATTATGCTTTTCTGGCCTATCTTTCACCTTGCAAGCTATTTTTATAATGACCCTGCATATGTAGTAATTTTTGCTCAAATTTTATTTGCTACGATTACTGTTTATTACTTTTACAAAGTCATCACATTTATTAGCAATAAAAATATTGGTCTTATCTCAGCAACAATTATGTCACTTACCCCACTTTTTTGGATCACCAATGTAACGATAACAGTGGAAACTTCCTATCTTTTCTTTTTCTTTACATCTCTATACTCACTTACAAAATATCTTTCAGAAAACCGAAAAGTTTATTTTATTTTATCAATAATATTTTTGAATATAGCATTTCTTACCTATTCAGCCGTTTTATTATGGATACCGTTATATCTTTTGATAGTATTTTTAAAAAAGAAAAATGATCTTTTTAAGACTTTTATAATAACCTTTTTAACTCTTTCTTTCTCCTTAGCGGCAAGAATTCTCATTTTTTCTATAATACTCAACATTAATCCTCTATTAACTCTTACTAGTCTCTATTTAGGGAATATTACACAAGTCAGCGTTATTAGCTCCAATAAATTTCTTATTTTTTTGAGAAATTTTATTCCTGTTCTAAGAAACTATACAAGTCTTGTGGTCATTCTAGGATTTCTATCATTACTAGTCTGTTATATAAAAAATAAAATGTTTTTCTTTATTGGACTGTTATGGTTACTACCAATTGTGTATATAAATCAATGGTGGGATTCTGTTTTAATGGGTAGATATTCAATCATTGCAGGATTTGGTTTCGCTTTTCTCACGGGATACCTTGTAAACAAATATCGTTTTCTCGCACCTGTGGTAATATTTTATTTACTCTTTGTATCTCTTCCTGCTTTAAACCTTTTAAGAGCTCCTGTTCCATATATGAGAGAGGAGGCTTTTGTTAAAACATTACCAAAAGACAGTTTGTTTATAGAAAGCCATTTTGCGTTACCGCAGTTAGACAACTGTTGTCAAATTGAAATACTCGGTGTAAATAGGCAAGATGTAGGTAATGAGAAACTCGAAAAAGAAATTAATTTATATCTAAAAAATAAAAAAACTGTATTTATATCCTCTGCGGCAATATCTGATCCCTACGGACTCTATACAGGGCCCTACCTTCATCCTCTTGCCCTCTCTTATACAAATAAATTTGAACTTGAATCTTTGCTAACTCAATACACATGGGAGAAATTTCATGTAATTGATGAAAAAGATAATTTGATAATCTATAAAATTACTGGCCATGGGAAATCCAAATATCCTGAAGTTATGAACATGAAAAATCACTATAGAAGACTTGATTATTATGATCCTATTTCAAAAGTAGGAAGCAGCATATATAACAAGTTTAAAGATTAATTATTTCTTTAGAATTGTTTTAAAATTGCCTCTATTTAAAAGATAATTGTCAAAAAACGTTTCATTGATGACAGAAAAATAAGCAGATCCCATTTTTTACTAATATATTAAATAGAAAAAAACCAAGGATGAAAATACTCCAGAAAACAAAAATGATACTATAGCTTTTTTTCATTTATTCTTTCTGCCACAGAAGCCACAGTTTGCCGCGTACAAGAAATGAATGTAGGCTCATCATCACTGCAAAAATAAATCCTGGTAAACCGTCAAGAAAACCACCTTTAAAAATATAATTAATTGCAAACTTTGCTTTGGGGTAGAAAAGTATTGCAACCCAGGAAACATGTACCTTTTGCTTTCGAAGTTCTTTAGCCCGCAAATCTGTATAAAAATTTATTTCCTGCAAAAATTCTTTAATAGTCTGATGCGGATAATGAATAAGCGGGTTTTGCAGAATCTCTGTTTTCTCTTTCACGTTCCATCTTTCGTGCACTTTCCCCTCCCAACTTCCGGCATTTTTTTTTGCCAATCTGAGGATTTTGATGTTTCCTGTTTCTCCGTGGCGTAATCTCTTTCCCCACATAACATCTTCTCTTCTCAAATAATATCCGGCATATGGGCTAAATGGTGCATTTGTTTTCGCCATAATTTCATACCATAATGCTTGTGTTACTCTTTCATCTGCATCGACAAAGAATACCCAATCTCCTTTTGCTTTTTCCAAACCAAAATTTCTCTGTGCTGCAAAATCATCTTGTAAGGGCCGGATAAAAACCTTTGCACCTTCCTTTTTTGCAATCTCCACTGTTTTATCCTGTGACTCATCATCAATAACAACAATTTCATCACACCATGAAAGGCTTTTGAGACAATCGAGAATATTTTTATCCTCGTTCTTGGTAAGAATAACAGCGCTTATCATAAACTTTTTTTCTCTTCCTTTGTAACAAAAATACCGGACGGTTTTTCTTCAACCACAAACTGCAATGCCTGATTCGACTTTGAAGGACCATGACCAAGCCACCAGGTCAAATATTCGTAATTCATGGTAAAACTTTCAAACTCACTAGCTGGTCCCCGTCCTTTTAAATTATACTCTTTTTTTGCAGATGCTTTCACTATATATTTTGCCACAGCCACCCTCTGCGCAAATACAAAGTCATTGCTATTTGTGCGTAAAAAAGAATAAGTATTAAATACAGTCAAACAGATCAATCCTACTATTCCTATCAGCTTTATAATCTTTATCGTATCGATAATTAATTTTTCAAAGAGTATGCTGATAAGAAGTATGACACTAGGAAAAATCATCGGAAGATAGGCACCTGACGGAGTTTTGATAATAAATAATCCTGTTACGAGAAAAAGATTGATAAGAATAAGCAATCCATATGGTTTCTTACTTTCATTCTTGAAGATTCGAGAGATTGCAAAAAATAAACTGGCAATAAAAATTGCTATTGCAACAAACGCGTTTGAAGAAAAAATCAACTGTCTACAACTTTCTACAAAAAAATGCACCATTTGACTAAGAGAAACAGACTCAATTAGCTTTGATGCAGGATAACCAAAGTAAACAAGAATTCTATAACCTACCCATGCAAATAATTTGACAGTTTGAGGAAATCCATGTGTAATATCGTAAAAAAACATCGGCAACATAGGAAGAATAAATAAGATAAAACTAAAAAGAAGAATTTTACGGTTTAAAATTTTTCTCGCCCATGCTTTTTTTGTAATAAACCCAAAAAACCAAATAACAAACACAGTTACGCTTAGCAGCGAAGTTGCTAATTCAAGATTGTAAAGAACAGCAAGAAATAACACAAGGAAAGGAGCGTACTGTGCATTTCCTTTCATCCATTTATAGAGACAATATAAAACAAGAATCGTACAAAGCATTATCGGAGTGGTGTGATAAGCCGTTCTATCTGTCAAAATGATAAGAGGTGAGGTTGTAAAAAGTGCCGCAGCAATTATCCCAGTTGATTTAGAAAACATTTCCGCTCCAAGCCTATATATCCCTAAAATACTTAATAGTCCGATAACAGTACTAAGGTATATTCCCCCAAATGGGTTAAAGTGAAAGAACCATAGTACTGGTGCTAATAAATATATCCAAAATGCACCTTGATGTAGCCATGGATGGCTTGAAGTGATCCCTACCAAGGGAATTTGTCCGGAAAGAAGCATATCTCTTGCGGATAAATAAAACCATCCTTGATCACCAATAAATGTCATTGAATTCTGAATATTATGTAGTCTTAAATAAGCACCAACTAACAACAGAATAAACAGAAAAATGCTGAATTTATTTATATGTAGAATAGCATCTGTTACTAGAGCTTTAGGCCAACCAAAATGTTTTTTGAGATAATAGAATCTGCTTTTTTGAAATATTTGAGCAATATCTTTTTTTGATTTTTGCGTGCTTTGTCCCCATGCATGAAAAATTTGTGCATTAGGATTCATAAAAATTTTCCAGCCAAGACCTTTAATTCTTTTACAAAGATCAAATTCTTCAAAAAAAAGAAAAAAATGATCATCAAATCCCCCTACTTTTTCAAATAGTTCTTTTCTAATCATAAATGCTGTTCCTGGCACTACATCGACTTCTTTTACATACTTCTTATCCCAATCACTTAAATAATAGTCCTGGCGAATTTTATTTTTTGGAAACAATTTACTAATAAATGAAAGTGAAAAAATTGCCCGTATTGGAGTTAATTCTTTTGTCCCCTGTAAAGGAAAAATATCGTTATTGGAGTCAAAAATTGCAGGAGCAACAATTCCAGCATTTTTATGTTTGTTGAAAAAACTTACTATCTCATCAAGAGTATTGTTAAGTAATTTTGTGTCTGGATTGAGAAAAAATAAATATTCCCCTTTTGTATATGAAACGCCAACGTTATTCCCCTGTCCAAAACCTTTATTTTCATTTTTTACATATCGAACATTTGGAAATAGCTTTTTTAATTCAGTCTCTATTGTTTTCTTTTCATCATTATCAACAACAATAATTTCAAATGCAGTTTTGGGTTTTGAAGCATAAATTGATTTTATGCAGGAGAGAATTTCCTTTTTTACATGATAATGAACAAGTATGATAGATATCATTGATCAGTATTGTATCAAATATAAATTATATTTTTGTGTGTCTGACGGGTAAGTTGCTAAAAGTTTTACTTTTTCCGGGGAACACCCAGTCAATGCCAATTGTTTACAAAACCAATCTATATTTCCTCCATTAATTAATAATCTTGTTACACCATGCTTCTTTAGTAAATCGAATTGTCGATTTTCCTTACTAAAAATGGAGTTAATGTCAATATGTGCAAAATCTATATAATAATAGCTTACAATTTCATAAGTAGCTACCACATCTTTAGAAGATATCCATTTACTAAATAAGTGATCAAAATCATAATAATTTGCATTATCTCTCGAAAGAACTCTCGTTAAATATGCATTTTTATTTGCCCACCCAAATCCGTAAGGTAATATAAAAAGGGTATTAAATAGATAATAGAAAAACATGATGAGATATATACATATCAAAGTAACTCGACCAAAAATATTTTTGTAAGTAACTGCAATACCAGCTGAAATAATTATCGAAGCAAAAATATACCAAGCAATAAGATATCTTCCTAAATCAACCTTTATAAAAAGTTGTTCTGCCATAAGAATAGCAAAAAATATTGTTTGAGGATAATTTTTTAATAGCGCTATGACTTTACGAATATGTAAAAGTAACAAAACAACACCGATAAAAAAAATTGGACTATATACTGCCATGTTCTGAATTAAAAACATATTTGTATTAATGCCAAAATATGAAGAATATAAATATTGATGCGTCACCTCTAAATATTCTGTTCTAGTAAAAAGAGGATAAATTGGGTTGCCTGTTATAATAAACGCTCGTACATACCATAGTAGTGCTATTAAAAAAGCTGATATCACAAATAACAATGACTTTTTGCATAAATCTTTAATGTTTAATTGTCTGTTAAGAAGGATATAATATAAAACTACTGCAGGCAGATAGACAACTGTCCACATTTTCACCGAAAAAACTGAACCGAATAGTATACCTGATAGAATTATTCTCCTTCCCGACATATTTTTCTCAATAAGTGTTACCGCCAGTAGAAAAGCAAAAACCATAAAAAAGTCTACATACTGCGAAGGAGAATATCGGATAACAATAGGTGCTGTAACAAAGAGTAATGTTGAAAACTTAACAAAAGAGAACTTTTTTTCTTTTGCAATCGAAAAAAGTAAAAAAATTATCAGTAAGTAAAACCCAAAATGAATGAAACGAGCTACTTCCTTATCACCTAAAGAGATAGGAATCATATAAATCATTTCTGCAAGTTGTGGATAAGGAATTACATGTAAAGGATCTTTTGTTTCAAGTATTGTTGTTCCTGTCGCAAGATATAATTGAGGTAGATCTGTATGATAACCATCTTCTGTTATTTCAGGAGTTATTAATCGCAGACATGCAATAAACACAAACAATAGTACTCCCCATACAATAACGTCCTTTTTAAATTTTCTTATTTTTTGTAATAGTTTTTGTAATAAAATTTGCAGTCTTTTGAAATCTAAATGGAATTGAGAGAATGCAACTATAACAACAAGTAATAAATAGCTCCAGAGAATACTTTTTTGTAGTAAAGAAAACGCACCAAGAATACCTACTCCAGTAGCAATAACAATATAGCCCAACGCAATATTCACAAAAAATGGATAATTTGTTTTTTCTTTAAAAAAATATTGGTATATTTTTTGACCAAACAAATAAAATACAACGAAAATCAAAAAAGCGATAAACAAGTGAAGAAGAAATTGTCCTATACCGAAGAAATTTATTGAGAAACCGGTAAAATCATGTTTAAGAAATATAAGGTTATCAATTACATTATTAATCAGCGTCATAGAATATATAGAACGGCCTACTGGAGTAATATTATACCATGTTGAATTATACTAAGTTCTTCTTTATAATACTTCAAGTCTCTTAGAAATATGCAACCTAAAATCACTCCTATTAGAGAATGCAGATCATGTAAATCAAAAAAACTTACTACTGTTCTTTCTCTTGGAAAAAGTTACCTATCAGATTTTGTGACAACAAATAAAAAACCAGCGAGTTATCCCCTTGTTCTTGTGTTATGTAATGATTGTAATTTATTACAACTCAAACATACAGCTCCATCTTCTCTTCTTTATACAGAACACTATGGCTATAAATCTGGAATTAATCAAACAATGAAAACAGAATTAAAAGAAATTGCACAAAAAAATATTGAAAAATTAAATTCTTCAAAAAAGAAACTGCTTGTAATGGATATTGGTGCAAATGATGGATCGTTATTGAGTACATATTCTAAGTCATTAGAACGAGTAGGTGTAGAACCAATAAAAAAACTCGCTAAAGAATGTAAGGCTCATGCACATATTGTCATTAATGATTTTTTTAATTATGAAGCATACAAAAAAGCACTCGGGGAAAGAAAAGCAGATATTATTTCTGCAATTTCTTGTTTCTATGATATGGAAGATCCAAATCAATTTGTTGCAGATGTGAAAAAAGTACTCGATGAAAATGGGATATTTGTAGTCCAGCAAAACTATCTCGTAAAAATGCTTACACAAAACGCCTTTGACAATATTGTCCATGAACACTTAGAATACTATTCGCTTCTTGTATTACAAAACTTACTGAAAAGACATGGCCTTGAAGTATTTGATCTTGAATTAAGAGAATTAAATGGGGGAAGTTTTCGTACTTATATAGGTTTTGCTGGTAAAAGACCTATTTCAAATTCTGTTTATGAACAACAAGAGTTGGAAAAATTAATAGGTTTACACCGAAAGAAAATTTATACTGATTTTGCCAAAAGAATAAGAAAAACAAAAAAAGAAGTTTACTCTTTTATCAAATCAAAAGTTACTGAAGGTAAAAAAGTATATCTTTATGGAGCTTCAACAAGAGGAAATACATTACTGCAATATTTTGATCTTGATAATAAACTCATTGAAAAGGCGGTTGAAAGAAACCCAGAAAAATGGGGTAAAAAGATTGCTTCTGTTAATATTCCCATCATCTCTGAGGAACAAGCGAGAAAAGAAAAACCCGACTATATGCTGGTTTTACCTTGGTTTTTCAAAGAAGAATTTTTGGAAAGAGAACAAGCTTTCTTGCAATCGGGTGGACATTTTATTTTTCCACTTCCTCAATTGGAAATTATTTAAATACTTACCTCTTATGTACAGCCGCATCTAATGCATGTTCTAATTCAATAATTTGTTTTTCCCAAGTCCAGTCTCTTTTTATATGTTTACGTGCTGAAACACTCATTTCTTTATAAAGACTCTTATCCTTAAGAAGCAATACTATTTTGTTTGCAATCTCCTGAGGATCAAAATCAACCAAAAATCCAGTCTGCCCATCAATAACAGTTTCTCGATGACCACTGACTTTTGTCGCAATAACTGGTACCCCACACGCCATTGATTCAAGCGGTACAAGTCCAAATGTCTCAAGCCGACTTGTACAGAATGTCGCAAATGATTCGTTATAAAGATGTACCAGTTCTTCTTCTGTCAGTCGTTCCCCATTCGCTTTTTTCCAAGAAACCACATGTAATTTCATGCTATATTTTTTCGGAAGCAATTTTATTGCTTTTTCTGCCAAATCATATCCATCCTCCCAGACATGTGGAGAACCAACATAAAAGATTTGCCCCTTCTTTTTCAGTGATAAAGAACGAAAAATTTTCTCATCAACCGCACAGTACACTACTTTTGGATAGACTTCATATGATTCAATCATCCTTTCCCTTACATAATAACAACTTGCAATTGTCTGTGTTGCAAAGCGCACATTGTCCCGATCAAGTTGTTTGCGATATTGCCGCGTCAATTCCTCATACACCCTTTTGACAATGTTAACTCTTTCTTTTAAACGCATAGAGTATTCATATACAATACGAAGTGGTTCTTGGCAATAATAAACTGTTGGAATTTTTTTGATAAATCGTAAAATAAATGGCGCTTGCGTAAACTTGTCGGGATGGACTAAGACAACATCATAGTTACGTTTCTCAATATCTGATGCAATTGTTTGGTGTAATGTCTGTAAAGAAAAAAAGTTTTTATAATCACTAATAAATCGTTTAAAAAAAGGAATTTTTGAATCAAGAGTAAAAGAGTAGTTATATATTTTGTTACAAAACGGTGATGGATCAAATGCGTCTGTTTCGTGATTAACTACATAAAGATCTATCTTATGCCCTTTTGCTTTTAGACCTTTTGCATGATCCATTACAACTCTTTTTGCACCGCCAAAATTTAAATGATAAAAAATTGCTATTTTCAATTGCGTAGAAAATGTAGAGGTATTATACAATAATTACTCATGGTTAGCATATTTATAGTGAAATTTTCATCTTAAATAATTTTTTATTTTTAAAGACAGAAAAAGTAAAATAAAGGATGAAAGGAATTTCGGCAAAAATTGAAAGAAGCATCGCATATCCTGCTCCTACCATATTGAACTTCATTACTAAAGGTATTATTGCAATAAGTAATGCTGCTACTCTAACAAAAGTCATTTTAGCTACATAATCTTGTTTACCAAGTGCAAGAAACAGTGGTGCAAAATTTCCGAATATTGTCCGGATAGCTCCATAAAGCGCCAAAACCTGAACAACAGGTATTGCCTGCACCCATTGTCCTCCCATAAAAATAAGAATTATTGGTTTTGCTAAAATAAATATTGCACCGCTTAACATAATTCCTCCAAGTGAGCTAAGCAATGATACCTTCATAAATGCTTTCCAAAGCCGCTCTTTATCTTCTAACAATCGAGTATAGACAGGAAATATCACCATATTCACTACGTTTGTAATTTCACTAATTGGCAATGTTGAAAACTTATATGCAACCTGATAAATACCTAATGATCCTGCACCTAATATTTTGCCTACTGTTATATTATCTCCATTTTCCGCAAAATATGAAAAAATTCCCGTTAAATTAACCCACCATCCGCTCGTGATAATCTGGCGAATTTGTTGGAATTGAAATGATATTTTTGGTCTAAAAGAAATGAGAATATAAGAAAGTGTGACTTCCAATAATGCAGAAGCGATCAGTCCACAAACAAAGCTTATTGAGTCTCTAGTCACAAATGCAACACAAATAGAAACAAAAGCGTCAACAAAAAAAAGAATAGAACGGAGACGGAATTCTTTATGGAAAAGTAGGTCCTTTTGGTAAGTAATAATTGCGGGGTTAATAAAACCTCGGATAAATGGCACTATTGCCATGAGCATAATAATAAATGTTGCATTAGGTGAATTAAAATAATGTGCAATAACAGGAGCAAGAACAAATATAAAAAATCCTAGAATCATACCTCTTATAATTGAAACAAGCCATGCAGAATCAATATATTCTTTTATATGTTTTTTTTCCTGTACGATAAAAACATTTATGCCAGTTTCAGTCAAAATTTCCAGAAGCGCCAACAGTAATGATGCAATGCCAAAATAACCAAACTGTGTTGGATTAAGCAAGCGACCTAAAATTGCGATACGAATAAATGTAAGAACTCTTGTTAAACCACGAAGTAATGTGATCCACGATACCCCGTGTACTGCTTCTTTTGTATAACCCATGGTTTTATTATACTATTTTTGATAAATTGTTGTGGATAATGGTGCGGCAACAAGCCAGGTAAAATAAAAATCAGTATCTTTCAGCTTTGAAAAGGGTTTTATCGCCTCAAATGTAGCAATTTTTTTATATCCTTCTTTATCAAGGCGTTCGGTCAAATCATTTTTTACTGATTGTTTTACCACTAATCTTTCAATTGCATCACTGGTTACAACGACTGTCGATGGCAATGATTTACTTTTATATTCAACAAGTTGGTACCTATAGAGACTAGTATTTTCACCAGTATATTGTTTCAAATAAAACTCTTCTTCTATAATATTTGGAAGGTTTTGATAAACCGGTATATTTTCTATACCAATCATTGTTCCTTTAGGTATATTTTTAATAATCCACTCTGACGATGTTTCTTGAGGACTTTTATGAAGTCGTATATTTACCCAAGCAAGTGATTCATAAACCTGAGCTAATATTGCAAAACAAAGAACTACTACAAATAAATTTTTAAGAGAATATTTTTGTACTTCTTTCCATGTAAGTACTATCAACAAAACTAAAAATGGCAGCATTACTAAGCTTCTATTGCCACTTCCGAATATTTGTATGGATGCGATACTTGCAAGAAACACAATTGCTGAAATCCACATAAATACTTCTACTTTAAATGTGTTCACACCGCTTTTTAAAAAAGTAATTAACCAAAATACGCAGGAAATAAGAAACAGAATAAATACTCCATTTCCGAAGAGTAATGGATAAAGCGTGATAAAGAGATAACTATAAGTATTCGTCGGAAGTATAAAGTTTGATGCTGCTCCCTGACTTTGGATAAGATTTTGATATAAATATACCAATATATTTCCCTTACCAAAAACAGTATCGGGCATTCCAAAGAGAATTACACAACTGACGAAGACTACTAATCCTGCAAAAAGATATTTCCATGAGTTTTTCCATAAGGGATTGAACCAAAAATATGAAAAGATATATAAAAGTAATAGTGGAAAAGCGCTTATTTTAACTGCTACGGCAAGCCCAGCAGGGATTGCAGCTATTAAAAAGTTCTCATTCCTTGAATTTTTGGCAAAACGAAGAAAAAAATAAAGAGACAGCACTAACCAAAACATAAGTCCAATATCATACTTAAAATAACCGCTGAGCATTAGCCAAATCGGTGAAAATGTAAAGAAAAAAATTGCTAGTTTTTTTGAGGTAGTAAGAAGACCAGATATATTATATATGGCAATAATTGAAAGAACTCCCCACATGATAGTATTTATTCTTAATACTTCAAATACTTTTTCTCTCATAATTAAATTTGTAATAGATAATGCAAAAGGATTAATAATTTTTAAGGCCATAAATGGAATAAGATAAAAACCACTTAAAAGGAAATGCAGCATAGTACCATTTGCAGATCCGGCGGTATTCGGAGTACCATACCTAAATGTGTTTGCGACTGCTTGCAATTGATGCCATTCGTCCATATGATAGGGAAAAGGATGATTTTGATTTGGAATCCCCCACTGTAGAGTAAATAAGGTTATAAATACATAGAAAGTAATAATGGTAAACAAAAATGCATGTTGTTTTATTGCCACATAATAATTAATAGTTCTCAATTTTTTCAATAATCCACATGTTGTTCCAGATAAAACAGCAAAATCAGCTGTAAATTGCAGCAGTGGTAAAATTACATATGCTTTCTTGTGTTTTACATATTTAAAATTTTTTTTAATAGACCATATAACATAAAGAATAAAGAAAAGTAAAACAATACCAATCGGAACTAATGACCTATAAAGAAAACTAAGAAATATAAAATATAACCCTAAAAAATATCTTGCGAAAAGTAATTGTACATTTGTTCTCCACATTCCGGATTCTGCATCACCAAAGGCAAACCTGAAGAACATAACAAAAGCCTCTTTAAAAGTATTTCGCGGCAACCAGTAAACAATTGCATCTTTAGCAAAAACAATTTTTGCTTTCATTTCCTTTAATTTATTTGCAAATACATAATCTTCGTTGTGAGAAAATCTTTCGTCAAAACCTCCGACTTTCTTCCACATTTTTTTTGTAAATGCAACTGAACGCGTCGCCGGAAGGAAATTATCTGGGTCAACTTTATCTGGCATGACAAACACAAAGGGAAGTAAACATTTTTGAAAAATATTGCGAGGTTTTGCTTTATAATATCCTGCAACTACATTTATTGAGTTATCTTTAAATGGTTTTGTGATATTTTTAATCCAATCTTTGTCTAAAATATTCCCTGAGTCTGAACAAACAATAATATCTCCAGTAGTATTTTTAATCGCTTCGTTTCTCCCTACTGACCTATTCCCGTGTTTTATGGAAACTTCAAACCTTACCTTTTTTTTCTTAATTTTTGAACCATAAATCTTAACTTTTTCAACTGATGCATCAGTTGATCCACCATCAACAATAATAACCTCATCAGGTAATCTACTTTGAGAAAATAATGAGTCTAAAAACACTCCAATTGTTTTTTCCTCATTGAAAATCGTTGTAATAAATGATATTTTCATCTATGAAATTTTGTCTTTAATTAGCTCATATATTACAACATATGTGACAATAAAAAAAGATTATGTATTCAGACAAACCAAATAAAACTAAATGCGTTGTTTGCAAAAAACAACAATATTTTGAATTTACCTATAAAAATTTTTATTATTTTCGTTGTAGAAACTGTCAACTCGTTTCAACATATCCTCTTGTCACACTTACAGAAACAGAGGAACATTATGCAAAAAAATATAAAAAAGGGAATTATCAGCTCCTTCGAAAATACGCTCCACAATATTCTTCTGTCTATGCTGAATTTGTAGATATTCTTGAAAAACAACTAAAGACTCGAAATCAAACATTGATACATAAAAAAGTTCTTGATGTTGGTTGTTTCACAGGCGATTTTTTAAAACTTATTGCGCAGAAGAAGGCAGAAGTATACGGAGTAGAACTACAAAAACAAGCTGTTGAGATAGCAAGCAAAAAATTTCCAGGAAGAATTTATCAAGCAGATGTCACCACCTTTAAATTTCCTCAAAAAAAATATGATATCATAACTCTCCTTGGATTAATTGAACACGTGCCAAATCCTCTCTCACTGATAAAACGAAGTCACCAATTACTAAATAAAAACGGTATTCTCATGATTCAAACACCAAATAGTTCATCATTTCTTGCAAAAATAATGAAAAAATATTGGCCTCCCTATACTCCTATCGAACACATTCATCTATTTAGCAGAGAAGGTTTGGAAAAAGCGCTAAAAAAGGAAGGATTCAGTAACATAACTTTTACTCCCCATCGGAAAAAACTGCCAATTGGTTATGTATATAATATGTTCAATAATTTTGGCCCTGAATTTTATTCTCTTTTCAAACCTATGGATAAAATGTTCAATAATTCAAAAAAAGTTTTGCCGTTTTATATTGGAGAAATGATTATTACTGCTTCAAAAAAATAGTTTATTCTACCTTTGAGAATTCCTTTTATAAATAAGATAATTGCCTACTTTATCATAAAATGAATAATTGGTTTGGAGATAACTATATAGAAACCTTCCTCTTACTGCATCCGGAACCTCGTCATGAATACTTTTTACGTTACTATTATAAATGACAATATTAATGTGTTGAGTTTCAATATAATGTATTAATTGCAGTTGTGCGTATAGTGGAGTTGCTTCATAAATTGTTGGATAATAAGGAGGAATTTGCTTGAATAAAATATAAAAGATTGGTTCTCCAGGAAAAGTAAAAACTTTCCCATTAAATCCTTCAATGTGACTAACCTTATCTTTCACTTGTAAAAGTTGTTTATTTTGAGAGGTAAGATAAGAAACATTTTGTTCAATACAAGACTTATTAGTAAATGTATTAAATATATTCTTAGACGCTCTTAATAAATTTATTTGTTGATCTACTGGATGAAGACCAATAAGAAAGATAATCATGAATAAAAAATTAATAAAATAAACAGCAATAAAAGAATTTTCAACTTTATGACTCTGCATAAGAAGAATACATTCATAAAAGAAACAGAAAAAAAGAAGCAATCCAATAAAAGTAATTTGTGTATCAATTGATCGAATGATACTTTTTTGTTCAAGAAGCAGTAGAACGATTGTAAGAACTATTTGAAGGTAAGTATTAAAAGATTGTGTTTTTTTGCCAAGAAAAAAATTAAAACTCAAGAAAAAAATTGTTGAGATAAGTATTCCAATAGTAAAAATATTATCTATGGAGCCAATCGAATGGAAAAATGGTGTTTTAGCAAATTGAGCAATGTCGTGGAGATTTTGTAGATAAAGTAAAAATCCTGAAAAAGAATGTGTCAAAATAAGATAAGAAAAAAATGGTAATAGACCAAGAAAATAACCTGAGAAAAAGTAAAATGTTTGTCGTAGAAATTGTTTTATAGTCGTGATTGAAAGATTAAATGCAGTACTTATTAAGGTTTCAATAAACGCAAATACAATGAAAATAACTGGTGTATAAAATCCAAAATCGTTTATTAAAGGAAAGAGTAAACTAGTCAAAGCACCACTTATAATTAGGATTTTTTTATTTCCTTGTTTACGCTTATAAAAAACATAAGAAAAAAATATTGCTGCAACTACTAAAGGACCATATCTTGTAAATGTTTCAAACCCTGTAATTGTACCAATAAAAAAAAGAAAAGAAACTGTTGCTACGGTAGTAAGAACTTTATCTTGGAATAACTGTTTTAATGCCAAAAATATTCCAATAAATAACGCAGGGGTAAGAAAGAAATAAATGAGAGCAAAAAATATATTACTATCTTTGTAGTAATTGAGAAGACCATAAGGATAAAAAATATCTTTATACTGTTGTATTCCTATGCTGGCAGCATATTGCCACAATAAAAGTGATTCATTATCCGCTCCTTGTGTTGGATAAATTCTACAAAAATTAGTTATATTACTCAGTGAAAAAATGCTAAATACTGAAAAGAGCAGAATAAGTAAAAAAATTTGTTTTTTCATTTGATTCGTTTGTTTCTATATCTTGCTAATTTCACAATAATATAAAAAATAATGGGAGAAAAAACTATAACAAAAAAAAGTATTGAATCTAAATAAAGCGGATAACCAAAGTATTGCGCATAGCCGACACTTGCACTTTTTGCTATTTGGTGATTAGAAAATATATTACGCAAATATCTAAAACATACTGCAGAAACTCCTATGATAAAGAAAAGAAAAATAAAACAAGACCAGAACATCTTCTTATGTTTGATGTTAAGTACTAAAAGAACTAGCGGTAAAAAAATCATAAAATACAATATTATTAACATGATTTTTTTAACATCCCAAGGTAACGGGAAAAAACTGGAAGCCGATAAAACGGATAAAGACACAATATAAAAACCAGAATAGCGAACTATTGCATTATTTAGCTTCATTGTATATTATTATAACTCATAAATAACCAAAGCAGCTACATTCATGAAATCTCCTGCATTTAAAACTATTGGCGAATACAGATCTTATGATGTATGCCGTTTTTGCTCCAGTAAATTATTAGCACCTGTTATCGATTTAGGCAATGTACCGCTTGCGGGAGGATTTATTAAGTCTCAGAAAGTACTCACAGAAGAAAAGTTTTTCCCTCTTAAAATTTCATTTTGCCAAAATTGTTTCTTACTCCAATCGATTAATGTAATAAACGCTGATACACTTTTCAAAGATTATTTTTATCACTCCTCTGCTATCAAAACTCTCACCGATCATTTTCAACAAACGGTTAAAGAGCTTTTGACAAATAATGCAAATAAAGAAACGTTTGTCGTAGAAATTGGCTGTAACGATGGAACATTTATTAATGCTGTCTTGAAGAAAAATGCACATGCTCTTGGTGTTGACCCAGCAGCAAATATCGTTAAACCATTAATCAAAAAAGGTATGCCAATAATTAACGATTATTTCACTGAAGCTGTTGCAAAAAAAATAAAAGAGGAATATGGACAAGCGGATTTTATATTTAGTTCCAATACACTCGCTCATATTGAAGATATGCACGATGTTTTAAAGGGAATTAAAATAGTGTTGAAATCTAATGGCAGCCTCGTTTTTGAAGTGCACTATTTAGGAAATGTTCTTAAAGAGCTTCAATACGACATGATCTATCATGAACATCAATATTATTACTCTTTGATGACGCTTAAAAATCTTTTCGCCCAGTATGAAATGGAAATCTATGATGTAAGGTTTATACCAATTCATGCAGGATCAATACGTGTCTATGTACAAAATAAACGTGGTGGCGAACACACTATTTCTAAAAATGTTCAACTATGTCTCAAAGAAGAAAAACAGAAAAAATTTCACAAGTTAGAGACATATCTTTCCTATGCAAAAAAAATTGAAAAAACAAAAAAAGATTTGTTAAAACTTCTTTATTCTCTTAAAAATGAGAATAAAAAAATTGCAGGGTATGGTGCGTCCGGACGTGGAACAATTATTATGAATTATTGTGGGTTATCCAATGAATTGCTTGAATATGTTATCGATGATGCCCCTGCCAAACAAGGTTCATATACACCTGGCACTCACTTACAAATAGTACCTTCAGACATTTTAGAATCAAAGGAAAAACCTGACTTTGTTGTTCTCTTTGCGTGGTCATTTTTTGAAGAGATAAAGAAAAGAAATCAAAAATATCTTGAAAAAGGAGGCAAATTTATAGTTCCACTGCCTCAGGTACATATTATATCTTAGTATGAAAAAAAATATTCTTATCCTCGGATCAGATGGAATGGTTGGAAGAGTTGTTTTTGAGTATCTTTACTCACTCTATCCAGACAATGTGTGGGGTACAACTAGAAAGACAATAAAAAGCAATAAAAGAGTATTATCGTACACTGTTGAAAATTCTGATCGTAATTTTAAGCATATTAAAAACCATCTTAAAAAAATTGACTATATAATAAATTGTATTGCTCTCCTTAAAAACGTAACAGACAAAAATGAACTCATTACAACAAATGCTCTTTTCCCCCATCAACTTGAAATTATTGCAGAATTATATAAAAGTAAATTAATTCATATCTCAACAGATGGAGTATTCTCACCACAAGCTGGTATTGTTGATGAAGTTACAATTCCTGGCCCTCCCGATGATTATGGAGCCAGCAAATTATTGGGTGAAACAAATTCAAAACAAGCCTTAACAGTGCGTTCATCCTTTATCGGATTTGATCCTATCAATCATAAGGGTCTGCTTGAATGGGCATTACATACAAAAAAAATAAACGGAAATTCTACTGCGAAATGGACAGGATGTACATCTTTACAATTTGCACAATTTTGTGATGAACTTGTTTCTAGGGGCCTATGGGAGAAATTGCGAAAAAAAACACCAATTATTCATTTTGCTCCTCTTGGACCAATTTCAAAATTTCAGATACTTAAAACTGTAACAAAAATGTCTAATAAACAAAATTCAATTAAAAAAATTTCTGGTGAGAAAAGAAATGTTCAACTCACAAGCTGCTACCTTGACTTACTTATGATGAGTCAGTACACTAACGATATTCAAAAAGCTCTTCAAGAACTTATTTCTTTTGAAGCATCTTTACAATATGACAAATAAAAAGAAAAAACTTGCCTTTGTTCTTGGGACACGTGCTGAGCTTATCCGTGCGGTATTGATACTTGAACACCTGCAAAAGGCAAAGGATATAGAACTTGTTCTTATTTGGTCAGGACAGCATTATTCAGATAACTTAAAAGGCGTTTTCTTTCGAGAGTTTAAAGTAAAAAAGCCTGATATTGAACTTGATTGTAAAGGCCGTACAGATGCAGAAGTAGTATCAAAAGTTATTGCAAAATTATATCCAGTTTTAAAAAAACTCAAACCTGATGCAGTTGCTTTTCTGGGTGATACCAATACCGCCGCCGGATGTATTGCCGCTATCCAACTTAATATTCCTTTTCTTCATATTGAAGGCTGTTGGCATTCTTATGATTGGCGGATGCCTGAAGAAAAATATCGCTCCCTCGCAGACCATATGGCTGATGTCATTTATACCTATGCAGATGAATACAAAGAACGCGGTATTGCAGAAGGACTAAACCCAAAATATATCGTTGTGAGTGGCAATCCAGCCGTTGACACATTAGAAAGATTTTATTTTTCTCGAAAAAATAAATTTGAAAAAATGGCAACTGAGAAATTTTTTGCAGAAAGAGGAATAGAAAAAAACAAATATTACTTTATGACATGTCACAGAAGAGAAAATGTTGAAATTCCAAAAGCATTTCTAAACATTATGAATCTTATCGAAAAAGCTGAATATCCTGTCTATTTTGCTGCAAGTTACCGAACACAAAAAATTATGAAGGCAATGAAAATAAAAAAACCAGTAAATCTCATCGTTGTCGATCCAGTTGGTTATGAAGAAATCCTGGTTCTCATGACTCATGCAAAAGCCGTTATTACTGATTCTGGAACAGTTAATGAAGAAGCCTGTATACTTAACATTCCCTGTATTAATATCCGTAAAGCAACAGAGAGACCACAAGTCTATGACGTCAAATCAGCAGTCAAATTTGATCCTGATCAACCTGAGAAATATACGCCGGAAATTGTCTTTAAAAAGCTTGAAAAAATAACTGGAACTACTTGGAAACAACCATTAGGTGATGGAACAGGAACAAAAGTTATTGCTGAAGATATTGTGAGACGACTCCGAACTAACACCTTACGCGGGCATTTACCAGTAGATAATCACTTGCCAATTGCACGATCATTTATGGAAGATGGAATCAAAATTTAACCACAATTCATTGGCTATTATCATACCGATGTTCAACGAAGAAAAGGTTGCAGCAAGGTGTATTGATGCTGTGCAGAAAGTAATTCAAACGCTAAAACACCAGACAATACTCATAGTAGTAAACGATGGAAGTACCGATGCAACTGAAAAAATTCTACTGGAAAAACAAAAAAAATATAAAAAAACCCTTACTATTGTAAGCTACAAAAAAAATAAAGGATATGGTGCCGCTTCGGAAATGGGAATAAAAAAGGCATTAGAACTTCATTACATCTGGTGTCTCCATATGGATTCTGATCTTACCAATGATCCTAAGTTCATACCTCAATTTATCAAGGCAGCAAGACCTAACATCGATTGCATTAAAGCCTCACGATATATTCATAACGGAAAAGTTATCAATGTTCCTTTCTATAGAAAAATTATTTCTTTCGTCGGTAATTACATTGCTTCGTCACTTTTCAATATTGGAATAAAAGACTGCACAAATGGGTTTAGAATGGTGCGATTGGAAAAACTAAAAGGGATACATTTCAAAGAAAATAATTTCTCAATTATCCTTGAAGAGTTATATTATCTCAAAAAGCGACATGCTCATTTCACAGAAATTCCAAATGTTCTTACTGCTCGGACAGATTCATTATCTCACTTTAGCTATAAACCAAAAATTTTTTATGATTATTTTAAATACGTTATAAAATCTGCTTTAATTTTTTTGTAATCACTTAATTTACTTTACTCACTGGATACGAAGAAGGTAATTGATTTATTTTGCGTGGTCTACCCCGCTTACGACGAAGCGAAGCTGTAGTTGTATATGCTGGTTCTTTGGTTTCTTTTACTGTTTTCCACTGTTTTAGTTCACTTTGTATCTCAGGAAGTTTTAGAAGCATTTCCTTCGTTTGCTTAACAGTAAGCCTTTTTGTATTTTCTGAAGTATATGAAGTAATTATTTTAACATCAGTTTTCTCCCCTTTATAAAAATATTTATTATAATCAAGCCCCTGACTCTCTGGTGGAATTTTATAGTAGTCTCCAGTACTTTTGGCTCTTATAAATTCTTCCTGCGTAATCAATGTCTCATGCATCTTTTCACCTGCGCGGATGCCCACTGCATAAAATCCAGGAGAATAGTTGAAAATCTCACACATTGATTGGGCAAGTGTCTCAAGCGTACATGCTGGTGATTTTCTTACGTAAATGTATCCATTTTCTCCATATACCAAAGCATGTAATACTAAATCAACAGCCTGAGATAAGGGAAGAAGAAACCGTGTCATATCGAAATGAGTGACAGAAAGTTTTTTATTTTGTTTCATTAAATTCATAAAATAAGGCAAGACTGATCCCCTTGTATAAAGAACGTTTCCATATCGTACCCCACAAAATACTGTTTCTTTTTTCCCTTCTTCTTCAAAATTTTTCGCTTCTGATATCATAATTTTCTCCATCATTGCTTTTGATAAACCAATAACATTAATCGGATAAACTGCTTTATCAGTACTTAAAACAACAACTCGTTTTACTTTATGTTTTCTTGCTGCAGACAAAACATTTTCAGTACCCATAACATTTGTTTTTACAGCTTCCATTGGGAAAAATTCGCAAGTTGGCACTTGTTTGAGTGCAGCAGCATGAAAAACATAATCTATTCCTTCCATTACTCTATCAACACTCTCCTTATCCCGAACATCACCGATGACAAATTTCAAAAGTGGATTATCAAATTTATTTCTCATATCGAACTGTTTCTTTTCATCTCTACTGAAAATAACAATTCTTTTCGGCTTGAGTTGCAGAAGTTTTCCAACAACGGTATTACCAAAGGAACCTGTCCCTCCTGTAATGAGAATAACAGCACCTTTTATTTTTTTACTAACAGATACATCCATAGATACAAAAACTCTCCAAAGAGTATATCATATTTCAATTTAATCTGATCTCATGTATAGTAGAGCCATATGCAAGACCCAACCAGAATGGTACTTATGGCAATTATTGCGGCTATAATTGCTTTCATTATACTAATTATTTATTTTAAATTCTTCGCTAAAAAGAAAACAAATTATCTATTTTTAATACTTTTAGTTTCTATTCCTCCTATTGTTAGCATATTCCGACCAGGATCATATGAAAGTGGAGATCTTTCTCTTCATACAATGCGCACAACCTCTTTCTATAATATTCTTTTTAACGAACATCTTATTCCACGATGGTTACCCGAATTCAATGTGGGATATGGGGACCCATATTTCCAGTTTGCTTATTTTTTGCCTTATTTTATTGGTGCAATTCTTCATTTTGTTGGTTTTACTTTCCTGGACAGCATTAAACTACTTTTACTATTTTCCTTTATCCTTTCAGGCGTAACAATGTATCTATGGGCAAAAGACGAATTAGGTGAAAAAGCCGGTTTTGTGAGCGCACTTTTCTATCTTTTTGCTCCTTATCACCTCGTTGACTTACATTTTCGAGTCTCCATTGCTGAAACATTATCGTTTGTTTTTTTACCATTATTATTGCTGCTTACAAAAAAGCTTTTCCAAAAACCAACAATCAAATTAATTCTTGCTTTTGCCTTTTCCTATGGTTTGCTTATTCTCACTCATCAAGTTACCACATTAATATTCTCACCGATTCTTGTCGCATATGCATTATTTATCTGGATACAAAAGAAAAAAAGATCATATAAAGATCTTATTATTTATGCATTAGCAATCATCTATGGATTTCTTCTGACAATGTTTTATTGGCTTCCGGTTATTACCGAAGCAAAGTATACGCAAGCAAATCTTTCCCAAAATATTGCCAGCTTTACTCCACTCAATGAACTTTTATATGCTCCTTGGAGATTTGGATTGTTATTTCAAGGGCACTTCGGTGAACTGTCATTCCTCATTGGTTACACGCAACTATTTATTATTTTTGCGGCAATATATCTTTTGATAAAAAAGAACTTTGATAAAAAACTAAAACCTTTATTATTTTTCTTTCTAACTCTTTTTTTCATTCTTGTATTCATGATTACACCTCAGTCAAAAGAGCTTTGGGGCATACTTCCTTTCTTTAAATATTCTCAATTTTCCTATAGACTTTCAGAATTTCTCGTACTTTGTACATCCATCATTGCAGGAATTGTTGTATCAAAATGGAAAAAGAATAGTTGGATAGTCCTTTTATGTCTTATTACTGCACTGTATAC
Organism: uncultured Gammaproteobacteria bacterium; assembly: GCA_964391315.1. Taxonomy (GTDB): domain Bacteria; phylum Patescibacteriota; class Microgenomatia; order Levybacterales; family UBA12049; genus DATIGJ01. The sequence continues at coordinate 120,190 of CAYMJR010000002.1, read as the reverse complement.
AATATTGAATTGGGGCAATAGAAAAGCACTTCCGGATGTTCAGGATGCGTACTTGATAAAAGAATTTGCAAGACAACCTGATATACAAATATATTTAGAACCGAGCTCTCCTATTTGGGCAGATTTAAAAAAATCTAAAGTAAGAATAAAACCAAAAGGACATATAGAAATTTTATCAGGGACTGCTGAAATTCAAACACTTTCAAGGACATCCATTGACCATAAATATATTATTAACTCACCCTCTGGAGTTACTATAAAGGAAAACACGCTTTATTTCCCAGGTTGGACACTTCTTGTAAATGGAAAACAAAAAGCCATTTACTATACAAATCCGGCATACCCTGGAATTGTAACCTTTTCTCTTCCAAAAGGACTCTATGAAGTAGAACTTACTTTTCAGAATACAAAAGACAGAAGTATTTCATTATTAGTCAGTATCCTATCATTCTTTTTAGCCCTAATAGCGTTATGTTTTTCGTTTATTAGAAAATATATACCAGTATCATTTCTCAGCAATGATACCAATATTTCCAGCGTTAAGAGAAAGAGGAAAATCAGCTAATTTTACTTCTTTGAGAAGATTTAGTATTACTCCTTTTATTTGCTTTGGTAACGGACTCATTCTCAGCCAATAGGATAATGGATAGGTATTTTTAATACTAAATGTTTCAATATTTTTAAATTTATTCTTTAAGAATAGCTTTGCCAAATTTTCTCTATTAAATAAATAAATATGTTCAATATCAAATATTGGTGATTTCTCTCCAAAAATCTTTACTGATAAACCACTCGTATCATGAACAATAAACAAAACTTTACCACCTTTTTTTAATAACGAGTAAACAATTTGCAAGAATGCATTTGGATCAACAATATGATCTAACGTATGAAAACAACAGATAATATCAAAATTATTTTTGTTAAAAATATTTTTCTTTAATATCCCAACTTTTATGTTTTTTTGTAACCATTTTGGTGCTTTCTTAACAGATGCCTCTCCTGGCTCTACACCAAATACTTTACCTACTCCTATATTCTTTGCTTCTTGAAGAAAGAACCCATTTCCACATCCAATATCAAGTAGTCCAATATGTTTTCTGTTACTATTTTTAAGCGTTTTTTTTAGATAAAAACCATAGGTTTTCTTCAGATATTCCGATTCGGTTCCATAATCAAATGTACTTTGCAGATAGAGTTTAATAATTTCTTCAGGGGGGAGAATAGGATTTGAAAAAATTAAACCACAATTACTACATTTTACAAAACGATGATGTTGCCTGTCTGGTGTTCTTCTTGCAGAAAAAGTTCTTCCGTTAATTGCGTTTGCTTTAAATGTTTGTTTATACAAAACCTTAGTCTTTTGTTGTTTGCCACAAATCGCACATTGTATTGATTTCATAGTCAGTATATAATTACCTCTGCAGTTTACTACAAAATCATGACAAAGAAAAGAAATGTTTTTATAACGGGCGCAGGCGGATTTGTAGGAGCAAATCTTACGAGAAAACTTTTAGAAAAAAACTATTCTGTTCATATTTTAAATCATTCCTCAAAACTTTCCTGGAGACTAAAAGATATTAGAGAAAAAATCATAATTCATAACGGAGATCTAATAAATAAAAAATCTCTTCGCAATGCATTAGAAAAATCACAGCCTGATTATATTCTTCACTTAGCAGCATATGGTGCATATTCTTTTCAAACAGAACTTGAAAAAATTGTTACAGTTAATATTGAAGGTTTTAAAAATTTACTTGAAGCATCAAAGGATATTCCTTATAAATGTTTCATTAATACTGGCTCCTCTTCTGAATATGGATATAAAGACAAGGCAATGAAAGAAACAGATTTTTGCGATCCGGTAAGTTATTATGCAGCTACAAAATTAGGCGCAACAGGACTGGCAAAAGTATTTGCGAAATTGCAAGACAAACCAATTACTACTTTTAGATTATTTTCTGTTTATGGACCATTTGAAGAACCTACAAGGTTTATTCCAGCAATTATGAAAGGATTACTAACAAAAAGTACTATTAAATTAACTCCCGGAAAACAACGACGAGATTTTATTTATATAGATGATGTAACAAATGCATATATAACTGCACTTCCACTTGGAAAAAGAATTCAAGGACAAATTTTTAACATTGGAACTGGTAATGAATATACAAATGATGAAATTGTGCAAACTCTTTTTAAAGTAACAGGTAAAAAAACACAAATAGATAAAGGTGGATATGCAAAAAGAAATTGGGATACATCACATTGGAAAGCGGATATCACAAAAACAAAAAAAAAATTAGGATGGAAACCAAACTTTACTATTGACAAGGGCTTACTAAATACGTATTCTTGGTTTGAAAAAAACAGTAAATTTTATTTATAAATTATGGGGAAATTTTCATTAAAAAAAATAACAAAAGGACAAAGACTGTTGAGAAAAAGAATCATTGAACTAAGTCATGCATCACATTTGTCGCATCTTGGTTCATGCCTTAGTGCAATTGATTTAATAGACGGAATATATCAAACAAAAAAAATGGATGAAAAATTTATTCTTTCAAACGGACATGCAGGAATAGCATGGTATGTTATTCTTGAGAAATACGGTTTTTTAACTGAAAAACAAATAAAGAAATTAAATATCCATCCAGATCGGCATCTCGAACATGATATTCATGTATCAACAGGAAGCCTTGGACAGGGTTTACCTATTGCATTGGGCATGGCAATTGCTGAACCTAAAAAAAATGTTTACTGTATGCTCTCAGATGGCGAATGTGCAGAAGGAAGTGTTTGGGAAGCTCTGAGAGTTGCATATGAGAATAATATACATAATTTAAAAATTATCATTAATGCTAATGGATGGTCTGCATACGATAAAGTAAATTTGTCCTATCTAAAAAAAAGACTGAAGGCATTTGGTTTTAAAGTTCACAAAATTGATGGAAATAATATGAATGATATTAAAAATATTATGAAAACAATAAAGACAAAAAACTCACATATTGTTTTTGCGCATACAATAAGTGACCAATTTCCTTTTCTTAAAGGACAAGACGCTCATTATTATGTGTTAAAACAGGAAGATTACGATTTAGCAATACGTTCACTCTTATGAAGCAACAACACTTTACATCAATGCGAGCTTTTTTTGCAGAATGTATCCATAAAGAGATGCAAAAAAATAAAGACATTTATATTGTCGTTAATGATTTAGGATATCGAATGTGGGATGACATTCGCCGAGACTTTCCTGAACGATTTATTAATGTCGGAGCTGCCGAACAAACACTAATTGGCGTAGGAGTAGGACTTGCTCTTAGTAATAAAATTCCAATTGTATATTCAATTACGTCATTCCTTCTCTATCGACCATTTGAAACAATTAGAAATTACTTGCATTATGAAAAAATACCTGTAAAATTGATTGGATCCGGAAGAGGTAAAGATTATATTCATGATGGTATTTCTCATTGGGCTGAAGAAGATACAGAAGTACTCAAAATATTAAGTAATATTACTTCTCATTGGCCAGATGATCCTAAGAAACTGCCCCAGCTTGTAAAAAAAATGATAGCAAGCAATAAGCCATGGTACGTCAATCTAAAAAGGTAAAAAAGAAAAAAATTTCCGCAATTATTGCTTGCTACAGAGATGCTCAAGCAATTCCTATCATGCATCAACGTTTAACAAAAACGTTTAAAAAAATTGGCGTAAATTACGAAATTATTTTTGTGAATGATGGAAGTCCTGATAATACAGAAGAAATACTAAAAAAACTTGTAAACAACGATTCCCATGTAATTGGAATCAATCATTCACGGAATTTTAGCTCACAAATGGCATTTACTAGCGGTATGGACATCGCGACTGGTGATGGTATTGTTTTTCTTGATGGTGATCTACAAGATCCGCCTGAACTGATTGAAAAATTTTATAAAAAATGGACTGATGGATATGATGTTGTCTACGGCATTCGGACAAAACGAGAAGCTCCACTTTTGATGGCAATTGCCTATAAATTATTCTATAGAATTTTTCACAAAATGTCATATATAAAAATGCCTCTTGATGCCGGGGATTTTTCTCTCATTGATAGAAAGGTTATTGATATTCTTAAACAATTTCCTGAACGTGACAGATTTTTACGAGGGCTTCGAGCATGGGTAGGATTTCGGCAAACTGGAGTTCCTTACATCAGACCTGAAAGAATGTTTGGAAAAACAACTAATAATCTTCTAAAAAATTTTCATTGGGCTACGAAAGGAATCGTTTCTTTTTCATATGTTCCACTTCAGTTTATGACTCTTCTTTCTCTTTTAGTATTTTTTATTGCTCTTATTGGAATTGTTATACAAATTATCTTCAAACTAACTCTGCATAATATACCACAAGGGACATCAACCATTATTATCATTGTTTTATTTCTTGGTGCAATTCAGCTGTTAGGAATAAGTGTGCTTGGTGAATATATTGCAAAAATTTTTGAAGAAGTGAAACAACGTCCTAAATATATTGTAAAAAGTATATATAAAAATTCAAAAATTAAATTGGCTTCTGAGCAAAAATAATTATGTTATTTGGTTGAAATCTCCAAGGAATTATTTTTTTTGCAATAAATGATTTTAATTTATAGTTATTGGGAAATGCAAATAACATCGTTTCCTTTAAAATTTTAAATCCTACAATTTCAAGCTCTGCTTTAATTAATTCGGGTGTGTATGTTCTTACATGAGCATTGGGATTTTCGCCTTGAGCAATCAAATTTTCTAATCCTTCGTTCATAGGCACTGAAACAATAAAATATTTTCCTGGTTTAATGATACGATAAATTTCTTTCAATGCTTTGAATGTTTTTTTTGGCGGAATATGTTCTAATACTTCTAATGCAATAATATAATCGAAGCTTTTATTTTGATAATTCAATTTAATGATATCTCCAATGGTAAATTGACAGTGAGGAAACTCTTTCTTTGCTCTCTTTACAAGAGTTGAAGATATTTCAATACCTTTCCAAATAATATTTTTTTTATGTTTTTTGAAAAATTCTCTTTCCAAACTTGCTGACCCAAATCCTATATCCAAAACTGAAATTGCATTTCCTTTTATTAATCCCGAAACTATCCGCAAACGATCCTCTTCCATTGGATGATCCAATTTTGTTGTATTCTTTTCTAGATGTAGTTTATCCCATAATTTTGCTGTATTAAGATCTTTTATTGCTGGATATTTTGCAAAATAGGTAGACTTGAGGCGCTTATATGCTTTGTTTTTTGCTAGCTTTGCTCTTCGACTTTCAAGAACAAAAGGATTAAGGGATTTATTCATTTTTTTTAGGTTTTCTTGCAAGAATGAGTAAATTTGTCCCTTCTTTTTCTTCTTCTTTTACATATTTTAAGAATTTTTTGACCATCCATTCTGTTACAAATTGAGGATGCATACCTATTCTTTTTCCAAGAAAAGCTTTTACTACTTGTGATGGCCATGCTGTCACAAGCAGAATATCAAAAAGACGGTTTACTTTTGGAGAAATAATATCTTGTGTCTTTTCCAAAATAAATCCTGCTTTTTCTACTTTTTTCTTCCATACTGCTTTTGGATGTAATGTCTCCCTGTGGAAAATTTTATTATATTTTTTCTGAACAAAACTACTTACTCCAGGAAGTCCAATTTGTTTCAAAAATGGCCGATAAAATGTCGCTGCATCTACTTCATCTGTCTCAAGAGTTAGGAATAATATACCCCCTGGTTTAAGGACTCTATACGCTTCTTTTAAGACTTTATCTGAATTTTCAATATGTTCAAGTGTACTAATAGAAAAAATTGAACCATAAGTATTATCAGAAAAAGGAAGGTCTCGTGCATCAGCTAGCATAAGATTTTTATATTTTTTTGTTTGCGCTGCTATATAAAGATCACGACTGTTAATATCAATTCCCATGTCTATTGGTTCATCTGCATAAGCAACAGCAAATTCTCCAAATCCGCAACCAAGATCAAGAATGGGATGTTTAAGTGTTACACGTCCTAAATGTTTTGCTTCAACAGATCTCCAAAGGGCAAGTCCAAGCGGACCAATTGCCAAATAATTTCTAAAATATTTTTCAATTCTTTTACTATCAGATATTGTTTTTTTTATTTGAATTTTTTTAGTTTGCATAGTTTGTAAATCGTAATCTCATTATTGTTGACATTGCTTCCTTCACTTCTTTCATGTTCAAATTTGACTTGGTAATTTGTTTGAAATGAAAATCAATTGGAACTTCTCCAAAAGTAAATCCATTTTTATAGCAAAGGTATGCTACTTCGGATAAGACAATGTAACCTCGTGATTTTATCTCATGAGAGCAAATAAAATCAACTGCCTTTCTTGAATAACATCGAAATCCATCTGTATAATCACTTATTGGAATGCGAAGAAATAATTTAGCATAGGTATTTATAGAAAAACTCATTAATTTTCTTTTGATGTTCCAACCATATATTCGTGACTTTGGCAAATAACGGGATGCAATAACTACATCTGCTCTTTTACATTTTGTAATAAGTTGTTTAATATATTTGGGATTATGACAAAGATCTGCGTCCATTTCGATGAAATACTGAAAGTTTTTATTTTTTAATCCTTCTTTAAATCCTGCAATGACTGCGGACCCTCTGCCGCCTTTTTGCTTTCTCACTAAAACCTCTATTCTTTTATCATTGCCAAAAGAAGAATTTACAATTTGAGCGGTTTTGTCTGGAGAATTATCGTCGACAATAAGAATATGTGCTTGAGGAACAAATGATTGAATTTTTTTTATATTTTCAATAATCCCATCCCGTGCATTATATGTTGGAATGACAATTAGAATTTCGCTCTTCATCTTCTCAATGGTTATATCATATTTTCAATCTAATTTACAATTTAAAACTGAGGCACATGAAGTGCATCTCTTAATCTTCGATATATATCGTGAACTTTCTTATCAAAGATATTTTCTTTTTTGTTAACCTGCTGGTCTGATTGAGATAAATTAATAGTTTCATGTTCAGAAGAAATTTTTGTTTGTTGAATAAAGAATATATAAGCTTCTCCACCAGAATTAATAAAATGCTTGTAGTTGTATCGTTTCTTTAAATAACGCACTTGGACGTCGTCAGATTTACATATCTGCGGACAAGAATGAATATAGTGTTTATATTTTTTAGTGTCTAGTGAATAGACATTGTCATTACCTAAAGTAATAATAGAAAATCTCCAAAAAGTATCTGAGTTTAATGCAGAAAGACCATTAACCTGAACTTCCTCATATGGAGCAAGATATTTACTGACTGCTACAATAAGTTGATATCTCCAAAGATCTGCAAGAATCTGCTTGTTTTTATATACTTGAATGGTAATTAAATATAAGAAACAAAAAAGAAAAATCATAAATAAAAATTTATATGATTTTTTTTCATAATATCTCTGTAAAAACATCGCCGAACTAAAAGCTACAAATGGAATTAAATAATAAACAAGATATGGATGAGTAAAAGAAGCATACGAATATAACAGCACATGGAAACCACCAAAAATAGCAAACCCACTTATTACTAGATCTTTATCTGATATTTGTTTTCTCTTTATGTTTTTTACAATTGTATAGATATTTATCAGGGCAAAAATAACAAGCAAAGGACTAAAATAGATAAGTGTTCGAATGGATGTCGTCGCAAAAAAACGAAGCGGCCATTCGGGAACAACCAGCAGATTATGTATACTACTATGTTGTATTGGCTCCCAAAGTTCGAGAAACTCTATTGGTCGTATGAAATATATACTCCCTAATAAAAAAGCGATAACCAAAAAAGATGAAAGAAAGAGTAAACCAGCAACACGAATTTTTTTATATTTAAAAAAAAGCGGTAGAAAACAAGGAAGGAAATAAACAGCTGGCCAATCACTCATAACACCTAAAGCTGAAATAAATAATGCCATAACAATATATCCTTTTTTGTTTTCATGGAAATATTTCAAGATTATGAATAGGCTTAATAAGCAATAAAAAAGTACCAAGGGTTCATGATCAATCAATTTTCCAAATATCGTATACCCTGGGATTAATGAAGCTGTTAAAAATGCAAAAAAACCAAATTTTTTATCTGCTGATTCTTTTCCAATAAAATATAATAAAATAAATGATCCAAAGGTAAAAAGTATTACAGAAAGTCTTCCTACCCAAAAGCCTTCTCCAAAGACTCTAAATAAAAGTGATTCTGTAAAAGAAAGTAAAACAGGGTGATGAAAATAATAGACAGGTTCTTTTGGTAAATATGGGCTGATTGATATAACTGGTGCAAATTTTGTTTGTAAATAGCCAAATTTGACAAAATTGTGTGCAATTAAGGAATATGCATTAGCTGTTGTGGCATTTGGACCAACATAAGGTAAATTAATTTGATACAGAATACAAGCAAGAAAAAGAATAATTGAAAAAATAAAAGCAATGCTTCCAGAAAATATTTTCTTTTTTTGAGTAAGATTTGAAGTTTTTTCTTGCTTCCAAAGGTTGAGATAGAGAACAACTAAATTATCCCATGTTTGTTTTTTGACAAATGAATATGCGCTTTCTATCATCTTTTTTTCAACTTTCGGATGATCCATAATAAACTCTACCTTTCTCACAAGCTTCTCAGGATCTTTTTCGATAATCATATATTTTGCAAATGGAGTCATCCGTAAATAATCTTCTTTCACCGGATTATCATAAAGTGCAAAAACTAAACGTTTTGCAGCAAAGGCTTCAAGTATGGAAAGATATCGTGAGACAAATGCAAAACGATATCGATGAAGATATTTTTCAACAGTATCTTGAAAACCGATTACTTTCACTTTCTTCTCAATTCTTTTTTTATATTTTCCATCTCCAACGACTAACATTTCAAATTTTGGGTATTTCTCTTTTAAAATTTCAAATGCTTTTACATACGTCTCTACTCCTGTCTGTTCATCAAGTCTTCCAAAAAATACCGCAGATTCCTTACTCAACTTTGTACTTTGAACTTCAAACTTTGAACGATCAACAGCTCCGTATGAAACGATAGTTGGTTTGGTGTCGTACCATTTCTTAATAAAATCACCAATACAAATATTCCCAAAAGAGAGAGCTTCTGAAATTTTTCTAACAACTATTGCTTTTATCTTTATCGGATAACTTTCATATCCATGAAATGTAGTAAAAACAGGTTTTTGAGGGTAAAGAAAACGAAAAGGAAAATACCAATAAAAAACATCGTGACAATGAATAATATCAGCTGCTTGTAACAAATTTCTATTTTTCCAAAACCATCTCCAAATAAAAAATTTTTCATTTTTTCTTCCATGTTGAGGAATACGAATAATACTTATATTACTGGCTAAAATATCTTTTTTGTTGCTATTTTGTGATTGAGTAATTATAGTTATCTTTTGGCCTTGAGAAGCTAAACGTTTGCTTATTTCCAGAACGTGCTTTTCAACACCGCCAACATCAGGATAGAAGCGTCTTGCGAGGAAAAGGATATTCATTCGTAGTACTTTCTTAATTTATAGTTTGCTTTTGATAAAAATTCTTTAACGCTATTGATGCTTTTTACTGGAATGCTATTTTTATTTTGTTTTTCCTTCTCTCTAATAACCTGTTCATAGAGTCTTTCCAAATAGATTGCAGTATTTTCGACTGCAAATTTTTGTGCACTTTTCCCAGCTGCTTCAGAAAAACTTTTATATAAGCGTTGATTATGGAGAAGATCCAATGTTTTTGCTGCAAAACGTTTTTCGTCTGGTTTTACCAAGTATCCGTTTTTGGAAATTTTGATCACATTATCAAAAGCATCATCCTCCACAGCAACAACTGGAAGATTTGATGCAAGTGCTTCAAGAAGCACCAATCCCTGTGTTTCTGTACGAGAAGCAAAAACAAAAATATCGGCATCAGCATAAACTTTTGGGATCTCATGATGATTGACACTGCCAAAAAAGATTACGTGGTCTTTTAACTTTAACGATTGAACAAGTCTTTTTAATTTTCTTTTTTCTGGACCTTCTCCAACTAATACAAGAACAGTATCAGGACTTTTCTCATGAATCAATGCAAATGACTGGATAAGAAAGTCAACTGATTTCTCTTTACCCAACCGCCCAACATACAAAAGAATTTTTGCATCTTTCGCGACATCAACTGAATTTCGAATAAATCCTTTCTCAATATTTTTATAATTATCTAAATCAATTCCACTTGGAATTACTTCAATTTGCCTTTTCACCCCATACATAACAAGGTCTTTTTTCACCCGTTCTGTTGGTGCAATAAGATAATCACATAAATTACCAATAAACTTCGTGGCAAATTCGAGCATTTTTGGAGTAACTATTTTCCCATTAAAGAAATAATGTGCATAATGACTAACCATCGTGTGATATGTACCGACAAAAGGAATACCTTTCGCTCGAGCAATTTCCAGACCTAACAAAGTCATTCCACCACCAGAATGTCCATGAATGAGATCAAAATTGATTCTCAGAATTTTGAGTAAAGGTCTTTCAGGTAATTGCAAGGTCCATCGCATTTCGGGTGTATCAACAAATTTAAAAGATGTTAACCGATAAACATTTGGGGTAATATCTTTATAGCGGGGATATCTTGGAGCAATAATGTATACCTCATGTCCTCGTTCTTCCAATGCATGAGCACAAATTTCAACAGATGTTGCCATACCATCTAATTGTGGCAGGTAACTATCAGTAAAAAAACCAATTTTCATTGAATTCACCGACTATTATAGTATATGTCGCAGCTAATAACAAATTGTGGGGAACAAATTTACCGGACAGTAAATGTAGGAACAGCCTTCTTTTTACCAAAAATGACAAAATCAAAATAGTTGCGCAATGCATCAACAGTATATTTTCCGAGATAGTTCATCTTATTCAGTTTACGAGAAGAAGTATATGCTTTTAATTGGTAGTCAAACAAGAAACTGTTTTTTCCAAATCGATTATTCAAACGAAATGAGAGATCCCAATCTTCACTTGATAAAAGCTCCTCATTAAATCCACCCACTTCATCATATGCTTTTTTCCGAAATGCCATATTAAACCCCCATACAAGAGGTTTACCAAACATCCTGTTGAGTCTCCAAAAATTATCAACAAATGCATAAATGATATCTGCCAGTATATCTTTTGTATCAGATCTCCCTGGTCCACCAATACAGACAATCTTTGGATTATCAAAAAGCTTGTTTATTTGTTCCAACCAATCAGGAGTAACTACACTATCCGGATCAGTTACGGCAATAATTTCCCCTTTCGCGTAGGTTATTCCATATTTACGTGCTGCTCCTGCTCCTTGTATTTTTGTATATGGATAAACTCTTACTCCAAATTCGTTTCCAATTTCTGCTGTCTTATCTGTTGAATTATTATCGACAAGGATAATTTCAAATTGATCTTTAGGAAACGTTTGCGCCTGTAAAGATTTTAAACACCGAGGCAAAAGCTTTTCTTCATTATACGCGGCAAGAATAACAGAGATCTTAGGATTCATAACCGTAGTATATACTATTTTTTCAGCGAAAAACATTAAAACTTGTGGTCTATTGACCAACATAGTACAATAGGCTTATGAAAGTTTCGGTTGTTGTACCAGCTTACAATGAAGAAAATTACATCGGTAATTGTCTTGACGCACTCATGAAACAGGAAGAGAAACCTGATGAGATTATTGTTGTTAACAATAACTCGACTGATAAAACAGCAGACATTATCGCAAAGTATCCCATACGAATAGTCAACGAATCTCAACAAGGGATGATTTCAGCACGAAATCGTGGATTTAATGAAGCACGCTATGAAATTATCGCCCGCACCGATGCTGATACCATCGTCCCTCATGATTGGATTAAAAAAATCAAACAAAACTTTATCAATGATGATGTCGTTGCTGTTTCAGGAGAAGCAACAACCTATGATTTATCAAACGAATTGGCAAAACAGGCAGCAATGCAATCACAAAAATCATATTTTATGCTTATGCGAACAGCGCTTGGACATGACTGCCTTTTAGGACCAAATATGGCAATCCGCAAAAACGCATGGGAAAAAGTAAAAAAATCTGTCTGTCTTAATGACCATGATGTTCACGAAGATATCGACCTTGCAATTCATCTTGCATCAGTAGGTAAAATTGAACATGATAAAACATTAATCGTAAACTCCTCTTTCAGACGATTTAAAAAAATTACTTCATACTTTGAATATCCTTACCGTACAGTCAAAAGCGTCAATAGGCATAAACAACTTGTCATGAAGGAAAAAAGTAAATCATTCGTTAAACGATTTGTAGCAAAAGCGTTTCTCAATAATTAATTTCCCATCAATTTTTGATTGACAAACACGCATCCCAATTGAGATAATAATTTCTATGGAAATTCTCCGTAAAATATACTTCTTCTTCATCGATACCATGCAAACAATCCTTCTCGCTGCATCAGTCTTTCTCGTCATTTATATTTTCTTATTCCGTCCGTTTCAGGTAAGCGGTGAATCTATGTTCCCGACATTTAAAGACAAAGAATACATACTGACAAATCTTATTACTCTTCGATTTGGAGATCCAAAAAGAGGCGATGTCATTGTCTTCAAAGCACCAACTGATGCAGAAAAAGACTTTATCAAACGCGTTATCGGTTCACCAGGTGACTCCGTGATGCTGAAAGATGGATTTGTATATGTAAATGGGAAAAAACTTGATGAAAGTGCATATCTTGGGAGTGATGTACGGACATATGGTGGAGCGTTTCTCAAAGAGGACCAACCAGTCACTGTGCCTGATGATTCTTTTCTCGTGATGGGAGATAATCGTCCCTTTAGTTCTGATTCACGTGAATGGGGATATCTCAAAAGATCAGCAATTATTGGAAAATCATTCTTTGTCTACTGGCCTATCAATACCATGAGGATTGTCCATAACCCCTTTACTCACTAAGTGCTTTGTGGATTGCTTCAATTTTTCTCGTTGTTTCTTCAGGGGTACCATTAACTTCAATAAGAACTCTTGCCTTACTTCGTGATTGGTCAATTTTGACTTTTACTTTTCTAACAATATCATCAATCAGCCATTCTTCAATTGCTTTTGCCATCTGATCCTGTTCTGGGATATAAAGAATTTCTTTATTGTGACTTGGTTCTTTCTCCTGTACTTCTCCTTTTACTTTACGGGCATATTCCTCTGTCTGGCGTACAGTGTAATTATCACGAAGAATAGTCTTAAAGACATCAAGCATCAATTTGTGCTCCCCAAGTGATAGCAAAGGCCGTACGTGACCTTCTGTGATGACTCCAGCAACCAGTGCATCTTTAATAGCATCTGGTAATGACAACAACCTAATGGTATTTGAAATTGTAGGAACACTCTTTCCGACACGTTTTGCAACTTCTGTTGTTCCAAGACTGAATTCGTCAATCAATCGTCGGTAAGCGAGGGCTCGTTCGATCGGGTTGAGGTCTTCACGCTGAACGTTTTCTACAATTGACATTTCAAGCATACCTTGAGGAGTTGTTTCTTTAACAACAACCGGAACTTTTGCAAGTCCCAACACTTTTGCAGCTCTCCATCGGCGCTCACCTGCGATAATTTGATAGCCAGCTGGCGTACGTGCAACAACAATTGGTTCCAAAATACCTTGTTCACGGATTGATTCAACAAGATCAGTTAAAGAGTCGGGAGTAATAACACCGCGGGGTTGCAGTGGGTTGGATTGCAATTGATGCGTTTCGAGTTCGTAAATTCTATCTGATGCAAAATTATCCATTAATAACTTCGACTATTTGTTTACCATTACGTGTTTTAAATGCAACTTTTCCTTCTGCAACTGCAAAAAGTGTGTAATCTTTACCCATCAAGACGCCTTCACCAGCAAAGAATTTAGTACCACTTTGGCGCACAATGATATTGCCAGGCATTGCCTGTTGTCCACCATACAATTTGATACCACGGCGCTTTGGTCGTGAATCTCTATTTCCTTTAACTGATCCTTGTGCTTTTGTATGTGCCATAGTTTGTTATATTGTGAAAATCCTACTATATCTTTTCACAAATGTCAAATAGTGTTATTTATTTTGCTTTTTTCTCTTTTTCTTCAGAAGCTTTACTCTCTGCTTTTTTTGCTGCTTTTCCGATTGTTTGAATCTCAACTTTGGTCAATTGTTGTCGGTGTCCATATACTTTGCGGTATCGAGCCTTTGCTTTAAATTTAGCAACGCGTACTTTTCGTGCTTTAATTTGATCCAAAACTTTGGCTGTAATTGAAACACCAAAAACAGTTGGCTGACCAACAGAAACGATGCCATCTTCTGAAAGTAAGAGGACATTGTCAAAAACAACATCTTTTCCTGCTTCAATTGGGAGTTTTTCAAGCTCAACAACTGAACCTTCACTTACTTTATATTGCTTGCCGCCTGAGGCAAAAACTGCGTATTTCATAGTATTGGGTAATTATAGCAGAACAGCTAACGAATTTCCAGCACGTGTTCTTTTTTCTGTGATCGACTAATTGCTGAGAGAATGCCCAAAAAAATGAAGTTTGCAAGCAACGAATTGCCGCCAAATGACACAAAAGGCAATGTCACACCCACAATCGGCAAATAGCCGATATTCATCCCGATATTTATAAATCCTTGAATCAGGAAAAAGCCAAAACACGCCACTGCAAACAATTTGCTGAATTGGTCTTCTGAGTTCTTAAAAATCACATAAACCCGATAACAAAGCCAAGCAAACGTTAAAACGACAAAAACTGCCCCGATAAAGCCAATTCCTTCGGCTAGTGTTGCGAAAATAAAATCAGTATGGCGCTCCGGAAGAAACCTAAGGGAAGACTGTGTTCCTTGGAACCAACCACGACCAAAAAAAGTCCCAGATCCGACAGCAATAATTGCCTGAATACTGTTATAGGAAGTTCCTAAAGGATCAACAGTTGGATGAAGAAGCGTCAGAATCCGTTGTCTTTGGTAGTCATGAAGAACAAACCAAATAAAAGGTGATGCAAAAAGAATAGGCAATAGTGTCAATCCAAACAAATATAGCGGAAAACCACTTACCAATAAAATAAAAAACGCAGTGAAGACATAAATAAGTCCACTTCCTAAGTCTGGCTGTAAGGTGATCAAAAGAAAAATTGGAATGAGAAAGAGCAACGAAATGACATATGTTTTTCGTTTGGAGTATGGAGCTTGTGAGAGAAACGAGATAAATGCGAGAGCAAGAAAAGGTTTGAGTAATTCCGAAAACTGGATACTCGTTCCTAAGACATCAACCCATCTGATAGCCCCGTGGCTCTCAATACCGATGGCAAAAATAACAGCTAGCAACAGTAATGAAATACCATAAATTGGAATTGTTAGCTGTTTTATAAAATCAAGATTAATTCGGGAGAAAAAAAGAAATGCAGCAATCGCAATAACAAAAGAAATCAGCTGAGATCTGAAATATACAATATTAACAGACAGCAAGGTAGTCAAACTGATAGTAACGAGAATTAACGCAGGTGTCAGAAGCCACCAATCGATTGGAAAACGGGAACGCATAATATGGTCAGGATAAATGGCTAAATTGCTAATGGTTAATAACCATTTGACCATTTAACCATATAGCATCAGCTGCTTTATTGCAAACGTTTAATTGCAAATTCACCTTTTATAAGGTTATTCACCAATGCGTTTCTTTTAATATATTCTTCAAACTTTTCTGGCCAGGATTCCAAAACGACATCAACTTTTTCTGATAAGTCTGTCCCGAGCTTCTTACGCTCGTCTTGGATCTGACGGACAATATCACGTGCTTGTCCTTCTGCTTCAAGTTCTGGAGTTGTCGTGGTAGTGTCTAAGACAACAGCAAACTCCCCTTTTGTTTCTTTAACTTCCTTAACATTGACTTCATCTTTAATGAGCTGTTTGAGTTCATCAGACAAAGAGAACTCTGCTGTTATATGAAGAGAAGCCAGTGGATGGCGGACCTTCTTTTGCGCTTCTTTTCTCTGTGCAAGCGCTACTTCAACAACTTTCCTCACCAATTTCATATCCTCAATTAGCCTTTGACTTTCGACTTTTAACTTTTGACTTAATGTGGGCCATGCTGATAAATGGACTGACTCTTCACTTGTGAGATTGAGATACATTGCTTCTGAAAAGAACGGAGCAATTGGAGCAAATAATTTGCAAAGAGTCGTCAACACGTGATAGGTAGTCTCATAAAATGCTTCTTTATCTTCCTGTGATGGTGCTGTCGGTCCAACACGGTCACGGCTTCGTCTGATATACCAAGTTGAGAAATCACTAACAAAGTCTTTCAGACTATCAATCGCAGTAACCGTATCATAGCCATCGAGACTTTTCGTTACAGCTGCTACCAGTTCAGTTAACTCAGTCAAGATCCATTTATCCAATACATTTTGGCTTTCGACTTTCGATTTTTGACTTTCGTTCGGTTTCCAATTATCAATATTCGCGTACGTAATAAAAAAATTGTAAACATTCCAAAGAATGAGCATGGTACCGCGGACCTGCATCTTATACTGATCTTCTGAAATCAGGATATCCTCTCCGTGCATCACAGGACTTCCCATAAGATATAAGCGCAATGCATCTCCTCCATATTTTTGAAGCATTTCTTTTGGATCAGGATAATTCTTGAAATTCTTACTCATCTTGCGGCCATCTGTTCCAAGAATAACGCCTTCTACCAAAACATTGCGGGAAAGCATATTTTGACCGTCTTTTCGAAGCGACAATACATTTGCAATGACGTGTAATACGTAAAACCACGCACGGATCTGTCCAGTATATTCAGCAATAAAATCTGGTGGATAAAAACTATCAAGAGGTGGTTGATCCTTTTCAAAAGGATAATGGCGTTCACCAAATGACGCTGATCCTGCTTCAATCCAGCTGTCTAAAACTTCCGGGACACGATGAACTTCTTTACCACACTTTTCACACTTTACGGTTACTTCATCAATATCTGGTTTGTGAAGGTTGGTAACTTTTTGACCTGAACGTTCTTCAAGTTCTTTAATAGATCCTGGGACAAAACGTTCACCGCAGTCACATTCCCAAACAGGTACAGGACTTCCCCAGTAGCGGTTTCGTGAGATATTCCAGTCAGGCGCATTCTCAAGACTCTTTAAGAAACGTCCATATTTAAAATGTTTGGGGAACCAATTGACGAGTTCATTGGTCTCTTTCATTTTTTCTTTCAGATTCTGCACATTTACATACCATGCATCGATTGGCGCGTAGTAAAGCCGTGTGTGGCATCTCCAGCAAAGTGGAACATTGTGGGGCAATTCTTGTGCTTTGTAGATAAGTCCCCGCTTCTCCAAATCTTCCTCAACTGCTTTGTTTGCTTTAAGATAATACATCCCGCCAAAGAAGGGCACTTCAGGCTTGATCATCCCTTCTTCATCAAGGTGCATGACCATATGAATATTCTGTTCTTTCATGACTTTCAAATCCTCTTCTCCGTACACAGCAAGAGTAACAACACCTGTGCCTTCATCAGCAGTGACAAATTCATCAAGAACGATTTCGAAAACTTTTTCTCCTTCTTTCACATCTTTTTTGTAATAATCATAATGAGGAACAAATTTCACTCCTTCAAGTTTGGTACCCTTAAACTCTTCAACGATCTCATTCTTGCCATCCAGCATCTTTAAGGTATTTTTAGCTAAAATATAATATTCATCGCCTTGTTTAACTTTCACATAAGTCAATTTTGGATTAACAGCAAGTGCTGGAGTAACAATTTTGTTCCAAGGTGTTGTCGACCATGCCAGGATAAACGTATTCTTTTCGCCAACGAGGGGATATTTATATGTCGTTGCTGCATCAGGAAGTTCCTTATAATTCTCAGCGTCCATCGCAACTTCAAAATTGGAAATAGGTGTTGCACAATGCGGACAATAAAGTGAGACCTTCAAGCCTTTGTAGATATAACCTTTCTTGTACATTTCATGAAACACCCACATTACTGATTCCATGTGAGAAATGTCCCATGTTTTGTAGGCATTTTTGAAATCAACCCAGCGTCCGATATGATCAACATACCATTCCCATTCGCCTGAAACTTGGTTGACGTAATACAAACATCGCTCGATAAACTTTTTGATTCCGACTTTTTCTTCAATATCTTTCTTGCGTTTAATATCGAGTTCGCCCTCGACTTTATTTTCAATCGGCAGACCATGACCATCCCATCCCCAAACTCTTCGAACACGATACCCTTTCATGGTCCAATATCGTCCAAAGAGATCTTTGGGAAGACTTGAAAGAAGTGATCCATAATGAGGCATGCCTGTGACAAATGGCGGACCGTCAAGAAATGTCCACTCTTTATCTTCAGGACGCGAGGTAATGGATTTTTCAAATATTTTATTTTCTTTCCAATATCGAAGTATTTCTTCCTCAATTGCTGGAAAATCAATTTTTGACGAAATAGGTTTGAACATGAGTACAATTATATAGGGAATTGAGCTTGTATTCAACCAAGGAGTTTATTTGAGGCCAGTGACACCAATTGCAGGATCTGTGCCATTAGCAACACAGGTAAGACCTGTTTTACCATCAGCTGAGGACCAGACAACCCATGTGGTTTGCGTAGCTGCATTGCATCCTGCTGTTGTTGTACTCGATTTTGATTCAGCTCTGGTATAAACAATTGCGTCTGTTGCATTTGAGTTATAACAATAACCATTCTGTGCAAGAGTAGCAGAATTATTACATCCAACTGTATAACTCGTTCCGGAAGGATTGGTAGGGAGAGTCTTTAATTCCCCTGATGTTTGAACCGTATTCATCCATGTCGTTCCTGTTGTAGGATAAACAGCTGACTGGCTCGTGTAATAAGCCTGTACTGATTTCCCGAGAGAATCAATCGTTGTCTTTCTCCCAGCATCACGAGCTCGAGATAACTGTTCAAGCGGATTAATGGCAATAAGTACTCCTCCTGCAAGCACACCAAGAATTGCAATAACTACCAAAAGTTCGATAAGAGTAAAGCCTAGCGATGAGAAATATTTTTTACTATTCATGATGTAAACTGATCTACATATTAAGTAGAGCACATCATCTCATCACTTGTCAAGAGATATAAAGAAGGGTATACTGATTACTCAAGAAGATGATGAAACAACTACTGGGAATCAATAATCTTCTTCCAGCTTTGGGGGTAAGCATAAGCCTAAGTGCAGGAGCAATGCTCCTCAGTTGGTTACTTTTTTTGCTGACAAGTGATGCCGCATATTATCTTCTTGCTCTGCTTGCAGTCACAACGGGTGTTTGGTACGGTGGTGCCCGGTCAGGAACTATTACTACTGTTCTAACTGCTTTTGCAATTGATTATTTTTTTCTTACTCCTTCTCACTCATTTTTTATCCAGAACTTCTCTTCGCTCGTAGATCTTTTGATTTTCGTATTTGCGGGGATTATGGTTACTATAATTATTTATAAAACCAGAAATACCAAAGATGTTCTTAGCTATAAACAAAAAGAAAAAGAATACCTTGCTCTCATTAGTCAATTACAAAAAGAATCTATCTATCAACAAAAAGAAATCAAATCACGAGACGAATTTCTTTCCATTGCATCACATGAACTCAAAACTCCCCTTTCAGCAATGCTTTTACAAATTCAAACTGCCCTGCACAATATCCGAAATGTTTCACTTGCCAATTTTTCGGTTGAAAAATTGTTAAATATGCTGCAAAGCACTGAACAACAAAGTAAACGTCTTTCTAAAATGATTAATGATCTTCTTAATTTATCACTTATCCGGACTGGACGACTCGATTTGGAAAAAGAGCGGATTGACTTGGGACAGTTAGTCAAAGAGGTCATTGATCGTTTTTCAGAAAAAGCAGAACGGGACGGTTGTCCTATCCATTTCCAAACAGAAGAAAATGTAATCGGAGACTTTGACAAACTGCGTATTGATCAAGCAATAACTAACCTTATTTCAAATGCAATAAAATATGGTGATCATGAACCAATTGAAATAACCGTTAAGAAAAAAGACCATATTGGCAAAATCACTGTTTCAGATAATGGGATTGGCATTCCAAAAGACCGTCAGGAACGTATCTTTGATAGATTTGAAAGAGCTGTTCCTAATAATTCGTATAAAGGCTTAGGGGTGGGACTGTATATTACGCAACACATTATTCGTACCCACCATGGAAGAATCAGCTTGCAAAGTGCACCAAATCAAGGAGCAACATTTACTATTGAATTACCTTTAGTAGAAACAGAAGCAACATCAAAACAAAAAGCTATTCAACAGGCTGAGCATCCAATAGCTTCTTCTTAAATTCATCAAGTGTTCCTGCTTTTTCCATCCTGAAGAGATCAAGCGCGAGATCTTTTGCAAGATAGTTGTCTTCTTCAACCAGTTTTTTAAATTCTTCAAATGTACATGTCATCTCTTCAATTTTTTCTCCTGCATCCAAATGTGGTTCTGCAACTTTTTGGCAATTTCGGGCAATATAAAAATAGATCTCCCAGTCTATTTTGTGATATGGCGAATAAACTTTGTATAGCTCCCAATCATCTGATGAAAGTCCAGATTCTTCCAGTAGTTCTCTTTTTGCTGTTACAAGGGGATCTTCATTCTCTTCTGAGCGACCTCCATAAAGAGAATAATAGTTATGTTTGTTTGGTTGTGATTGGCGGGACATGAGGATTTTATTTCCTTGTGTTGCAATAATTTGGATAGTATTAGGGCGTTTGAGCATTTCAAATGTTTCATGACTGCCATCAAACATTTCTTGCCCCCATTGGTAGACGGAAAAAATCTTTCCCTGAAATACTAATTTCGCTTCTTGAGGGACCTTCATACAGGTCTATTATACTATTCTATATATCCAGATGATACTACGATTTTTTCAAAATTTGTCAGCGCATCAATATCTTTAATCGTAATGTTCTTCAATTTTTCATCTTGCTCTGCTTCTGGTATTTCGCCTGCATAAACATCAGGAAGGATTCGAGCAATTACCTGCTGTAAGGTTGCTGTTTGCGCCATATATTTAATTGTGTCCGTAAACTTTGTATCTCCATATAAAAGTAAATCAAGCGCTGTCGCAGGAATCAAATCTTTATTTTTATCGGTAAGAAAGGCGAGTCCAGAGATAACAACTGAAAATTTATCTGCTGGAATTGATTTAACTAAATTACTATTTTCAGTATCACCAATTTCGTTAAGAAACCTCATAAACGCTTCTTTCATATCAGGAAGATACGTTGTCTGTCGTGAACCGCCAAGAAGAGACATACCATAGTAAAAAGCCAAAACGATAAAATCGAGCAAAGCACTTGGTATCAATTCTTTCTCTTTAATTGCATTTGCAATTGCATCAGGTGTCAAATCAACACGATAAGTACCATCAGCTGATACCAGTTGATTTCCCTCTTTCCATAATTGCTGTCGATATTTTTGTCCCTTTGGTAATGCCCAGAAAAGATAAGTGCCTGATTTATCTTTTAATGAAAATGCTCTATTAACACCATCCATATTTTTGACAAATGAATCATAAATTGTTGTATCAAAAAGAATACGATTAATAAGAGAATCTGTATATAAATGATGTTTGAGAATAAGTGTGTTAACAATAAATTCTTGTTCAAGAAAAATAAGATTTGGGCTTTTCTCATCATCACCCACCATTTTCTTCCAAAGTTTAAAATTTGTCTTTGTGATTTGTTCTGAATATGTTTGAAGATCAAATAATGCTGGATCAACATAGACGTCATCAATGATTCCATTAAGCTTTTCAGCGAGAGATTTTGAAAGAACTCCCTCTCTGATGTATAAATCAACTCGTTCTTTTAAGGATGTGATATTTTCCTGTTGATAAGATGGATATCCTGAGACAATTAATGGACGTACTTTTCTTGGGAAAAATACTAACTGATTCATTGTCGGAACGCCATTCTGTAGGGTATGAAATTCATGTCCTCGTGGAAAAGAAGGATTATCAAACGAAACAAGAGCACAGGAAAGTACTAAAAGATCAGTTGGAATAGTTTTATATTGGGTAACAGCATAGGAAAGAAGCTCTCCGCTTAAATACCGTGGATCATTCAAAGGACCAAAATGGTCTGCAGTAAGTGCCAGGTATTCTCTCTCCAGTTGCTTTTCAATACGCTCAGCAATTTCAGGACTGAGACGCTTTGCTGTCTCATCCTTGATAACTTGAATCACTTCTTTTTTGCGCTTCTCGTCGATAAGCATGTTCTCAGATACATGAAATTGTTTTTGAGCAAATTCAAGCAAAGACATATTCCCATATTTAAGATATGCCTCTCCCAAACCATGTCTTTTTCCAAAAACAACCTTCTCAAGCTTACCAAGCTGTAAAAAAGTCAAATTATTGCCTTTTTTTAAAATATTTGTATTGATAGTTGGATAGAAATTCATAATTGATAGTAATATTTATTTATTAATTCTTTTCTTTGAATTTACTGATACGTTAAGAGGACGCGGGGAGCGCTTGTGAGATAAGTTTAGATACACTAGTAAACTGCATATTCATAGATCGAGACAGGATTATACCCTATTCCACCCATTTAGTCTAGGGGGTTTTATGATAGGTGTCAATACGGATTTTGAGGCTAATTTTCGCCTATAATAATATTTTTAGATGTTTGTGGATTACTGACCACATGTTAAATATCCTTCAGTCGATGTCTTGCATTTGCCGTTGACTATCCCCCCATAAGACGACTGATAGGAACAGGCTGCGTTATTTTTTTTACCATAGCAGGCTGTATACGCTGCATACACATCGATTTGGTCATTATTAGGAGCAGGTGAAGGAGTCATTGTGGGCCTGGGTGTAGGGGTTGAGGTGGGCCTGAATGTGGGTGTAGGGGTTGAGGTGGGCCTGAATGTGGGTGTAGGAATTGAGGTGGGTATGTCTGTTGGTGTCGACGTCGGCTCTTGCATTTGAACATCAGGAGGATAAGATAGAGGTGAATCATTTACCTGTGAGGGATACTGATACTGTGCCCAGTTCTGATCCTGTGCGGGGACAGATTGCTCTGAATGCTGTGGCTGTTGTACCTCCTGTTGGTGTCGCATGGCTGGTGGCACAGGTGAGAGCGTAGGTGTAGCTGTAGGTTGAGGCGTTAATTGGATAACCGGTTGGATAAACTTTTTAGCTACTGTCACAATATTTCCCCAGGTTCCATAGTCAGAGGACGTCCCTACATATGCCGGATTCACTACTTCATAGGCACTTTTAACCGAATAGTCAATTTTAAAAAGTGACAGAATAAGCGGAATACTAATAATGATAATTACGGCACAGATCTCAAAAATTTTCTTCCAATTCCTTTTTGTCTCGATATATTCAACTGTGGGAGGTCCATCTACCAGAAGTGGCTTTTGGGGGGGAGTTGAAATGTTCTCCATATATCTTAAGTATTCCAAGAGCAAAACCAGATGTCAATTATTCAATTAATAATGAAGATGGAATAGTGGATAATCTCCCCAGATGCTTGCAATATAAATACAATTAAATAAAACCCCAAGAATAATCAAGGTAATGTCTTTTTTTGTAAGTTTGCCTGAAAAAGAAGGGAGTAACAAAAGAAAAAGAAACGGCAAAAAATCTAAAGCATATCTATAGCCGTATTGCGAATATCCTATACTATAGTAAAGAAGTAAGGGTATTGCCAAACAAATAATAGTAATAATCGTTGAGAGAGTGTAAATACTTTTTCTAAATTTATAAAGCAATACTAAAAATAATGGTGATGTATACCAGATTGCAACTCCCCACGGACTTACCTTAAAATACGGAAAATTTAGAACAAATCCATTCTGATCTTTCAGAAGAGGTTGTGGTGGCATAAAAAGCAGACTATAAAGATTTGCTGGGATATGCACAGGACTCATATAACCATATTGTAGATTTTGTGAAAGTGGAAAGGTTTTAAGAGTAATATTGTATTGATATCCTGTTTCCAAAAATGCGTGAAAACGTCTTTGATTATATACACCGAATAAAAGACAGGCCACAATAACTGGTAAAAACAGTATCAGAAGTTGTTTTTTTGATAAACGTTTTTGGAAGAACTCAAGAATAAAGAAAACAACCCCTAGCACAAGAACAGCTCGAGTCAAAAGTGCTAATCCCAAAAATATACCAATAATAAGTGGCCGTTTTTTCGAAAAATATTCCTGCAATGCAATCAGTACCAATGGAACACTAAACGCCTCCGCCTGATATGCAGATATATCAATAATACTTGAAGCAAAAAGAACAGTTGAAAAAACAAAGAAAAACGCGAGCCACAGTGCATCAACTGTTCGAAATTTAAAAGATTTGGTGAGAAAATATACTGCAACAAAGGAAATAACCATTGCTGAAAAACCCAAGAAAACTTGTGGAAATTCATTCCCAAAAATGAAAACAAATGGCATCAGAACAATTGACGGAAAAGGACCAAAATAAAGATAAAAATTATTATTATAATTGGCTACATCTCCTTGAGGTAACTCTTGGTAAGGATTGAGTGCTACGTGTCTAGTAAGGAATTGGCTTGCAAGAAGAGTAAAATGTTTATCAAAAGCCTTATTATGCTGACTTGCTGTAAAAATCAAAAAAGATGAATAGAGGGCGAAGATAAGGACAAACAAAAAAAGTAAAATTCTAAAATTTTGTCGAAAAAATGAAAAATTGAACATAGCTACAATCAATAAGTACTGCTTAAGTATTTCAATTGTAAGAACTGTTGTCAATTAGATGTTGAAGTTTAGTTTCTTTGTCTTAAGAATGCGGGGATGTCCCAGTCGTCTTCTGGCTTCTTATCATCCTTATCCTGATCTGACTGGGTCTGCTGTACTGGCTCTTCATTGCCCAAAGGATTAATTGGATTCGTATTCGTCTTGATCTGAGGTGTTGGCTGTTGGATCACAAATTGCTGCAAGCGCTGCTTGGTCTGATCAAATCCTGTTGCGACCAAGGTGATTCGGATTTGGTCGTGCATATTCTCATCAATTGTTGCACCAAAGATGATGTTGGCATCTGGATCTGCAGCAGCAGAGATGATCTTTGCTGCTTCATCAACCTCAGTCATTGTCAAATCTGCACCACCAACGATGTTAAAGAGAACGCCTCGTGCGCCGTCCATTGAGATTTCAAGAAGAGGTGAAGAGATTGCACTGCGTGCTGCAGTCTGTGCTCTGTTCTCGCCAATTCCTGATCCAATACCCATCAAAGATGATCCGGCATTAGACATGATTGAACGCACATCAGCAAAATCAACGTTGATGAGACCAGGCATGGTGATGATTTCTGAAATACCTTGAACACCTTGTGTGAGTACTGAATCAGCGACTTTAAATGCATCAAGAAGAGATAGTTTGCGATCAACAACATCAAGGATTCGCTGATTTGGAATAACAATTAACGTATCGACTTTATCTTTCAATTCATCGATACCTTCTTCAGCCTGTACCATGCGTCGTGTACCTTCAAAAAGGAAAGGCTTGGTAACAACAGCAACAGTCAATGCGCCAACTTCTTTTGCAATTCGTGCAACAACTGGGGTAGCACCAGTTCCTGTACCGCCGCCTTCTCCACACGTGACGAAAACCATATCAGATCCTTCAAGCATGTGTTTGATTTTTTCTTCTGATTCTTCAGCTGCCTGACGGCCGATCTCAGGATCTCCACCACTTCCAAGACCTTTCGTAAGATTTTCTCCAATGTGAACTTTTGTGTCTGCTTTATTAAGAAGAAGTGCTTGTGCATCTGTGTTGACAGCGACGAAATCTACTCCATGGATTGTGCCATGTGCGATCATGGAACCAATTGCATTACCACCACCACCACCAATACCAACGACCCTGATTTTTGCAAAATTAGTTGATTGAGGACGAATTAACATAGCGAAGTGTGTTGCCCAAATCCTAGCAGATCACTAAAGTAATTGCAAGTCGTATTTAGTGTTTGAGAGCAGTTCCACCTACTATATTAAGGGATAAACGATTTGATGAAGCTGATAATTTTTTTGACTGCTTTTCCTGCATCAAACCTACCAATGCGTGGCATTGAAATTCCACCGAGACTGCTCGAACGAGCCGTAGTATTTTTTGCACCATACATAATAAGACCTATTGATGTTGAGAATGCCGGATGCTGCACTTCATCAACAATTCCTTTCACATCAGTTGGCAGACCAATGCGAACAGGCATCGCAAGCGTACGTCTTGCACTATCACGGATACCAACAGTCAATGCTCCCCCACCTGTGAGGACAATTCCTGCTGGTGTTTGTCCCCCAAATCCGCTCTTTTTGATTTCCATACCAATCATCGTACAAATTTCATTAAGACGTGGACGGATAATACCATCAACAAGTGTTTTTTGTGATGCTTTGCGGATCTCCTCAGGAAGTCCAAGAGATGACAAATCAATTTCATCTGAGTGTTTGCCTTTTTCGCCTTCCTCACCTGTCTCAACGTCTTCTGTTCTCACAATCTTTTTTGATTGTTCTTGAGAAAGGTAGAGTTTGATCTTTTCTGCACTCTCAAGAGAAATGCGAAGACCAATTGCCAAATCGTTGGTCACATGTCGTGCCCCAATTGCAAGCACTGAGGAGTATGAAACAGATCCTTCTGTATAAATGGAAATATCAGTTGTCCCAGCTCCAATGTCGACAAGGACAACACCAAGTTCTTTTTCAGTATCAGAAAGCACTGCAAGAGAGCTTGCGTAACCGCTAAAGGCGAAGCTATCGACATCAACACCAACTTCTGAAAATGCTTTTTCAAGATTGCGGACTGAGACACCATTGGCAGTAATAATGTGTGTATCTACTTCGAGTCTAATACCAGACATCCCAACTGGATCTTTAATGCCTTCCTGACCATCGACAATGTAGTTGCGTGGAAGAACATGAATAATCTCTCGCGTTGATGGGATAGAGATAGCCTTTGCTGCGTCAATGACCCGAAGTAAATCCATTGATGAAATTTCACCACGTGGATCAGAAATCGCGACAACACCTCGTGAATTTTGACTTTCGATCTGATTGCCACCAAGAGACACAATAACGTGTGATGCAGAATAACCTGCCATGCGCTCAGCAGCTTCCAAAGAGGAATTAATAGCACCAACCGCTTCTACGATATCAACTACTTGTCCCTTGCGTATACCCATCGATTTTACTTCTGAGACACCAAGTACCTGAATACCAGTTTCACTTACTTTCGCGACAACTGTCACGACCTTATATGTTCCGACATCAATACCAACGACAATTCTTCCGTCACTCATCTTTATTTCTCCAATACGATAACTGGCTTATCAAAAGTTAGATCAAGCCGCTTAAATCGTCTACCTTCCATTGTAAGGCGAGACATGATGAATTGTAAAGAGGAGATTTGCGAAGAAAGGTCTTTATTTGAAGAAAAAATAACTTCCTCACCACTTTTGAGGGTTATTTTATAGTTTTCATTTTCTGTTGTTACAGAATCAACATCAATTTTTTGCTGCAAAAGTTTTGATTTCATTGCATCGGTATTTTCGCTGGGTTGTGACTCTTGTGACAACACACTTGAAAGAGGGCTAATATAGCCATGTTTGTAGAACAGTTTGAGTGAAGTGAAATATCCGATCAAAACACTCAATGCAACAAGCCCCAGCAAAGAATAAATTTTTAAAAGAAATTGTTTACGCTCTCGTATTTTTCGTTTCGTTGTTAACATGTTCGACAATGGAAATAATATTTTTTGCAGCATCGGGGATGATCTCCTCTTTTGATGTGATTCCATGTTTCTTATATTCATCAATCTGCTCAAACATTTTTGTAATCAAATCATATAATTTCTCACCCGTCAATTCTTCTTGTGTTGCTACATCTGCAATGCCTTTTTGTTTGACAAAAAGTGCATTGGTCAATTGCTCGTTATGTTGTCCATGAGGAAGTGGAATCAAAAGGCATGGTTTACCAAGAGATAAAAGCTCTGTAACAGTATTTATACCGGAACGGGAAATTACTAACGCTGCTTGATCCATAAGTGAAAAAACTTCAGACGCATCAACAAATTTGGTCACAATATACCGCTTCTGAAGTGCTTCGGGTAATTCTTCCTTTTTCTTCTTCAGCCGGTCAAAATCAGCAAATGTTTGTGAATCTCCTGTTTGATGAACAATCGTATATTTTTGCAAAAGTTTCTCAAGAGATTGTTCAATCAGTTCATTAATTGCATGTGCTCCACTGCTTCCACCCGTCACATAAATAAGAGGAAACTTATCGTCAAAACTTTGAACTTTGAACTTTGAACTTTGAACTTTCCTTATCGGGTTTCCCGTCACAACTACCTTCGTCTCTGGAAAAAATTTGGTTGATTCTTTCCATGATACACAAACTTTTTTTGCAAATGTAGCAACAATTTTATTGGCAAGACCAGCTCTGAGAATTTGCTCATGAATGATAACCGGAATACCAAGTGTCTTTGCTGCAAACGCAACAGGGACAGAAACATACCCGCCAAAAGATAACACAACATCCGGTTTGAATTGTTTAACAATCCCAAGTGCTTGAAAATATCCGACAGGAATTTTTGCAAGCGACAAAAAGGTATAGGGAGTAAGTCGTCTTTGTAAACGACCTGTTGTGAGCGGTTCAAATGCGATTCCCAATTGCTGTGCTGTTTTATATTCCAATGACTCGGTTTTTTCTGCTTCAAAGGTGTATTTCCGTCCAACGACTAAAACCTCAACATCTTTTGGTAATTGTTCAATAACAGCAAGTGCTGGTGCAAAATGTCCGCCTCCCCCGGCAACGATTAATAATTTCATACTTGATCAGCAAACCAATCAGTCAATATCGTTATAAACTCTTGCAACATTTTTTCATTAGAAAGATTATGACCTGTGTCTTTCATAACAACATAATCCAATTTACTTTTATTTTTTACTGCATTTAAATAATTTTTTACTATTTGATGTGGGATAAATTCATCATGTTCAGATTCAATAATCAGTATATCACCCGAAAAACTACTTAGTGCTTTTAACGCATAACTTTGTTCTGATTGGAGTGCTGTAAACTTTGGATGTAAAAGCGTTGCACTATTGTCCCCAGAAAAATTAAATTGCACTTCATTAAAAGTTTCATCTGGATAATTGGCAGGAACACGAAAAGCTAAATTTTTAACATTTCTTTCCTTACTAACAAGTGCTGCAAGATACGCGCCAAAGCTTGCACCAACTACACTAATGTTATCTGAATTAACGTTCTTTTGTCGTGCAAGAAAATCATATGCTGCAAGAACATCATTGAAGAAATCCTGACGCGTTTGCTTTTTGATATCTCCTTCACTTGTACCATGTCCACGCATACTAAAAATCAAACAGATAAAACCTAATTTTGTC
The DNA here is from genome assembly GCA_964391315.1 of uncultured Gammaproteobacteria bacterium. GTDB lineage: Bacteria > Patescibacteriota > Microgenomatia > Levybacterales > UBA12049 > DATIGJ01. Next base: position 90,736 of record CAYMJR010000002.1, on the reverse strand, counting down.
AGCGCCTCTGCTCTTGCTAAATAATTTCTTTCACTACTCATCCAGCCATGAATAAAAAGAATAGCGGGATTTTTTTCTTTTATTTTCTCCGGATAAAAAATCATCCCGCGAAGAGTTTGTCCATCGACCTCAAAAGAAACTTCGTGCATGAAATAATTATAACAGAAATTTACCTTCCACCTTGTTTGGAGATGTTAAGAAGAATACCAATAGCTGCCATGTCGACAAGAAGAGCTGATCCTCCATAGGAAATAAACGGCAGCGGCACACCTGTGAGTGGAAGAAGTGATGTCATGGAACCAAAATTGAAAAATGCCTGAATGCCGATAAATGAGATAATCCCTGCAGCAAATAATTTTCCAAACGTATCCCGTGAATGTGTCGCAATCACAAATCCTCGCCAAACAACAACAGCAAAAAGAAGCACTAAAATTGTCGAGCCGACAAAACCAAACTCTTCAGCAATAATCGGAAAAATAGAATCCGTTACATTTTCAGGAAGATACGAATATTTCTGAAGAGAATTACCAATTCCCAGCCCAAAAAATCCCCCATTACCTAGAGCAATTAGTACTTGTTTCATATGATAAGAAATATTGTCAAAAGAACGGTCAATATTCAGAAAGCTTGTCAGACGGGCTGCGCGATAAGGAGCGAGTTTGATAAGAATCAATCCACCAAGTGCAACAACCGGCGCTGCCAAGGCAAAATGTTTGATGCTTCCACCTGACAGAAAATACACAACAATTGCTTCAAATAAAATAATTGACGCAGTACCCATGTCAGGTTGTAACATCATAAGAAGTAATACTGCACCAATAAGGATTGCAAACGCAGTGAATCGTCCTTTTTCTTTTTTTGAAAACCATGCTGACAAATAGATTGCTAAAACCAGCTTTACAAATTCAGCAGGTTGCAGAGTTGTAAAACCTAAATTAATCCAGCGATGCGCTCCTTTTGCACCAGAACCAATTCCTGGCAAAAAAACGGCAACGAGAAGTATCATTGCAAAAACGAGAAGCGGCAAAGCAAGATTGAACCACTTATGGTAATCGATTTTCGAAAAGAAAAAGAGTGCGCCAAACCCAAGTGTTACCCAGATAAGCTGATCTTTAATAAATTGATATTTATCGTGATAAACGTTAAAGGCGATAACTGAAGAAGCATCATATATCATCAGAAGACCAAAGAGGGTAAGAATAGTAACAACAACAAATAACGGCAGGTCGAGATCTTTCATGAGAGCTATAAACTATTTTATATGAAGGCGATGAAAATACCAACAATTGCAAAGACGAAACCAATCAGCCAGGCACGCATTACAATTTTTGGTTCTTCCCATCCTTTGCTCTGCAAATATAAATGCATTGGTGCTGCTGGAAACATTTTTCTTCCCAAATATTTTTTACTTAATAACTGTATCAATGAAGAACCTGCTTCCAAAACAAACACACCACCGATAATAAGAAGCGCCAAGACTTTACCTGTCAAAAGTCCAATAACAGCAAGTACGGCACCAAGAGAAAGAGAACCGACATCACCAAGCCACAAACGGGCTTTGTAAATATTGAAATACAAAAATGCAGCTACACTTCCGATAAGGATAGAAATAAAGATTCCAAGTTGCTGATCAATTGAAGAATTAACAACAGAAAAAGCAAGAAGACAAATGAGAAGAAGTCCTGAGGCAAGACCATCGAGGCCATCAGTAATATTGATTGCATTAGCAAAAGCAACAATCACAAATGCAGCAAATGGGATAAAGAATATGCCAATATTTACAATTCCAAAACCGTGAATATAGATAAAGGAATAGCTTAGCTGTAAATAAAAGACAATAGCAATAATAATTGCCAGAGCCCACTGTATGATAAATTTATGCCGGAAACGCAATCCAAAGAATCCTTCCCGTTTACCGACTAATTTTTTAAGATCATCATAAAATCCAAGAGCGCCATAACCTAAGAATGAGAAGAACATGACAAAGATCTCCCATGGCTTAAGTGTTACATTAAAGACGCCATACGCCCAAAATGTCCATACAGTAACAATTAATAAAATCAAAAGCCCTCCGCCGACAGGAGTTCCTGTTTTCCAAGCATTAAATTTATCAAAAATTGGAGTTCGTTTATTGAACATATCGCGGGTTTCCTGGTGCTGTCTGCGCATTTTTATTTTGTAGAGGAAGTCAATAAAGGGTACAAGGAGAATCGCTGTGACAAAAAAGGACGAAATTGTGAGCCCCAACAATTGTTCCATAGAATGAAATTATAGCTCACTTACTTTAAGAGCGCAACCTGGCGTCGTATTTCTTGCTCTGTCATACCTAAATATGAGGCAATATAGAATGCTGGCAGCAATGCATCAATATGGTGAAATGTTTTGAGATTAAGCTCAACTTTTTTATTTTGGTTGGCAACAATAAAGCTTGTTTTTCTCTGTTTATGGACGATATGAGAAGCACTAATCTCATTGGGGTCAACATGAGGTATAACGTTTTGTAAATCAGAGTGATAGAGAACTTTCGCTCTCCTGGATTTTTTGTACAAAAGATACGTATTTTTACTATTGCCATCAAACAAACAAAATCCCTCTTTTGGTAATGACTGTACTAATTCGAAATTTGTTTGCATGATAGCGTCCATTGTCTTAAATACAGGCAAATAATGACTATTAATATTTGTTAAAACACCAATTTTGGGTTTGATAAGTTCACAAAGCATAGCTATTTCTCCTTTTTGATAAGCACTAATCTCAGCAACAAAAATTTGTGTCTTGTCATCTAACTTCTGCAAGATTGTTTGAGCAACACCAATCGCAGTGTTATTTGCGCCATCTGTTTTGATCACTTGAAATTTTCGACTGAGTATTGCCGCAATATAATCTTTTGCCAAACTTTTTCCTGCACTCCCTGTCACAGCAATAACAAGAAGATTCTCATGTTGACGAATTTTTTGCCCTGCCTTTTCAATCTGCCAATCGTAGTAAATTTCAATGGGAAACCATGAAATAAAAACATAAAAAGCAACAATGATCGGAATAATAAGATCAATAAAAAGCAGCCAAAAAAAACGGTCAACAAGTGGAATTGCGTAGATTGCAAGAACAGTACACAGTGTAAAAGCGATAATAAAAGTCGTCCGCAATGTTATCGCAGTTTTTTTAAAATGCTTGAGATATATTTCCCGAAGAACAAAAAATGACTGCGCAAGATATAACGTAATAACAAGGTACTCATATGGTTTTGAGAATGAATCATTAAAAATGACTAAGAGGTAACTAAAGAAAACCAACCATTTTATCAGTAAGAGAAATGTTGGAAAAAGAGTTTGTTTTCTCGGTTTTTTCCGAAGGGATGCAATAAAGCGATTGTACCGGTAATCATTTTGCTGCCAAGTTCCAAGCCAAAAAAAGAGGTCTCGAATGACCCACAGAAAAAAAAGACTGCTTGTAAAAATAAAAACTAGATCCATGTTTACCCTAAATGCCCATTAACGAGTTATGACTCTTTGATGAGTGGAATAATTTCTTTTAATGACGTAACTTCTGCATCAGGAGTAAATCCTTCAATAGGAAGCTGGGAAGGTGCATGTTCTCCCTGCTTTATCCAAATGACAGTGATTGATGGAAATTGTTTTTTAATAACTGGCAAAATCTGCAATTTATCATCAATTAAAAACACTTTTGTTTTTGGTTGACTTTTATATTTTTTTACAAGTGCTTCTATAGCAGCAATTTTTTCCGGAACAATGTGGACGTGTTCTTTGAGAAAATAATTTTCGATATTTGTCTGAAGTAATTTTTCTTTTTGAAAAGCAATATCTCCTTCTGAAAAAATACCAAGGTCAGCAATTTTTGCTAATTCTGTAAGCGTATCCTCTGCGTCTTCATATATTGAAAATATTTCGAAATTGGATGATTTAAACCGTACGGTATTAAAAAGTGTATTATCAATATCAAATAAAACAATTTTTTTAGACTTCGTCATAATCAAAAACTAATCGGTATACATTGGTGTCTCTCTTTTTAAAACCAAATTTCTCGTAGAGACTATTCCCTTCTTCACGTCTTGGTCGTGCTGTTAAATCAATATACGAAGCACCTTTTTCTTTCGCAAGATCCATTGCTTTTTGCATTAATTGTTTGGCAATTCCATTTCCTCTGTATTCTTCATCAATAACCAGATCATCAAGATACGCTTTCTTAACATAAGGAATTCTATAAACAAGAAGAGTAATCATGCCGACAATTTTTTGATCAAATCGAGCTATGATTATTGTCGTATTTGGTGAAGCAACCATTTCTGCAATATCCTCATCATGCAATGGTTTGTAATTATTTCCGATTTTTGGTGTTAACCGTTTTATCGCTTCTTGTATTTCAGCAGTAACTTTTGTAACCGGTTCAATAACAATTGTATTATACATAATTAGTCATTTAGATTCTTATACATTTTTTCGGCGGCTGCAAGATCTTCTTTTGTATTCACACCGCGCCAAGGGATATTGCCAGCTTGGACAGTAGCAACAGACTTACTATTCTGAATTGCCAAATCAATAAGACTGGTCAAATAGTATTCTCCTGTCACTGCGCTTTTTTCAAGTTTAGATAAATATTCTTTCAAAAATTTCATAGAAAAAAGGAATGTCCCTGGATTAACTTCTGTAATTTTTTTCTGGATATCATTTGCGTCTTTTTCCTCAACAATTGCTAGTACTTCTCCTTCTTCATCCCTGACAACTCTCCCAAGTCCAGTAGGATCTTTTTGTTCAATTGTCAGAAAAGTAATTGCGTTATTTTTTAAAGTATGTGTGTCAAAAAATGTTTTAATTATAGAAAGATTTTCTTTTGCATAAAGGATTGCATCGTCACCATACACAACAAAGACATCGGTAATCCCTTCAGGCAATGCCTTTAACGCACACATTACTGCATGACCAGTACCCAGTTGTTCCTCTTGTTCGACAAAAAGAATCTTATCATCTTTAAGAGATTCCATAACCGTCTGTTTGTGATGACCAACAACAACGGAAATTGTTTGTATTGAAAGGGAATGCATAAAATCGACAATGTGTTTGATCATTGGTTTTTCTGCCAGAGGGAGTGTTACCTTGTTGACGGAATCAAGTTTCATCCGCGATCCTTTTCCTGCGGCGAGAATAATTGCAGCAATGTTTCTATTATTATTGTTACTCATTTGCTCTTTCTATATCTGCTCCCAATTTTGCGAGTCTCTTTTCAAGTGCTTCATACCCTCGATCCAACTTTTCAACTCCATAAATAATTGATGTGCCTGTTGCAGCAAGTGCTGCAAGGACAACTGCGGCGCCAGCACGGATATCAAGAGTTGTCATGACAGCATTATGAAGAGGTGTGGGTCCTTTGATTTCAACTGCATGGAAATACTCAGGTTTATCATCAGCTAAATTAAAATTGTAAAGCGTTTCCGGATCTTTGACATCAGGATTAAAAAGAATAGTATTGGCACCCATTTTTTTCAAATCATGAATGTAACCTAACTTGTTTTCAAAAACAGTTTCATGAACAATCGCGGTACCTGTTGCCTGAGTCATAAGGACTGCCCAAGGAGCTTGCCAATCAGTCAAAAATCCAGGATGAATTCCTGTTGTGACATCAACTGCTTTTAGATGTCCATTGGCAAAGAATCGTATACCATCCTCTTTAATTTCATATCCTGCTCCTGTTTGTTTGTATTTTTCCAAAAATGGAGTAATCATTGCTTTATGCGCATCTTTTACAAAAACGTCTCCTCCAGTCACAACAGCTGCAATTGCAAATGTTACTACTTCAATTCTATCTGGACTGACAGTAAACTCAGCTCCATGCAGCTTTTCAACACCGACAATCGTAATTTCACGATGTCCTGACCGCGTGACATTTCCACCCATGGCATTAAGCAAATTAATTAAATCATCTATCTCAGGCTCTTCTGCAGCGTTAGTAAGAATTGTTGTTCCTTCCGCCATAGCAGCAGCAAGAATCATCGTCTCTGTTCCTGTATGGGTATTTTTTTCAAAATGATACTCCGTTCCCTTAAGTTGTTGTGATTTTGCATGAAAATAGCCATCTTCACTGTGATAGGTAATATCGACATCTAAGGTACGAACCCCATCAACTGTTCTGTCAATTGGCCGTGCTCCAAGTCTGCATCCGCCTGGATTGGGAATAGTCGCTTCGCCCATCCTGACAAGAAGCGGCGCGATAAATAATGATGATGCTCTAACAAGTGCTGCTTTATCAAGAGGAATTGATGAGTGAGCGAATTTCTTCATCGTAATAGTAACAGTATGTCCATTATGCTCGACCTCTCCTCCGAGTTCTTTAATAATTTCGATCATGACGTAAATATCGCTGATTTGAGGAACATTATGCAGAGTTACTTTTTCATCTGTCATGCAGGCAGCAACAAGAAGTTTGAGTGCTGCATTTTTTGCACCTGAAACAGTAGCTTCACCTTGTAATTTTTTTCCACCTCTGATAACAAATTTTTCCATAAATTATTTTATACTTGTAGTTCTAAATTCCAACGCTTCGTGTCCCCGTTCCCACAAAATTTTTTTATCTTCAGGTATCAGTCGAAAAATTGCTGAAAGTAAAATGCCATCATCCAGGTGTTTATTAATATCCTGCATGTGCATTTCTACTTTTCCTTCACTTGTCAAAACCCTTACTGCCTGCAATGCATCCTTTACATAATGCTTTTTATATTTTGCATTGGTATATAAAGCTCCACCGACTGTTCCTGGCATTCCCAACTGATACTCAAGTCCAGAAAGTCCCTCTTCTATTGTAAATCTCACAAGCTGATTTATTGGTGTTCCGGACTCAGCTTGAACCAAAATCTCAGAAACTCCTAATTCCCGATCTTGAATCCGTCCGCTGATACTCATTTTATCAAACTTACGCGAATTATTCTTGATGACAAGTCCCAGTATCGTTTCATCGGGAAGAGAAAGATACGACCCGCTTCCAATAACTGCATAAGGAATTCCAACTTCTTTGGCAGCAAGAACTGCCTTCACCAAATCATCAATCCGATCAACTTCCAAAAAATACTCACAAATTGTATTCTCTTTTAAAACCGTGTGTAATCCTAATTGTTCATTGTGTGCAATTCTTCTACCAATTTTTTGTTCTAACTGCTCTAAAATCTTATCCATCTAAACAAATTGTAACTTCGAATGAATCGTATACACATCCCCTGCACCCATTGTGACGAGAACTGTATCAGATCGAAGTTGTTTTTCGTTGATATATTCTATCACATCGGAAAGTGCGGGAAGGTAATGAACATCTTTTTTCGATAGACTTACCGCTTCGACTAATTTCTTACCTGAAACAGTGTCATCAGGTTTTTCTCGAAGTGATGCATAAATATCAGTAACAACAACAAACAGCTCATCAATATTGTCAAATGCTTTTGAAAATTCATTAAACAACATTTTTGTACGCGAATATGTATGGGGTTGGAAAATACAAAGGATTTTTTTGTTGGGATATTGTTTTCTTAAAGTAGTTAATGTTTTTCTGATTTCCGTTGGATGATGGGCGTAGTCGTCATAAGCTCTCGCACCTGAAAGTAATTCTCCAAGAAATTCCAATCTTCTTTTTGAACCTCGAAAAGCATGTAAACCTTTTTTAATTTTCTCAATTGACAAACCAAGTTCTAAAGAAACAATAATCGCAGCAAGAGCATTCAGTGCATTATGCTCTCCTGGTACACGGATGGAAAATTCACCGATTGTTGTCCCCTGACTCTCAACCCAAAAAAATGTTTGATCTCCAGAAATACTAACACGACTGAGGATATAATCATTGGTTGGATGAAATCCATACGTGATATATTTTCTATCAGTACTCTGCAGGATTTTTTGGATTTCGCGATCATCTCCACAAGCAATCAATGCACCTGTAGGACTTACTTGTTTGGAAAATTTAGAAAACGCGTCCCGGACGTCATCAACTGAAGAATAGACATCAGGATGGTCATATTCAATATTGGTAAAAATGGCAAACTCCGGATACTGCCACATAAATTTAATAGTTTTGTCATGATTTGGCTCGGTCATATATTCATCTGCTTCCGCGACAAAATAATTTCCTTTTCCAAAATGTCCCGGTGCGGATAACGAACCAACATCACCTGTGCCAATAATATATGATGGATCTAACGCACTTTCGTTTAAAATAGTTGTGAGCATTGCGGTTGTCGTCGTTTTGCCATGAGTTCCCGTTACGGAAATACCTTTGAACTTTTTGCCGAAAATTTCACCATCCATAAATGTACCAACAGCTTGTCCTTGTGTCATCACCTGAATATTTTTGGCTTTTGCATCAACAACTTCGACGTTATCAAATCCTCCATGGGCGCCAGTGGTGATAACCAAATCAGGATGACCAACGTACTCAGGACTGAATCCGACATTTGGGATGATTCCTGCCTTTTTGAGAGCAACATCGGTGATAAATTCTTTTTCGATATCAGATCCGGTGACAGTGAAACCTGCTTCTTTAGCAATGATGGCAAGAGGCGCCATCCCAACACCCTTAATCCCGACAAAATGAAGATGCATTTTTTTCATACTAATCCAATAATTCCCATCATCTCACCAAAATCTTTTCCTTCTCTCCGAAATGAGTATACATCTGTATGATCAAAGGTACAATAATCTCCATCCTCAATATTATTTTCTAAAACTCCTGAAGCAAGTAATTGTTGTTTTGCAAGAAGAGGCAAGTCTAAAAAAACCTTTTCATCTCTCTCGACTAAAAAATTGCCTTCACCATATTTTTGTTTGAAAAGAACTTGTCTTTCTTCATTCACGTTATAACAGCAAACTCTGATTCCTGGTCCAATTCCAGCACTAATATTCTTTGGATCACTTCCTTTAGAAATCATTTCCTTAAGCATTACTTTTATAATTTCGTGATAAATTCCACGCCATCCCGCATGAGCTATTCCGCAAACATGGTTTTGCTGGTCATAAAAGAGTATTGGCAAACAATCTCCTGCCAAAACGCGAGGAAATACATCTCTTTCTTGAGTGAGTAGTCCGTCAGTTGAATCTTTAGTTTTTTCCCAATCTTTTTGAGAAACCCATTGAACTATATTACCAGCAACTTGATGCATTCGAACTCTGTGATGAAATGGAATACTTAGCTGGGAAAGAAATGCTTTCATTCCGTTTTCTGAATTAGGATCAGTTGGTCTCATACTGCCAAAATGAGTTGTCGAGAAACCATGAATCAGTGAGGGAAATTGTGAGAGATTATTAAAACGTAAAATATGATTTTGTTTTATCATCTTAAAACTTATTTGGTTCTTTCTCTTATTGCAGCAAGTGCAATTCCTGTCTCATCCCATGGCTCTTCGCCGCGGCCGTAATTGATAGACTTCTCATGCCCTTTCCCAGTCATGAGAACAACATCACCTTTTTCGGCAAGAGAGATTGCAAAATTAATCGCTTCTTTTCGATCTGGAATTTGAAAAATATATTTTCCGTCCTTTTTCAAAGATAAATCTTCTGTCGAACTCTGAACCTTAAACTTTGAATTTTTAATTCCTTTGAGAATTTCCTTATTAATTTTTTCTATTGGTTCATTTCTTGGATCTTCTGACGTAAGAATAATAATATCTGAATACTGTGAAGAGATATCCCCCATTTCAGGTCTCTTGTAGGTATCGCGTTTGGCAGCACAACCAAAAACATGAATTAATCGATTTTTTGTTAACTTCTTTACCTCTGGCAAAATATTTTGAAAAGAATTCGGTGTATGAGCAAAATCATTCATCACGGTAAAATCTTTTTGATAAACGATTTCTTGTCTGCCATTTGGAGGAGTAAATGATGCAATACCGCGGCGGATAGCATCATCAGACATTCCTAATTGCGAAAGAGCAGCAATCGCAGCAAGGCAATTGTATTCATTGAATTTCCCGATAAGCTTTGTCTTAAAAGGAAAATTATGCGGATTAACATCAGAATCTTTTTTCAGACCAAATGTTATTATTTTTTTATCCGTGTTTTTTAATTCATGTTTCTTAATTCGTAAATATGATTGGTCATCTTTATTGATGATTGCTACTCGCGCAGCTTTTAATAATTTTGCTTTCGCATGAAGATAATTGTTGTATGTTTTGTGATAATCAAGATGCTCACGGGTAACATTGGTCACAATACCAATTGCAAAAGGGATACCATAGACCCGATGTTGATCAAGGGCATGGGAAGTTGTTTCCAAAACGACATATTTTACTCCTGCCCGTTTTGCTTTTTGTATATATGACTGGACAGTAAACCTACCTGGTGTTGTGATATGAAATCCAAGTTCAGATGACTTACCATTGATAATTGCTCCTGTTGTCGAAATAATCGCCGCCTTTTTCCCCGCGGTCAGAAGCGCATGGTAAATAAGATTTGCGGTTGTTGTTTTCCCATCTGTTCCAGTAACACCGATAATGGTCATCCCCCGGTAAGGAAATTGATACAGAAGAAGAGCAAGAACTGCTTGAAAAAGATGATAATTATTTTTCGTTGCCTGCCACATGGATACTATTATATATACAATGAGCTTCTACTTCAAATAATGATGAAATAACTCAAGAATGATTGTGTAATGAACATAATATAAATAACCATTTAATGCTATCAGTCCCGGAAAAATGATAAATCGCTCGACGAACTTTCCTGTCTCAACACGAAAATCCCTCATCGGAGGTATACCAAATTTTACTGGAACCGGCAAAAGCCATGGTACGCCTTCCCTCGTAAAGGTATCCATAACTAAATGACTGATAAACCCAATCATGAACGACAACCAGATAATTCCCATATTTAGTGTCGGAAAACTTGGCCGTAAGATCTGCAGAACATAATGAAAAGCAAACCCAAAAAGCACAACACCCAAAAGTGAATGCGAAATAAATCGGTGTCCACCAAGTGCACGGTCAAATACCCTACCTGCAACACCACCAATTGGTAAATTGTTCCAGAAAGGGGCTGTTGGCTGATCGATATCAGGAGCTATCCCACCAACGAGATTGGCAAAGACAGCAACCAATCCTGTCGCAAGCGTTATCTGAGGCAAAGGCTGTGTCAGGACGATAAAACCCAATGCAGTAAATGCAGCAAGATCATGTGTTCTTCCGGTCATACAGATTAGTATAGCAAATTTTTTTCTTTACCATTTCCTTACAAAATTGTAGAGTTTTCCATATATATCTCTGCTTTACTCTTAACTCATGAATCCTGAATTTTCAGAAGGTACACAGGCAGCTGATGCTAAACTTTCACCTCCATTACATTATATAACGCTCATTGCTGATTTAATTACTCGACAAAGGCTTCTGAGAGAATCTGGCGGTACGGATGCCGAATCCCCCGCGTATTTTCATCCTCAAATTAAAACTCTCGCTGATCAAGCTTTGCCTCTATTACAAGCTGCTGACCATGCAGAACATGCAGCAATTCAAAAATATTTAGGCGACCAGGAGCCACAAGTAGGAGAACAGGTTCTTCAAGAAATTAAGGATGCACGATTAAGAACCAGTAGAAAGAATCAACCAAAGAGACGTACAATTCCTCGACCTCGACAAGGAGGATAATCAATAGAAAACATGCTATAATCTGATTGTGAAACCGATTATTGCCATTGATGATTTTGCAAAATTGGATCTTCGTGTCGGAACAGTCGTTGACTGCATTGACATGGAAAAATCTGAAAGATTGTTAAAACTTACCGTCGACTTTGGAGAGGAAGGAAAAAAGACAATCTTCTCAGGAATCAAACAATGGTATACACCGGAAGATATCAAAGGCAAGCAATTCATTTTTATTATCAATCTGGAACCCCGCCGGATGATGAACGAATTTTCTGAAGGCATGCTCCTTGCAGCAGATGGCGAAAAACCATTACCTCTTACTGCTTCTGAACAAGCAACCCCTGGCACAGCAATCCGCTAAGTTTCTTTTTACTCTGTTGGAGGGATATTGTAGTACGTCAAAATATTTTGTGCTACTTGGAAGAAAATTGGAGCTGCTGTTTCCGCACCATAGATTGAAGAAGTAGGACGGTCAATAACAACAAGCATTAGAAACTTCGGATCATCAGCCGGAGCAAAACCTACAAATGACGCAATCGTTTTAGTTGGATCATAATGGCCTGCGACAGGAATTTGTGCAGTACCTGTTTTACCCGCAATTCGATAGCCTTTGAGTCGAGCAAATTTCGCTTCACCTTTATCGACAGCATCGACCATCATCTCTGTCATTAACTTAGCTGATTTTTCAGAAATTGGCGTATCCAGTACTTTTGGAGGGATCGAAATCGTATCTCCTTCAGGAGTTTGAATCGCTGCAACCACATGTGGCTCCATGCGTTTGCCGCCATTGGCAATTGCAGTAAATGCAGTAATAAGCTCAATTGGTGTAACAGTAATCCCCTGACCAAAAGTCGCCGTTCCCAAATCAATCGGATACCACTGATCTTTGGGTCTGATTGATGCCTGTTCTTCTCCTTGCAGATCAATCCCTGTCATGTATCCGATTCCAAATTTATCAAAATAATTAAACATCCGGTCAAGCCCCAACTTTCTCCCTACGAAGACCATTCCAGTATTATCCGAATGAATAATAACATCAGTCATCGATTCATCGGCATTGTATTTATCGTTCCAGGTATGGATCTGATAATCACCTATTGTCACTGGCCCTGCACAGATTGAACATTTTGTATCTGGCTCGACAAGCCCTGCATCGATAGCACTTGCCATAACCAAAGGTTTAAATGTCGATCCTGGCTCATAAGTATCAGTGATTAACGGATTACGATATAAATCATCGGAATAATCCTGATAATCTCGCGGGTCATAATTTGGGAACGATGACATCCCTAAGATGCCACCTGTTTTTGGATCCATCACGACTGCCATACCGCTGACTGCTCCATATTTCTCAATGCCGTCTTTAAGATCTCTATCAAGAATAAATTGAATCGTCCGATCAACATGCAAAATCAGATTTCGTCCATCGACTTGTCCAACTGCACCGTTCATTTTTGCAAGGATTGGCTGTCCTAACGCATCATGTATCTGGACCGCTAGTCCTTCCTTGCCACGCAGCTGCCTATCATAATATCCCTCAAGACCAAAATATCCTTTGTTCTGACCGTTCTCATCTTTTCCAACAAATCCCAAAAGCTTAGCAGCAGTTGATGCTTCAGGATAGTACCTCACATATTCTTCTTGAAAACCAACTCCAGGGATTTTAAGCGATTCTATTTTTGCTTTTGTGTCTTGATCAACTTGTGATTTCAACCGCACCCAAAATTTATCCAAAGACAGTAATGCGCTAATACTTGCCTGATCTTCACTCAAAAGTGACGCGAGCTGCCCTGATTCTTGTCCGACATTTGTTACTTCTTTTGGATTTGCAAAGACAAGATATGAAAGTTTATTGGCTGCAATTGCAAAATTGTCAGAAGTCATAATCTCTCCCCGCGTCGGATCGAGTTTGACCACACTGCCGTATTGTTCTTGTCCCATATCAGCAAGCTCTTGTGCACGAACCACTTGCCAATAAAACAGTTTGACAATCACTGATGCAAAAAGAAAGATAAAAAAGAAAAGAACGAAACGGTACCTTAAACTCATAGTGAAGTTGTACTATTAACTGTACACCATTTATTGTTTCAAAGCCAATGGAAGTGGAGCATCGAGTGCAATTGGTTGGCTTGCCTCAACATATCCCATTTTTTCTGCTTCTAGTGAAATAGTAGTGAGTGATGATGCAGACAATAGCTGCTCCTGAAGAATAGTGTTCTCCCGTTTATAATTATCAACCTGGGCTTGAATTTGAGCAAGCTCTGCACCGGTTGTAGACATTTCATTAGCAACCCCAACCTGCCATAAAGCAAGACCGATGATTGTTACAAAAATAGAAATAATGACAAATGTTGGCCGTTTCATAATTTAAAATTTTTCAAACACTCGCAATTTCGAACTCCGACTCCTGTTATTTTTCTGAATTTCTTCTTCGCTCGGAACAATCGGCTTATCAGTTACAATCGTTCCTAATCCTTTTTCTTCCCACTCCCGAAATGTATTTTTAATAATTCTGTCTTCCAACGAATGGAAAGAAATAACCGCAATTCTTCCATTCGGTTTTAACAGCGTCAATGCTTTTGGCAACGCCTCTTCGATATTATTTAGCTCATCATTTACTGCGATTCTAAGAGCCTGAAAGACTCTTGTCGCCGGATTGATATTTTCCCGTCCTTTTGGCACCACCCTATTAATAATGCCAACCAGATCTGTTGTCGTCTCAATCCGTTTTATTTGACGCGCGCGAACAATACTGTTTGAAATGGCGTAAGCAAAACGTTCTTCACCCAATTTATTAAATAATTCATATAATTCTCCTTTCGTTAGAACATTCAATAAATCTCCTGCTTTGACCCCAAGATCTTGATCCATCCGCATATCAAGTGGTCCTTCTTTTTGGACACTAAATCCTCTTTCCGGTGTATCAAAATGATGGCTCGATACCCCAAGGTCAAAAAGTATTCCATCAACAGATGTAAATCCATTGTCTGTTGCCAACTTATCAATGTTCCTAAAATTCCCCCTCGCAATTTTCAATCGTTCCCTTGCTTCTTGATTCTTGCTTCTTACTTCTTTTTCAACGTAATCCAATGCGTCTTCGTCAACATCCAAACCTAATACCTCTCCACCACGTTTAATAATTTCCAAACTATGCCCAGCACCACCTAAGGTTCCGTCAATATACCGTTTGCCAGTCTCAACCTGCAACTGATCAATTGTTACTTCTAAAAGTACACTTGTATGGTAATTACTCATCTTCCTGCCTGGACAGCCTTTCTGCAATCGATTCAATAT
>CAYMJR010000002.1:14729-75719 GCA_964391315.1 uncultured Gammaproteobacteria bacterium | reverse complement strand
TATGGTAATTACTCATCTTCCTGCCTGGACAGCCTTTCTGCAATCGATTCAATATTTTTTGATAACTCTTTCTGATGTCCTTCCCAAGCCTTCTTATCCCAAATTTCAACAAACCTTTGTATTCCTGCAAAAATTATTTCCGAATCAATTGACCCAAATGTTCTTAAATACTCTGGTATAACAAACCGCCCTTTACTATCAAGTTCCACATTTGTCGCATTTCCCAATAAAAACCTCTGTAACTCACGTGTTGATTTATTTGTAAAAGGTCGTCCTTCAGTTCCTTCAAGCAATGTCTTCCAATTTTCTTCTGATACAAGAATCAAGCAATTCTCAAATCCTTTGGTAATAATGAGTTTGTCTCCCAAAACGTCACGAAATTTCTTCGGCAATGCCGCTTGATGCTTCTCTCCAATCTTGCTCTCATACTGCCCGATCAACATGCTTATATAATACTTCCAAGCCAACCGCGTTTGACGCGGACTACTTTTTCCTACTTTTGACTACTTTACTTATTTTGGACCTTCCGTGAAAAGTTGTCAACAGGCAGAAGGGGTGCGGTAGTGTCCGTGAAAAGTCAGAACTACAAGATGTAGGGGGAGAAATTGTAAGAAAAAAGAAACGAGGGTTAAATTGCTAAATTACTAAATGGTTAAAACATCTGTCAACCATATAACCATTTGACCGTTTAACCTGAAATATTTATTTACTGAGTAAGTTTATTATAACGATTTTACGAGGTTAAAAGGTGTTTACAAATCCAGTTTCTTATCTACTTCGTAGACTTTACCGCCACTCTTGACGATTTTAAGAGTAACTGTTACTGAATGTACTCCTGTATCATAGCGGCAAACATTTTTGGAGCAACTTCCTAAATCAAGCCATTGTGATGTATATGATGATTCACCGTCTTTGATAGTCGCTTCACCGGTAATACCTCTCTGTACGCGGGCATCTCCACCTTCGCGTTGTTCTTCCGCTGTTGAATCCGCCTCATAAGTTAACTGATATTCCATTGATGTTATACCATCAGCCTTCCCTACAGTAAACTGTACTTTCTTTTTGTCTGGTGTTGCTTCCATCTTAAGACCAATTTCATCAGGTTTCATTTTCTGAACAACCTGCTCATTCATCGATTGATCATCATTTTGCGATTGTGAATTGGCTCTACTTGCAAAGATTGCATAACCTCCGGCGAGAATACCAAGCCCAACAATAACCCCAAGAACGATAATAACAGTCTTATTTTTAAATAGTTTCATTGAATACAGAATAGATGAAATGAAATAAACCTGTCAAGTACTACAAACAACAACAGCTTTCGACATCCTCGAAAGCTGTTTAATTTAAAAATACTATTTTTAATGTGATTGTGTACCTGTTGGGCGCTGCATCCTCATTTGAGGATTAAGCTGAATACTTTGTGCTGTCACAGAACCATCTGAATTTGTTGATCCAAAAACAGCAACTGTTTCTCCTGCTTTCAGATCTGATTTTGTACCAGCTGAAGACTTATTGATTGACGATGTACCTGAAAGAACAACAATTTTACTGCTTCCATCCTGCATTTTAACAGTCATTGTCTTGTCATCTGATTCGGTAATTTGACCTATGACCGGTGTAAAACCACCTCGTCCACCTTGACCAAATCGTGCACCGCCAAAACGTCCCCCTTCTCCACCATTTGTGGTAAAAAATACGTTTCTTTGAGATTTTTGGTATTGCATACCACCAAAAAATGCAGCTGCACCAACGATAATTGCAACAACGAGAGTAATAATGATTTGTTTATTGTTCATATTTTCACCTCCCTCCAAAAAAGTATTATGTATAAATTTTCTTCTTTATACTTACTACTTGATTCATGCTACTTGCTCTGTTATTCATAACGTAACGCTTCAATCGGTTGTAAATCAGCAGCGCGCTTAGCAGGATACCAACCAAACAAAATACCGATTCCTCCAGACACACCAATTGCCAAAATAATCGATTCTGCAGAGACGATAAAAAGTGAATGAGTCAATTGCGAAATAACAAACGACGCGAGGGTTCCAAAAATAATGCCAATAATTCCCCCAATAAAAGTCAGAATTACTGCTTCAATAAGAAATTGGGTGATAATTGTTTTTTTACGAGCCCCGAGTGCTTTACGAAGACCAATTTCACGGATTCTTTCAGTCACTGTCACAAGCATGATATTCATAATACCGATACCTCCAACCAACAGAGAAATTGCCGCAATACCGGCAAGAAGGGTCGTAAATGTCCCTGTTGTTGAGGATGCAGCGCTTAAGATATCTGCTTGAGAAAAAATGGTGAAATCTGCTTGAGATGGATCAGACAATTTATGTCGAGCCAACAATAAATACCCTACCTGATTTTGTGCATTTGTCATCACATCAGAACTCTTTGCCTCAAGTGCAATAGAAGAAAGATAATCCTGTCCAAAAAGTTCTTTTTGTGCTGTTTGAAGAGGAACAAAAATTACATTGTCCTGATTAAAAAATCCTGTTCCTCCTTTTGATACGGTTACACCGATAATTGTCAATGACTGGCCCTTCAGACGGATAGTTTGTCCTACAGGATCAGATCCATCAGAGAATAAATTCGTCTCGACCTGTGGACCAATAACTGCAACTTTTGCAATACCATTATTCTCTCGATCGGTTATAAATGACCCTTCTGCCATTGTCACTTTATGTACCTCAAGATAGGTTGGCGTTGCGCCGATCACCTGCACATTGGCATTATTTCGTCCCGCTGTAACTTGCGCCCGGGAATTTACTTCAGGTGAGACATTAGAAACAGTCGTGATTGATGGGTCAGTCGAAATTGCTTTCGCGTCATCAATAGTTAAAGTCGTGCCGCCCCCTGCTGCACCACGAACTGCACCGCTATTTTGTGAACCAGGAATAACCGTTAATAAATTGGCACCAAGAGATTGAATTTGATTTTGCACCTGTTGCGATGTTGCTTGTCCCAGAGAAACCAACGTAATAACACTACCGATACCGATCACTATGCCAAGCATTGCAAGTCCTGTACGCAACTTATTAATAAATAGTGTCCCTAAACTTTCTACAAGAGTTTCTTTATCCATAATAAATAAATCTCAAATCTTCTTAGCAATTTTCTGTTTCTTATTCACGGTATCTGAAACAATACTGCCATCCCGTATTGTAATAATCCGTTTCGCATGCTCTGCGATATCTGGTTCGTGAGTAATCATCACAATCGTATGTCCCTGATCATTAACTTCCTGGAAGATTCCCATAATTTCATTCGCTTGATTGGACGCGATATTTCCTGTTGGCTCATCGGCAAGCAAAATTGCCGGATTCATCGCAATACCACGGGCAATAGCAACACGCTGCTGTTGTCCTCCTGAAAGCTGATTGGAACTGTGATTCATACGTTCTCCAAGACCAACCATTGTCAAAAATTTTTTAGCACGTTCTTCACGTTCTGCAAGTGGAATTCCAGCATACCGCATAGGAAGCATGACATTTTTTAATGCCGATGTTCTAGGCAAGAGATTGAACGCCTGAAAGATAAAACCAATTTTGCGATTGCGGATATCAGCCAATTGGTCATCTGTTAATTTTGCTACCTCTTCGCCGTCCAAGATATATGAACCGGATGTTGGCGTATCCAGTGCTCCAAGAATATGCATAAGTGTTGATTTACCACTTCCTGAAGGTCCCATGATTGCAACAAATTCACCTTTTTTGATAGTAAAAGAAACTTCATTGAGTGCAACTGTCTCAATGTCTCCTATGTGGTATACCTTTTTTATCTTTGAAACATGAATCATACATAGAGAATGTTAACCGCCCCGTTGGATAAAGACTGCACGTTGTGCTCCTCCTCCGCCACCGCCGCCAAATCCCCGATTGCCACCACCAAATCCTGTCCCGCCAAAAGGTGATGAACTTTGAGTACCACCGGTTTGTTTTGCAACTGTTCCAACAACAACCGTATCTCCTTCATTAAGACCTGAGGTGATTTCTGTTTGAGTATCAGATGAGTCTCCGACCTCGACGTCAACATCCTGCGGCTGTCCGTTTTTCAACACTTGTACTGTTGATGATCCGTTTTGTGTATGGACTGCACTGGTTGGAACTAACAAAACATTGTCTTTAATATTCAAAATAATCGTCGCATTAACAGCCATATTTGGATACATGTTGTCAGGAGCACTGTCAAAGGTAATTGTTGTCGGATACGTTGTCACACCAGATGATACAACCCCATTGGTATCAATCGCACTTACCTTTCCTGTAAATGTTTTCTTCGGGAATGCATCAAGCGTCATGGTTACCCGCTGTCCGACTTTGACATTGGTTACATCAATTTCTGTTAAGTTAACCGTTGCTGTTTGTTTGACATCTTTAAGAGTTATATTTCCAAGTGTTGTTGCCGTCGGGTTTGAATTATTACTACCTGATGAGGTATTCACAATTGGAAAACCGGGGGTGATACTTAAGTTTGAGATATATCCAGCAATTGGAGCAGTAACGGTTGACGATGTCTGGGCATAAGAAAGCGATGCTGAAGATAATGCTGCTTGTGCTTGAGCAATAACGCTCTGCTGATTCTTATAGTCTGCCTCTGCCTGCAACCAATCTGCATTCTCTTCAATATATTTTGGATCAGCTTTGTTTTGATCTGTTGGATTAGCAATGCCTTTATCATTAATAAACGTTTGATTCGCTTTAAATAATGCTGATTGCAAAGAATTTATTTTTGCTTGTGCATCGTTAAGATTGTTTTGTGCAGATAAGTAGCTCGCGTATGCTGCTTCTTGTTTTTGCTCCGATGTCGGGTCAAGTGACAACGTTGCAATCTTATCGCCTTGATTGACATAATCACCATTTTTAACATAGACTTCCGAAACAACCCCGCTTGCTTGTGTAGTAATTGATGCACGGCTTCCTGATGAAACAGTTCCCGAAGAAGTAACACTGGTAATAAGTGTCCCCCGTTCAACAGTTGCAGTCTGATATTGTGAAGCAGCATTATTTTGGGGAGCAAATTTGAAAAAGACAAGCCATCCAATAAAAAGAACTATGGCAATAAAAATCCCTTTCTTGAGTAAAGAAAGTCTGAAAAACCATCCAATAAACGCAAATATCTTTGATACTAATGCGCTAAATAATTTCATTATTCTTATTCTGAGCCGTTGATCTGAAAACAAGCTTAAAAATACTACCTTTTCCCAATTTGCTTTCTACAACTATTATACCATTATGCGCTGCAACAATCTTCTTGGCAATTGAGAGACCCAAACCATAACCTGAAGCAGTCGTTTTTGTCCGTGATTTGGAAACCCGGTAAAACCGCTCGAAAATATGAACAAGATCCGCCTCAGCAATACCGATTCCTTGATCGCGCACTTCAACAGCAACCTGTTTATCATTTGCCTGTGAAGCAATCGTCACTTCTTTATTATTACTACTATATTTAATAGCGTTATCAAGAAGAATGACAAAAAGTTCAACGATGCGGTCTGGAATTCCATAGATTATGTGCTTTCCAATCTTGTCCACAATGGTAATTTCTTTACTTTTTGCGAGCGGTTCGACGCGCTTAATGGCATTTTTTACAGCTATTTTCAATGATACTTTTTCAAAATTTTTCGGATCAACAAACTTTCCATTTTGCGCTAACTCCAAGAGATTATCAGAAAGTGTTTGTAAATTAATGACTTCTTCAAGATTACTTTCAAGCAATCTTTTGGCATCATTCATATGTAGATTTTTATTGCGGAGTCCCACTTCTATTTCGGAACGAAGAGAGGTGAGTGGTGTACGAAGCTCATGTGATGCATCGGTGACAAACCGTTTTTGTTCATCAACCATTTTTTGAATTGGTTTGAGTGTCCGCCCTGCAAGAAAATACCCAGCTGCTCCGGAAAATCCCAAGATACCAAGATTGATAAGTACCAAAGTTATCAGCAAACGATCTCTTGCACTCTGAATGAATGCGGGATCAGGTCGTGCTACTCTGATGAAATGTCCCGGCGGAGGAAATGGCAAAATATTGCCTTCCTGCAATTCTTCCTGCACCCGCACCTGCATTTTTTCAAAGCGGTGATATTCAGCGGTAATACTCGTATAAATTGCAAAACTAAACAATAGACTAATTGTCATAATAATGACAAGATACCATGCTGTTAATTTGAACCGTGCACTTTGAAACATTTATTTTTCTCCCAATTGGTAACCAAAACCTCGAATGGTATGGATCAATTTTTTGGTGAAATGTTTGTCTATCTTATCACGTAAATGCTTAATATATACCTCAACAGAATTTGGCAAAACATCCGCATCATAATCCCACACCTGCTTGATAATTTGTTCTTTCTTTACTATTTGCCTTGGATGACGCATTAAAAATTCCAACAGTGAAAATTCTTTATTTGAAAGAAGAATTGGCTTCCCGTTTCTTCTGACTTCATAAGTCGCTGTATCAAGGATAAGATCATCAATAGACAGTGTTGAGATAATTTTATTTTTGGGTCTGCGAGTGAGTGCACGGACACGGGCCAAAAGTTCAGTAAACGCAAACGGCTTGGTGAGATAATCATCAGCTCCGGCATCAAGCCCCTCGACGCGGTCATCAACATGTCCTTTTGCTGTGAGCAATAAAATTGGTGTGTGAATACTGTGTTCACGGATCTTTTTGACAATTTCGACACCTTCCATCCCTGGCAAAAGTCTGTCAAGAATTAACAGATCGTATTCTTCACTTACCGCCAAATCGTATCCAGTCGTTCCATCATACGCAATATCTACGACAAAATTTTCCTGTTCGAGGCCTTGCTTGATGGAATTGGCAATCTTGTGTTCGTCTTCGACAACAAGCAACTTCATACTTGCAGATTATAGCAGGTTGCTGAAAAATAGCTGAAATTATAAATGCCTCCAGGAGGTACTTGGATAGGAACGGGGAAAAATATCTGGATGAAAAATTTGCGCGAGAATTTCAACACCATCAATAACTCGCGGTCCAGGTCTCGTCAAATATGCATTACCATCAACCAAAAAAATTTGTTTGTTTTTGTATGACTTAAGCTGCATAAAACCTTTTTGTTTTGTAATAAACTCAATTTCTTCCAGTGTCCTCGCAATCGAAAACCCACATGGCGCTATAATAATAGTATCTGGATCGAGTTCTAAAACGTCTTCCCACAAAATCCCTTTGGACTTTTCTTTTTTCTTTGCAATAAGCATCCGGCCTCCTGCTTTCTCAACCATTTCCGGCACCCAATGCCCTGCGATCATCAATGGATCAAGCCATTCAATAATAAGCACAGACGTTTTTCTCACATCAACAAGCTTTTTTTTAATACGAAATAAACGATGTTTTAAGTCATTAATAGCCTGTATAGCAGAAGCATTTGTGGCCTTTGCAACCTCTTGTATGTTATCCAAAATATCCGAAATACTATGTGGATCTAAAGAAATAATTTTGGTATTTTGTAAAACTTTTCGAGCTGCCTTTTCAATATCGGTATAAGCTGGTGCACAGACAGGGCAAAGCTCTTGAGTCAAAATAAGATCAGGCGCAAATTGTGCAAGTAACCCTCGATTAATATGAAAAACACTTGAGCCGCGGTGTTTGGCAGTTCTCACTTTCTTATCGATTTCCAAACTTGATAAGTTGCCATTAATTGTTGTTGTGGTAATTTTGGGCAATGACAAAACAGACGAAGGATAATCATTGTCATCCGATATGCCAATAAGTGATCTTTTCAATCCAAGCAAACACACCATCTCTGTTGCAGCTGGAACTAATGAAATGATCTTCATACTCAAAGTATACCAAGTCATCAAACTCACTGTTGACATAGCCTGTGCAATACGATATACTTAGATTGTCTAACTATTAGACAGACTAAGTATGACAACAACAACTAACAAACTTGTTGAAGCGACATTTAAATTATCTCGCCTTATAAAAGAAAACATGTGCTACACCGGAAATATTGCGCAATTGACTGTTGTGCAACTTCAAGCACTTATTTTTCTTAAAAAAAATCCAAATGTCACGATGAGCAAAATCGCAGAAAATTTCCGTATAGAACTTCCCTCAGCAACTAGCCTACTGAATAAATTATCTGAACTCAAACTTGTCGAAAGACAAACTGATCCTATCGACAGACGAGTTGTCAGAATTAATTTGACCCAACAAGGACAAACTCTTCTAAAAAATGCTATGATTGAAAGGACGAAGAAAATTGAGGAATTGCTCTCTTTTGTTTCAGGAGAAGATCAAGCAACATTGCTTCGTATAGTAACGACTCTTACAGAAAAATTGGAGAAACAAAATGAAAATTAAACAAATTATTATTGCATTAGTAGTTGTTATTCTTCTTGGAGTTGGAGGTTGGTATATTGCATCTCTCTTCTCTGGCAACCAGATTGAAGCTTCAAAAGAAGTAACAGTCAAAAAAGTAGCATCGACAATCTCAGCAGATGGTGCTGTCACAGCAGAAAATCAGGCAACACTCCATTTCCAAACAGGCGGCAAACTTGCCTATCTTCCTGTTAAAGAAGGAGACCATGTCTATCAAGGTCAAGCAATTGCAGAACTTGATACCTATGCGTTGCAAAAGCAATTACAACTTGCAGCAGATACATATCAAATAAGTCAAAACAACACTGACCAAACCAATGAGAATAATCAAGCAAATATTGTCGAAGGACAACAACGCGCAGCACTCGATAAATCAACCATTCAAAGTTATAACAACACAACAGAAGCACAAGTTGTTACTGATACTGTTAAACATTTTGTCGATAACGCAAAACTTGCAAATGATTCAGCACAGCTTAATGTTGATTTAGCAAACTATGCAATTCAACTTGCAACAATCACCTCTCCTTTGAATGGTATCGTCACTCATGAAGATGTGACGGTTGCGGGAGTAAATGTCACACCGGTAACATCATTTACCGTTGCCGATCCAACAACTGCAGTATTTCGTGCAAACGTCGCAGAAAATGATATTGATTATATTTCTGTTGGTGCAGATGCAACAATCTCTGTTGATGGTTCAAAGAAATCAATTCAGGGAACCGTCAGTAAAATTTACCCTGCAAAAGTAACGCTTGCCAGCGGACAATCAGTTTATCAAGTAGATGTAGAAAGTACAGGCTTAAAAAATGCAAAACTTGACCAAGCTGGAACCGTCTTAATCGCAAGCAACACTGATTCGAGTGTAACACTTGTTCCGATGTGGACCGTGCTTGCAGGAAAATATGTTTGGGTTGATAGTAATGGACAGGCAGTATTACGAGAAGTTACAACTGGCCGGGTGCATGGCTCTGCTATTGAAATTACCGGTGGTCTTTCTGAAGGTGACAAAATTATTACTGATCCAAAAGCATTAACGAATAAAAAATATATAATCTTATGAAACAAAAAATATCAAAATTAAAAGATAAAGCATTTTTGAAAAAAGCAGGTATTGTTGCCGCAGTATTGATTGTCATCTTTGGCATCATCTTTCTTGCGAAGACATTGAACCGGGTCTTTATTGACAACTCGCTCATTTCTGCGCCTGTCATTACTATCTCTCCAACATCTGGTGGCAAAATAAAAGAAATTGATGTAACTGAGGGACAATATGTTAAAAAAGGTGATATCTTGGCAGTTGTCGGCAACGAGACAATCAGAAGTGATACCGATGGACAGGTTATCCTCTCAACTAATCAAGTGGGTTCAAGTGTCGGACCAACAACACAATTGATGCAAATGATACGACCAATTGATCTTCGTGTTGCAGGAACAATTGACGAAAATAAAGGTCTTGAGAATGTTCATGTCGGACAAACAGTTTCATTCACTGTTGATGCATTCCCTGGAAAAACATATTGGGGCTATGTTGATGAAATTTCACCGAGTGCCAAAACAACACAGTTATCATTCTCTATTTCATCTGATCGCCCAACACAACAGTTTGTTGTCTATGCACGATTTGATACAGCAAAATATCCTGAAATCAAAAACGGTATGTCTGCGAAGTTGACTGTGTTTACAAAAACGAAATAAAACTTCTCGTCATACCTCCTATCATGACAGAAAATATAACACAACAAACACAACCAGAAAAAAAGGGTTTTTCACAAGAACAATGGTTTATCATTATGACTTTAATGATTGGTACCTTTCTTGGACGACTTGATGGAACGATTGTTAATTTGGCGCTTCCAAAAATCATCTCCGACTTTGGCATTACAGTATCACAGGCGAGTTGGATTTCAACAGCATATATTATTGCCAATGCTGTTTTTGTACCTGTTTTTGGGAAAATGGGTGATCTTGTTGGAAGAAAACCGCTCTACATCTGGGGCATTGTTGGGTTTACGATTTCATCAATAATAGCAGGACTTTCATTCAATCTCTCATCGATGCTTATTGCCCGTGTTATTCAAGCAATTACCGTATCAATTGACTATCCCATTGCTCTCTCAATTATCGCGTATGAATTTACCGACCGTAAGCAACGTGCACAAGCCATGGGTATTTGGTCTGGCGTTTTTGCGTTGGCAATTGTTTTCGGTCCTCTTCTTGGTGGACCGTTGACTGATATTTTTGGTTGGCGATCAGTCTTTTTTATCAATGTTCCACTTGGGGGGCTTGGAATTTTTATGGCATGGAAATATATCAAAGAACACGTTACCAATGCAAAAGGCATTGCCCATTTTGACTGGATTGGTTCATTCTTACTGGCTATTAGTCTTGGGACTATGGTTCTTGTACTCGATAAAGGACAAGATTGGGGCTGGACAAGTACCAATAGTATCATTAGTTACTTTATTTCAGTAGTATCGCTAATTATTTTCCTTATTGTTGAAAATCACGAAAAAGAACCTGTCGTCGATCTCAAATTTTTCAAAAATCCGACGTTCGCCGCAGCCAATATCACGTCATTTATTTCTTTCATGGGGATGCTTGGAGGCATCTTTCTTTTGCCAATTTTTGCTCAGACATATCTGGGCTACAGCGTGACCACTTCAGGCTATTTGTTTATTCCGATGGCAGTTGGGATTATGATGGGTGTGCAAATAGGAAACAGATTGATTTTCAAAGTTCCTATGCGAATTTTTGTCTCAATTGGGATGTTTTGGGCAGCATTTATCATGTATACATTTATCGGAATAGATATCAAATGGACATTTTGGGATATTGCCTGGCGTCTTTGGCTTTTTGCGATGGGGATTGGAGTTGGTTTTGCACCAATTACTCAAGCCGCGACAGGAACTGTCCCTCTCAATGAAGTCGGTGTCGCGTCATCCATTTTGGCTTTGGCAAGAAACTTATCAGGTGCATTTGGTATCGCCATTTTCGCAACACTTCTTTCAAATAGTATCACCAGTAAACTACTCGCTATTGAGAAATTCTCTATCATCAATACCACCAATCCGTCGGTGTTACAAACAATTCCTGCGCTGATGATTTCAAAAGCAAATATCGTTGCCTACGGAAGTGTCTTTCAATGGGCAGCTCTAATCGTTGTGATTGGTGGTATCTCGGCATTTTTTCTGAAGGATCCACATCCTCAAGGACCCAAACACGACGGCCCAATGGAGATCTAGTGCCATTTATTAAATTCTTCAAACACCTTTAACCTCTTTTCACTGCCGTCGTATTCTGCGGCAAACCACGCATCCAATATCTTTTCTACAACGTCTTTATCACAATTCCATCCAACCAAACAAAGCACATTACAGTTATCATACACACGGGACCATTCTGCAATTGTTTCGTTTGTTGCCAATGCGGCTCTAATACCACTGAATTTATTTACTCCAACCTCAACTCCAATTCCTGTTCCGCAAGAAAGTATTCCTCTGTTTCCTTCATGTTCAAGGACCTTATCTTTCAAAGGAGGAATCATATCCTGCAGTTTTATATCTTCTTCTTCTCGAGTGATACCGAGGTTTTGAAATGGAATATTGTGCTTTTGTAAGTATTCTTCGACAATTTTTATTGCTTTATATCCATGTTTATCACCTGCAATATAAATCATAATTACGAAAGTTTTGTGGAAAAATATGTTACTAAATCGGAAATCTTGACTCGCTCTTGTTGAGTTGTCATGCGATCGCGGACAGTTACTGCTTCGTCTTCCAGACTATCAAAATCAACTGTTACACACCACGGCGTACCGATCTCGTCTTGATACAAATATCTTTTCCCAATATTACCACGGGAGTCAAAAGTAACCATAAAATGCTGTTTTAATTCGTCATAAATTCCACGTGCTTTCTCGACGAGATTCTCTTTGTTGGCAAGAAGTGGAAATACTGCGATTTTGTATGGCGCGAGTCTTGGACTAAGGTTCAAAACAACGCGTTTGCCCTCTTCTCCACCTGCTGATGTTGCCTGTTCTGTATATGAATCAATCAATGTCATGAGTAATAAACGGTTAATACCAACCGCCGGCTCGATAACATGAGGCACAATCTTTCGTCCTGTCATTGGATCAGTAATTGTTAAATCCTTTTTGGAAAGATTCATGTGTTTTGTCAGATCATAATCAGTGCGGTATGCAATCCCCCACAATTCTTTAAAACCAAAAGGAAATTCGTACTCCAAATCTTCAGTTCGTGTACTATAGAATGACCGCTCCTGATCAGTGTGTGTTCTCCATCGGAGTTTGTCTTCCCGGATACCAAGCACTTTGGTTGCAAAATCCCACATACTATTCTTCCACTTTTCAAAAAGCTCTTCCCAATTGCTTGCCTGCGGATCAAAGAAATATTCGATTTCCCCTGCTTCGAATTCGATTGTGCGGAACACAGAATTTCCCGGTGTTATTTCATTGCGGAATGCTTTTCCGATTTGTCCGATACCAAAAGGTAGTCTGACGCGCGTCGAATCAACAACATTTTTGAAATTGATAAAAATCCCTTGTGCAGTCTCGCCCCGAAGGTATCCCATGCCGCCTTCTCCTTCAACAATGCCAAGTTGTACAGGAAACAACTGATTAAATTTGCGGACAGGCGTCCAATCCTTTTTGGTGCAATTAGGACAGTGAACATCGAGAAGATTAATCAAATGATTGAGCGCATCAGTAGAAAATCCTTCAACTTTGCCAGTATTGAGTGCTGCAACCAACTCCTGGTCATCGACATGTCCGTGAAGCAATTGAGTTTTTTCTTCCTGACTCATTGATTCAAGGTAATTTTCCAAAAGATGATCTGCACGCATGCGGGCTTTGCAGTTCTTGCAATCAATCATCGCATCAGCAAATCCTGCGACGTGCCCTGATGCCTGCCAGACTCGTGCATGAGAAATAATACTTGCATCAAGACCGACCATATCTGATCGAGTCTGGACAAAATATTTCCACCACAATTCTTTAATATTGCGAAGAAGTTCTGTGCCAAGAGGCCCATAATCGTAGGTGTTTGCTAAACCACCATAAATTTCTGATCCGGGGTAGATAAATCCGCGTCGTTTCGCAAGCGCAACAATCTTGTCCATTAATGAATTCTCAACCATGAAGATATTATAACACGCTTAAATCAATAAATGTTGATTATGCCTGGAGTTTCGATAGTTGCCTTCGCTGTATTATCTTTCTTACTGCCCAAACTTTTTCTGCAATAGCTCTTCTTATTGGACCTCTTCCCTTTTCTTTTGCGTATTCTTTCCAAAAACGTATTGTACCGTTTTCCTCTGTACCTTGTATTAAAATACCACCATCTTGTTCAATCACTTTAATTCCGTCTCCATCTAAACGATTACCAACTCTTCTATGTACTGCTAGATCCATCGTATCAGGTAAAAAATCTTCATGTACAAGGCTCATTCGTGGTTTCTCAGAGCGAGTTGTTGCAAGTGTTCCAAGACTCTGTGCGCTCAATAAACTACGTTTTATCTCCTTTGTGTCCATAAATCTATCTAAGAGCATTTTATCATACGTTAAACAATAGTAGTTTAAATGCTACTAACGCTGCTGAGGTTGAAATAATAAACCTCTCAATAAAGATACATCATCTCTTGGTCCATGAAATCGAAATACAACTGTTTCATTAGTTCCACTTTGCTCTCTTTCTTTAATTCGATTAACACGCACGCGTGAAAACACAGTAGAAACTCTCTCTAAAACTGGTACCATTCCCGGAGAAATTCTTACACTGAAGGAATGCTCTAGATTACGCATAAAAAGAGAGTAGCATAGCAATATGAGGATGTTGTAAGAAAATACTAGAGCTTTCTTTAAAATTTAGGGGAGAGCGCGACGACTTGTGGGTCCTCCTAATTCTGTGGTCTGGGAAGGAAGAATGCATGGATCTTTTTCTGGATACGAAGCCTTTATTGTTCGTGATACTCCATCGGTAGATCCTAAAACAGTAACAGACTCTCCAAACGGATTACTTGGAAATACCTGTGTTCCTGTAGCTGCTCCCGCGTTTTCAAGTGCATTTCTCAAATAGTCAGGTAATTCTAATTCAACACGCACTTGTGATGGGGCATCAACTTTAGCTCTTTGTCCACCTATTCCAGGAATTTCACGTTCTAGACCGCGGCCCATGAAAATACTTTAGCAAAAAGTTATAAAAGATTAGAAAGAAGATTGTTAGAGCTTGGTAAAGATGGCTTTGCTCTTAAGCTTTCGCTCGAGGATACTTTCAACAAAATGATCCATGTCGATGTCTTTTGCAAGAAATTCTTGCTTATTCCAATAACCTAATAAACTTAACAGTTCTGTTTGAAAATTCTGTATTATGGATGAAGCATTTTCTTCAAAAGAAAGTCGTGCCAGTGTCGCTTTCACTAAATTGAAAACCTGTCTGTTCTCCTGATTCTCAGGACAAAGACCATCGACGAGTTCGCACAAATGATAGGCAAGACCAATTTTTTGCAGATCTTCCTTAATTGGTGTAAAAGAGTCAATTGTCTGCGCTTCTGTCAAAACAGGAAACGCATGACCAGTATAAAGTGTTAATACACAATGATTAAGTAGTTCTACATGAGCTGAGCGTCTGCTTGGAATTCTTCTGATACCACTTGCACGGACTGCTATCTTACCATGCTCTGCAGTCAAAATAGTCAAAATACGGTCAGCGTCTTTGAAATTACGCCTTCTAATAACAATTCCCTCTGTCTTAAAATTCCTCATGGAGCAGATTATCTCTTAACCTTTGTCTCAACGTCTGTTGTTAATGGAAAGCTTTCTCGAGTGTTACCGTTGGTCAAAATGTTATAGGTAAATTCTGGCGTGCCCGGTTGCTTTTGAATAAGAAGTGGCAATGGTGACATATTTGAAAGATTAGATGGTAACTTATATGAAAGCGTCAATTTAGCAACACCTTGTGGACGAACAGTCATCAATCCTTCAAATACTGTCTTACCAAGATCTTCTGATGTTTTTAGCTTCGAGAGTGCTCCTTGGCTATCAATAAGCGTACTGCCCTTTGGCACATAAATACGGATCCAGTCACGATATTCTGCGTTCAAACACAATCCTCCCCGCTCCAAATTACAGTCAGATGCAGGGAATGGATTTTTGTAATTAATCGTGACAGTCTTTACAATACCACCATCTTTATTTTCATAATTACTGTCAACAGTCTCCTGCATAAAAATATTGACTTTTGCGCCTGACAAATTGGCTTCATTAATATGCAAGTAATCACCGTTATAATCTTTGATCTGTCCCGCAGCATTGAGTGCCTCTATTCCTGACTGTGCATCTTTATCATAGAGATCAAAAAGGATGTGCTTTTGATTTGTCTCAGCGATAAATGTCTGGAAAAGTGGTCCCCAATATACTTTTGGAGATGATGAAAGCGCTTTCGTCATAATATTACTCAACAATGCTCCAATAACACTTTTCCTTGCTGTTTTGACATAATTGACCGGACGAGAGATATTGTCTTCAAGTGCATAAATAACCTGAGGACAATCACAACGTGGATCATTCTTGGTGGTAAAGGTCATGCCACCTGCTTCAACCTGATCATCAAGAATCTTAATTGTCTTTACAAGCACATCCGTATCCAGTGCGACAATACCGTCAACATCTTCTCGTCCTGGAGCACGATCATAGAGAGAATTAAATGTCTTCATTGATTCAAGAAAATCTGGAGAGATATTACTGTCTCGTAAATTTAATGTGTATACCTTCAGATACTGTTGTAAAGGCAATGGCGCAGCTGGTTTATTTGCAATTCCATCATCCAAAGGATAAATATCATCAGAACGTTCAACACTAATAATTCCTTTTGAAATTCTAAAGATAGCGTAGCCAGTAATAAATCCACCAGTCGGACGAAGCTCTTTATCATTCTGGAAAAGAAGCAAATATCTCTTGTCTTCTGATTCACCAAGAAGAGCTGGTAATGCTTTAACCAGTGGTCCTGCTTCAGTAATACCTGTTGCAGCATCATCAACACCTTGTTTAAGACCAGTCAAAGTAGCATTAATTTTCTTACCAAAAATAAATGTCGGGTAATGATTGGGATCTACCTGATCCATTTCTTTTTGAACAAGGACAAGTGAGGCTCCAATTTTATCAATCTGTGGTGTTACTTTACTTGCAGCCATGACAGCAGTCTGGAGACGATTTGATGCTGGCCCTCCAGTGAAACTACCTGCACCCTTCAAACCGAGGATATCAGCATATGGTTTAATTGCATCAACTGTCGTAGCGGCGGTATCAAGACCATAATTTGCAGCCTGCATCAAATGCTCTGCATCACTGTAATACCAACCAATAAGAGGAACGAATTTATAAGGAATTAAATAACGGAAATCCTTTTGTGTCGTGATCAGACTTGCTTTTGTCTTAGCAATTTCATCAGATGCAACATTAATATCCTGTTGCTTGAGCGCTGCTGAAAGAAGTTTAGCATGTCTGTAGGTATCAAGTCCTGATTTATAAGTAGCGTAGGCAGGAATACCTGAGAGGACTAATATAATAGCAACGATAAGAAGGGCAATTCCACTTTTTCGTGACCATTTCCATCTGAAGTGTAGTCCTTTTGTTTTTTTACGATTTGACATACTTGTCGCACTATTCTTCTGATCCATTAGGCTTGCTCTTACATTCGCATTTCCTGTTTTAGTGCGTGCAACAGGTGTAGATTTTTCCTTCTTATTACTAAATTCAATCTTATCAAAACCATCCATCGTGCACCTTTTATCTTACTGGACTTTCTCATCATTTGTCAACTTGACAAACATAAAAATGTTAAACTCCTTTTCCAGAAAGCATCGCCCAGGGAGATTTAAGAATAATGAATATATCATATAACACGGATCGTTTCCGTACGTATGCAGCATCCATTTCAATTCTTTTATCAAAGTTAATTTCACTTCTGCCGGTGACTTGCCAGAATCCGGTAATTCCAGGCTTAACACTGAGCACGATTTTCACCGAATTTCTGGTATTTGGATATTTATTTTGCTGGTCTTCAAGTTCATCTGGATAATAGGCTCTTGGACCAACAATACTCATTTCTCCTTTTAATACATTCACAAATTGAGGCAATTCATCGAGCGAATATTTCCGAATAAATTTCCCAACCATTGTCGTTCTTGGATCATGCCGTAATTTATAACTGCTTTTTTTATAAGTACTATATAGCTGGGCATAACGAGGATCTTCACGAAGCAGTAAGTGTGCATTTTGTACCATAGATCTAAATTTGTACATTTTAAATCGTTTACCGCCTTTTCCAACACGTGCAGGAGTATCAGCCAAAATTGGACCTTGTGAATCGAGTTTAATTGCAAGCGCAACAAAAATTAAAATAGGAGAAAAAAGAAGAATAAGGAAAATAGAGAGAACAATATCGATCGTTCTCTTTGATATTTCATATACCCAGCTTTTTTTAATTTCCGTATAAGACATTTTAGACTAAATGCTCGTTGGAAGTTCCCTGCAGGCTTTGTACGAGCTTTTTAATTTTCGGGACAGAAGTTTTTGGACAAACAAGAATAACATCATTAGTATTTACAATGACCATATCATCAAGGTCGATACCAACAACGAGTTGTTTAGTAAAATTAAACACCAAAGAATCTTGTGAATCTTCAAGAAGGGCATTCCCCTTGATCACATTATCATTTTCATGCTGCTCAAGTGCTTCTTTTAAAGCTTCCCAGGCACCAATATCGCTCCATTCAATATTTTCTGAAACAACATATGCGTCTTCCGATGCCAATTTCTCCAAAATCACATTATCAAAATGAATTTTTTCAATTGTTGGATATATCTCATCAAGTCGTTTTGTAAATTCATCTGTTCCCCACGCATCAACCACAGGTTGTAATGCGTTATATACCTGTGGTGCAAGTTTCTCAAATTGCTTCCAGAGAAAAGTAGGAGTTGTTACAAAATAGCCAAGATTCCATGCATGATGACCGCTTGCAAAATATTCCTTTGCTGTTTCATGATCTGGTTGATATTTCATCCCTTTAAATGAATAAAAGGCAATATCTTCTTTATCAAAAATGTGCTCTCCGTGATCAATCCACCCAAGATTTTCGCTCGCAAAGCGAGGCTTTTGAGCAACGAAAATAATTCTATCTGTATCTCCTTTTACTACTTCTCCTGCAGTCTGAAGAATTTTTCTAAAATGCTCTTCTTTTTTTACTAAATGATCACTCCAAAGAATTGCCATTGGTTCACTTGGTGAAATTTTGGTGAGGATTCCAGTCATAAGCGCAACAGCTGGTCCTACGTCACGCATCGTTGGCTCACCAATCACATGATCTTGAGGAAGTAACGGTAATTGCTCACGAACAGTTTCTGCGTATGCTGCTCCTGTAGCTACAAAAATATCTTCCCATGAGAAATCAGGCTGCAGTCTGTCAACTGCAAGTTGTAATGTGGATTTATCACCAAGAATCTTTTCAAATTGTTTTGGAGTATTTTTTCTGGAGAGCGGCCATAGCCTACTTCCAACTCCTCCTGCAAAAACAACAATCTTCATAAATAGATATGTTCTATTATAATATTAAAATAGTTTATTAACAACAGCATTAAATTGCTTTTTAAAATTATCAAAGCTAAATCTCTCTGCATATTTTACAATAGCTTTCGAATCAAAGCTATAACTTCCAAATTTGTTCAGTGCTTCCATAAGTGATTCTTTTGTCTGGTCTTTAAAAAAATAGCCTGTCTTGCCATCAACGACTATATCCAATGCTCCACCGGCTGCAAATGCGATAACTGGTTTTCCGAATTTTTGCGCTTCCGCCATTACTAACCCGAAATCCTCAACTCCAGGGAAAATGAGCGCCTCACATTCTCTATAATAATCAACTAATTGCTCATCAGTCAAGTTTCCAAGAAATTCGACATTTTTTCCAGCCTTTGCTTTAAGTTTTTTTTCAAGGCTACCTGTTCCAACAATTTTTAGTGGCAAACCTAACTCAGTTAATGCATCAATTGCAAGATCAATTCGTTTGTATGGAACAAACCGCGACACAACGAGAAAAAAAGGTTTTGTATGTACATTTTGCTTTTTTCCTTTTTGTTCTAAACTAAGCGGTGGATAGATGATTACTGATTCCCGTCCATAATAATTTTTAATTCGTTCTTGGACTTCTTTTGAGATAGCAATCATTACATCTGGTCTATTTGCTGCAATTTTATCCCATCTTCGAAGTGATGAAACCATAGGACGAGCCAAATTCTTCAGTGTTTTATTCGAAAAATAAGTGTCATACCCGCTCCACAGATAGCGTGTTGGCGTCAAACAATAACAAATATGTTTGGTCGAAGGTTTGGTGATAATGCCTTTTGCTGCTTCACTGGTAACAGAAACGACTAAATCATAGTCGTCAAAAGAAAAATTCTCAAACGCGTGCGGCATAAAATTTGGAAACAACTCATGCCGAGATTTTGCAAAGGGAATTTTCTGTAAAAAAGATGATCTTACTTCAAAGACATCTGCCCACGGAGCATTATTTTTATTGTAAACAGAAGTAAATAATGGTGCGTTGGGAAATAATTTATGAAGTGCTAAAAGCACACGTTCTGCGCCGCCCCATTTATTTACTCTGTCGTAGACTAATGCAACTTTCATAGACACTCAATGTTTGGTCTGCCATTCGTTTCCAAGAAAACTGTTTTACTCGCTCCAAACCTTTTCTGATATGCTCTTCTCTCCTCTTGTGATCCATAGTATACATTACTTGCAACTGTTCTTGTAGTGAGTGAATTTTTGTTGGATCAAAGTAAACTGCCGCATCCTGACAAACTTCTCTAAACGATGGAATATCTGCCAATAAAACAGGACATGACGCACTCATTGCTTCAAGCGGTGGCAAACCAAACCCTTCCATAAGCGAGGGTGAAACAAATGCCTTTGCATATGAATAAAGAGCGAATAGCTCTTCATCACTAATATTGTGTTTCAAAACGACATTTTCTATTTTGTTTTGCTCCATTTTTGCGCGGATTCTTTTATAAAAATAATCATCCTTTCCGACCAATACAAGCTTCACTTCATCTTTTGTCGGTTTGGTAAACATATCAAACGCTTCAATCAACCGCTCCAAATTTTTATGCGGGTAGGCATTCCCTACATAAAGAAAATAATTTTCAAACATTCGATTTGCGTTTTGCGATTTGAGATTGGAACTTCCTTCGTAGGTCACTGCAATTTTATTTTCTGCAATGTTAAATGTCTGTAGAACATCATCCTTAACAGAATTAAGAGGAACAATAATCTTATTGCTGTTTTTTACTGCATATTCAATAACAAAGTTATAACCTATTCGCTTGAGATGATATAGCGGATATGGCAGGGTCGATGCTTTGCCAGTCGGGAAATGATTAATAATAAGATCATGAATCGTTACAACAAAAGGACGGTTATAAAAAACAGGAAGAGAAAAATAGGTAAAGTGCATGAGATCTAAACTTTCTTTATACAAAACCTGAGGAAATGCGAGTTGTTCTTTCACCGAATGCCAATGTACATCTGTTTCAACAATTCTCCACCTATCATTTTTAATTCCCAAATTTTCACTCTTAAATCCTTTTTTTACAAATAAAACATAGGTATTCTTTTTATCCAATTTCTCTAATTCCCAAACCAAATTCCGGATATAGCGTCCCACTCCTGTTTCATTCCACAATCTGGCATCAATTCCTATTTTCATGAGTTAAGTATAGCTCAAACGTTTGACTTATACCACCAAATTCTTTAGAATCTCACAATGACTGAAGCATATAGAAATGTTCAAAAAGTTGAAGACCTTCCATCAAAAGTAGAAGATCCAAGGTTTAGTGTCGAACAAAGTAAGGCTTTAAAAGAAGCTGGCTTTCAGATTGTAACACTCACTCCACAAAATCTTTATGCTATTTGGCATCCTCCGCATATATTATCTATTCACTGGGGAGGTGTATTCTACCCTGATATGCTTAATCAGGAATCAAGTTTGTCAGGAGATGTCGCCTATCGAGCCGTTGATACTCTTAAAGCTCCTGTAACTGGGACTCCTGAAGCACAAGAATCTCTCGTTACAAAATATACAACTGATCTAGGAATTGATGGAGTTACTGGAAAAATTGGGACATTGCTTGATTACTTAGCAATTGAAAAATCATATGCATATACAACGAATCCATCATCTACAATTTTTAATGGAGAGCCAAAACCAACCCTCCAAACAACTACTCTTCTTAAAAGTACGAGAGACTATAAACAACATCCTGCGGTAATGAGTCGATTGCCAACTCGTGTTAGCATTGATGTAATAGCAAAGAAGCCAATGATATTACCACTGATTGTCCCTCAAGCAAGCAGATTATAGATACGGCTTAACTCTTCTGCAATCATTTTCCAGCTGTAATGCTCTTCAATTAGCTTGCGCCCATTAGTAGCAATCGTCTTGTACACTTTTTCATTATCTAAAAGTGTAATTGTCTTATCCGCGAGTTCTTGTGCAACTTTACCAACCATAATATCTTTTCCATCTACTGCATGAATTGCAGATGCAGACATCTGCATAGCCACAACAGGTGTACCACAACTCATGGATTCCAAAATCTTGTAACTCGTCCCGCCGCCAACGCGAATTGGTGCCAACAAAACATCTGCCTCCTGAAAAATTTCATTGGCTTGTTTTGCTGAACTTTCTTCATCAAATAATACATTCGGGTCATTTGTCAAACGCCTAACTGCTTCCGGAATACTTCTCGCCACAATCCAAAGCTTTAATCTTCCATTTGTCATTTGCCATTTGCTATTTGCCAAAATGGGCCAAATTTCTTTAATAATAAACTCAACTGAATCCCGATTCTGAATCCACTTAAAATCCCCGATAAAAAGTATTCTCTTCACATTATTATTTCGTGCTGCTTTAAACGAAAACTGTTCGATATTTACCCCATTAGGAACAAGGTCAGCCTTTAAACCATTTTTCTCAATAACATTTCTATCCTCTTCTGAAACAGCAACAACTTTGCTTGATTGTTTCCAAAAATTCTCCTCTTCTTTTCTAATTTTTGCAATATCAATCTTCAACAATGGCTTTAAAACGATTGGAACGCGATTCATAAAACGCTGATAAACCTGATATTCAATATTATGCTCAACTAATACAACTGGAAGAGAAGTCGCGGGAACATTCTGCATCACATAAAATGTCTCTACGTGAATTACATCAAATGTTTCTTCGTGTAACAGTTGCGTAATCTTTTCCTGCATCTGAGGAAGTGTATGACCGGTTACCAAAAATGAGTGTGTTGAAATACCTGATTTCGCAATATTTTCCATAGTCCATTGCTTGCGGCGATCAACTGTCACGACTCTTTTACAAAACTTTTCCAATGTTTTGACATCTTCCTGTGTTTGGCTGGGTCGTTTCTCGCAGACAAGGGTTATCTCATGTTTGTCTGATAATTCTTTAATTAAGTTGTACAAACGTACTTGTCCGCCAGAATGAAGTGGGTAAGGAAGATATGATGATACCATCAAAATGTTCATTTGCTATTATTGTATCTTATCTATTCGTCTTTGTCTCCACATATCAATCGGATGCTCAAAAAGTTTAACAATAATATATGATAGCCAAAGGGTAATCATAATAATAAGCAAAGCAGATAAATCGGTATGTATGGTATGGATGTATGTCGACACCCCGAAGATAACTAGTGTATGAGATATGTAAACAGGATATGATAAATCACCAAACGCTTTATCAAATTTACTTTTTTTACTGATCAGAAAACAAAAAGGAATCGCTAAAAAGAGTATTGCGATATAAATATTTTCTTTCATATTACTCCATCTTCCAATTGTGTGATCAAAGGGTAAATAGTTATATAAAAAAGTAAATAAAATAAATAACCCAGCGAGAGAATAAAGAAAAATGGTATTCCAATTATGATTTTTAACTTTGTCATATATCTTGTACGATAATGCACCAAGGAGAAAGAAAACCAGTTCTACAGGGAAAAAGCGAACTGATGGTTGGATATTATGTAATACCGCAAAATGGTAAAGAAGATATCGTGCACTAATACTGATAATCATAAAAAAAATTATTTTTTTCATACTCTTTACAATAAACGGCGCCATAAGATAGAAAAGTAATTCAAGTACCAATGTCCATGCGGGGCCAATAGTTAATACCTGGAATTTATTTGGATCAAGTTCAAAATAATCAGTGCGGACAAGAATTGTCGCGTCTCGAATAAAATCAACTATGTTGGCGTATAAAAAATGCGCCGACCCCTGAACACTTAAAATAATATTGATAATAATTGTGAGTAAAAGAATCAACCAGTACGTAGGATAAATTCGAAGAAGTCGATTGGAAATAAATAAGTTATAAGAATGTTTCTGCACATATTTTTCTTGCAATATTAAAGCCATATAAAATCCCGAAATCACAAAAAATCCAGTGACTGCAATTGAAGAATCAAAAAAATTAAATCCAAAAAAAGTTGGACTGCTGTGATGTATAACGACGCTAAGTGCAAAAAATAGTCGTAAAAATCCCATGAGTTAGATAGTTAGTGGTTTTTCTTTTTATATCCCAGATCATATAAAATATATTCTTTCGTTGCTGCAACAATTTTATAATCTTTTGCAAACGCATGATCTTGGGGTGTCGGATTTACAAGAACCAAATAACTTGCTCCCATCTTCACCATGTCAGGAAGTGGCTTTTCAAAACTCGCCCATCCTTTTCTTTTTGTCTGATAAAGGAATGAGCTATCTCCATCATAAATTGCAATTACCTTCGCGTTTTTTGGCGCCAATTGATCGACTGCTTTCCCTGCAATAATAATTGAAGGATTATTAATATTGAAAAAATCTCTTACTTGCAGCCAACTAAAGTAAAACCCGCCTAAAAGCAAAACAACAAGAACAATTTTCCCAATAGGCTTTTTCAGTTGATATAAATAATAACTCCCAATTGCACAGATAATAGCAATCGTCGGCATCACCGGAATTTGATAATAATCATGTTGTACATTTCCCGTTGCAAGGATACAGACATACAAAAGAGAGCTGAAAAGAAATGTCACAAAAAACATCCACTCTTTTATTTTTCCTAGTGCAAATAAACCAAACGCGAAAATACCAATCCCAAAATAACCTAAAAATAATTTCGTCAACCGTTCATAAAAAATCCAACGGAAGAACGCCGGATGAAACCTAATCCCATTACCATTAAAAAGCCACGCATTTGCCGGAATTCCCTCAGGATATTGAGCCATCCAGATCCTCCATGCCCCAAGAGGTGCAACTGCAAGAATTGCAAAAAGCCATAACTGCCATTGTAAAAATGTTTTCCAACCAAAACGTTTAAACGCTAAATAAATAATTGGCAGAACAAAAAATAACGCTTGTGCCTTAAGCAACAATGTGCCTGCAGTAAAGATCAATGCTAAAACATAATAAAAATATTCTTTTCCTTTTTTGTTTTTACTTTTTGCGGTTTGCTCAGTCCAGAGATCAAAAAAATAAATTGCGCCAAGTGTAGCCATTACCATTGATGGGTCAGTGAGAATCACTCTACCGTAATAAATATCAAAAGGAATAAATGTATAAAAAGCTGCAGTAAGAAGACCTATTGTTTTATTGCTATGACGACTAACAATAAGATAGAGAAAAAAAGCTGCAACTGTCGATGAGATAATCGTAACGAGTCTTCCCCACTCTTCTAGTGTCAGCAGGCCGAACAATTTAAAAAGTCCAGCTTGTGCAGCGTTATAAATCGGAAACTCTACAAAAAAATATCCCTGTGGGTTTTCAAGTCCTGACTGAACATTTGAAATATTATCCATCCGTGGATGCAAGAAATCAAATCCGTCTTGGGCAAAATTTCGTGAAACAGAAGAAGTATCTGCTTGACGCCAACTATGCCAATCAGCAACAGGATTATCGAAACGATAGAATCGGAATACAAATCCTACCAGAAGAATTAGGAGTAATAAAGTTTTCGTTTTATTCATGATCTGATTATGTGGTCTTTATTGATGTCTTCTTATTATCCTCTGCTCTGTAATATTTCCTAAGCTATCAAAGAGGAAGACTTTCTCATTTACTGGATTTTTGATCATGCTAAGAGCCTGATCTGTAGATGACCACTCATTGATAGTAACTTGAGGATTCTTGGTGATAATCCACAATGCATCATTAATACCAACAGGAAATACCCATGCTTGACCGTTACGAATTGGAACATTAACAAGATTAAATGTCATAGGTTCTTTCGACCAATAGTCTAAATAAATTCCTTGGAATGATGTTAAGAAATTGCTTGCCTTGAGGCCTGCATCATGCCAGTCACCACTCATTTGTTGCACCTGCATAATATTAAAAAGTAAGAAAGTACTCAGTATTGTTGCAACAATACCAAGGGCAATATCACGGCCATTAATCAATAGATAGTTATAGAGTTTGTTAATTCCAAACGCGGCAAGAACAACAAAACCTAGAGAGGGCAAATAGGTATAACGAGAGGTTATATTGCCAAAATCCAAGAATGGAATCATGGCAATAAATGCAAAGGCTGCACCAAATATAAGCACGTTTCTATCCTCCCATGCGATCTTTTTTAAATATGAACGGAGCACTCGATAAAGTCCGTAACATGCTGCGATCAAAATAAGTGTTGCAACAATTGTTAATGGAATATGAGTATTGGCAACGCTTCGTAACTTTTCATAGAACGATAATGATATCGGACCAAAAAATGACAGAAGAGAATAACCGATTGTATTACCAATAATATTGAAAGGAAGATTAATAATGCTGTAACTATAATCTCCTCCTGTCCAGTGACTTCCTGATATCACACGGAAAATAGTGTACAGGACAAGTGGCGAGAAAAGTGATACATAATATTTTTTGTATGTTTTAAATTCTTTAAAGGACCAATTGGTAACAGTAAACGCAACAAGCATGAGAAGAAGTGGCGCAATGACAGCAAGTTCATGGAATGAGAGTGCAAAGAGTATTGAAATAAGGGAAAGCACATAAATGATGACGTTACGTTTTTCAAGCCAGAACAGGAAGAGATAGATACTGACCAAAATAAACATCGCACTAAATACATGGCCGACAGATGATATCCAGAAAACTGCTTCTGTATAACCGCTTAAAAAGACAAACAAGAATGCTGAAAGAACGGCAAGACCATAATTGCGGAAGATTTTTCTGACTGTAAGGAACACCAATGATCCGACGATGACATGTGCTGCAAGGGAAACAACATGATACGCAAGAGGATTTAGCCAGAAAAGACTGTACATCGCTTGGAAATATATTTTTGTCCCCGGCCGGTAGAAAAATCCATCTGCCTGAGTGAAATATTGAACAAGTTGAGCGAAATTATTATGTGCGGTTGCAGCCCATCGGAACCAAGTAAAGTCATCTCCAACAAAGAAGTTGCCCAACATTGGTACGAAAGTAACAAGACTTACAAGACCAAGATAAATAATTATTGCGACAGGTGATACTGCAATTTTCTTTAATGTCTGATAGAAATCAAACCGTTGTGTTTGATAAGCATGAAGCACACCAATTGTTATTCCCATGAGCATCCATAAATAATATGCATCTTTTGATGCCTCAAACACATCAATGAGCGTTGCGTTAAGAATAATACCAATACCGCCCGCAACAAAACCGATAACAAAACTTCGGACCAGTGGTGATTCAACTTGTGGTAGTACTTTTTTAATATACATTCCGGCAATAATGAAAATCAGGAAAAATGTCAAAAATCCAAGTGATCCAACTTCACCAAGCATACGAAGATAACTGTTATCAATTGCAAGACTAATCGATCCGTAACCGCTTCCAAATAATATATTTCTTTTAAATGCTGCAATCGCATTTGGCCATTCACCTTGATATCTTGTCGTCAGAGAAAGATCATAGGCATTTGCTCGCTTGATAAGAAATTGTCCAACGAGCATTTGTATTTCTGAAGAATGGGTGGCTTGATCTTGCTTTTGAATGTAGAAAAACTGATTTGTTTGCTGCACGATCGGTGAAAGCAATAAATCTTGATATCCTGTCCCTTGTGGAAGATTTTCACCCGTTGATGCATTTGGTGGTACAAGTAATACTCCAGGCAATGGGACAAGCTCCAAAGGTACTGCAGATCTACTGGCCTGAAATTCCGGCTTATTAATAGAATCAAGACTTTCTTTGCTGATAAAATTAGTCTTCATAACTACTTTACCATGAATATCATCTTTTGTAATTGTTTGAACATTACCAAGAGCTTCACCTGTTTGAGCATTTACCAAAACATCAATTGGTTTAACCGTATTACCAAACCGATTTAAAATACGAGGAGAAAGGGTTAGAAGCAAAAAAGCAATGATTACCCCGATAACAGGCAGCGAAACAAGTATCCATTTTTTCTTCTGCAGGACCAGCACAACAAGAATTGATACAAAAAGCACTGCAAATGAGACACGTGATACTGTCCAAAAAAGTAATACTAAACCACAAACAAACGTAAAAAGAATTGCTGCTCTGGTAAAAAGATTTCGAATACCAAAAAGCAGACTTGCCAAGAGCGGTAAAACTAAAACGAGATATGCTGCTAAATCATAATGTCCTGCAAATGTTGACGGTACACGAGATAATGGCGATAAGATGATCGGAATACCTTTTGCATATTGTTCATTCATTGTTAGATATGCAGGAAAAGAGAAATATTTTTCGCCGACACCGTAGAAAAAAACACCAAAAAGAGTAATTGTTATTATTGCAACTATATAGGGAATAACTCCCTTTTTGTCTTTTACAGCAGAATAGGCAACAAAAAAGAGAAAGATATATTCGATCCTTCGCAAAAAGCTTAAGAAAGCAACATTTGGGAAAACATTTGCGATATCAGGAAAAATAATCAGAATCCCATGAATGGTTGCCAGCGCGCCTGCAAGCCAAAAAAGTAAAATTGGCATTGTTAATGGCGTTTTTAAGGTTATTTTTTTCCGGAAAAGCAGTACGGCCCAAATAAGAGAAACAGCAACAACAAAAAAATCTTCTGCACGAATATATACCCACGTATGTACAACATTAATAAGAGGTAATTTGGGATAAAGTGGAATAAAAACAAGCAAAAATAGCGTACTAAGAAAAAGAATATTCTCTGATAACCATTGTAGAATTTTTTTCATAATTATAATTTGATTGCCTCTCTATAAGTCTTCACTAAATTTGAATTTCCTGTAAGTGTGCCAATTCCTATAGCAATCCACGCCTTC
Source organism: uncultured Gammaproteobacteria bacterium (assembly GCA_964391315.1). Classification (GTDB taxonomy): domain Bacteria; phylum Patescibacteriota; class Microgenomatia; order Levybacterales; family UBA12049; genus DATIGJ01. The sequence continues at coordinate 46,993 of CAYMJR010000002.1, read as the reverse complement.
ATATATAACATTATGGATAATAGCTGAAATTCAGCTAAACTTTTATGTTTTTTATAGAAATAACGAAGTCCTTTATAGATATTGATGATCGCAAACGACCTATTTCCACTTCCATGCTCTTCGTGAACGACGGTGACCTTTGGATAAAACATTACTTTATATCCCGCCTTTGTCGCCCGGTAACATAATTCCATGTCTTCAGTATACATGAAAATATTTTCATCAAAACCTGAAAGCTTTCGAAATATCTCAGCCCGAATCATCAATAATCCACCTTTAACCCAATCAACTTCCGCAATCTCTACAGGACTCTTATCAAGTAAACCAAATTTCTGCATTCCTAGCAAGAGCAAAAACGCATTATAAAGGGTATAGAATTTTCCAATTGAAGGCTGAGGCGTATTATCTACATTGCGAAGCTGCCCGCCCAATATCGCAACATGTTCATGGTCTTCCAAGTAGGATGCCATATCAAGTATTCCTTTATCTTTAACCACCGTGTCATTATTTAAAAAGAGTAAATATTTTCCCTTTGCTGTCTCTACTCCTACATTATTACCTTTACCAAATCCTCCATTTTCTTTATTTGCAATAATATGAGTACTTTTATATAAGTTTTTTCTAACTGACTCACGAAGCTTCTCAACAGAACTGTCCCGCGAATCATTATCAACAATAATCAGCTCCATTTCATTCTTTTCAAACTCTTTTCCAAACTGTTCATGGAGAGATGCGACACAAGCAAGTGTTAAAGCGGGTTTTTTGTAATTCAAGGTGATAATTGATAAAAGCATAATATGAATACATGCAACTAAAACAGGAACTGTGTTCTATCTAAACCAAGCAGCGCGACCTAATTTATAATGTAAATCTTTATTTTTCCTCTCCCCAATTACCTTCGCCGGCACTCCACCAACAATTTCAAACGGTGCAACATCTTTCGTAACGACAGCTCCAGCGGCAACAACGGCCCCTTTGCCAATTGTTACACCTGGCAGGATAATCGCTCGTGGACCGATAAAAACATAATCATCAATCACCACTGGCTCACTCGTCGCATGAAAATCAGCACTTTCCAAATCATGCTGACTATTGTAAACCATGACTCCAGTTGCAAAATCAACATGATCACCTATTGTAATTTTTGCTCTTCCATCAAGAACTGCCTGTTCACCAATAATGGTATCTTTTCCTATGGAAATATTTTTCGGATTGTAGAATCGGGCACCCATATGAATAGCCGACCCTGAGCCCATATCAATTCCCGTCATAATATAAAAAAACTTTCTTACGAGGTGTGAAGGAAAATAACCAATGATATGCAGGATAAAAACTTCGAATTCTCGAAGAATTGTTGTTATTCTTCTAAGTACTTTTGTCATCAACGAATCAGTCATAAATTTATTAACCTTTATTTGCAACTTGTTGTAACACTTCCAATGTCTCCTTCGCTGTTTTTTCCCAACTAAACTTCTTTACTTGTACTTTGCCCTTTTCAATCAGTTCCTTTCGGAGTTTCTCACTACTTACTAATTCTGTAATTTTTTTGGCAATATCGTTAATATCCTCTGGATCCACATAGAGAGCTGCATCTCCTCCGGCTTCAGGAAGACTCGAGATATTACTCGTTATAACAGGACAGCCCTGCTTCATTGCCTCAAGAACAGGTAATCCAAACCCCTCGTAAAGACTTGGCAGGACAAAACAAAGCGCATTTTTATAAAAGAGCGGTAATTCATCATCTTCAACGTTTTCAAGAAACTTTACGCGCTCTTCGATTCCAAGCTCTTTTGGTGTTTCAAGTATTTCCTCAAACAACCATCCTCTTCTTCCAACAATAATCAACTGCAAATCCTTATGGCTTTCGGCTTTCGACTTGACGACTTTTTCGAAGGCTTCAATTAGTCTTTTGATATTTTTTCGAGGCTGAAGAGTGCCAACAAAGAGGATAAAATTGCCTGATAAACCATATTTTCCTTTCAATTCATTCATACTATATATATGTGGTGTCAGGGTAACAGACTCCTTGATACCCAAATGAGTAACCACAACTCGATCAGAACTGATCTTGTACTCCTTCATTATATCATTCTTGCTTGAGTTACTAATGGTGAAAACTTTGTTGGCTTTCTTCACCGAGTACGCTGTCCAATTACGAAGCTGCAGCAAATCTGATTTGTTAAACATTTCCGGAAAATACAAATATGATAAATCCATTACAGAGACGACGCTCGGGACAGGAGAAAACCGTGGTGCATAATGGGTAGGGCTGAAAAAAACATCGGGTCGCGGATTGTGGAGAAATAAATCTAAAGGCAAGCGCCATTGTGTCCACAACTTCCCAGGTTTCACAACCCGATATTTCCAATTTGTAGACTCAGGCGGCAACTCATCCCGTGGCTCGTCTTTCAAATACACAATAAACTTTGCGTTTGGGTTTTTAAACTTTAAGCTTGAAAATTGTGACAACAATTGAAACGCGTATTCACTGATACCTACACGTTTTTCTACATTTGCCTCATTACCATCAATTCCTATAATCATATATTTACAAACCTGGATATGCTACTTTCAACCGTTTTTCGTCTATGCCTAAAATCTCAACCGCGTCCCGTTTGGTTGACTCGGAAATGCAAAGAATAACATCACATTCCTTCTTTGTCCAGTAGAGTTTACGTTTTTGCGTCTCAATTATTTTGGCCGCTGTTTCTTCAGGTGATTTATACACGATCAAATCATACAGAATGGTCGCCTTTTTAGCTTTTTTCGTCGGAGGTTCTGTCCAATCAGAAGAAATAAATACATCAACATCTCCAATAAAATTCTCAATTGGCATAACATGCATTTTATTCCAAAGCAAATCTAAAATCGTAGGCGGAAATTTAAATTCCTTAATCGTAACATTTTTTCGTCCCTTGATTCTTAATTCGTGATTCTTGATTCTTCGTCTTAAAGATGAAAAAAATAGGATATACTCATTCTCACTATCTAAATCTAATAAGCTATCCAAAAGGTTTTCTAGATAATTCGCCACTCCCGTATTTGCGTAAGCCAATTGAGAAATATCTATACCAATCTTCATAGTCTCTTCAATTATATATCACTTGCGGGAAACAAGATAGGATATTGAGAGCTATTCCTTATCTGTGGAATATTTAAGAGGAAAATTAAGATTGCCCTCATCCAAAAGCTTAGGAGCATGAGCAATATTGATCATAAGATCTGCCAAAAAACCGGTAAAAAGAACCTGCAAACCGCTGCTGATCAATAAAATACTGGTGAAGAAAAGAGGTCTTCGTCCAATGACTTGACCTTCCAAACGAAGACCAAATAAGTAAAGAAAGATAATCAAACCAATCAAAAATACAATTCCTCCGACGACACCAAAAAAATGAAGGGGCCGTTTGCCAAATTTTGCGAGAAAAAGCATAGTAAATATATCAGGAAGATTCTGTAAAATTTTTAAAGCTCCTTGCGCATATTTTGATTGACCGAATTTCCGTTCCTGATGTTTGACTGCCATTTCGGTAACAGTAAATCCCTGTTGATATACAAGAAGTGGAATAAATCGATGCATGCCTCCATAAAGATACAGACTTTTTGCTGCTTCGCTTGTGTAGACTTTCAACCCACAATTATAATCATGTAATTTCAATCCCAAAAATATCCCTACAAATGAATTAAATATCTTTGATGAAAGTACAGTGTTTTTAGTATCCTGTCTGTTTTTTCTCCATCCAGAGACAAGATCAATACCTTCTTTGGCTTTATCAAGCAATTTTTTAATCTCACTTGGTTGATCCTGGAGATCCGCATCCAAAGTGACAATATACTCTCCTTCTGCTTTAGAAAAACCAAAGGTAAGTGCTTCTGCCTTACCAAGATTTCGCCGGAAAGAAAAAATACGGACATGTTTGTCTTTGTCTGCAAATGATTTCAAAATAGAAAGTGAATTATCTTTGGAGCCGTCATCTACAAAAATAATTTCGTATTTTGGATCAAGACTGGGAAGAACAGGCAACAACTCTTGATAAAACGCTTCAAGGCTCTCCTCTTCATTAAAAAGAGGAATAACAAAGCTGATCATGAGTCTATTGTACCACGTTTACTTATACAACCCAACATAACTACTGCTTTATAAATATTGCTATCTGTCCGTTATCAAATATTTTTTTAATATTATTTTTTTCTATTTCCTTTTCTGAAAAATCAGCGCCCAAATATCGCGGAAGCACAATAAATTTGTCATCATAACGAGATAAATCCACTACGCCGCCCTCCGTCTTCTCTACTATTGTCCATTTCGTACCCGTCAGTCGCGCACCGTATCGATAATCTTCATACAAAAGAGGTTTTACTGCTTTATAAATTGGTTTAATATTGTAATTTGTTTGCGAAATGAAAATTACATCCTTCTTTTTTTCTTTAATAACCTGTAACGCATTCACTTCAAAAGGTGTCAAAATAATTCTACTGCGGGAAACATAAACCGTATAAGTAAGTACTGCAAGAACGATCGGAATACTTATCAGAGATAAAAACAATACTTTCTTAGATCGCGATCGTTTAAATATAAGAATGCTAGCAACAATAAATAACACAGTTATGACTAAGAAACTTAACGCAATCGCAAGATAGGTAGATTTATTCAGAGGAAAATATGGAACATGCATATAAAACATAAGTAATCCAACAAAGAAACCGTAGAACAATCCTCTCTGCCATTTCCCTGTACTCCTCATTACACATATATAATGAATGATAAGAAGCGTTATCAAAGGCAACGTCTGATAGATAAGCAATGTATATGTGAGTGAAAGCGATGAAAGTGCTGGGAAAACCGAAAGAAGCCAAAGCTGTTTTCTATCAAATAGTATAGGCATATTCTCCATTATTCCACTACTTAAAAATGAATAAGCAATAAATAATGGGATTAAGAGAAGATACAACTGTAATATGGATCTTTTTAAATTTTTTGTTTGTAAAAATATAAAGATGAAATAGAGGAAAAAGATGCCCAATAAAATAGCAAATACATTAATAAAGAGTGGTTTTTTGTGAAAAGTGAATGTCTGTTTCGTGTTATTATCCAGAAATAGTGTTACTGATAAATCAGTAAAAGAGGCTATTTTTTTTGTGCCGCTTAAAAGTGTAACAGTATCTCCCTGTTTGTTAACATTCAATCTTCCGGCATTACTAGCAATAAATAATTTCTCATCAGGCATGCGAATCGAATCAATATATGAAGGGGTAGAAATCCTCAAATAGCCCTGAGAATTGGGTAACAAAGAAAAGTCTTCTTTATTTTTTTGGGAATAATCCCTGAGGTCAACAAGATAAATAGTGTTTCCGACTTTATGTATAGCAGCTCTGAAATTTTCTGAATTGTACCAAAATGACTCATTATCAGATTTAAAGCCCTTTGTTAAAAAATAGTGATTCTCAGAGAATGTTGATTTTTGAGCGAGAAAACTTTCAGCATAATCGCTTGCTGTAAGAATATCTATCTTACCTGACTTTTTAAGCGTCGCTGCCTTCTGAAGATATTGACTATATCCCTTCTCATAACCTGCTAAGTTGCTGCCATTTTCTAAACCAATTACAAGATTATCCAGAGGTTTATTCAAAAAAAGAGAGAAAAGATAATCAACGTAAGAAAAATCATAGCCCACAAGAGTAAAATCCTGCATACTATACCTGGCATCCTTATATCCGTCGATTGGATCTCGTGGTGCCCACTGAAGTATTACAACATGTGAACTATTATCGTTACTCGCCGGTATCCCCTCGTTTTGTTGAGAAGCAATATAAGGAATATTCCACGGTGTTCCTAAAATCGAATATACATCCATATCAGCTTGGTCCGTTGCCTTTACCGCAGCAACGATTCCATATTTTTGTTGCATGTACGTAAGGGAATCCGCGCCTATCCACCAAGCTCCGACTGTTTTTGGATAATATCCAAACTTCTTTTTAAACGAAGAAAATAATCCGTCAATTAGTTTTCTTCTTTCACCAATATCATATGACACAAGAAATAACCCATCAGAAAAATACCACGGACCCTGACCTCTATACTGGACTCCCGATTTTTGAGCTAAATTTCTATCAATTTCAAGAAAAATACCAAATTCCTGACCTTTCATATCCTTCTTCGCAAAATCCACAAGTTGCTCGTTCTCCAATGCAGAATATTGCCAAAGCCATGTAGCAGAGAGGCCCGCTTCTGATGTAACTTTCCATTGCGCCTGTAAACTAGAGAGTAAATCTGTTTTTTCCAGTCCTAATTCATTTCCGCGGATAGGATTAATAATAGTGATAACGGGATGAGACTCTTTTTCCTGTGCATTAACAGGAGAACTTAAAAAAAGAAGAAAAAATAACAACGAAAAAATTATGGAAAGAAATCTCATGTATTTTTAGTGTATATCATCATTGAGATTCTTAAAGACCAATAAACAAATAGCAAGGAAGAAAAAACCTGCCGCATACCAAACGAGTCTTTCAGCAGTGAAGAATACCCAAAAGGAAAAAAGCGGGATTGAAACTATCAAACAAATTAATCCTGCCACAACAACCCAGTGAGAATTTCTCCTCCAGAGGAGGATCAATAGTATTATGATAAATATAATATCTTGAGGTTTCATAATAACTTGAACATAAAAAGTACAATTAAAATTGTAATCAAAGATAGAGAAGAAATAACTATTCCTTTATAAACCAATTGTTGTGGTAAATAACTAACTTTTACGCTATATGTCCCATTCCCCTGCATGATAAAACTATTATATCTACCATATTTATTGTTTTGTAACTCATGATGATCAGCATCTACTATTGTTGCTTTCCATTGTTTGTCATAACTCTCAGTAAAAATTAACCGATCTCCTTCTCTTGCATTGATAATAGTAACCAAATATTCAGTAGGATTAATAATATGGTAACTAATCTTTGCTGAACTATTTGAACTCCAAAAATGATCTTCTGGTTGTTTTATTTCATAAACAGCTATTTTTCCGAATCCGTTAATTCTTTTAAGCCATATAACTTTATCCAATGTATTAATAATTTTATTGTGTTTTTTCTCATTATATTTCCTATCCTCTATATATATCTCTTTTTGAGAATCGTAGGGAACAAGAATATATTTTATTGATGCTTCCCGAAGATTGATTTCCGTTTTCTTGTTTGTAATATCTTTAAGCAGCGTATCTATTTTTTGTTCTTGGAAAAAATTTTGAGCAGACACCCTCGGATGAATACTGGAATAGTAACCAAACCGCTGCGGTACCGGAATCCATAATGTTCGAGAATAGCTTTGATCTTCAGCCAAAAACTTCTCAAGTTTTATGTATTCCTGAGGAATAATTATTGGATTAAATGTACCTCCAACTTGACCAATTAACACAGGCTTTATTAGCAACAGTAATAAACAAAAAGTTAAAAAGATAAATATCTTTGGTGCGCTGAAAATTTTAATTTTTGTTGAAAAAATATGTTTTGTTTTAAGCAAGTCATAAATAGAAAAGATACTAAAAGGGATTAAAATGCTGTATGATAATGCTGTTAAAAGATACCATTTTGTTGGATCTCTAAACATGATAAATCCAGGTACATGATTAAACATCCACAGATATATCTGTCCAAAAGGATCATTCGCACCTTTTGCAAAAAAAGAACTTACCAAACCCAAAAATGCAAAAAATAAAATATTTCTGCGTAATTTATTATTGCTAACAAACAATAAACTACTAAACGCTACTATTGGAAGTAATAAAAACTCCGGTCTCATGAAAGATACTTTTCCAAATATATTTTCCGGCCAGTTCGGATGAAGAAGTGACAATGAATTCTCAAACGTCGCAAAACTAAAAAACTTTACCGCTTCAGAAGAATTGTAAGCAGCACCTAATTGATCAAGAGGATTAACCCTAATAAAAATAAGGGGCAACAACCAAAAAGCATGAAGGAATAATGCAATAAACGATGGAATAAAAATAACCAAAATAAGCAATCTCAGTATATAATTTAGGATATTTTTGTGTCGTATGTTAAAAACGACATATAATCCAATTGCAATTAAAGTTAGATAAACAATCCGTATATCAAAAAGAATCTGCAATGCTAGGGCCAGTCCTGCAACAATTGAAAATTTTAGCTGTGAAGACAACATCTTTGTTGACAAACTTATTTCATCAACTGTCTTCATAAATATCCCAAGAACAAAAGGTGCAATTGCATATGCTAAGACAACACCCATCTGTCCTCCACTGACAAGAAGCAATATGTACGTATTACAAAGATAAATAAAAATAGAAATCAGTATATAACGCGATTGTCTAAAAAGTTGCCACGACAGATATGAAGATGCTGCAATAGTAAGACCAAGAAATAACCAAAACCACGCAATCCTTTCAATTAAAAACCATGGAAAGTGAAGATATTTTGATAAGAAAAGAGTAGAAATATCATAGTAATAACTTAATCCCAAAATATGCGCATTGTTTCCTCCAAATCCATTCTGCAGGTTATAATCCCAAACAAAAGGAGTTAGGGATAATTCTTTGATTTTTTCTACTGATTGATAATCCCAATCTCCTGCTGATAATGAAGAATACGTAAACCAATTTCTAAAAATCAGAAATAATAAAAGAAGGAAAAAAAATAAAACAAGCTTAGATACTTTACTCATTGTGATGTTATTAGTTACTCTTTGCTTTTAGCATCTCTTGAAAATAAATATAAAATAAATGGAGTATTCCTATGGTTAACAATAAAAATACCCATTGCATTGCATTAGCAGCAAATTGGTAATAAAAAGGCAGGAGAATTGCTCCCAAAAACAAAAATATAAGAGCAAAGATAAAAGTTATTTGATAATCTTTTTTTCCAACTAATAGAACGGTAATCCATGACAACAACAAAACTAAATAGACAAAATCATGAGGAGCACGTAATAAGAAAATTTCAATGTTAATTCCTAAGAATAAGACAGTAAAAATAGCTCTAAATCCCGTGAAGGTTGTTGCTATGACATAGAGTATTAGGGGAATAGCATATATAAACGAATATAGTACTAATTCAAACATCATTCGAGGGTCGTTAGTTGAATACTGTATATTTTTCAAACAATACTCAATAAATGTTTTACCATTTGCAAAAATTGCATGTTTGGGGAAATTATATTTACTGATTAGTTTTGGCTGAATATTTTTTATGTTTAAATATCCTTTAAACGTTTTCCTCACTAACTCTATTTCGAAATCATATGTTTTATTTTTTGAATCATTAATAACAGGAAAACCGAAGGGAAAATATTTATCTCCGACAAAAGGAGGTTTACTATAATTGTTTACATGATACCAAGATTGCGCCCCTTTCTCTTTTATTCGAAAAATAATGCTAGCTGTATATGTATTTTCGTTTGGATCATTCGCCTGTACAGGTAGAACTATTGTTCCGAGATAATTCTCAGTTGCAGTAAATTCTCCTTTAATTTTCTCACCTGCGAACATTTTTTTAGTAACTGGAGATATAGATATTTCATTATAGTGATTATATGTTAATGCAGTATGACCGTTAGATGTCTCTAAATAAGTTAGCGCCGATGATACAATCCAAAAACAAAAAAGAAAAAAAAGAATGAATAAATGTTTAAAACTTTTGGTATGCATAAACACAGGAAATTATTGTATAATTAGCAGATATAGCGCAAAATTACTCAAAATACTGCAGATATATTATAATTCTGCAATGGGAGAATGTACATGGTTAAAAAATTACATCCCAAATTAATACTCTTTCTCATTTGTACAGCTCTCTTTCTTATACCAAATTTCTTCTGGTTTAATCATTTATATAACGTTGGTGGAGATGATACCATGCTCTACTATCTATTTCCTCAAGAAATGATACACAATTATGCCTTTAATCTTATCTCAGACAATGGATTGTCAATTTTAGGTGGGTATGCTGTGCAATCATATCAAGCACCTTTCTTTTTTCTTATATACCTTACAAAAATAATTCTTCCTTTTCTTAATACACAGACTATTTTATATGGTTCAAATCTTGCATTCGGATTTTTATTCTTCTATCTTTTTCTCGACCTATGGATTGCAAATACCAATAGCTACAATTTTTTTATTAAAATTTTATCGAGCTTTCTCTATATATTTTCTCTCTTTTCTTACTATGACTTATGGTCGAGTCTTTTTGTGCTCTATTTCGTTACCGGATTTCCATTAATATTATATTTATTTTTTAAAGGACTGCTCTCTAACAATATTATCTATATTATTTTGGATGCTATTTTTTTATCTGTGTTTAGCATTCTAATACTCTCAACTCCTTGGTTTGCTTTAGGGCTCCTTGCCATATTACCTCTTAGTTTTATTATTTTTCTTCAAAATAAAAAAAGATTTATATTATTTTTAATTACTTTTGTATCGCTAATCATTCTCTACAATTTTTATTGGCTTTCTTATTTTATCTATCCTCTTTTGCCTCATACTCCAAATGCGAATACAAATATAATAAGTGATGTTTCTTCAACCTCTTCAATAATAACAGCAGAAAACACAATAAAATCAGTAACAAAAGAGAACAATTTTATCTATCCTCTTGCAAATCTTGTACACAAAGATATTCAAATTTCATATAAGTGGGAAAACTATAAAATTTTTTCCAGTTGGCATGAAAAATTTATCTTCATTAATATGATCTTTACTGCAATCATTATCCTTGTCAGCTTTAAAATTAAAAAGACAAATATAATCCAAAGACATCTTTATATAGCGGCGTTTTTGGGTTGGATTATTATTCTTTATTTTTATACAGTAAAAATAGGCGACAGTATAGGTCAAAATATTTTCTTCTGGATGAATAGCCACATTCCAGGATTTGCAATGTTTAGAAATTCGTATGGGAAAATTGCACCGGCATTTCCCTTTATATATGCTTTGCTATTTGGGATAAGTTTAAAGATACTTTTTGACAACTTAACAAATAAAAAAACCAAAATTATTCTCCTTATCGTTCTGACAAGTGCTGTCATTTTAAACACCAAACCCTTTATCTTCAACGAATACTTCAATAATACTGTTTGGACAACTAAAAATACGTATAGCACAATTTCTGGCTTCAATCCTGAGTTTTATTCACTTACATCGACACTAAAGGAACAAAACGATACATCAAGAGTAATTTGGCTTCCTATAAGCGCTGTTTCTTATATCTTCATAAGAGATGCAAAATTGCCAAATCATTATTATATTGGACCATCTCCAGTATTATTCCTCTCTCACCGACAAGACCTTTCAGGACTTTCAGGGCTACCCAGTAGTTATTCACAACAATACAATGATTATTTAAATAACCGTGATTATGATGCAATTGGACGTCTTCTCCAACAATTAAATATTAATTATATCGTCTGGAACGAAGATATTTCCGGAGATCTCCAGCAAAGTTTTCTTTTTGCTAGACATATAAATGATACTCTCTATAATCAGCAAAGGGGAAAAGAATTTAAAAAAATTATCTTAGGAGAAAAAGTTGCCGATTTTAACGGAAGATATCAATTATATAAGATAAACCCGACATATAACAGCAAGAAAATATTTCTCGCTGACAAAACTGCTGATAGCAACTTCTCTTCTACAAACGTTTCATTTACAAAAGACTCTAGCTATAGATATATTATTCATATCAAAAATTTGAAGAAAAAATCCCAACTAGTTTTTTTGGATACTTACAATTCTGATTGGACATTATATACAGAAGATGGAAAAACTCGAATTCCTTTCATTAACCATGATACTATTTACAATTATGCAAACAGATGGACGATTGATCCTAAACAAATAATGCAAAATGTAAATAAAAAATTCTATTCTATAAATAACGATGGAAGTATTGATATATCAATAGTCCTCTATTTTACTCCACAGTCATATTTTCCAATAACTGTCTTTATCAGCATTCTATCCGTTTTGATTTCAATTCTTTTTATAAGCAAAAAGTGGATTTTGAAGAAGAAATAATTACTCGTGCTTATTTATAGCCTGAAGCATAATCTTTTCTATATTATTTCCAAAGTTATTCCACGAATAATTTTCTAATACAAATTTTCTTCCTACAGATGCAACTTTTTCCAGATTATGGACCTGCTGAATGCATGTCAGTATTTGCTTAGCAAGTGCGTTTACATTTCGTTGTTCATAAATATAAGCATTTTCAGAATTTGTTAAAACCTCACTCACGCCTGATCCGTTAGATACAATCACCGGAACTCCTAGTGCCATGGCCTCTAAAGCTGTTAATCCCCATGTTTGCGGACTATTAGGAAAAATAAGTAAGTCGCAGCTTTTAATATATGCCATTCTCTCTTCATCTGAAAAAAATTTATCAATAAAGTGTACGCGTAGATTAAGATTATGTTGAATTATTATTTGCTTTAAGTAGATGGCATACTCCACATTAAAATCTAATTTAGATAAAATAAATAAATGAATTTCTGGAGAGGTTTTTTTCAGCTTTGCCATTGCTGCTAGAATATCTTCATATCTCCTATTTGTTGCTAGTAAATTTGCACAAACTAGTAAAAAACTTTTTTTAGGAATAGCAAAGTTTTTTCTCAGATCTATGAATTTATTAAACGTTTTATATTTCTCAACATTAATACCACTTCTTACTACCATTACTTTATTCGATTCTATGTTTAGCCAAGCAATTGCCTTTTTGCGATTCATATTATCAAGAACAATCACACTCGCTAACTTCTTTGCAAATTTTCGGTCGTATTTAAGCTTGATCTTTTCTAAAAAAGATCCGTGAATACGTTCAGGAATATCATTGATATTAGCAACAATTTGTGCCTGTGAGTTAATACCATGTGTAACCCAAATACCAAACCAGTCATGCGGGTTAATAATATCTATCTGTTTATAGCTAAATAAAGAAGCAAATTTTTTTATTTGAAGTAAAGCAATGTAAAGAAAATATCTTTCCAGTAAACTGACATTTTTAACAAATCGAAAAATGAAAGATTTTTCTACGTCTACACAATGTGTAACCGTAAATCCTTTAAATTCTTCAAAAGCACTTTTTGGGAAATATGCATAGGTGTAAAAGCTCACATCATGGCCTCTTTTTTTCAAAATTTTAGCCAATTCAAGCGCCTGTTTTGCAGTACCATTTTTGGTAATAATTGTGGGTAGTACAATAGCAATATTCAATTCTTTAATTTTTTTCATATATTTTATTTACCATAAACAAACTCTGTATTATTTTTTTAGAATATAAATATTATCTGGGGAGAGTGAGGGGAAAAATTTGCATACTACTCTATCAAAGGGTAAATACCATACAGGAACAGATATAATTTTTGTAACTTTTAATTTCTTTGCTTTAAACAAATCTAAAAGAGCTCCATAAGTAAAAACTTTAATATGACCCTCGATAGGATTACCTTGTCCAAATTTTTTAAACTTTCTTCCCAATTTCGTCTCAGAAGAATTTTCTAAAAATAACGGAGAGATTCCAAAAAAGAGCAGTATTCTATTAATATAATATGCTAAGTTGGGTGTTGAAAGAATTAAGATACTGTCTTTATGCATTAACTGCTTAATTTCTTCCAAAAGATCATCAGGGCTATACAAATGTTCAAGAACCTCACTGCAGAAAATTACATCGTATTTTGCTTTAATCTTCTTATATATGCGTTGTTCGTTCAAGTCCATCTGGAAATATTTATCATATTTTCCTTCAATCGATTTATAATAATCAATACAGTGATAAACGTCATCAGATTTCTTATATTTATAAAGCTGTGTCAAAGACCCGCATCCAATATCAAGAAGCTTGAGGGATTTCTTTTTCTTTTCTTTATATGAAAGATATATTTTCCCTATTTTTTCCAATCGTTCATGAGAGAGATATCTACCATCATGTCTCGAAAAAAAATCTTTATAGTTCTTCATTTAAATTACTTCTATTTCTTTTTTTTAAAAAATGTATAGCTCTTGCTGTTATAGTCAAAAAATGAAACAGACAATCCTTCTACCATGAATAAATAACTCCATACTGCAGATTTTTCCGCTATCACTTGATCTTTAAAATAAAGAGCGCCCATAGAGATACTTAATAAAAATAATGTCAAAAAAAAATAACTTGCTCCATTTATTCGCATGAAACAAGAAATTATAAAAATAAGTATAAGCACCGATGCTATGCTAGAAACGTATGCAGTAATACTTACTACGCCAAAAATATCTAACAGAGCTAATGCTAAAAAAACAATTACTGTTGAGTATTTTATCATATCTTTTGCTTTATAAACAATACTAACACATACCCAACCAAACCAATATAACTAATAAAACTTATCATGTCTGCAGGAGCAACAATACGTAATTGATCAAAATACAATTTGATATGAATATTTATAGAACCATCTTTATTTTCTGAATAAAATGTTTTGCTGAATTTATCTTTAATTTCCTGAGAACTTATATCCCATGCATTTGCAAAATTCTTATTCGCCGGAACCCCTGATTTATTTTTGTAAATGACAGCTTTATCTCCTCCAATTAGGAAAATATCCCAATTTTTGTTGTATAAATCCTGTAATATAAGCTTATTTTTCGTGGAAAGATTATCTATCCATACATCATATTCCATATCGGATCTTCTATTGAACTTTATTGTTGTTTTTTTATCTTTTTGTGTAAGATATATTTTCTCGTTATCGTATTTCTTGTTAATAGTATAGAGTGAATATCGCTGACCAAAATCTTTAATCTTTTCACCCAGGATTGCATTTCGAAAATTTTTATCTTGTATTTCAAGCATATTTGCAGAATACAAAAAAGCTTTCCCTTCATCGGGTATTTCTTGTTTATTATAAATAATGTACTTTACATTAAGTATTTGAAACAAGTGTCCAACTTCATCATATTTTCTCTGTGCAATAAGATCTACAATCTGTTTTCCAAGGTTTGGATCAACAATAGAACCAAAACTTAAATATCCTGCGTAATCCGACGTATCGGCAAGCATAGGTAAAACAGAAAGTCCATAGTAGAAATGATTTTTATTATATTTATCCTCGACATAGATGTAACTGGGATAGTTAAATGGTAACCATAGGTACCGTGAAGTTGAGTGAGTATTTTTTATTGTGTCAACGAGATTACTAAAGTCATCATTAAGGACTCCTGAAATCCTGAATGAAAATTTATTATCCTGGTATGTTGGAAAAAGAAATTGAGAAGCGTTAGCTATAACTAAAACTGTAGGTATTACGAGTAAGAGAGCAATGAGCTCCTTTCTCTTTATCTGTTTTACTAAGATGATAAGTGAAATATAAAATACGAAAGCATACATAAATGCTAATGCAAAACTGAATTTATCATACATATTCCGGAACATCGAAAATAACGGAACATGGGCATTGAAAAAAAGGAAAACATCATCGCCCCACCCTCCCATTTTTGGTTGAAATAGAAATACTGCAAGAAGAAAGCAGCCAAGGGACACTAAGTAATATTTTCTTTCAATTTTTGTTGTCTTCTGTAAAAATATTCCTGCCAATACAATAACAATGATAAAGATTCCCTTTAATAAAACTAATGGTGTTACATGGAGAATAAGTGCTGAATTCCGTTCATTAAAAAGACTGTTGGTTGCACCAAAAATTCCGGTTCCTTGCTTAATCATATAAGCGAGAGCTGAGTCGTTCGAAGATGAATAAAAATTGATATTTGAATCTGCTTTATTGCCTGGTAGCAATGGATAAAACAAGTGGGCGAGCCAAAACATATTTAACAATATGAATGAAATAATAAAAACGCTTCCGTGTGTTATAAAACGTTTTTTGTTATTCCAAAAAACAACAAAGAAAAGCGGGATAAGACAAATTAGTAAAGCAAACGACCAGGGAGTACTTTCCAGCTTAACCGTAAAAAAAGAAATAATTAATACACTCAGTACTGTATATACTATTTTTTTCTCTAGTACTGATTTAAAAAAGAAATATAATGTTGCTGGCATCGCACTGACAATAGAGAGTGAGAGGATTTGATTTGTATAAAATGTATTAAGCAGATACGTCGAAAGAATATAAAATAAACTTGAAACAATCTTTGCAAAGAAATTAAATGAACTTTTATTTGGAAGCCACAGCCCTAGAAATGCATAAAATGATAAAAAACCAAAACTTAAATTTAATCCATAAAATAAAAATTGAACATTAATATGGGGAATCATTTTAAGAAGAGAGATCAACAAAAACAATGTTGTATAACTCGTTTTTGGATAATATCCTCCAAGGAATCCAAATGCATTATCAGATGTCATCTTAAAGGAAAAATTGAAGAATTCATGAGGAAAGAGATAGTATAGTCTCGTATCATCGCCACCAACCAGGTATAAATTCCCCCAAAATAGATTGGGAATCAAAAAAAGCACAAAACATACCAGAAAGAGAAGCATAATCCGGTATGAAATCAATTTATTTATTTTTGTCTGGAAATTTGTCAAGTTCACCTTTAAAAAGATATAAATAATAAGGCAATCGGGGATTTACTTTAATCATTTTAAAAATATCATCATCTGATTTCGTTCTCAATGACTGAACAATTTTTCTCTTGCGCGAAGTTTCCTGCGCATGGCTGATATTCCATCCAATTGATCTGTACAGGGCTAAGAAATGTTTGTATTTTCCTTGAAACAACCAAATAAAACTGATGAAAATATTTAATAATATATAGATTGGTACTATCGTAATAAGATTTTTTGCTTCAAAGTTCTTCAAAAAACTAAGTAATTTATTTTTAAAGTTATGGAATTGAACGAAAGAACTATCAAAACGGAGTGATGTACCACCCATTGCATGATGTACAACGGCATCAGGATAATACCAACATTCATACCCTGCCAGCCATACTCTATGACAAAAATCTGTCTCTTCATAATAACACCAAAAATCATCATCAAATAAACCAATCTTGTCTACCAATTCTTTCTTAAAAAGCATCGCTGCACCTTTATTGGAAAAAAATGGCATCTTTTTGTTATACTTTTTTTCTTGAGAATTTTTTCCAAAACCATAGTAATAAAGAAATGAAGAATCTGTCCAATATGCCCCTACAGCATCAAGTTTTTTCGGATCATCCATCAGCACAATTTTCGGCTGTACTGATCCTAATCGAGGATTTCTGTCAAAAGCGCCTATAATTTTTTTTAGAAAATTTTTCTCAACCCACGTATCATTATTTAATAATAAAATATACTCCCCTTTTGCATGTTTGTATCCAACATTATTTCCACCTGCAAAACCTAAATTCTTTTTATTAAGAATAATTTTCACATGTGGGAAATTTTTCTTGACATAGGCAACTGAATTATCTTTAGAACCATTATCAACAAAAATTATTTCAAACTGTGTATAGGTTTGTTGCGCTAAAGAGGAAAGGCACTTTGATAACCATTTTTCCCCATTCCAATTCACTATGATTATAGAGATTAGTTTATTCATGTGATTTATTTATGGGAAATTGTTTGCTGAAATGCTTTTTGAAAAATTTTATCCCAAGTAAACCTTTTTGCGACAAGAATTGCATTCTTTCGATATAACATAAGTTTTTGTCTATCAAGAAGAAGGGAGGAAATACCATCTGCTAGTTCTTGACTTTTATAATTAACGCTTATACCACATTGAGATTTATCTATATATCTATATATTTCAGGAACCTTTGTAATAATAACAGGAAGGCCTGCTGCCAGATATGCTTTTACTTTTCCTGGATCTGTATATCGAACATAATTATCTGGTGTATCCGTATATGGAGCAACCCCCAATTCGCATTCATCCAATAATTTTTCTACATCAGAATGTTCCTTGATAAATCCATGAAATGTAACATATTTGGAAACTTTTAACCTCTTCACTATTTTTTTAATAGTATTTTCATAATCTCCTCCTCCAATAATATCTAAATGAAATTTGGGCACCTTTTTTACAATATATGGAATCGCTTCAATAAGCAATTGTACGCCTTGTTTTTTAATGATATGACCCATGTGTGCAATATTATATTCTCTCGTTTTCTTTGAAATAGCTTGGCGTACATTTTCTGTCCCGACAGGGACAACTATTTGTTTTGATCGATATTCCGTGCTTACACCTCTTTTTTCCCTTTCAGCCGTCATGATTGAAGAAAGATTCCAGACGCAATCACTTTTTTTAACAGCTAATCTGTCTAAAAAGTGATAGATATTGTTTAATAGTTTATTCTCAAAACGATTTGGGACATAGTCAATAGTATAAAAGACGGTTTTTTTTACTTTTCCGAACGATTTCAAAATATTTCCAACAAAAGCATTAAGATTATCAACACCAAAAAAATAATCAAGACTTTTAACATCCATTAGCCACCAAAACGTAAGCAACACATCTTTTATATAAAATATTGTTCCTGGTCCTCTCCAGGCAATAAACTTTTTCTCTGAAATTAATTTACCTTTCTTATAAACCCTTAAAAATGAACGAGTATCTTTCGTATACGCAAAAGGATGTCCGACGAGAATTAATGTATTAACACGAGGGATAAGATATTCCTCAAGGCTGAAGGAAGGTCCTGTTGCGTAAACATGCGTTACAATTGCAATTTTGAGGTTCTTTAAATTTATCATTGGAAGTTATTGCGATACCAGTCAATTGTTTTGCGCAGACCATCATCCAATGATGTTTTTGCAACAAAACCTGTCTGTTCGATTGCCTTTTTATTATCACTGTTTCGTCGCGGACTACCATTCGGCTTAGTTGTATCAAATTCAACTTTTGTTTTTATACCGCTTATTGCAATAATTTTTGTAATTAATTCTTTTATTGAAATTTCATCATCAGTACCCAAATTGATAGGATCAGGAGTGGGATAGTTTTCAATGGCTGTAATCATACCTTCCGCCATATCATCAACATAAAGAAAAGCCCTTGTCTGATTACCATCTCCCCAAACTATCACAGGATTTTCTCCGTCGAAAACTCGTTTTATTAATGCAGGAATAACATGAGATACTGCCGGGTCAAAATGGTCACGAGGACCGTAACAATTATAGGGGCGAACAATACCAACTTTCATTCCAAATTCCTCTGCGTAATATTCTGCTAATTTCTCAGACATCCGTTTTGCCCATCCATATCCTCCATTTGTTGGCTCGGGCTCACTCATAAATCCTTCCGATTCAGGAGTTGGAACCGAGCATTCCCGAGGATAAACACAGGCCGAGGAAACATCCAAAAAACGCTCGACATTAGCCTTTCGTGCTGCTTCTATCATAACCGTTCCAATCAAAAGATTATCACGAAGCATTGTTGCTTGATGGGTTCGATTATATTCAATGCCACCCACACGAGCAGCAATATTCATCACAATATCCTGGCCTGTACAAGCTTTCAACGCATCTTCCGGATTTGTGCAATCTCCTTTGATAAGAGTTATCTCCTTTGCAACAGATTGTAAATTATCTTTTGATCCATTCTGCAATGTGTCCAAAACAGTAACTTTTGCACCACGAACAACAAGTTTTTCCACCACATGACTACCGATAAATCCTGCTCCCCCTGTGACCAAGACTTTCTTACCTTTCCAGAATGTATTCTCTTTTTGATTAGTATTTTTTGTTGCGTTTTTATTCATATTTCTAATCGGTAAAGATTTTGATAATTGTTTTTATTTCCTTTTCTGTCAAATCTGGGTTGTTGCCGAAATAAAGGCCTTGCTCGTGAATAAGTTTTGCGTTTGTGTTATCAAATGTTTTCTTAAATTCGGGTAGATATTTTTGAAAGAATGGCTGACTGACCATATCTCCTCCTACAATTGGACGGATTTCAATCACATTTTTACATTTCTCAACCAAACTATCTCGTATTTCTTTCGTTTTACAAATAATAGGAACAGCAAAATTAGATAAAAATTCAATATGATCATATCGAACAGGATAATATTTATCGGTTTGTGAATAAATTACGGGAGCTATTTTAAGAAAATTTTCATTTCGTTTTTTTACAATTTCATCTGCATATTGTAATTGAGTATTTCCTATGAATCCATTAATTTCAGTCGTTCTCAGATTGTAGCCCAGATCATAAAATGTATAACGAGAATAAAAAGACGAGTTAACATTATGTTTTAGTCGTATTTTAAGCTGCTTTCGTTCAGTCAAATTTCTATCCCAACCGTGTGCGCGTACCATCTGCAACATAGTCTCTAAATTGTGACTATCGACACATACTGCACCACCCTCAATAGTTGATAAATGATGACCTACATAAAAAGAAAAAGTACTTGCCAGTCCAAAGTTACCTAACTTTTTCCCTTTATAAACTGTTCCAAGAGACTCACAATTATCTTCAATGAGAATAATTTTATTTTTATCACAGATCCTTTTTATTTCATCAATATCATCACAGAAACCGAGAAGATTCGTAAGGAAAAGCATTTTTAAAGGATATTTCTTTAAAATTTTTTTCAATTTTTCACTTGATACGTTCAATGTATCTAACTCCACATCAATTGGCACAGCTGTAAGACCTAATTGAATGAGAGGCATAACATTTGTTGACCATGTAATTGCGGAAAAACCGATATTATCTCCTTTTTTAATTTTGCCTAAGTTAAGAAGTGACTGAACGATCGCAAGATTTGCGGAGCTGCCACTGTTTACAAACACACAATGTTGTCTACCCTGATATTTTGCAAATCTTTTCTCAAATTTTCGACACTGTTCTCCAATACTTAACTGTTCTGCACCCAAGATAAACTGTGAAAGTTGTTTTTTTGTCTCTTTTTCCTTATAGAATGTAGATTTAATTAATTTAATCATATATTCTTAATGCATTTCTCTTGCCGGAACTCCAACTACTGTAGTATTTGCAGGCACATCTTTTGTCACTACAGCTCCTGCTCCTACAAAAGCATTGGATCCAACAGTAACACCTGCCATTATAATTGCTCCGGACCCAATTGTCGCGCCTTTTTTAATTAAGACATTTTCCATGTTATACAGTTTTTTCAATGTTTTTTCAACCGTTGGGTTTTTATCATTAATAAATATTACTCCATGACCGACAAAAACTTCATCTTCTATCGTTACTTTTTCACAGATAAAAGAATGCGATTGAATCCTGCATTTTTTACCAATTTTTGCTCCTTTTTGAATTTCGACAAACGCTCCTATCATCGACTCATCACCGATCTCGCATTCATAAAGATTAACAAAATCAAATATTTTCACGTTTTCGCCTAAGTAGACATCTCTTATCGTTTGTTTCTGATTATTGATACTTGTTTTTTTCATATATTATTTCTGCAATCTTGATACATCATTACTGAAACCAACTTTAAGACGAATAAATTCATAAGCAATGGCTGTAGCCGATACACATGTTATGATGGGATGAAACAGCCACATCTTTTCTCTACTCAAAATAAAATTATAAAATGCCCGTCCTATCGGGATAATGATGCTATATGCATAAAATGGAAATAAATACATTTTTATCCTTTGGGACACAGTTAGCAAATTTTTCCTTATGCTAATCCCATAACCTTTTTTTTCAATTGCATTTTTTGCTGCCCATCTCTGTTTTCTAAAAAAATGTTCAATATCCTGTACTGTATGATGATAAAGTTTTACATCGAAAAGATATGCTATTTTTCTTTTTGCTCTGATAAGGTCGTAAATTGGAGCAAAATCATCATAAATATCTTTCCAATCCTTTAAGAAACTTGATCGAACCGTAAACCCTTGTGTTAATCCAAGTATAGGCCTTACAGGATTGGATGAAAAGTCATAAATATCATACAATTTGGTATGTTTGATCGTTTTATATGCTTTATGGAACGTACGGGCATTTGAAGCATCACCATAAACGAAGTGGTTAAAGGGATCAGTAAACGTATTAAAATATTTACTATATAACGAATCATCAGTACTACTATCATGTTTGGGAAAAGCTGCATAAATTTGTTTATCGGAAAATACCTTAACAATTTTTTCTATTGCGTTATTGTCTTTAAAAATATTATCCCCGGATAACACCATCAGAAGATCACTCGCAGCATGTTGCATTCCTACAAAAACACCAGGTTGTGCCTGAACGTAAGAATTTTTAACTACTTTTGCCCCATATTTTTTTGCAATTTTAATTGTATTGTCCGACGAACCGCCATCAGCAACAACAAATTCAATTTTATTTCGTGGATATGTCTGTTTTAGGAGAGAGTCAAAAAAAAAGGGTAAATATTTTTCAGCATTTAACGTAGGAGTAATGATGGATAAAACAGTTTTCTGCTTCACTAATTCTCCCTCCAATTCCAATTTTTTCTACACCAGGTAATTGTTCGTAAGACTCCCTCCTTTAAGTCTACAGAAGGAATAAACTTAAGAGTCTCTTTCACTTTTGTTAAATCGGGGCAACGACGTTGCGGTTCATCTTGTGGATAATCTTTTGGATAAGAAACATTTTTTATGTTCAGTTTGTTATCAAATACTTCATTAACAACTTCACTCAACGTATTCATTGAGACTTCAGTCTTATCATTCCCGACATTATACACTTCACCATCTTTCCCGCCCAAAAGGACGCTCAAAAATCCAATAGTAGCATCTGAAATATAGCAGAATGCTCTCGTTTGTGTACCGTTGCTATGAACCGGAATTACTTTTCCTTGTAAGGCGCTAAGTATAAATCTAGGAAGTACTCGAAAATCATTTGCTCTCATACCAGGACCATAGACGTTAAACGGCCGAACGATTTTAATTGGAGTTTTATAAAGCCAGAAGTATGTCATACTAATAGTCTCACCCAATCTTTTTGATTCGTCATAACATGATCGCGGACCAATACAGGATACATTTCCATTATATGTTTCTTTTGTCGGCACTTCAGCTGGTGGAGGATTTCCGTATATTTCACTTGAACTAAAGAATAAAAAGCTTTTCACTTTTTTCTTTTTTGCCAATTCAAGCATATTTCTTGTACCAGCAATCGCAACATCAATCGCTTCAAGAGGAAACTTTTTATAATAGATTGGTGATGCAATCCCAGCTGCATGGATAATATAATCAATTTTTCCTTTTACTGTCGTGAGTGGATTAATTACATTATGTTCAAGATATGTCACGTTCTTTACCTTTGCTTGTTTTGCACTTACCTTTGAGGAGGTAATAAAATTGTCCACAACAATAAGCTTACAAGGAGTTTTTAAAATAGTATTATTCATATGCAGTAACGAAGCGACAATATAATTTCCCAAAAATCCTGTACCTCCTGTAATAAGAATTGTTTTGCCCTCTAATTTAGCAGCATATTTTTTGAGAGCTTTTGCAATTTCATTTAAATCATCTGTAGGAATTGTAGAATAATTCATAATTATATAATTTTAGGTTTTGGAACTGGAACGATAAATTTGCCGCCTTTATCTTTATACCAGGCATACTTTTCCATAATAGGCTTTGCAAAATTCCAGGCCAAGATAAGAACGTAATCAGGATTATCTTTTTTTAATATTGATGCAGGGACGACTTGAATTCGTGTACCGGGTGTATATAATCCCTGTTTCATTGGGCTGTCATCAATAACATAATCTAAAATGTCTGTACCTATTTTAAAATAGTTGAGTAATGTATTACCTTTTGCCGGTGCGCCATATCCGACTATTCTCTTTCCTTGTAATTTTAATTTCACAAGCATTTGTGTTAATGCAACTTTATTTTCTAAAATTTCATTTGCATAAGTTATATAGGTATCTATCCGATCGAGCTTCTTTTCTTTTTCTTGTTTTAGGAAGTCTTTTACACTTTTTTCAATTTTATGCTTACCATTCATTTTCTTAACAAATACTCTTATTGTTCCTCCATGTGCACTTACCTTTTGTACATCAAAAACAGTCATATCAAACCTTTCAAAAAGTTTTATGAGAGGTGCAACTGCCCAATATGACAAATGCTCATGATACACTAAATCAAAATATTTCTTTTCAATAAAATCGATTAAATACGGTGCTTCCATAATAAAAATACCATCATCTTTTAGCAATTCCTGCAGTCCTGTTATGACTTCATCTAAATCATCAATATGGGCAAAGACATTCGTTGCTGTAACAACATCCGCTTTGCCTTTTTTCTTAACAATTTTCTTTGCCAAATCAACGCTGAAAAATTCCGAAATTGTTTCAATCCCGCTGTCTTGTGCTATACGAGCAATATGTTTTGCCGGTTCTATCCCTAAGACTGGAATCTTTTGATCGTGGTATGGTTTTAAAAGAATTCCATCATTACTTCCTATATCAATGACAAGAGATTTTTTATCAAGAGAAAAGCGGGCTATTATATCTGCTGCGAATTCCTTAAAATGCTGGACGAATACTGGTGATGTTGATGAGACATATACATAATTTCCAAATAATACTTGAGGATCTACTACATGACCGAGCTGAATAAAAGTACATGTATCACAAAAATAAACTTCAAGAGGATAAAAAGATTCCGGTCCATCAATTTGTTCTTTAGATAAAAATTCATTCGCAAGAGGTGATGGTCCGAAATTAAAGATTTTTTTTAATTTTCTGCTTCTACATACACGGCATTGTTGCAGTTTTTTGATAAGCTGATTTGTCATACTCAGATAAGCTTTATTCGTGTGGTGTCAGTTTCGTAATGTTTTTGATCTCGTGGTTCAGTCGTAAATGCGATAAAAACAGAATCCTCGAGGAACTTCATAGCATGTTCTGTCATAGGAGGGGTTTCAATAACTTCTCCTGCATTTACAATAATGGTTCTTTTTCTACTATTTGCTGCTTTTATATCACGGTAGGTATATTCCATTTTCCCTTTTGTCAAATACACATAATGTGTATCATTTTTATGCCAGTGATTGGCTCTGATTGCTCCCTTTTTGGAAGTAATAAGTAATGCACTTGTTATTGGGGTTTCATCTTTTAAAATATGAGAGATATCTCCTCTATCGTCTGTATGGAACGGCTTAAGTTTTCTGACAATTTTCATATATGCTATATTACCAGCTCATCCTTTTTATTGTCAAGGACAAAAAAGCTATTTTTTATAAAATGCAATTATCTTTTTGATAACAAAATCAACATTCTCTTCTGTCATATGTGGATATATTGGTAGCGAGATAATTTCTGAAGAAATTTTTTCTATTAGTGGTAAATCTCCCCTTCTGTACCCGAGAAAATTAAAGCCTTCCTGTAAATGTAACGGAACAGGATAATGTATCTGGGCAAAAACATTATTATCTCTGAGATAAGCAAGTAACGCATCTCTTTTTGGTACTCGGGCTACATATACGTGATAAACACTCTTTCTTTCATCAAAATTATTCGGCGTTTTAATAAACGGTAACTTTGCATTAAGTTGTTTTGTATAGTAGGCTGCAATTTTTTGACGTTTTTTATTCCATTGATCTAAATAAGGTAATTTCACACGTAAAATTGCCGCCTGTAGAGCATCCAATCTTGAATTATAACCGATACTTGTATGATAATATTTTTTCTCTTGTCCATACTCTCTCAAAAGTTTTAATTTTTTTTCTATCTTTTTGTCATTGGTAACTAGAGCACCTGCATCTCCAAAAGCACCAAGATTTTTACCAGGATAAAAAGAAAATGCGGCAAAAACACCAAATGTTCCTACTTTCGCTTTCTTAAAATATGCACCATGTGATTGGCATGCATCTTCAATAATAAGAACTTCTTTATTTGTTTGATTGATAATTTTTTTTATTTCATCAATCTTATCTGCTTGTCCATACAGATGAGTTACAATTATTGCTCTTGTCTTTTTGTTTATCTTTTTCTTGAGATCTTCTAAATTTATTCCAAAATCATTTTCATCAACATCAACAAATACAGGTTTGAAATCATTAACTAGCGGAGCCAAGGCTCCTGAGTAATATGTTTGCGCAGGAACAATTATTTCTCCTTTTTTTAAATCTAAAGCTTTTATTCCCAAAATTAATGCATCTGTACCGGAATTTAAACCAACACAATACTTTGTACCAATATATGCCGCAAATTCTTCTTCAAACAGTTTTACATCGCTGCCTTGAATAAAACTCGTGTCTTGAAGTATTTTATTAATTGCAGATTGAATCGAGGCTTCCAGCTCTTTATACTGTGCTTGTAAATCAACAAAAGGTATAGTCATCTTATCTGAAGATTTATTATACATGACGTTCTAAAAGCTGTAAACTGTCCTTTGCTACGGTATCCCACCGTAAACTAGAAGCCCAGGCTAATCCATTTTTTTGATATTCACTATATCTCTTTTTGTTTTCAAAAAGTTTTACTGCTTCTTTTGCCATCTCATCAGGAGTATTTCGCTTTATGACTGTTCCCGTTTTCCCATTCTTTACGACATCACAAAGACCGGGTACATTGTATACAACAGCAGGTGTTGCTTGTGATGCAGCTTCCAGGACAACTAGTCCCCATCCTTCTTTTACAGATGCATGCAAAAGGATATGTGCCCTTCTCATTAATTCCAATTTTTTCTGATTTGATACATATCCATAAAAAGTGACGTTTTTTGCTATACCACAATTTTTTATCTTTGTTTCCAAAGTTTTCATATAACTTGCTTCTCCACCACCAACAATCCACAATTTCGCTTGGGGTTTCTCTGCAACAATAAGTTTGAAGGTTTTCAAAATATTCTCTATTCCCTTCATTTTGACCAATCTACTCACAAAAATATATGTCGGAGATGTTTCTTTTTGCGGCAACTTATCAAGTGATTTATTACCAGGAGGGCAAGGAATTGCAATACATTCCTCTTTTTTTATTCCATGCTTTTCCAAATCAGTAATTGTTGATGGGGCGTCTGTCCAAAAAAAAATATCCTTATAAAAAAGAAAATAAAACGATTCAAAAATTTTTCCAAACACATTTATCGGAAAGGGATACATGTAATCCCAAATTTCTCCAGCTACTTCGTGAATGAAAGCAATTTTTGGCTTCCTTACATAAAGAGGTGTAAAAAAAGGTATTCCGTGAATCTCATCAATAACGATATCAAAGTTTTTTTGACAAAAGAAATAGTAAAATGGCGCAAGTAGGTAAACAGTATATGCTCCGCCTTTTCTAATTATAGAAACACCATCGATAGTCTCTTCTTTTTTTGCATTGAGAAAATATGAGGTAAACCATGTAACAGTATGCCCTGCTTCAACCCATCTTTTGGCATGTTCAAATGTTACTTGTTCAGCTCCACCGGATTTTGGATTTTTCGGATCTCGCCAGTTGAGGATAAGAATGTTCATGGTAGGTTAACTCGAAAATTAAGTTCAGGTTCAAAACTCCATTTCCTTTTATTTCTACTATCATAGTACCGCAAAATTTTGAGCCGGTAAAAAATCGCTACTGTATCAACCAACATCAGACTAACAATCTGCCAAAAATTTTTCACTGTTATTGATGAAGTGACATTCGTAAAATCCAATTCGATTGGTGCTTCATAAATTCTTTTATATCCGAGGTAGTAAGAGACTGCAAGAATTTCTACATCAAATGCATATCTTTTGACAACCAAACGAGGTAAAACATCTTCTAATACTTTCTTTCTAAATAATTTCATACCAACCTGTGTATCTCTTACCTGCAAACCAAATAAAATTCCTGTCAACATACGATAACCCCAAGAAAGAATTCTTCTTTCTAAAGGATACTTAACTTTTGAGACCGGATGTAATTTTGATCCAACAATAATGTCCGCGTTATACCATTCATAATGTTCAAGAAGCATTGATATCCCATTTGGCTGTAAATCCATACCTGCGTCAATAAATGCAACTATCTCACCTTTTGACTTTGCCATGCCATAACGGATTGCATTCCCTTTTCCGTGATTATGTTCGTATCCAAAAACTTTAATCTTTGAGGATTCTACTTTTTTTGCACGTTCATAAGTTCGATCAAGAAATCCATCAACAACAACAATTATTTCATAATCATATCGCAATTGATCCATTACCTGTTTAATTCTATGCAGATCTTTTGCAATAGTTTTTTCTTGTTTATAAGCAGGAACTATTATTGAAAAAAGCTTAGCGTGTAAGCTCGTTTTTTTGTGTGGCATACGGGTAGTATAACAAAAGTCCCAACACAAGTAAAAAGGTAATACCAACAGAAATAGATACTATTTGAAAAAATGTCTGGTGGAAAAAAAGAATTAATACAATCTGCACTATCGCTCCTAAACTAATCGGGATATAAACCTTTGTCTTTTTAATTGATAAGAAAAAATTGGTGATAATTGTCAAAAGACTATAAAGAGTTATAAAGGAACCAAAAATCCAGAGTAATGAAGTTACTTCAAGATATGCGGACTTTTTGAGAAAGAAAAGTATTGTAAAGTTTGGGAAAAGGTAATAAAAGATAGTAAGAGCTATTGACGGGATTAAAACAAGCAACATTGCAAATTTAAATGTGTTAGTAAAATTTTCATTCTTACTATATTTCTGAACAATTACCGGAAACATCACATTACCAATTGGGGCTGAAAGATAAAATATAACTCGTCCGACCAGAGACATCCC
The DNA here is from genome assembly GCA_964391315.1 of uncultured Gammaproteobacteria bacterium. Classification (GTDB taxonomy): domain Bacteria; phylum Patescibacteriota; class Microgenomatia; order Levybacterales; family UBA12049; genus DATIGJ01. The sequence continues at coordinate 18,369 of CAYMJR010000002.1, read as the reverse complement.
CGCATAAATACCTGCTTGATTTGGAGGGAAAAAATGTTTGACCAGAATAATATCAGTGGAAATAAATGAGGTTATTGCTATAAGCGTTAGGGCAGAAGGAATTCCATAATCGAAAAGTTCTTTTGTGTCTACATGTACTGGCTTTGTTTTTCTGTCAAAAATAAACCCGAGAGGGATAAAACTGACAATATATGAGACAAGAAATGAAAGGAAAAATGCAAAGACTGCTCCACCAAGCGCAAATCCGCTGAATACTAAAATCGTTCCTGCAACAACTTTTAGAACGGAACCAGAAATGTTGATAAATACCTGCGAGAGAAATGCTAATTTAGCCTGAACAAGTGCCATATTGAGTGTGCTTATGATGATAAAAAAGATAATTACATCGGTAAGGAATAGTATTCCGGTATTATTAATATGGAAAAATGCATTAATTGTAGGAATAAAAATAAGAAATAAAAGGCATATAACAATTGCCAAAATAAATAGCCACTTATTAATTTTTAAATAGAGACCTCGTATCATTGCTAATTCTCCGGTTGCGAAATATTTTCCTGCGAAATGTATTACCATTGGTGTAATAGCTCCAACAGCCAAACTCGGAAAAGCAATTAATGCAACAATACTTGCCATAACTCCATAATCGGAGATTGAAAGATTGCGGCTCATAAATAAATTGAAGAGAAAATTAAAAAAGTTAGCGAAAAGATTTCCTATAACGACAATACTACTGCCATAAATAAGAGGATGTTTGATTAGTTCTTTTGCTTTTTCTTTCATGCTATTTATTGTGATAAACAATTCTTGTATGCTTCAATTGTTTGTTTTGCAGTTTGTTTCCAGCTGAATTTTTTCGCTTGTGCAAATCCTTTTTCTCTTAGTGAGTCTTGCAGTCTTTTAGATTCAAAAACGCCCGCTATTCCTTTTTCGATACTTTTCGTATCATAGCCATCAACAAAATACGCAGCATCTCCAGCTACTTCTGCAAGAGAACCGCCTTTGGTAGTGACGACCGGACAGCCTGATTGCATAGCCTCAAGAACAGGAAGACCAAAACCTTCATAAACTGAAGGGAAAACAAAAACGGTTGCTGCATTATAAAGTGCAACAAGATCGTCAGTTGGGACAAAACCAAGTTTGATAAAGTTACTCTCTCCTTCTGTTTCTTTTTGTACTGTGATCAAATCTTTATTCCATGGATTTGTCCGGTCAAAATCTGTCTGAACCAAGCTTTTTCCAACCATAACAAGCGGAAGTTTTAGTTCTTTCATTGCTTGAACAAGCTGCGGAAGATTTTTATTCCAAGTCACATCCCCTACATACAAAACAAACTTCTCAGGTAAACTATATTTTTTTCGTACATCCTTAATTCGTGATTCATGATTCGTGAGTCGTATAAATTCTTCTCCTGCTGCCAAATGTACTGTATGAATTTTTTTTGTAGAGACACCAGTATACTTGTAAACATCTTTTGTTGAAGAATCGGAATCGGTAATAATTCCATCAGAACGTTTAAGATTAAATCGCTGGATTTGCCAAGCAAAATTGCCTCTTATCCCTGCTGGAAAATGATCAGGAAAAACTAGTGGCGTTAAATCGTGAACGGTAATTACCTTTTTATATTGTTCAAAAAAAGGCAACGTTATAAAAAATGGTTCAAAATATGGGTAATGAATAAGATCAATTTTTTGGTTAATCTGCTCTTTGTTTTCGAAAAAAATATATTCGTGTTCTGGGAAATATGTGACCAAGGCATTTTTTAAGTGACTCAAGTAAAACCCGACTCCACGTACCTTATGTCCCGTCTGTAAAGGAGAAATATCGATAGCTATTTTCATTCTCAATATTAGCTTTCTTTCTTTTGCTCAAAGTTTTTCTTGTGCCATTGCCATGCGCTTCTGACAATGGTTTCCAAATCAGAATATTGTGACTTAAATTGCAGTTCATTCATAATACGCGATGCGTCAGCAACTAATTCGTTGGCATCGCCAGGTCTTCGTTGACCAATAGTTACCTCAAAATCTACACCAGAAACTTTTTTAATGACATCAACAACTTCTTTATTGGAGAATCCCTTTCCGGTACCGACATTATAATAAAATCCTCCTGTTGAGTCTTGCAATTTATGTAATGCTTTAACATGCGCATCAACAAGATCAAGAACATGAATATAATCACGAACACAGGTTCCATCAGGCGTTGCATAATCACTGCCATAAAGGGTAAATGCTGAATTCGTTAATGCGGCTTTCATCGCGCAGGGAATAAGATGTGTCTCAGGATCATGTGCTTCACCCATACTACCATCAAGTGCTGCACCACAGGCATTAAAGTAGCGAAGGACGATAAAATTAAGACCATGAATCTTTTGATACCAGGAAAGTATCTTTTCTACCATGAGCTTACTCTCTCCATAAGGATTTTCTGGATTTTTTGGGTGATCTTCAGGGATTGGTACTTTTACTGGATTACCATACACTCCTGCAGTCGATGAAAAAATGATCTTCTTAATATTATGTTTTATTGCCTCATCAAAAAATTTTGCCGCTGTGTGTGTATTATTATCAAAATACATGAAAGGTCTTTGCATTGACTCACCCATTGAAATGTATGCAGCAAAATGAATAATCGCATCAAATGATGAACTTCCAAAAAGATCAGAAAGAAATGCAGAATCACCCAAATTTCCTAATTTAAGCGATGCCCGAGAGTCTATTGCGTCCTTATGACCTCTTTCAAGACTATCAACAACAGTTACTTCATGCCCATCAGAAAGCAATCGCTTGACCATAAAACTCCCAATGTACCCAGCACCACCTGTGACAAGAACTTTCATATTGCTATTGTATCAAAAATGCAGCTTATCTGTAAGATACCCTTGTAGAGAAAATGATGATGTTAGAGCATGCTTTTTAGACCATCCGATAAGATCATCATACATATTTGCAGGATTAACATTGACCCAAAGCGCATGATTTTTTGCAATATCTTTGTTAGAACTTAAATCAGCAAGATATAATTCTCCATAAAAGGAAATACGTTTATAAACAGGACATTTAATATAGCAAAGAAATCCAATTGGTACGCCATTTGGAGAAATCAGATGTCGTTTAAAAAGCAATGCACTGATTGCCTGATCTTGGGCTGAGTATCCTGCTTTATAATCATACACGGTGAATTTTTGATTGGGATATGTCACGACCAATGTATCAATAATTTTTTCCAAACCTGGAACCGGTCCCTGGTAGGTATCAATTTGTCTGATACTGTCAAAATTACCAATAAGGAGAACTGCAAACAGTACCACAACAAGAATTCTTCTCAGAAATACGAAACGACCTGTTTGAAAAAGGAGATACAGAGTATAAGATGTCGCAATAAGAATAAATGGTAAGAAGTAGAGCAAATACCCTTCAGATCTTTCTCCTTTATAAAACCTATTTAAGAAAATGAGTAAAGCAAATGGTATAAATAACAAACTTATCTTTGCAGGAAGCTTTTTCCAGATAAAAGCAACAAATAATGTAGCACTGGCAACAAACATAGTGGCGAGTGCTAAGGGACGATAAATACCAATAACAAATGCCCAATACGAAGGAAGGAAACTAAAAATGAAGAGTTTCCAGCTGTTTGGAACATA
>CAYMJR010000002.1:0-14629 GCA_964391315.1 uncultured Gammaproteobacteria bacterium | reverse complement strand
CCCAATACGAAGGAAGGAAACTAAAAATGAAGAGTTTCCAGCTGTTTGGAACATACAGTCGGTATTGAGCGATTAAGAAATAATCCATAATATTTCTCAAATTTGCGAAGTGCTGCTGACTATCCCAAATGATAAGGGGCGATAGTGCAATACCAACACCCAGACCTGCGCTTACAAAACTAAGCAATTTAAAACGGAATGAAGTTTTGGGAACAAAGAAAAAGACAAAAAGAAAAATAAGTAGATTCAACGCTTGATAATGAAAATTTACGCCAGTTCCTATTGCAAGCCCTGCGAGGAAGGCAAAAATAAGTTTTTTCTTTTCAAAAAAGAAAAGCAGTGCAAGAACCATGCATGAGGTTGCAAAACCAACAAATGTGTGTTGTCCCAAAGCAAGAGACCTGACAACAAGCTGAGGTGATGTCGCGGCAAGAAGACCTAAGAGGAGCATAAAATTATTGCCTGCGATTTTCTTACCACACCACATCAGGATCCCAACAGTCGCAACTCCTGTTAATCCAGTAAAAACCCAGGGAATGGTAAACACAAAAGGAACTATTAAATAAGACAACATAATGAACCAGTAAAAAAATGGTCCAAAAACAAAAGGTCCAGCAGAACTAAAGGATCCGATCAGAGGCAGTTCATGCCGGCGCAAAGCCTCTTGAGCAATCATGATGTCTCGTGAGTCGTCACTGCCAAGTCCCCACCGAATATTGAAGTTATAAAAACGGACAACAAACGCGATAAGAAGAATTAACCAAACAGCCAATAAATATCGATTTTTATAAAAAAATTGTTTCACGATTTTTTAAGATATCGAAGATACGCTCTCGGAAAACGAAGAGCTGAAAAAAATGAAAAAACAAAACCCTGCCAGGAATCTAAAAAACCTTTGTGTCTCAAAAATGTTAGGCCAAACCATGATACGGGAAGAACGAAAAGATATTTCATAGTAGTTAAACCATCACGATTTGTATTTGATTCTTTTAACTGTGTTGCGATTAAATCAATATACCGACTATTTCGTTGAAGGTATCTACTGAATGTTGGATCAGCCATATGAATAAGATCATGTTGAAGCCATCCTACTCTGCCTTTTATTTCAATCTGTTCATGGACATCTTTCGCAGGAAATTTCGCATGTCCTTTTTTAACTAAGCGAATAACGCCGTCAGGATATACTCCTCCAAAACGTAAATATTTTCCCAAAAAATAATTCAATCGCGGGACAAAAAAAGCAGTGTACTGACCTTCATGTGTTCCGATTTTGCCATCACGTGCTTCAAGTAATTCCTGATGTCGAAGAAATAATTTTCTTTTTGGTAATCGTTCTTGATAGTCTTCAAGCTCGTCTTCTGTCATATCCAAAACATTCAAAATTTCTCTTGCCAAATCAGGACTAACAATCTCATCTGCATCGAGTTGAAGAATCCAGTCACCAGTTGCCATTTCAAGTGCTTTTTGTTTGTTAATATGAAAAATCTTTTGGTTTTCAACTACTTTCACTTTCGCACCAAACTCTTTTGCGACTGCTACGGTATTATCGCTTGAAGTACCATCAACAATGACAATTTCATCAGCGATCTGTTGGACAGATGCCAAACATGCACGCAAATTTTTTTCTTCATTGTAGGTAGCAAGTGCTATTGTTAATTTCGCCATAATCTATTTTTAAGTATACCCAACAGAAACAAAAGTAACAAACTTCCAATACTCATCACATCTGCAAGAAGGCGTAGTTTTGTTTCCTGAAAACGAACAGTAACCGTATGCGTTCCTTGCTCAACCCAAAAAGTCATTAGTCCTCGATTATTGGCATCCTGAAATTCGATTGGTACTACGTTACCGTCAACTAAAATACTCCATCCGGGAAAATAAAGTGTATTTTCTCTGAGTTGAGACTTTTGTGTCAGAGAAACATTATATACATGTTTCGTTGATATTCTTTGACCAAGAGTTATTTGTCCGTTTCCATGAATTATCTCTATTGGTGCAACAGGTCTGTATTCCATAAATCGAATTGACCAAATCGGCGAACTCTCACCAGTATCAGTCGTACCATTATAAATACCTGTGTAAAATTGTTCGGGGTTGAGAAGATAGGTCCGGGGATGCCACATTTGTGTAGTCGATAAAACAATAAATATAACTGAAATGATAAATGATGTAAGTTGCCATTTTTTTGGTATTACTGAAAAGAGAATTGCTCCAATAACAGATGATGTAAACATTGTCACAAAAAGTAATCGCCAGGGGAATTGAAATTTTTGTAATAAGCTAATCTTATCCCAAATCACTTTAGTAAAAGAAGTCATAAGAATGAGCGCAGCAAAAAAGATGATGAATAAACCAACTAATGGAATCCATAATTTATTTTTTGTTTTATAGAAAAAGACGACAACAGGAATTGTAATAAGGATAAATAACCACTGGAGTAATCCTACCTGTACTGTAAACTCACCCGTCTGTCCATAATTCCATGGACCATAAAATAGTTGAGAAAGATTAACAAAACGATCTTGATATTCATATGCAGTTACGGTATCGCGAAGCGTATATTTTCCTTCCAAAAATGCCGGCAGCCAAAAAAATGCAGAGAGAAAAAATCCAAAAAGAATAATTATAACCGTGCTTAGTAAAAATCGCTTTTTGTCTTTTGTCATGAAATATAAATACACTATGTATCCAAATAAAATTGGAAGGAACATCAAACTCACTGCATTGTGTGCCAAAATAAATGCGGCAAGTGATAATGAGCCTCCCAAGACATACCAATAGGAATTTTTGTGTGACAGTTTGAAAAAGAAATAAAGAACAAGTGGTGGAAAAACAAATGCAACAAGTTCCCCTATCGCCCCCCTCACATAGAGATCAACAAAGTGATACGGCGCGTATCCGTAAAGTAGTGATCCGATAATTGCTGCTTTTTCTGAAAGGAATTGCCGAAGCCAGAAATACATCGTAACAACACTAAAAATAAATGACAGACCAAATACCCACTTTGTGCTAGCAACAAAAGAAAACCCAAGAAAACGAAAAAGTGAGGCAATATAGGATGGTAATGGATAAAGAAACATAAGAATTGGATGACCATAACCCCAATTAAGATTTTCTGCCCAACGAGGAACAAAATTTCCTTCCTGAAGGCTTTGATAAAAATTTGCGATCCGAGCAACATGGTCCTGTCCGTCATGAGTTAGAGGAAGTCCGGGACGTAACAAATCAATAAGCGGTAAAAATAGGAGAATAACAAACAGTAGTATAAAAGCTTTTTGTTTCATAGATCACCGATCAGCAAATATGATCGCTGGTTTCCCATTCAGATAATAAATCACTTTTTTTGCAACACCCGGAGGAAAATCTAGAGGTCTTCCAATAAAGAGAACATCTCGTTGATCTTTTTCTGTTTCCCAGTTAAAAGGGCGGAATTCATACTTTCCAAACGTATGAGCGTCCGAAAAAGATCCTGAAAGATAATCAATTTTGTCCTCGGTATGTTGATAAACTTGCGGTGGATATTTTAGGTAAAAAAGGAAGAAAATATATGATTGATCTAAAGGTGCCTGACTTGCGACGATAATTTTTTTATAGTGTTTTTTGCTATCAATTTGCTGTGTATACGCTATTGCATCTTTATATCCATATTGCCAGAATTCTGAATAGAAATAATTCTGTTGGACAAAATATTGATTAAGATAATAGATAAAATTGAAAACGGCAAAGAGTAAAAATATTCCATAAATGGAAAACCGGAAAGCGTTATTCATGCGTCCTGATTCATAATTCTTTTTGACAGCCAAATAAGCGGTTATTAATCCAAGTGCCGTAATTATTTGAAATGTAGGCAGAAAATTGAGCGTCCGTACTGCATGTGGCACATCAAACGTAATTGACGCTGGAACAGGAACAAGAAAAAACCACAAGAAAAGAAATATTTTTGTTTTTATTGGAAAGTAACCAAACAACAAGATATATAACCCTATTAATAAGAATGGTAATTCCCATAAATATAATAACCCCATGCCAGGAGCATGATGTCTTTCTAAATCACCAGTGATGAAAAGCCATTTCAGATTATAGTGTGCAAGATAACCAGAAACAATTTCTTTTGCACCGACAAGATACCGTTGATGCAATATTGCACCAAAATAGTTGTGATTTTCTTTATCTTGGAGATATTTTTGCATTTCTGTTTTTGAGTAAGGTGTTGCGACTGATAAGATACTTACCCCTTTTGCCCGTGCCAACGTCTGTTTGTCAGTAATGATAAGTGACAACATTGGCAAAGCTACAAAAAATCCTACAAGAAATGCAGCGATAAGATATTTTTTGGTAACTGCAAAAAGTTCTTTTCGATATACAAGAATTAGCATTAAGACAAACAGAGGAGTGAATACTTTTTGACTTTGATAAATATAAAAACTTAAGGAAAATATTGCTGCGGAAAATGACAAAAGATATGGTTTTTTCAAACCTTTGAAAAATAATACGAGTGCAAAAACATTGAGAGCGACTCCGATATTTGCTTCAAAAGCAACACGCGAAAATTGAATATGCCAGGGAGAAATTGCTAAAAGAAATGCTGAAAGTAATGCAAGATCTTTCCGTTTAAATAATTCATAAACCAAAAGGTATGTGGCGAAAACAGTCGCAATGCCAAAAAGCGCTGATGGTAAACGAACAGCAAACGTATTAAGACCAAACGTAGCAATTGTGGGTATAGCAAGATAAACGTAAAGTGCTGGTTTGTAATCAGCAAACGATTGCAAAACAACTGGAAATGACTTACCGTATTCATCTTTTCCTGTCTGAATAATGGAATATGCGTTATATCCAAGTGCCGCTTCATCCCAATCAGGAGAAACAGGAACTGCTCCCAATTGATATAACCGCAAAACAGAAGCAATAAATAAAATAATTAATAATAATAATTTCGTTTTCATAATGTGTAGGCAACTAATGCAACACTGCCGTCAACAAAATAGAATGTCTTCTGTATAGCTGCTCTTTTAACAACGTCTTTCGGTGCATCGATATACAAAACTTTTTTTGATTTATCTTTTGGTAATAAACTTCTATCAAAATAATATTTGTTAAATCCATAAATTGTTACAAATCCTGCCGCTTCTCTATGAACTATCGCCTGCTGCCGGAAAAGTTTAGGATCATATTGTTTATAAAACAACGTATAAATATATGGTCTTCCAAGTGTATCTGTTAAATAAATCGCATCATATTGGTTGTCTACTTGATTAATATAAGTAATTGCATCTTTATATCCATATTGCCATTCACTTGAAAACTGCGCTGCATAATGAGTGTAATAATCTTCAAGATAATAAGCGAAATTAAAAAGCGCAAATAATATCAACACACCAAAAAATCCTTTTACTAATACATCATACTTATCACTCAGTTTATTCAGTAATACAACTGCGGTAGCAACACCATACGCTACAAGTATTTGAAATGTTGGAAGTGTTGTCTCGGTACGAAGTGCATGAGGAGTTTCTCGTGCAGTTGCAGCGGGAACAATGGCAAGAAGCAGCCAAAGTGGAATTAGTTTCCAATTCCCCTCGCGTTTTCTAAAAAGAAACAATATTCCGATAATCAAGAATGGCAGCTCCCATAAATACATCTGCCCCATTGATTGTATTGAAAATTTTGGATTGCCATCGCCTGTAAGAAATAAAAATTGCGGTGTCAGGTTATCTAAATAATGAGAAAGATAACTAAGCGTATATTCAACACGGCGATTATGTAATACTTTTGACCAACGTGCATTGTTGTCATTCTGGATTTCCTGATTGGCTGTTTGGACAACCTTTGGATCTGAAAAAATATTTACTTCTGCAAAACGCAATTTTGCTTGCGGAGAAAATAAGAAAGAAAGGGTCGGCAAAAGCAGTAGGATGCCAATAAAACCTGCAATGATAACCTGTTTTTTTATCGTAAATAATTTGCGCCAATATAAGACAGCAAGAGCACCTATGATAAGCGGTGAAACAATTCTTGTCGTATTAAAGGTATAAACTGAAAGTACAAATGAAATTGCAGAAAGATACAATAGCCAGGATCGACGCTCAATTGCTTCCAAAAACAACCAAATTCCAGTGATCAAAAAAAATGATGCGACGTTTGCCTCAAAAGCTGCCCGTGAAAGCATAATATGCCAGGGCGAAATGGCAAGTAGCAAGCTTGAGAGCAACGCATACTGCTCTGAATATTTTGAGGAACTAAAAATTCTTTTGGTCAGGAAATATGTGATAAGAACAGTTAAGACACCAAACAATGCTGACGGAAATCTGGTCGAAAATTCATTAAGTCCAAAAGCTTTAACCGGCAAAATATCCAAATATGCATAAACAGGAGGTTTGAAATCCCCAAATGATTCAAGATAATTGTGCGGCAAAAACCTCCCGAACTCGTCCCGTCCGTCAATCCCAAGAGAATATGCATTGTATCCCCATGCAACTTCATCCCATGTTAGCGATGGTGGATTTACACCGAGTTGATTGAAACGGAGAAATGCAGCAAGAATAACAATAAAAAATAGAATAAATTCTGTTTTTTTACTAATGTTCTTAAATAATTTCATATCCCTATTCTGCCACAGTTTGAAGCGTAAACACAACTGTTCCATCAGATCGTTTAATTTCAGAAAGGACTTTGACTCTGTCATCCAATTTTTTGCAATCTCCTCCAATTACATACAAGACATTTTTTTCTCCTGATAATGCAGGCAATTGCTTTGTATTAGCCGTTGGAAGAGCATGCAGGGGACATGGCTCTTCAGGAAAAACATAATTCTCAAATGGCATTCTTCCTGGGACATTGGTCGGGTGAGAAAGGATTTGCTTTTGGACAAGACGTGGATCATATTTATTATAAAACATGAAAAAAATTGCCGGAGCAGATTCAGAATGAGTAACAACAACTTTTTTATAGTTTGAATGTACTGCAGTTACCTCTGATACCAATTGTTTATATCCTTCCTGTCTGTACCAGGGTCTGTGATTAATTTGGTGGACATAATATTGATGCAGATAGTAAAACAAACCATAGATCATTGCTAATCCAATCAACACATGAACAATTCTTCCAAAATTTTTCCTAGCAAAAAAGTCCCAGACAAAAAGAAATCCATACGCGACGAGTATTGAAAGAGCTGGAAATACAATAAGTGTTCTTTGTAAATTCGGAATATCATCAAAAGTAAACGCCGCACCAACGGGTGTGAGAATAATCCATACAAAGAAAAAGCCAGCCCGTTTCTTATCAAATGTAAAGAGCGTCCACAGGCCTAACAGGATAAACGGCAATTCATACAGATATAATAATCCCATATCAGGAACCCGATAGCGATCAGGTAAGCCTCGATCGGTAAAAAGAAAATCATAAGAAAAATAACTAAAATAATTTTCAAAATATGTCAGTGAATAATTAATAAGCTTATTATGGAAAAATCTCGTTACATACGTATTTTGTCCCTGATCTTCCCTAATCTGTTCATCCAAAACTAGTTGTGTCTGAGGATTTTGGAAAATAGATAGCATGCGGATCCGTTGAGAAAGATCATGAGATGAAAGAATCATCAGGACAGGCAGTACAATAAGAAGTATAAACAATACTACAGGCAATACTATGTGTTTTTTGAGATTTTTTGGGTGGAAGTAAAGAAACAACGCTGGAAGAAACAACGGTAAAAATGCCCGCGGTGCTTGATAAAGTAAAAGCGTTATTGCAAAACTAATAACACTTGCTACTAACAACCATTTCTTTTCTGTTCGTAGCCACAGAAAATAAAGCAGTAACCCAAGGGTGATAAAAAAAACAACTAATACGTTTTCAGTCGCGACACGGGAGAGATTGATGTGCCAAGGAGAAATCGCAAGAAAAAAGGAAGATAATAGTGCTAATTTTATATGAATTTTCTTATGTTCTCTAAATAATTCTTTGACAAAAAAATAAACCAAAAGAATTGTTGCTGTACCAAAAAATGCTGATGCAAATCGCACCGAAAATTCATTCAAACCAAAAAGAGCGATAAAGGGAATACTCGCATAAGCATAACCTGCTGGACTATAGATAAATGACTCAAGATGAATCGGTAATACATTACCGGACATATCTCTACCATTGAGAAGAAGAGAATATGCGTTATAGCCTAAAAATGCTTCATCCCGATGAAAACCTACAGGGACTGATCCAAGATGATAAAAACGAAGAAATGCGCCGAGAATTAAGATAAGAAAGAGAATAATTAACCTCTTCATAAATGCAGTTCCTTCTTATTATAAAGCAGAGTAGCCATAAAGAAAATAATGATTCCACTGAAAGTAACGAATGATCAATCAACAAATCGATATTTTACTAAATACCAGACAGCGCGAAGTCCATCTTTCACAGCATGAATCTTTTTCCCATCCTCATATCCTCGTGGAGTAACTTGAATTGGTAATTCATAAATTTTATACCCAAGTTTTAGAAGTTTTGCAGTAATTTCCGGTTCAAATTCAAATCCTCGAGCCTTCAGACTGAAATGTTCCGTTGCTTTTTTAGGAAATAATTTATAACAGGTCTCCATGTCTGTAATCCATTGTAAATAAATTAAACTGGTCACAAGACTTAAAAATTTATTGCCAAGATAATGAAGGAAAAATTGTGGAGTCCTCTGCTCTCCTTTGAAATCAGGCAAACGGCTAAGCCGTGTACCATAGACAACTTCAGCTTTCTTAGTAAGGATTGGCTTTATGAGTTGTTTTATTTGTTGAGGATTATATTCCAAATCTGCGTCTTGAATAACGATGTAGTCACCCTTTGCATGTTTGATACCAGTAACAACAGCGGCTCCCTTCCCCATATTCTTTTTATGAGAAATAAATTTCAAATTTTTGATTTTTGACGTTCGACTTTTGACTTTAGATGCCGAAGCATCCGTGCTTCCATCATCAATAATAATAATTTCTTTCTCAACGCCGGGAATTACGAGTTTGATAACTCGTTCTAAAAGGAGCAGTATTGTTTTTTCTTCATTAAAAATTGGAATAACAATTGATAATTTCATTCACGGTGTGCTTTCAGTATTTGTTTATCTGAAAGTATAAATAGTCTCCTAACTTTATCTCGTTCTACCATAATTCGCGAGACTTGTAAAAGAGCAAGATACAATCCGACAAAAAAAGCTTTATCTTTTCTACGAGCTGCATTTATCAAATGATAAGGCAACCAGAAAAAATGTGAGAAGAGAAAAGATCCTTGGGTAATATTTTTCCAAACAAAAATAAATTGATTGCGGTAAGCAATTTTTTGGATATGAAAAGGTTTGAATTTATTTTTTATTGCTCCTTCTTCATGTTCATGAATGACAACGCTTTTTGGTTCAAAAATAACCTTATACCCTGCTTTCAATGCCCGATAAGAAAGATCAATATCTTCCCAGTAAAAAGGATTGTATAACACATCAAATCCCCGGAGTCTTTCCCAGAGACTTTTCCTGATTGCGCAGCTTCCACCGCTCACCCATAAGGTATTGGTGTTATCTAACTTACCTGCTGCATGCACCAAGAATCCTTTTTTCCATTTGCCAATTCCTCGTCCGCGAAAAACAGTCTTTCCTTGTTCGATACTTTCATCAAGACATCCAACAGCAAAAACTTTGGGATCAGTAAAATGGGAGAGTAATGGTAGGAGAAACCCTCGATGTGGCCGAACATCACTATTAAGAAGGACGATGATATCACCAGTTGCAATCGCTGCTCCCCGGTTGACGTTTTTTGAAAATCCTGCTTCATTTTTATTTTTATTTGAGACAGTCAAACCAACAATACGATCGTCATGAATCGAATCAATAAATTCAGCAATGATTTGTGATGATTTATCTGTTGATGGGTCGTCAGGAATAATTATTTCAACTTTACCTGCTGCATATTCTTTGGCGGCAAGGAGCACTGATGGGAGATTTTTTTTTAAAAGTTTCTCTCCGTTATAATTAGGAATCACTATACTAATATTCATGAGTTATTCCTATTATAACAGGCTGTTGTAAAATTCGATACGGTGATTTCCTGCCGGGACGACAATTCCTCTAAAGTTGTAGTCGGTAAGATACATCTTTTTCTCCTGACAATTCGATCCATTCTCTGTACAGACTGTTGCAGACCATGTAGGATAATACGAATCCGTCAAAACGAGAAACCCTTGTCCATTATTTTCCGAATGCATAATAATACGATTATCAGAATACTGAGTGATAACAACATTCCCCTGAGTGAACAGATTACTGTCACCGTCCCAGTTTTCAACAATTGCGGTTTTGTGTAAATCAACTAAGTTATCAAGCAATGCCCCAATCGCTTCCTGTTTGCTATTTACAGGTCGTACATTTGCTGTGAAGAATGCACGGGGAAATGCATTATTATTTTGATATAAATTTGTCAGTCCTTCTCCTTCTACTCTCGTAAATTGCTTGTTTGGCAAGTCTGAAAAGCTGAGAATATATTTCACACCAAGGAGATCAATAATCCGTGAATTGCTATTTTCCGGTGTAATAATGCGGTTAAACCCAAACGGTGGATGGATATCAGGTCTTCCCCGTTCTGACGCGGCAATGAGTTCACCATATCTTCGCAAATATAATGGGTCATAGCCATCAACACTTTGGAGATGATAGGCAACTGAAAAATTTGGAGGCATGATACGCGGATCTGTCGCCATTATTCTAAATTGTGACGTATCATGCTGGAGAAAAGAAAGGATAGCAGTATGAGGGAAAAGATAGTCACTACTCGTAAATGGCGTAAATTTCTGAGCAAATCGAAAAAGGTCAACCAATGACATAAGGAGTAAAATTCCGATTAACAGAAAAAATATTCTTTTTTGTTTGACGAGAATATTTATGACAACAACGACAAAGGTGAGAGCGAACAATAATGTTGGGAAATAAAGATTTCTTTTTGCGACCAGAATAGTTTCTCCTGATCCATGCATCACAAAGAGCCACAGCCCGATAAAAATAGCTCCAATAAAAAGTACCGGATAAATAATATGCAGCTTTTTGTCATGACGGATATACCAATCCATACCAAATGCAGCAAGAATACTCAAAGAAAAATCAGTCAGGAACAACAGGCGTGTTGGCTGCGCTGTTGAGAGAAAAGGAATATGGTAGATATATGGAAGTTGTGCAAAGTAGGTAGGAAGAGCAAAAATTAACGATAAGAAGAAAATCGTCCCAAAGAAAAATACCGCCCTGTCCCGTCGGAAAAATAACGCATACAGCGCCATAATGAGAGGAATAATACCGACATAACCAATCAGTTCACCGTAATTCCATGTCCCCCAATAATTGAGTGTTGTCGGATTGCCAAAAAAATCAGGAACGACAAATTGGATTAAATGCTGCCACGGAATGAACCACCCCTGAATATTTTGCCAATTCAGTTGATCGATATCTCTTGCTGATAAATTAATAAGTTGAAACAGTGGCAGCCATTGCACGCAAGTAATAACTGCAAATAATAAAAACAGCACAAAAAACCAAACAAAATATCTAACCGCTCTCCCACCCTGAATCCACCGCACCAAACAGTACGCAACTGCTGTTATGAGAAGATAGAAAAATGTCTGCAAATGGCCTGCGAAAAATGACGCACAAAGGGAGAAGACAAGAATCGCAGACCAAACATAGAGAAATGTTTTGCGTTTTGCATTCAGCGCGTGTAAATGGAAGAACAGTTTATCAATTGCCAGAAGTATCAACGGCAACCACACTCCAACATGTTCTACCGTCCCCCATTCAAGCCACGCAACGGAAAATCCACAAAACGCAAAAACGAGTCCACCCAAAATACTTGAGATCCTATACAACCCAAGATTTCGTAAATAAAAGTATGAGAATATTCCGGCAAGAATCGGCTGCAAAAGTATCAACACACTCCATCCGATGGAAAAAGGAAGGATGAAAAGCAAAATGTTGAGAGGATAGAAAGCAGCTGACTGCAGTGAGCCAAGAAGCGGCATCCCCGCCATAGTGTACGGATTCCACAATGGAAGTTGAAAACGTTTCTCCTCGTCTATTGCGAGCTGTCTCCAGGGATATTGCTGCCGCACAGGATCGGTTATCAGGAAATTTTTATACGGAATACCGCGAGGATAATCTTTGACATACAGATCACGAAATGGATAGTACAGCCCGACAATCGTATCTGAAGGAATAGGTAATTTATTGTCAAAGAAGAATGGTTTGAAAAGAAAAAGGACAGAAAGGACAAAAAGTAAAAGAGAAAAATTGAAAAAAGGTACCAACCGCCTCATAGCTCATGTTAATTGTATCACCAATGGTATAATGACACTACTATGTCTCTAGCTCGTCGCGTAGAAGTTCGTCCGCCAACTGCTATAGAGTTCCGCCGTGGTATTGAGCTAAACCCTAATACAAGTCAGCTATTATTTGGAGCCAGACTTGATATCAACCATTATCTTTTGGGTGCAGCTTTGGGTGTAACGTCAGATCTCGATATAGAAGGACTCGAATACTTTATAGCAAGAAGAAAACTGCAGAAAGTGGAAGAAGGTTATTTTCATCCCTCTGTGCATGAACGGGTCTCTTACGATCTTAATACGCTTATCGCTGCCTACCGGCAAGAATACCCGGAAGGATCCAATCGCCCTTATCATATCCAAACTGGCATTACTAGGATCTTCACACAGTTGGAAAACAATCCGATAAGAGGTCTCCGACATCGAACTGCACGTGCACGTCTAGCTGCTCATGAATATGCCACCCCTTGGCGAGAACTTATTCAAGGAGAAAATCACCATTAACCCCACCGTTTGTACCCCCAACGGTTACCGTTACACCACTGTTAAATGGTATTATAAAAAATTTTTCTAGAATAACTATAATTCAAGCATCAAATACTATTAGAAAATAAATTAAAAATCATAAGAAAAAAGTAGTGCTCACTATAGAAAAATATAAAAATTCTTAAATTTTTATAACCACTGTGCTACGCCGCCGTGATGAGAGCAAGTCCCGTTTCGATGCTGACTGAAGCTATATGTTCCATCTCCACAGATTGCAGTTGCACCTGCTGGAATGGAATTGGAATATGCAGGCGAATGGACTTGATTGCCATCCGAATTGGTGTAGTAGTTGTCATTACTTAATCCACTTGATTGACTCGTTGTCGCAACTGGTGTAGGCATTGCAGTTGGTGCTATATAAATAGGTTTTGGTGTTGGAGTTGGTGTGGGAGTATTGGTAACTGTTGGGACAGGAGTACTTGTTGCTGTCGGTGTTGCAGTCGCCTGGATTGTCGGAGTAACTGTAGTTTGAATTCCTTGAACGGCAGTTGATGAAGACGTAGTTTTACCAATAACACCTAATAAAAGGATAATGCCGAGCGCCCAAAAAAATATTTTTTTCATCTTAATCTGGGTAGATTAAAACCTATAATATCACAAATTTATTAAGAGATCATTAAATTATCCTTGCTCGACAAGCTTTGTGATTTGGGAGGCGAAGTGTTCTTTGCTGAAGTCTTTGGCGCGGAGCTGGGCTTTTTCGGAAAGTTGTTCTCGTAATTTCTCATCCTTCATCACTTTTTTAGTTTTTTCTTGCAGTTCTTCCAAGCTGTCCCACAAGAGTCCATTCTCCCCTTCTGTCACAATTTCTTTTTGTCCTCCAGCGTTGATAACAACTGGCACTGCTCCTGCTCCCATCGCTTCAACTGTCGAAATACCAAAATGTTCTGCGTACTCAGGATGTGCATCCAAATCCTCACCAAA
The DNA here is from genome assembly GCA_964391315.1 of uncultured Gammaproteobacteria bacterium. Classification (GTDB taxonomy): domain Bacteria; phylum Patescibacteriota; class Microgenomatia; order Levybacterales; family UBA12049; genus DATIGJ01. The sequence goes on along the minus strand of CAYMJR010000002.1, from coordinate 835 downwards.
TCCTGATGCGTGCCAATAAATTTTGGCCTTGTTATAGTATATCCATAATTCATCATTCGTCTTGTTCACAAAAAATTCAATTGGGTAGCCTTTAGCGGTTGCTTCCATCTCATTAAATTTCTCTTGATCTTTTTCGTGGACACTCACTGCCATAACAAAACGCCAATCCTTCACCATTTTTTTATCAACCATTTTCTTAAAAGCCTCGATCATTACTGACTGCTTTTTATAATCCTTGATTCCTGTCACTGCATCCTGGACGCGAAATCTTCCCACATGAAGAATGATATTTTCTTTTTTCACTTCTTTGTCATGGATCGCAACTGGCGGATAAATAATCGTACTGGGGACACCTTTGAGAGCCTTGGCATTGAAAGACTCAGTGAATTTCGAATTGTAGAAAAATCCGGTTACGTGGGATAATTTGAATTTGCCTATCCATGAATTTACAGCGATATGTGGTAACGGCTGCTGAATGTGAAGGAATAGTTTTCTGGAAAAAACCAAAGGAATACTCCCATCACACAGCATGATAATCGTATCGTAGTTAAGCGTCTCAACAAACTTTTCCAAGAAACTGACTTTTGGAGAAAAAATATTCTTGACGCGCTTCACCTTATGCAAATCAAGAACAAAGCGTTTTTGCACCTCTTGGAAATCTCTTTCACTATCCCAAAAGACATTCACGTCATGCTTCTGTGACAGACACTCAGCAATTGTCATAATGTACTTCTCTCCTCCGCCGATGTCATCAAAATATTGATCGTAAATTCCAATCCGCATGAGTCTATTCTAGCAACTTTTGATCCACTTGCATACTTAGAACACGCATGAT
>CAYMJR010000001.1:0-214249 GCA_964391315.1 uncultured Gammaproteobacteria bacterium | reverse complement strand
TTGTCCTGAAGCAGTAAGGAAAGCACCACCTGGAGTGCCAGCAGAGAGAGAAGCAACAGGGGTACCGCCAGCGACATTGATGAAGGCGAATTTAGCACTTGTTGTTGCATTCGAACCAAGGAGAAGATCTTGGGTTTGGAGTCTTTCAAAGATACTGCCATTTGCTTGATCGAATGGTGATCCACCATTGAGAACAGGAAGAATACCAGTTACATCAGTTGAAGCAAGGTTAACAGCAGAAGATGAGAGGACACCGTTACTGTTGAGGTGAGCGATACCAGTTGAGAGAGAAGAGAAGGTGGTAGTACCGGTAACAGTAAGACCAGCATTAGCAAGGGCAAGGTTGGAGAGAACGATGTTACCGGTATTACCACCACCAAGGGTAAGAGATTGTCCATTGGTTGTACTGATCGTACCGGTTGCAGTGAGAGAGAGGGCATTGTTGTTAGCACCAGAGATAGAAGCGGTGGGGGTACCACCAGCGACATTGATGAAGGCGAATTTAGCAGAGGAGGTAGCGGTAGCACCAAGGAGGAGATCTTGGGTGGTGATTCTTTCAGTGATAGCACCATTGTTGGTTTGTTCGAAAGGAGAACCACCATTGGCAATTGGGAGGATACCAGAGACATCTGAAGTTAATGAGACAGCAGAGAAGGAAGGATTGGTGCCACCGTGAAGGACAGTATTAGTACCACCAGCGGTTACTTGAGTAATGACACCAGAGCCATTGGTGTAGAGGACACCACCGTTTTGAGCAAATCCAGAGAGGACAATATTACCAGTATTACCACCACCAAAGGTAAGAGATTGATTGGCAGTTGTTTGTAATTGTCCTGAAGCAGTAAGGAAAGCACCACCTGGAGTGCCAGCAGAGAGAGAAGCAACAGGAGTACCGCCAACGACATTGATGAAGGCGAATTTAGCACTACTGGTTGAAGTACTTCCAAGGAGGAGATCTTGTGTTTCAATTTTAGGAGTAAGGACACCGTTTAATTGATTCCAGTAATTGGTACCAAGACTTGAAGCTGAGATCCAACTTGGTGCTGCACCCGTGTTGTTGGTTGAAAGAACATAACCTGCAGTTGAAGGAGCAAGAGCACCGCCAAGGACGCCGTTTGCTGAAAAGTAGGGGATACTGTATTGAGACGCACCAGAGAGATCTGCGCCGGTGCCGCCGTAATTAGAAGCGATAATGGATGCATTCCAGGTACCCGAGGTTACTGTTCCGAGGCGAGTAATATTATCTTGAACAGCATTAGGTAATGTAGAGGAGATAGACGGAACGCCACCACCACTTGTGATGAGAACGCCGTTATTCGCAGTAGCAATTGAGGATAAAGTATCAGCAGCGGTGGTATACAAGAGGGTGTTTGTTCCACCAAAGGTGCCGACACCTGTCCCGCCTTTCCCAACAGTTAAGGTTCCAGTAACATCACTATTGCCAAGGTTAACAGCACTTGCAGAAAGGACACCACCTGTTGAGTGGACAATGCCATTTCCAAATCCTGAGAGAACAATATTGCCCGTATTCCCACCGCCAATTGTGAGAGATTGTTTGGCAGTTGTTTGAAGCGATCCATTGGCGCTAATAAACATGCCACCTGCAGTTCCTGCCGAAACTGAAGCAACAGGTGTCCCGCCCGCGACATTGATTACTGCGAATTTAGCAGATGCAGTGGATGTGCCGCCGATAAGAAAATCAAGTGTTGAGATATTGGGATAGAGGACACCATTCGTGGAATCCTGGGTAAACGTTGAAGCTCCTGATCCTGTTTGTGCTATTGTGATAGTTCCTGATCCATTTGTAATGGTGATTCCAGATCCTGCGGTTAGTGTCGCAAGAGAGAAACCACTTGCTGAATGATTCCCAATCAGGAGTTGTCCGTCAGTAATACTGGAACCAGTAATATTAAGTCCTGTTCCACCGTTAGCTAATGGGAGAACGCCAGTAACTTCAGATGTCAGAGAAACAGAAGAGGAAGAAAGGACACCATTGGTTGTTTGGACAACACCAGTTCCCAGACCAGAGACAATAACATTGCCAGTGTTACCACCACCGAGGGTAAGAGATTGGTTGTTTGTTGTTTGTAATTGTCCTGAAGCGGTAAGGAATGTTCCTCCGTTGACTCCTGCAGAGAGAGAAGCAACAGGAGTACCACCAGCGACATTGATGAAGGCGAACTTTGCACTTCCTGTTGCCTGACTTCCAAGGAGGAGATCTTGGGTTTCAACTTTTGGTGTTAAGACACCATTAATTTGATCCCAGAAATTGCTTGCGCTAGAACAACTTGACCAAGAAGGAGCGGAAACACCGGAAACAAGACAAAGATTTGTAGTACCTGTATTTGCAGAAGTAATTACTCCAGTACCAGCAGTGGCATAGAGAACTGCATTATTGGAGGTAATGTTTGAGAGAGTCAAATTTTGACCTGAAGCAACGGTAAGTCCTCCATTTGCACTTAGTAATCCTGAAGTAGATAATGTCGTGAATGAACCGGTATTAGGTGTCGTTGCACCAATTGCTCCAGGAGCAGCCCAGGTGCTACCTAAAAGTTGATTAGCATTAATAACCCCACTGCTGGCAGTACCACCTGCGTAAGTAAGAGAGGCACCGAGCCCAACAACCATTGCAGCGGTGGTATTGGTACCGTTGCTAAGTGAAGAGAAAGGTGGGTTTGTTGAGCTATTGACTACCCATGAAGGAGGAACACCAGATCCATTTGATTGCAGAACGTAGCCAGCTGTCCCAGGAGCGAGAGTAGTAGCATTGTTATTGGAAGTTGCATAAAGAACTCCATCAGTTGTTAATCCAGATAATCCTTGAGAAGAATTAGTGATGGTTACTGTCTTATTCGTTGTATCAGTGGATAAGGAGATGCCGCTTCCTGCTGAAAATACAACGGTGTCAGTGTTATTTCCTGCTGTGATAGTATCAGAACCAACCTTGATGTTACCAAAGATTTTTTGTACCGAACCAGGATCACTATTTGTGATTACGCCGTTATTAACCGTGATTCCAGTTCCTGCGTTAAGAGCAACGTTTGCTGAGATGGTAGGATTTTGTTTGTCTCCTGAGATAGTCACATTATTGCCTGCGATAACGCCATACAAAATATTCGGGGCTGTGATTTTGCCTGAAACAGACGCGTTAGCATTAACAAAAATGTTTTCGTTAAACTCCGCAGGAAGATTGAAAGAAATTTCTCCTGATAATTTTGCTGCTGGGTTTGTAGTCTCTGCTGCAAGAACATTGTTGGAGCTTTTATTAATCAAGGTAATAAAGGGGAGCTTGGACACTTGTTTGGAAAAGGTCTGGGGAGCAAATACTGCAACCAATGCAAGAAGAGAAAGAGTCGAGAAAAGTAAACCACTAAAGCTCGTTATTAATAAAAAGAGCAGTTTCTGATTACTAAATGTTAACAACTTTTCTTTGAAACGCAAGAATGACACCCGATCCATAGGCTTATTTCAAGCGTATGATGGCTGTGAAATGATGTCAATAGATCACTACTTTTCACGGATATAGTTTGATTGATTAATTTACTATTTTGTAGTATTTTATATAGTCATGAAAAATGCGTATTTTCACGAAAATGGCGCAGTTTTTCACAGGTCATTTTCCCGCGGCTTTTGTCTCTATTCCCAAGATTATTTTTACTGCATTTTGTCTTACTTTCATCACTCCGGATTTGATAGGAAATTGTACAGGAGGCTTGCCTTCTTGTCCGAGAACGATAGTTTCTGCTATAAGTGCTATAAAGTTAGCATGGTAGGCAAGTACATCAAATTTTCCTCGGTTACTTACCGAGGTGACACTTGTCGCAAATCCATCAAAAATGATTTTTTCCGGCTCTTTGATTGTTACTGAAATGGGTGGTGGTTTCATTTTTTAATGTCTTGTAAACTCCCAATACCACGTATTTCAAATGGATCAACGCTATCATATTTGCCATCGAGAATCGCTGCAACGTCTGCAACTGTTTTGGCTACTGGTACATAGACACCTGGTTTGCCAGTTTGTTGCTCCACAACAAAGAAGCTTTGACTCATGTAATTGCGAAGCAGACGGGAGCGGTTATAGATAATACGATCTGTTTCGTTCAACTCTGATTCACCAATAAGTGAAACGATTCTTTCCAAACTGGCTGCTTTTTTTAAAAACTGCTGTGCTTTAATGGCTGTTTTTTGGTGTAATTCTCCAACAACATCAGCACGAAGTGCATTTGATGTCGAGGAGATGATATCTATCGCAGGATACAGTCCTTCTTGATACACCAGACGGGAAAGGGTGATATTCGCATCGAGATAGGTAAATACTGCCTGCACTGCATTATCTAGGAGATCATCTGATGGGACATAGACTGTTTCAAACGCAGTAATTCCTGTCTCAGCAGTTGAAAAAAGACGTTCATGAATGTTTGCCATTTCAGAAGAAAGCGTTGCTTGATAACCGCCTTCTGAAGGGATAGTGTTCATAAGCATGGAGAGTTCATAACCCGCTTGTGCGTATCGGTAGACATTGTCGATAAAGAAGAGGACGTTTTTTTTCATTGAGTCGCGGAAGTACTCGGCCAGAGAAATGCCAGCGAGTGCAACTTTAAAACGGACAATTGCGTTGTCTCCCATGTGTCCGTAGAAAAGACTCACATAGTTAAGAACTTTACTGTCCGCAAGTGATTCAACCAGTTCTTGTCCTTCGCGGACGCGTTCGCCAACACCGGAGAAAATTGACACAGAATCTGATGGGTTTTTATTCACAATGTTATGGATAATCTCAGTAAGTAATATTGTTTTTCCAACTCCTGCACCCCCGAAAATACCGATTTTTCCTCCGCGGAAAAGCGGGGAGAAGAAGTCAATTGCTTTTATTCCTGTCTCGACAATTTTACTTGCCATGACGAGTTTGTCGAAGTTAATTGTTTGGGTATAAATGGATTTTCTCTCCGTTGTTTGGATTGGACCGCGTCCGTCAACCGGTTGTCCAAACAGATTCATGACGCGGCTTAACACTTGTGGTCCGACAGGAATTTCAATTGATTTGTGCGTATTGACGACTTGGACACCACGGGCAAGCTTTTCAGGCTCGGTGAGAATAAAGCAGTAAAATGATTGCTGAGTTGCTGAAGTATACACTTCAAGCACTACTGAAGGATCGTCTTTGACGACAAGTAAGTCATGAATTTGTGGCTTTTCATCGAGGAATTCTACCTCAACGATCGAGCCTTTAATTGATTTAATTGTACCGATTGTTTCTTCCATAAAATTTAATTTTATTTTATTTCTTTCCCCAAAGTGCGCGCCCTGCGAAGAGTTGTAATTGCTTTTTATTTACTGCCATACTACGAAGCCTGCGGCTTCTGATATTAAGAATGCCAAGTTGTTTGATAATATTATTTTGTGCAAATTCCATGGCTTTGATACGTGATGCAAAACGGGCCAATTTCCCTTCACTCACTGTTTGACTAAGAAGCATGGAGATAATCTGACTTTCAAAAAATTCCATGACTTCTTCAACTGTTGGTTCAAACAAAAAGTCTTCTACAACCCCTTCAGGTAATTTAAGGCCTGCTGGCAGATCTCCTGAGAGGGAGGTTTGTTGTGCCTCCTGAGTAATGATATTATCAAATTTGCCGTAGAAAATCGTTGCCTTTTGGTACGGGATAATCGTTGTGATAAGAGTTTTCAGCTGCTGCATTGACACTGCAGTGTCAGGAAGTTCGATGTAGATAAACGGTTTTTTGACGCCTGTTGCTTCATAAAATTTCCGTCCTTCGCTTCCGACGATGACAACATCTGCTGTTGATTCTTGTGCCTGCTTGGCAAAGAGGCGGCATACTTTCCCAACCAAGTCACCGTAGAATTTGCCATTTGAACTCAAAAGGATCAGCACTTCTTTGCCATTTTTCTTGATTTTATCCTGGTGAAGTTCTTTTTCTTTGCCTGTTAGAGATTTGAGATACAAATCATATGAACGCTTCACATTGTAAAATATTTCACCCAACTCGTTCATAAACTCACGGGAAGAGACCACGCTATAACGTGCAAGATTAATCTGCACAATTGCATGTTCCTGATATGCCTGAGTAAGCATCTTAAATTGCTGATTCAGGGTTATGTCTTCTACTACTTTTCTGTAAGCTTGCATAATGCGAGTATTTTTGCCTTATAATCATTTACGTTTTTCAGAAGAGCATTAAAATTTTCAACGTTGAGAAGTGATCTGAGAAAGAGACGGTTTTCTTCCTGATCGCAGGCCTTCAAAAGATTTTGTCGTGTTGTATCGATGAGTGCTTCATCATTAATAATATGCATCCAAATTAGTGCGAAGATAATGAGTGAAACTTCTTTCGGAACGATAAGCCCTTCATTTTGATTGAAGAGGGTATAGATTTTGTTACCTGTTGCAAAAATACTTTTTACACTGTCAGTCATTTCAGATCCAAAGTGTGACAGATTTTCAACACGTTCATAAACAGCAAAGAGAGAGCTTAATTCACGATTAATATCTTTTAAAATCTTATCCTGTGTTTGTTTTCCCACACGAGTAACAGAAAGAGGGATATTGATAGCCGGACGCCGTCCCTCGGAGAAAACATTGTAGTCAAAAAAGATATGTCCATCGGTAATACTCATCAGATTTGAAACGATATAGCCTGTAAGGTCACCTTCTTGTGTCTCAACAATAGGAAGACAAGTGATGGACGATTCACCATATTCGGGATGTTTGAATGATCCTGCTCGTTCAAGGAGTCTTGCATGGACATGAAAAACATCAGCCGGGTATGAATCACGTCCTGGAAATGTCTGCGCCAAAAGAGAGAACTCGCGGTAAAATTTGGCGTGTGTCAAAAGATCGTCCATGATGATAATCACATCTTTGCCTTGATCTCTGAAGTGTTCAGCAATCGTCATCGCGGTAAATGGCGTCAGGAAGATAAGCCCAGGAGAGTCAAACGCACTTGTTGCGACGATAATCATTTTGTCCTTTAATTCCTCAGATGACATAAATGCCTCAAGTTGTTTGATGTCTGAGCTTTTTTTGCCAATAGCTGCATAGATCGCGATTGCTCCATCATTGATTTGATTGCGGACAGCATTAAGCACAAAACTACTTTTCCCTGTTTTACGATCACCAAGAATGAGCTCACGTTGACCCTTACCAATAGGGATCATGATGTCAACCAACGCTGTGCCAGTTGCAAGCGGCTTATTAATCTTGACTCTGTTTGCAATACCTTGTGGCGGAATATCAATGCGGCGGGCATTAGGACTATCTGAGACTTGGGCGAGACCCGAAAGCGGTTGTCCAAAAGGATTAACCGCATGTCCAAGCAGCTGATTATCAATAGGAACAGTAATATATCTGCCGGTACGACTTAGTTTTGTTCGTGTTTTTAGTCGCATTTGGGTAAAAAGAAGAACAGTTGCGAAATCATGATGAAGTGCGATGATCTGCCCGCGGTCACCAGTTTCAAAAATAACAATTTCATTCAATTTGGCAGATGGGATGCCAATAACAGAAACAATGGGGTAATTTACCTCTACTACCTCCCCATATTCTCCAAATTTTTGTACATTTAGTGTAAATTGTTGATCCATAATGGTTATGGCTAAATGGTTATATGGTTAAATGGTTGAATATCCTTTCAGCCATATAGCCATTTGACCATTTAACCTGCTGCTACTGGTTGTGTTGCAGGTTGCTGTGTTTGCTGTCTCGTATTCATCATCGTTTCTAGTTTCTTTTTTAGCGTATGATCCACAATTTTCCCTTGGTAGGCGACAATTGCTCCGCCAACAATTTTCGGGTCAAGCACAAAATCCAGGATGATGGCTTTTCTCAGATTAATAATGATCCATTCATTGATTGCCTGAATCAATCCAGTTGTTGGTTCTGTGCTAATTGTTAAGGTGAGGTGGGGGATGACCTGTACATCATCACGAAGCCGGTTAAGAAATAAATCTACTTCTGCTGTATTTTCAAGGTTCACTTGGTTTTCAATTGCCAGATCTTTCAGAAGTTCACTGAGAGGGAAAGCTACTTCTTTGCTAAGTGTTTCGAGAAATGGCTGTTTTTTATGAAAATAGGCTGACTGCAGATGGTCAAGTGCTTTGGTCAACTCCCGTAAGTGATAAGAGGTCCGGAGATAGTGTCCAATCGGCAGAAGGTTAATCACTTCTTTCATAAGTTAAAGACTCCTTCTTTTTTTGTCTCCTCAAGCGCTTTGAGGATAAGTTCCTGGTTCACGTCAGCTGGAAGAGTTTTGCCCAGAACTTCCAGATAGGTTTTTTGGATAAGTTGATAAATCTCCTGATCGGCTGTCGCGAGTTTTTTCCTTTTGTATTCGTTTACCTCAGTCTCTATTTGTCCAAGCATTTCTTGTGTTTTAGTACCAATCATTTCCTCAGATTTGCTTGCATGGGTCAAAAGATTCTGAGTGAATGTTGTCATTTGTTTGTCGAGATTTGCTGCGGTATTTTGGAGCATGGTAGCCGTATTTTGGTCCATTGTTGCTTCCATTTGCGTAATTTTATTTTCATAGCCCTTCTTAAGGAGTGCTGCTTCGTGGTTGATTGCCTGAAGTTCTTTCTGGGCTATTGCCTGCAGAATTTTATCGAAATCTGCCGCGATTGTGTCATTTGTTCCATGAACATTTGAAAGAAGATGTTCTGAGGTGGTGACAGTTTTATCCAAAATATCTGCAGCTTGTTCATGTGCACGTTTAATAATCTCCTCATACTGCCCAAAGGTGGCTTTTTCTTTTTCCTGGAATTCGTGTTCACGTTTAAGGACATGATGAATAAACAGCGCAAGCGCGCCGAGTATACTTAATACTCCGAGGACGGAGATTGCAGTCATGATACTTGGGACAGTAATAATCATAACCTCAAGAACAGCCAGATTATGGCAATTGCTGACATTATTATAATAATAACAAGAACGACATTAAAAATGATAGATAGTTGTATCATCCGGCCTGCAAGAGGATTTCTTCCCAAAGCCTGAATTCCGGAATTAATAGCACGGGAGAAGATAAGAAAGCCGAACGCAAATGAAAGAATGAGGATTCCTGCAGAGACAACATACTTAAAGACAGTCAACGGTTCCTCGTAGGCTGCCAATTGACTAATGGAAAAAATTTGCGTAATTGAATCATTAACAGTAGCCTTAGTCTGGAAAAAATGGAGATTCAGGTTAATTGCCATGAGAGTGATATCACTCTTATTTTTAAAAGTTACGTCTTCCAATGCTTGCCCGAGGACATACCCGCTTCGAGTTGCTTTCATCCCCACACCTTTTTTGTCAGAGGTCGTAAGATAGTCACCTTTTTTGATATTGCCATTTGTTCCCATTACTTTTACAAGTGCGGTACCGACGTTGACAACTGGTATTCCTCCTTGTTCTGTATCTGTTTTCAATGCAATCGCTGGTTTTTTGGCAACAATGCCGATAACTTGGGAATCATAGCTTTTTGTACTTAGCCCATATCCTTGGGGAGAGGTGCTGATAATATCACCATCTTCGACATTTTGCGTAATTGGCATATATGTCGCAATACCAACTGAGCTGATATCTTCAGCAAAGACTTTTTGGACCGCAAAAGGAAAAAGAAGTCCTATTTCTAATAGAATCCCTATGCATAAGATGGGCAGTTTTTGCATAACAAACGAGAAGGTAAAATACCTCCTAGAATACATAGTACAGATATTAATAAGAAGAGGCAAGTAGAGTTAAAATTATGGCAGATTTTGATATATTACGATTTATTTTAAACCAATTGTATATAGTGTTGGGGAAGTACTGGAGTTGCCGAGATTTGTCAAAATCACAATCTTTGATCCATCAGGCCAAGGGTAAACATAATGATCAAGGAATGGCCCTGCATAGATTGTTGTCATATTTGCTCCATCGTCTTCAACAAGATCAATCTTTTTATCATGCACATAGATAAGATGTGATGAGTCTGGGAACCAGGTAAGCGAGCGGTCACAATCTTGTTCCAATTCAGTACACTGTTCACTTGTTGTATCGACGATTCGTGTGTTTACATCCTCATTAATATGATACACGTAAATTGCTCCTTCTTTCAGATCACGTCGTTCATACAGAAGGTTGTTTCCAATCAGTCTTGGTTTGAGAAAAATAGGCATTTCTGCAGAATGAGAAGCTTGATACAGGATCTTTGTTTCGTCAGGTGACCAGGCGAGGATACGAAAATTCTGTCGTGCAAATGCTTGTACAGGTTTTTTCAGTGATTTGAGCCGTGCTTCTTGCTTATCAAGACGCTCCTGATTCCAGGAATCGAGAATACTTTGGACAGTGGTAGTGACGTTTTGGGGTGCACTATTAAAGCTATCACTTTTGAGAAGATAATAGGTACTTGACTCACCAAGTGGAATTGATGCCAAAATTTGTTTGCCATCAGGTGACCAGGTAATTTTCGCTTGTGAGAAGTTATCAATAGTTTCGTCGACGATTTGGGTCGAACCGCTTTGTCCTGCAAGCACAGGAAATCCTCTGTTGGTCATTTCAAAAACATAAATGCCATTTTTCTGAGCTGAATTTGAGGCAATTCGGAAGGCAATTCTGGTCTCTGATGGATCGACAACTGCTGATTCTACACCAAAGGTAGAAATACTTTGCAGTGTAGGTGCTTTGGGGAAAAGAAGCGCGTAAGCACTGCTGACAATTTCTTTTTCGATCTGCATATCTTTTTGCCAATCATCATATCCATCTTTCGTAATTCTAACGGTATATTTGCCAGGAGTAAGATTAATGTCGTTATCGGTTGCGGTTTGTAGATGACCATCAATATAAATTTGCGCGCCAGTTGGAAGACTTTTGACTTGGAGAATGCCGGTCTTTGAAAGTTGTGGACCGCTTTTTTGAAAACCAAGCCGATAGCCTCTGCCATACAAAACTACCATTGTTGTTGTGAGGATTAACAGACAGAGTACGACAAGAGAGATAAACACTTGTTTTCTCACAGAACGTTTCTGTTGATGCATGGGTGGGTGACCATGAATTTCTTGATGCATTGGATCGACTTCTTCCATATATTATAAGGTTCACTAAGAATTATACTCCCTTTATAAGAGGTGATGCAAGGAAGGGGCTTTGCAAATTGTGGAAGAGGTGTATATAATCAAGGAAACACGGCTAAACCAGAATATTTGATGTGGTTTATGTCTAGTTTGATAGGGTTAAATGGTTCAGTATTATGTTTAACTTCAGTCTTCCAACAACCAAACGAATCGGAATTGACCTCGGAACGGCCAACACTCTTGTTTATGTCGTTGGCGAAGGGATTGTTCTTAATGAGCCGACAGTTGTTGCTGTTACTGCAGAAGAGAATAAGGTTGTTGCTGTCGGGCACGAAGCAAAGGAAATGCTTGGACGAACGCCAGGCAATGTGACTGCACTTCGGCCGCTTCGCAATGGAGTTGTTGCTGATTATACGATTACTGAAGCAATGCTTTCATATTTCATTGATAAAGTGTGCGGCAATGCGCGTTTTTTCAAACCAGAAGTGATGGTCTGTGTGCCATCAGGCGTGACACAGGTAGAGAGACGTGCTGTCTTGGATGCGACAATGTCAGCGGGTGCTAAAGTTGCGTATCTTATTGATGAACCGTTGGCGGCTGCAATTGGTGCCCGCATTCCTATTGCTCAAGCTGCAGGACATATGATTGTTAACATCGGTGGCGGTTCAACTGAGTCTGCTGTTATTTCACTTGGCGGCGTCGTTGTTCATAGCTCGGTCAGAGTTGCAGGGAATAGAATTGATGAAACAATTGCAAACAACATCAAGAAAAAATTTAATCTTCTTGTCGGTGAGACCACTGCGGAACAGATCAAGATTCAGATAGGGAACGCAACTGCAGATACTGACCGAAAAAAGACTGGCAGCAATGCTGAGGCCATGGAAGTTCGTGGCCGTGATAACATCACTGGTCTTCCACGCACCATCGCTCTTGATGAGGTGCAGGTGAATGAAGCGATCAAACCGGTTCTGATGGATATTATTAAAGGAGTGAAAGAAGTTCTTGAGCAATGTCCTCCTGAGCTCGCGAGTGATATTATTGATAAAGGTATTGTGATGTCTGGAGGCTCATCGCTTCTTACAAATTTTGACAAGTTGATGACTGAAACAACAGGTGTTCCATGTCACGTGGCTGAGGATGCATTGCTTTGTGTCGCCCGCGGTACTGGTGTCGCGATGGAGAATATAGAACTCTATAAACGAAGCATAAATAAAAAGTAGATTTATCCTGTAGAAATGGTTTAGATTAGTAATTTGCTAAGAAAAGGGGATAAAAACGTGGCTCTTTTCATAAATGTTCTTAGCCAATAGTTTTAAAAGAAGGATGACAAAATTTTTTAACGCTTTATTGAGGCTAGATTGATTATTTTAGATTCACATTTTGTATAATCTATCTACTCAAAAATTGTTTTTTAGACAATTTTTCATAAAATTATTTTAGCATTATAACTGTTTGTGAAATATGTTAAACACAATAAAACTCCTTGATGTCGCGATAACGTCTGAAACAGAAGAAAATATCCTGGAGTATGTAGTGTCAAACATAGGTACCTCATCAAAAAAGCTCTTTATCACAACACCCAACCCCGAAATCCTTGTCTACGCCTCAACTCATCCGGAGTATAAATCGAGGCTAAACACGGCAGATGTTGCTTTACCTGATGGTATAGGGCTTATTTTAGGAGGCTACCTGATGGGAAAACAGCTTCCAGAACGGGTTACAGGAGTTGACTTCATAGAAAAGCTCTGTATGGCATCTCGCGAAAAGCCTATGTCCATGGGCTTTCTCGGTGGAAGAGGTGGTGTAGCAGAGTTGACGGCTGACCGCTTGAAGAAAAAGTACCCTTGGATCACTATTGCATGGGTAGGTGAAGAGTGGGGTAATGGCAAAAATGATATATTAAGATATAGTTTCCCTAAATTTAAAGGTAAGGGGAGTCATGCCAGGAGTCTCCCTCGTTTAGCTAAACCAATCGATATCCTTTTCGTTGCATTCGGTTTCCCAAAGCAGGAAAATTGGATTATAAAAAACCTGGACAGTCTTCCGGTGAAGGCGGCGATGGGAGTGGGCGGTGCATTTGATTATCTGAGTGGGAAAGTAGTGCGCGCGCCACTATTTATCCGACTCCTTGGATTTGAATGGTTGTTCCGTCTTATTGTCCAACCTTGGCGATGGAAGAGGCAACTGGCACTTTTCCAGTTTCTTGTTCTCATCCTCAGAGAGAGATTTGCAAGAAAGGTGCTGTAATTTATTCGTCAGATGGTACTTCAGGAGAATTTTCGTCTGTTTGCTTATTAAGCATTTTCCAGTGAATTTGAGAATTATTAACTTTGCTCTTTAATAAAGGAGAGAACTCGTTTCCTTTAGATTTATCGATAAGTACTTTTGGACTGCTAGAGCTGTTATGCATGATCTCTCTCTTTTTCTTGCTATCTTTTTTGGGGGTTGTCCGTTGCTTTCTGAATTTTCCATAATTTTATCATGTCACAAACAAGATAAGGACTTCAAGCAGATGAAATATTGATTTATATTACGATATATATTGATATATATAAAGTTATAAAAATCCTTCTAAAATTACACTGCAAAGATTCCATTTAAAAAAACGAGGCTAAAAAATGGTGGAAATGGTTTTTTTGTATAGATAATTAGATCATCGTAAATATTACTGCGCAGAATACTTGCAAATAGCTACACTTTCTTGAATACCTTGCGGTCTTGTTTTTCTTTCTGATACATAATCCACAAAAGTAAATTGATGAAGGAGAGAGCAAAGAATGGAACTGTTTTATTCCATCCATAAACGGACATAAAGAAGAACTCCAGAATGAAAGACACGAAAAGTGAGACTTCAAAGAATCTTCCTGCGATTGCTTCGATAAACCGTATGATGTTTGTAAATACAGCATGTGCCGGCCGCTGGCCTTTCTTTAAGACAATTGTCAGGCCGTTTGGTGTTTCTGCGATGTCTGATTCAACAGCAACCGTTTTTGGTTGATAGCCCTGCTTTATGATTAATAGTTTCAAATTTTTGTGCTCTTTCGGATTGAATAGATAACAAACACCTACAGTATTGGTAGTAATTGAGGTAAGCAGTTCACCTGTTGCATCATCAAGTACTGAGAGAAGAGCTCCTTGAATTCTTTTACCTTGCTCATCAGTGATAATGGCGCAGAATGTTCCCAGTGGTTGTCGGCGCGTGAGTCGGGTGATGTGGTGAGTAAAGTAGGGGAAGACATGGCGAAGATACACACGAGTGCGAAGGGAGAAGAAGACAAACGTAACAAAAATGGTGACGAGCAGGATAAAGGTTGCAAGCAAGTTAAAGAAGCGGACAGAAACAGCGATACCGTTGACAGCGGTTGTGACGTTGTTGGTAAGATCTGAGAGAGCATTGCCGTAATAGTTGATATAATTCAACACATTTGTCTGGTCTTTATGAAGGAAAACATTTGGAAAATCGTCACCTGCATTGGCTCCAAGAACAAAATCAACAGATTTTTGTGCGTACCCAAACGCACTCACGAGAGCCCGATATCTGCCAGGTGGGAGATTAATTTTGACAGCCCCATTGACCAGTGAATAACTCGGATTGGGAATATTGCTGAAGATATCGTGGGCGAGCGGCTCATAATTACCTGAGAGCATATTGTAGTAGGAGATAAAGACGCGACTGTCGCCAATTGGTTGCTTATTGCCATCATCAAAGACTGACAGATACTGCATGACTTTTAATTCTGCAACCTTTTGTTCTGTGATGTTTCCATGAACATCGGCAATTCTGACATATACCTCAAATTGTCCTGGTGTTAGAGTTTTTAATGGGGCAAAATAGGTGGATGGAGATTTCTCTGTCATGGGGATCATTATGGTGCCGCTATCAGCTGCATATGCAGTATTGGTAATAGCAAGCACTTTGTTTCTGATAATCGCGTCAATTGATTTCAGTGCAATAGGATGACGAAGCGCATAGTTCAATTCATAGTCAGAATCAGGTGTCAACAAGGCAACCGGATTGCTTTGGTTCTGGCCTTCTATATCTGAGAACAAAATATTGCCGCCGCTGGTAACAACAATAATATTGTTTTGTAAATCAGGCGGAGTAGATTTCTCTGCAGTGTGGAAGACAAAGACTTCAGAGGTGGTTGTTTGGTCATCGCGGTCTGTGAGGACAATACTCAAA
The DNA here is from genome assembly GCA_964391315.1 of uncultured Gammaproteobacteria bacterium. Lineage (GTDB taxonomy): Bacteria > Patescibacteriota > Microgenomatia > Levybacterales > UBA12049 > DATIGJ01. Next base: position 199,020 of record CAYMJR010000001.1, on the reverse strand, counting down.
TAATAGTTGGTTGCTGCAAAAAGTCCATCAAGTGTCACCTTGTTGCTCTGAGTATACTCACCAGTCGTTAGTGAATTACCAAGACCTCTGGAGTAAGTTCCATACATTACTTTCATTTTTGCCGCTTTACTTGTGTTGACAAGGAGGGTTGCTGTAGAGCTTGTAATATCTGTGAAGGATAAATTGGTAATTGCTGGTCCAGATGGCTTTTCAGGAGCACTAGGTGGCGTTTCAGGTGTTGTTTCAGGGATTCCGGTTGGTGCATTGGGATTTGGATTAGTACTGAAGCGGTAGGACTTTGTGATCAGTTGTTCAGGAAAAGTAATATATTGATTGGTGAGATTTGCTCTGACGGTAAATTGAATATCGTATTGTCCTGTGTAATTGGTATTTGTCCGAAGATTAAAATTTACCTGTTGATTCACTGTTCCTGGAGGCAGTGAAGGAAGATTCCAAGTAATGGTGCGGTTTTCCAAATCAACTTCTGGAGTAGTATTTCCATAGCCGCGTGTTGCACTACCACCAATATAATCTAAGACATGAACACCGCTTGCAGCATCAGAGCTTTTCCAATCAGCAACAATTTTAGTCGGTGAGTCAAAGCTTGCTGATCCGCTTGCACCATAGGTGATACTATAATTAATTATTGTATTTTGTGGAATAATTCTTTCCTGGGTTGATGAACCCAGGGATAGTTTATAATCTCCTGCTTGCGGATTTACTGTGGCGGTGATTGAAAGGTTTGAGACTTGGGTTACATCGGCCAGGACAGGGCTGACGCAAAGCGTGAACAATAAAATAACGAATGGCAGAATTCGCTTCATACTTCTAGCATAGCAAAAACTCTACCTCACTGTTATTACGAGTTTTTCGCTGGGGTTGTTTTTATCTACTACCACAAACTGACCTCTTGTATCCATTCGTTCTCTGACACGTTCTGATTCACCATAACCACGAACCGTTGCAAGTTGTGTGTCATTGGACGTAAGCCACATAGGATGACTTGTAGACATGTTGGTAATATTAAGATAATTCCCAACACCAATAGTGATATTGTGTCGATTAAAACTGCCATCTTTATAGGTAATATATGTTTCAAAGGTATCTTGTGAACCTGAGGAAACTGGAGTAGGTGTGGCAATTGGTAAGGCAACTTGAGTAATATCCATAATACCATTTGCCAAGAAATCAGGGAAAAGAAAGGCATGAGTAAGAAAACCTGCTACGAAGGCAACAATAAATACCACGAGGGATTTTTTCATAGGAGCTTATTTCCCACCCAAAGCCTTGAGCGCTTTCTTGAGTCTTTTTCTCATAAGATACAGAACTGCAAGGATGACAATAATTATTACAGCGATTCTTGTGGGGAAGACAAAGAAGGTAGTTGATGCGGTCAAACTTTGTGTTGTTTGGGTGCCATAGTACAATAATGCTGTTGCGTGGTAATTTCCAATCAGGAATTTTTTATCTAACGATGCTTGGACAATTCTATCAGAATCTGGGAAGATATTGACCCCGCGGACTACAATATCAGCGACTTTATTGCCAAACATATCTGTCACATTGATAAGTCCGTATGTTTTTGTATAGACATTACCGCTATTTTTAAATTTCATATCAAAAGTAACTGGCCCAAATTCAGAGTAGGAAGGTGCTGATAATGAAGTAAGATCCAATTTCTCATCAATTGGGCCACTTACTCTTACCAAGAATAAGGAGGCAATTTCTTGAGTAACTGAAGCAGTGTTGCCTGTTGATTTATCAGCTTGGACTGCAAAAACAAATGAACCAAAGTGACCTCCTGCAGCATTTGCTGGTGCAGTAATTGTCGCAGTAACTTCCTGTTCTGATCCTGCTGGTAAGCTAAAGGATGATGGCGATACTTTGGTCCATGAAGCGACACTGTAGGGACTATTGCTATTTAACGCAATTTGTCCTGCATCTCCTTTAGCAGTAAAGTCTTCAATGTGAACCTGCATAGGGAGTGTATTGTTACTATTGTTCCTAATTTTTGCTTTGACGATGGTAGTTTTACCTGGGTCAATTGTTACCTCCTGAGAAGGTGGAGATACTGTCAGTCCTTGACCTGTATCTTGTGCAGTGACAAAGGAATGAAGACTAATGGAGCCAATTCCTACTGCAACTATAATTGCTCCAATAGCAAGTAATTTAGTTTTATTCATTGTTAAATGGTTAAAACGTTCTACGGTTGAAACGTTTTAACCATAGAACCATTTAGCCATATAGCAATCTAATACGTTGGTGTAGCCACCAAGATAATTGTTCCTGTATATGCACCAGCTGGTTGGATAGTATTAATCTGTAATTTCCATCCGACACGTGTTGTTACGTTGTTGACAGGTGTACTACTACAGGCAACCTCTTGACCTGTTGTTGTAAAGCCGGCATAATTTGGTCCACCGCTAGTAAATCTAGTTGCACTGCCTGTACAGAGTGTTGTGCTATTTGTGGTGTAACCAAAGTAACCGGTATTAACATTTGGTGATGAACCCGCAGGAGCTGACCAGTTTGTAGGAGATGCGTTAGTACCACTGAAATCACTGATGGAATTTGCACCTGACACAAGAGGAGGAGTTGCTGAAGTGGATGCAGTTACCTGGTATCCATTATTAGCGTTGGTAGTAATAGTAATATCATGTGCAGCAACTGAAGCGACAGTGGTATTTAATGTACCAAAAGGAATACTATTATTCGATGTTGAACTGACGTTAATGGTATCGCCATTGACATTTCCTGTAACGGCCCGAGTCACAGTAAAACTAAAGTTTGGATCAACTGTTGCTGAAACTGCAATAGAACCTGTATCAAGAACTGCAATTGCTAGATTAACATTATCAATTGCGGTTACACCTGCATCAGAGTAGGATGTGACTCTTGCATAGAATGTAGTATTAATGGTTGAAGGGTTGGTAATGCCTGATACTGTATAAATTACCCCTAGAGGACTTTGGGTTGCTGCTGTCCAGTCTGTCCGGAGAGTACCATTGACACCAAATGTATCAGCTGGAGATGTACCGGAAACATTACTTACGGTACGTGTGGCACCTGTTGTTGTCATGCCTGTTGGCGTTGTGCAGGTACCAGATGCTGTCGTACAAAATTGGATAGTGAGTCGTTGAATACCTGTACTTGCAGTTGCTGTATATCGTAATTCATAGGTTACTCCCGTTGCTCCTGCTTGTGAGTTATTAATAGTAATCTTTGCTGGGGAGGGGGTGCCTGCTGCGTGAGATTGTAAAACGAACAGATTTACCAATGGAGGACATGCAAGAAGAACAACAATAATCGCAACAGTAAGGAATTTTCTTACATATTTTAATGCGTTTAATTGGACAGGATCTAAATGCATAAAATAATCATAGAAGACTTTTCTTTACCTTGTCAAGAGGAGAAATAAAGCTAGAGCACAGATAAAGTGCTGAGTTGTTAATTATTTTTTAACTTTTTTTGCCGATGAGTATTTTTATTGCTCTTATTACTCGTTTCTTCCAGATAATTCCTAAAAGGAAAAGAAGAACAAGAATGATAATACCGATACTATTTATTCCTGGCAGTAACACAAAATAAGTATCTTGCGTTATATCTTCTCCGTTGCCTGTTGAGAGTATCAAGTGTGCTTTGTAGATATTGGGTGTGTTATTAGGAAGTGTTATTGTTTGTTCCCATCTGCGGATTTTGTCCTGGAAGAGGAGTTTTTCTTCAAGATAGATGGGCCGTAAATCGGTGTTTGTAAATCTTATGACAGGTGTGATTTTGAGAATTGGTTTAGCAGTAAAGAAATGAAGTGAAACATTTTTGACACGTAAGAGGAACGGAATTTGATTGTTCTTTTGGAAGAATCCAATTGAGAAGGTGGGAATTTCTGCTTTTTTTGCCGAAAGATCAGGGACACCAATACTTGCAATAAGCAATACGCCTACCTTGGGTACTATATGCGTAATGGTTTCTGTATTATCCTGTAGAACTGGTTGGAAAAAGAGCATGCCATAATAGCCGCCAAGAGGAATTTCTTTAGGTGTTTTGATTGTCATTTGGATTTTTTTGATTTCTTTGGGATTAAGGATAAGATCAGTATTACTAATATTGATCCATGATAAAAGAGGATTGGTGTGTGTCTCTTCAAAGACGTATCCACCTTCTTCACCGGTCGTTTGAAAATCATTGAGATTTGCTTGAAGCGGTAGTGGATTGTCTGTCATATTTTGGATAGTGATTTCTTTGGTATAGGTTTTACCAGGTGAAAGGGGAACGTCGATGATGATAGGCGAGATGCTGAGAATTTGTTGTGGTTGTTTTGTTTGTGCATGAACTGGGATAGCAAAAAGCAAACCGCAAAAAGAAAAGAGTAAGAAAATGATTGCTCGATTGTTATATTGTTTCATTGCTTAATAACTCGGTACTACTATATATAGTATATTTGTTGTGTATTTTGCTGCTTTTTGTGTGTTTTGGACTGCGACTTTATAACTAATAGTAAATTGCTCGTTGGAAATTGAGCTTGTCACCGGACCAGGATGATCGGCAACCGGATCACCTGGAGATGAGGTAGTGAATCCTGCATAATTAGGTCCGCCGTTTGTGAAACGATCAGCTGTCCCACCTGTTAGGCTACTATCATTCGTCGTATAACCAAAACCATATCCTGACCAGGCGGTCGGTGCAGAATTCGGACTACCATAATCAGCAATCGTTCCAAATCCGGTTGCAGTAAGCGGTTGGGTCTCACGAGCGTTAATGACATAGCCGTTATACGCATTTGTCGATGTAGTAAGAACTGTGGTTTTGTTGCTATCAGTATACGAATTACCAGCGTTGAGATTATCAAAGGTGAGGGTTGAACTATCGACACTAAAGGTCAATTGTGCATTGGAGGTAGTCGCAGATGCAACTGAGCTGTACTGACTTTCCGTAAAATCGCCTTCTTTTGCTTTTACTTTTATGTAGTACGTAGTTCCTTGCACAAGTCCAGTGACATATGCTCCTGTTGCTCCGCCCCACGCCGTGTAGGTTTGATAATCACTAGCTGTGAGTGACGTCCCGATTGTGTTATCGCTTTTAATATATCGGATATCAGATACGAAGTTGTCGGTACTTATGGCGATTGCATAGACAGTATCGGAAGGATTGTTGTCAGTATCAATGATAAATTTCAACCGGTCATAGTTGTTTCCTGGATTTGTTAATGTTGGGATACCTGGAACGTTGGCTTGCATAAGATAGGTGAGTCCGCCTGTGGTATTAAGTGTTTGAGAAGAAGAACTTCCAATTTCAACTTCTCCTGCAGCTCCGAAAAGATTATATGTTTGCGATGAAGAAGATGCAGTGCCTGATCCAAAGCTATACGACTGGAGTTGATAATTAGTGCTTTGGGGCATCTGGGCGGCTGCTTCAGGAGTATTAAGTAATATGTAGCATGTAACAAGGAAAAAAAAGGATATTAATATAGATATATTACTATATAAATTGATATTTTGCTTAATATTTTGATATATATTCTTCATAATACTTAATACAAGTTACATACTACTATTCTATATAGGTAGGAAGAATACTTGCAATCCGAAAAGCGCTGGGAAGTAGGAGAATGTACAAACCTGTGGAATACTTTTCTTATTACAAATTGTTGCAGCAAGAACTGTTGCAAATGTCATGTCTGCTGATTGTGTGGTGGCAATTGCTCGGAGACTTCTTTTGATATCTGATTCTTCAGGATAAATAAGATTGATACTACTGAGTTCGATTGCCCGCAGAAAGTCTCTGGCAACCGAAGGACTGATGGTGTTATAAAAGGTTTGGTAAGCGTCATTGAGGGCGATGATTGTTGTATAGATCTGGTAGGTATTTTGGGCGAAGTAACGAAACTGCGCGGCAGCATGGATGTGTTTTGGGTGCGCTCGGTCGATAAAGGCGACAAACCCATCAGGTGCTATAAATACTTTTTTACTCAGCATAGTTTAGTAATTAGGGCTTAGTGGTTAGCATTTTACACAATTATAAAATTTAAAACTTTACTAATCATTAATCCCTACGTTAATTTTAGACTCGCTGCTCGTCCTTGAAGACGGAGCAATGGATCTTCCAGTGAAAATTGCTTGTCTGCGACTTTCTTGAATTTTCGGAAAGTTGTTTTTTCGACTGATGGGGCATCGATATCTTTATGAAAATTTTCGACTTCTAGTTCTGCAATCCGGACATTACCGCCGACTCTGACTGCTTTTAATTTTTTTTCATTTATGTAACGACGAATCGTCAGGGGATGGACCTTTAAAATAAATGCCACTTGTTTGACACTGAGCAGGTTGTTCATTGTAAAAGATTGACACGGATTAATTTAAGATTAACACGGATAAAAAATGGTGTAAATCAGCCAAAAAACCGGCTCAATCAAAGTATGCAATTGTTAACAATAGTATGCAATTTTATACAAAATTTGTCAATATTTGACGAGTTGCTTGAGGCTAGGAGATACTTGATAAGCTTTATTAATATATGAGAGAGTCATCAGTATTAGATTTCAAATCACAAAATTATGGAAGAACAAACAAAAATTCTGTCCAGTTAGTTTTGACGGTTTTTGCGTTATTTTTCGTTTCTCAAATCTCATTTCTTGTTTCTTCTGCAGAAGCGGCGACTGGCATCAATAAGACAATCAATTTCCAGGGGAAACTTTCAAAAAGTGATGGAACCAATGTTACAAATGGCACTTATTCAGTTGTCTTTACTCTCTATGATGCATCAAGTGGAGGGACTAACCTTTGGACAGAGACACAAAGTGTCACGACAAGTAACGGTATTTTTCAAGTAGCCCTTGGTTCAGTCAATTCACTTGCAGGGGTTAATTTTAATTCAGACACCATCTATCTCGGTATCAAAGTTGGAACTGACTCAGAGATGACACCACGTATTCGATTTGCAGCAGTACCATATGCACTTAATGCTGACAAACTTGATGGGGTTGTTGCAACACAAAGCGCAACAGGATTTACTTTGACTGGTGGCTCGAGTACTCCAAAGACCCTGACACTCAATGATGATATAACACTTGGGTTGACTATTACCCCAACAAGCAGCAACGGTTTGACGATTTTGTCTAATGGTGCAAATTCGCTTCGTCTTGATAGTGGAAGTAGCGGAACAATGTTGATTGGAGACACAAATGCAACAACAATCACTTTCGGAAAAAGTGGGGGAGGTATTACACTTCCTGGATTTGCGACAAACAACAATAGCGTTCTCTATACGGGTGGATCAGGAGCACTTGGAGCAGCAACGACAACAACAGCAGGTCTTTGTTTGGTTTCTGCTTCCAATACCCCTGGTTGGTCAAATTGTCCAAGTAATCCAACTTGGAATGTCAATTCAGCAAATGGAATTTTATACTCCGGGAATACAACACTTGATGTACTTTTGGGTGGTGTTGCAACATCATCTGCAAAATTTGGTTTTCTCAATATAGCAGGTGGGACACCAACAGCATCACTTTCAGCAGGGGTGACAGGAGGGCTCTCTCTGTCAGCATCAGGAACGATTACCACAACGGCAAATCAAAGCCTGATCCTTGGTAATTCAACAAGTGGACATGTCATTCTTAATCCTCTTGCTCGAATGTATGTTGGGATTGGGACGGTAGCACCGGTTGCGACACTCGATGTTCGTGGAGCAACCGGACTCAATGGTGGCACAGTGCCAGTTGCAACTTTTTCAGGGACTACATCATTTGCTTCATTGGTTGTGAATAATTCAGGTGTAGGAGATCTTTTGACAGCGAGTCATGGGGGTGTACCAACGTTTACGATTCAGAACAATGGAGCAATTGTTGCATCAAATTATCAATTAAATGGAGGAGTGTTTTACACGGATGCTACGGGTAAGTTCATTCAGGTACAAGGTGGAGCAAATACCATTCTTCATGGTAATGGAGCAGGAGCACCGACATTTTCAGCAGTCAATTTGAATTCAGCAGATGTGACGAGTACGTTGGGAGTAGGGAATGGAGGTACAGGGCAATCATCATTTAATAGTGGGGCGCTGTTGTATGGGGCGGGAGGATCAACAGCGTTGAATTCCTTGGCGATAGGTGGAGCAAACACCTGTCTTATTTCGACAGGGACAGTTCCGAGTTGGGGGAGCTGTGCATTGGGGACCAACTTCTGGCAATCAACTGCCAATGGCACAATCACACCATACAACGGAACAGTTGATTTGTTGTTTGGAGGAGTTGCAACATCATCTGCGACATTCCATTTATATGGTTCAAGTGCCTTTGCAGGGACGCAAGCAGTTGCATCAGTTGGAGCTAATACTTCTTTTGCTTCATTGGTTGTGAATAATTCAGGTGTAGGAGATCTTTTGACAGCGAGTCATGGGGGTGTACCAACGTTTACGATTCAGAACAATGGAGCAATTGTTGCATCAAATTATCAATTAAATGGAGGAGTGTTTTACACGGATGCTACGGGTAAGTTCATTCAGGTACAAGGTGGAGCAAATACCATTCTTCATGGTAATGGAGCAGGAGCACCGACATTTTCAGCAGTCAATTTGAATTCAGCAGATGTGACTGGTATTCTTGGTATCGCTAACGGAGGATCACCACTCGAACAGACCAATAATGGTGCAATTACGGAGAGAATCATAACTCAAGATTTATTAATCGGTGGTATTTCAACAAGCTCTGCTAAATTTACTGTTCTTAATGTTGCAGGCGGGACACCAACTGCATCACTTTCAGCAGGACTCGCAGGCGGAGCATATTTGACAGCGACTGGGGTTCTACAAACAACAGCAAACCAGACTTTGACAATTGGTGGCACGACAACAGGTAATATCATCATTAATCCTGTTGCAGGAAATTATTTAGGTGTCGGAACATCCAACCCACTTGCTTCTCTTGATCTACGTGCAACAACTGGTTTGAATGGAGGTACACGTCCTGTTGCTTCTGTTTCTGGTAAAACTTCATTTGCTAGTATGGTAGTTGACAATTCTGGTAATGGAGATCTCTTTACCGCCTCATCTGGTGGACAAACAAGATTCACTGTTTCTCAAGCAGGAAATGTACTGCTCCAGGGTGATATGATCTCTTTCGCAAGTAACAGCGCTGCGACCACAAATAACGGTACCACTTCCTTTGTCAATGCGCTTGGAGACTCAGGAAGTATTATTCCTAACTCATCATTTGAAGCAAGTACCTCAGCAGGATTTGGATTTGCTGACGGATGGGTACGGGCAGCTTCGACGTCAAGTTCATTAATTATCGATAATGGTGGGGGAGCAGCTGCAGCGCATGGCAACAACTCAGCAAGAGCAGTGCTTGGAGCAACCGGACAGGCTGTCTTCTATTCAGCGTGTGTACCGATAAGTAATCAAGCTTATTCCTTAAGTATGCAAGTAAGACCCTCAGTTGCCAATCCTACTGTGAGAGCATATATTGATGGTTATTCCTCTAAAGCAAATTGTGCAGCAAATAACTTAGGCAGTGCAGGTATTTCAGCTCCTCTGACAATTACAGCAACAAATGCTAATGCCTGGAATGCTAGTGGTGGAGTTGTTACTCCTCCAGCTGGAACACAATGGGGACGTGTTCATATCCTGATTGGTGCAGGTGTAGCAACAAATACTAATATCGACGCTATAAGAGTAACCCCAAATACAATTACGCAAGGTCTTGACTATGCAGAAAATTATCCTGCAGATCCAAGTGATGTGCCACAACCTGGTGATGTTGTCGGTTTGGAAACATCAGGATCGGTAAGTCGTGTAGCAAAAGCAAGTAAGACAAAGATTCAATCAGCAATTGGTATCATCTCAACCAAGCCTGGAGAGTTATTGGATGATGGTACTGTCCTTGATCCGAAAGTTGCAGTTGCACTTGCCGGACGTGTGCCTGTTAAGGTCAGTACCGAAAATGGATCGATTTTGCCAGGAGATTTCTTAACCATATCATCAACTCCCGGTGTTGCCATGAAAGCAACAGAGGCAGGATACGTTATTGGTCAGGCAATGGAAGGATATACATCAAATGGTATAGGAACAGTGGTTGTTTTTATCAATAAACAATTTTATGCTCCGGATGTCACCCTTGCATCTCTCGATACTTTCACTCTTCATCCTGCAACACAGTCTGCTAGTGATAGTTCTGAGTCAGGAGCATTGACACCATTCTATACTCTTACCGATACTGCAAACAATACCGTTAGTCGTATTGGTACCTTTGCTCAGGCTGCTGTGGGTAATATCCAAATTGGTTATGGTGTTGCTCAATCAATGACAATTGATGGGTATTTGAATGTCAAAGATAATATCACAGCAGGTATTCTTACCGTTGGCGATATCACAACTAATTCTTTAACTGTCACTACAGAAAATATTTCAATTGGCGGACAGACGCTTCGTGACTATATAGCAAGTATTGTTATAGATGTAATGCGTAAACAACAGCACAATCAGCAACCGGATAAATCGATCGCTGTTTCCGGTTTACTCACTCAGCAATCAGGAGAGAAGTTATTTAAACAGTTATTGGCAGAAAATGTGTTGGGAGCATCAACATCTGCGAATTTTGTTTCTGCTCCTGATGCTAGTGTTCTTGCATCATCATCTGCTACGACTAGGGATGATTCATTATCACTTAAGAGCCTGGATGTTGATGGCTTGGCGACAATCTCATCATCACTTCGCGTAAAGCAAAATGGTCTTGTGGAAGGCATTTTCACTGTTGTTGACACGCTTATGACGAAGAATTTGGTTGTCAGTGGCGTTGCGACATTCCTTGATGATGTTGTCTTTAAGGCAAATGTTTCTTTTGCAACACCACCAACCTTTAGCAAAGATACTGCTGGTTTTGCTATCATCAAAAAAGATTCAGATAGGGTAGACGTTGTTTTTGATAAACCATACCAGAAAACACCGGTGGTAAACGTCAGTATTAGCTTTGATGAAACTCCGACACCATCATCTGTTCCGACAGGCGTTTCATATCCAAAAGATCCAAATGAAGTATTGAGCCAAAAGGTGCTTGCTAGTGGCATCAGCTATATTGTCACCAAGAGAACTACCCAAGGTTTTACGATTCTTCTTAACAAATCTGCAGATGAAGATATTTCATTCTCATGGACAGCACTCATTGTTGACGATCCGCAAACATTTGAAAGCAAACCAACTATTTTACCAACGCCAACAACTCCAGTGTCGTCCCCAAGCCCGGCAGGGGGTAATCCAAACGGAGAGGAGGTGATTAACAATGAAGGAACTCATTAACCGCCTACAACATATTTTTGATAGCTTTGTTCTCCTCTGGAGAGCAGGGGTAACATAGTTTGTTTTATTATAGTAACTTTTAGTCAAGTTGTTGTCCAAGGCAGAGGATAGGCAGGAAAGGCATAAATCGTCGTGGATAATTATGCCTGATCCTTGACAGTACTCGCTAGGTTTTCTACTATAGTAGGGTATGAAGGTGTTTTTGAAGAAAATAATGGTGGTCAGAGCTATTGCTGTCGTCATTGCTTTCATCATTCTCTGTGTAGGAGTTTACTTCTACCTTCAATATCAGAAAACCCAACAACTTCTGAAAAATCCAAGTCTTGCAGCGAAAGTTGAGACACAAAATTTGGTGACAAGAGTAGGCAGACTGATGGAGCTACCCAAGGGTGAGCAGCCAACCATCGCAACCGTCTCAGATATCACGAAATTACAAGGACAGTCCTTTTTCAGAAACGCAAAAAACGGCTATAAGGTACTTATTTATACCAAAGCCAAAAAAGCAATTCTGTACGATCCAATAGAGGACAAAATTGTAGAAGTGACATCGCTTACTCTTTCTCAACAAGCTTCATCTTCGGCAAATGCACAACAACCTGTCACAGTTGTCTTGTACAATGGGACAACTGTGTCAGGTCTTGCAACGACTGTTGAAAATCAACTAAAAAACAGTGGGATTAAAGCTACTGTAGCTTTGAAAGCAAATGCGAGTAAAACTACTTATACGAAGACAGTAGTTGTTGACTTCACAGGCAAAAACGCTGCTGTTGCTTCGCAATTGGCCACATTCCTGGGCGGGGTCGTTGGTCCACTTCCAGCTGGTGAGGCAAAGCCTACAGGAGCGGATATATTGGTGATACTCGGAAAGTAGGTTTATGGCTATATGGTCAAATAGCTAAATGGTTTAACTTCCTCAAGAACCCTTTTATTAATATTTATTCGCTCTAGAGATTCTATTAGTGCAAATATAGCTGAAGGATTTTGTAGATACCATAAGAAAGATAAGCAAAACTTCTAATTCAATGCCTGTGGTTCTGTTTACGACGGCTTTAGATGGGCTGCAAGAGGCAAAAAATAGGAAATTATTAGCAGATGATGAGTATAAAGTGATTTACAGTATACTTGTTGATTTGCCAAAGGAAATAAACCACCTCATTACCTGGACAGAAGATCACCTCTCAAAATAATATAGTCATTTAACCATATAGCTCTTTGACACTGTAACTAAGTATCCTACCAACATTATTAAGTATATCTTTATTAGATAATAAAGAAGCCCGTAATATTATATCTTTCGGGAATTATTTTGGGGAGTTGGGACAACTTGTGGATAACTTTTTATCGGTTTTGGGATAACTTTTTCGGCCATCAAAGAGGAAAAATGTATAGGATTATAGTCGCGAATCAAAATCCTGGATATATCTGAGCAATTTATCTACTCAAAACTTTTCACAGAAATTTGGGAAAGGTCTCTTAAGATGACCGAAAAGGCCATTTGTGAGTGTTTTTATGTTAATTAGCTTTATTTTACATCTTGTAGTATATTATTTAAAATTAGGCGAGTTTAATTAGAACCATTTTTCAATATAAAAATTCACTTCTGTTCTTATTTTTGTATCATTAGCCTCACGGTAGCTTCAGACAGCAAAAATCTCAGTTTATTTACTGATTTCTTGCGAAATTACCATAGAAATACGGTTTTTTGTCTTTACACTTAAGAAAATGTCGGCGAAAGAGTTATCACGAGAGTCCTCACCAGGACGACATGCTCAAAGAAGAAGATATTTAAAAAGAACTGGAGCAATTGTTGGAGGGGCAGGTGCCTCACTTCTCCTTGCAGGAGGATTGGCTGTCGCCTCGTGGGATGCATACCATCCAAATAATAGTGCAGCTCGTCCTCCGGCTGCTACCACTCCTGATACCTCTGGTCCTTCTCCAATACCTTCTCCTAGCTTGGCAGATCGATTTCCCAAAGCAATAGCAGCACGAGGTTTCCCTGCTGCTCCTGATAGTCATTCAAGTTCATTAATGCCGAGTCCCACACCTTCAGAAGATACTTTTTGTCATGTACAAAAGAACCCTATTGAGGGAGAATTTAATAAAAACACAGGAGTACACACAATTCATGCCGCAGAAGATCGTCAAAGTATTGTTATTGTGACACCAGACAGATCTACAGTGCAACAATTGCGGTGGAAGCTGCCAAATCAAAGAGATTGGATTACTTTTAATAATGATAATAGTATGGGTGAGGCAGGCATTGTCTTAAGGACTGCAGTTGATTTAGATGTTGATACTGGGGAAAATCGTGGTATGTGGTATAAACAATGTGAGCCAAATGTTGATGCTGCAAAAAGCGAGATGCCAAGCCGTGTAGAGAATATTTTTGGTATATTTGGGTTTCGTTGTGTGTATGTCATTACGGTAGACAAGAATGGGGATGGATATGTCGTTCAGGAAGTAAAGAATGGTCAAGAATATTCCGAAAGACTTCCTTCGACATATGTACCTTTTAATAAATAATTTATATCTTCGTTTATTATTTTTGTTATAATTCACCTATGAAACTTGTTGTTCAGCGGGTGAAAAATGCTTCTGTGACGGTTGAAAAAGAGGTAATATCATCCATCTCCAAAGGTTTCCTAGTTCTTACGGGCATTACAGGGCCTGATACAAAATCTGAGGCTGATTTTCTGGCTGAAAAGCTCTCAAAACTCCGAATTATGGATGATGGGACGGGAAAAATGAATTTGTCGGTGAAGGATGCCAATGGAGAGATGCTTATTGTTTCACAGTTTACACTTTACGGCGACACAAATGGTGGGAATCGTCCAAGTTTTATAAAAGCAGCACGACCAGAAATTGCCGAACCGCTTTATGAATATTTTGTTGAAAAAATAAAGAGTTTTGGGATATCAGTTGCAACAGGAAGGTTTGGTGCTGATATGAAAATTGATGCAAAGCTTGATGGTCCGGTAACCATTCTGATGGAAAAATAGATCATTTCTTTAATTTCTGCTTGCTTTTCCTCATCAATCATTGATTAAATAGACGTATGGCTGATTTTGCATTTCGAAAACATCCTGGTACCAATAAATCGGTTGTTCTTGCACCACGACGGGCAAAAAGGACGAATGAAAACGGCAAGAAAGAACCGGTGTGTCCATTTTGTACCGGAAAAGAGGCGCAGGAAGAAGAACTGTACCGTGTTGGTGGGCAGACTGGGGATAGTAACTGGAAAATCCGGGTTATCCCCAACAAATTTCCCTTTACGTATCATCATGAGTTGATTATTCATTCACAGGATCACCATAAAAATATTGACGAATTGCCTTTTGAACAAGTAGAACTTATTTTTGACACCTACAAAAAGCGGTTTCGAACGCATGAGCGAGAGGGACAGATCTATATGTTTCATAACAGAGGACACGGTGCAGGAGAGAGTCTGCCGCATCCGCATACGCAGTTAACGGTAGTACCAACTAATGTGAATCTGGATATTTTGCCCTTGGATATTGCAATCTATGGGAAGAACGGAGGTTTATTTACTCAGGCCAAAGAAAGACCTCATCTTATCGAAACAGATCATTTTTTGATTTTTTGTCCAGAAACATCTGATTGGCCGGATGAAGTATGGGTAGCACCCAAGCAACAACGAGGATTATTTAGTTCCATAACAGATGCAGAAGTGACAGATATGGCATTTGTTATCTCACGTGTCATTCAGATTTTAGATGTGCGGCATGGCTATGAATTTCCTTTCAATTTTTATATCGCTCCTGGAAAAAATTGGTATTTCCGGCTTATTCCACGATTAAAAATTCTTGGCGGCTTTGAGGTGGGTACCAATGTGATCGTTAATACACAAGATCCGAAAGAGACATTTATGTTCCTCAAGGAACATTTCTGGAAACCAAATCATGAAAAGATTAAGGGAGAACACCAAGCGGAATATTTGAAGAGCGTTTAATTAGGGCTACTTAGTGCCATTAATGCGGCAAGTGCTGCTCCTTCTGCTCCTGAATTAAGGCTAAAATCTCCGGTAAAAGAAGGATTTATCGGAGTTCCGTCTTGTCCGAGAACTAGCTCAGTTCGCGTCATATAATCAGGTACTTTATTAACTGAACCGTGAAAAGTAACGTTTAGATCATGGCTATTTTCAGAACGTGGAACGTCCATGACAAAACCTGCCCCTCCAAAACCGCCTCCGATAATTGGTAAGATTAGTCCTGATTTAGCGTCTTTACCGCTTAGTCCAAGCGCTTTGCCCATACCTTTGATTGCTGTTGCTAAGAAAGTTGCAGATGTATCATACAATGCAGTTGCCAATCGGTCTCCATGTTCGTGATAAAGTTCACTGATTTTTTCTCCATCAAGCGGTAGTCCTGTTGTTTGTTCCCATAGAGATTCAATCCCTGCGACGCCTCCAACCACTTGTTCAACACAGACAAATTCTTGTCCAAACATGCCACAAGGTTTATTAGGAATAGCATATTGGAGTGGTCGTTGCAGATGGTCGAGAAGGAGGCGAACATGTCCTGGTTCCATTCCAATAATTTCACCTTCTCCTTTGGGAAGTAATCCTTCGTTTAAGGCATGCATAATTGCCGGTATAATTGCTGCTACAGCATCATTTCTCACAGCAGCGACACTTGGAAGAAGTCTCTTAAAATCTCCACCAAATTTTTCTTGTAGTTCTTTTAAGAAAGCAGGCATATTAGGTGTTTCTAGAAGTTGCGTTCCTTTAATTACTCCTGCGCTTGAAACACCAATTGGTATTCCTTTTTCGTCTGCTTCTTCACCAATTTCTTGCAACAAAGATAAATAACCTGCAGGGTTGTCCTTTCTCAAAACAGTTTTTTGTCTTGATTCATCAGGTACAAGAATACCTTTTCTTACCGTAAAAGGAATAACTGTTGCTTTTCCACCACCCATATCAATTCCAATCACATCTTTTCCTTCATTTTGTTGTAAGACATGCTGAGCAAGTGTAGGGTTAAAACGTCCGCCAGAGGACATGTGGAGAGAGTCTTTATGAAATGCATCTACTTGGGTATCCAAAATTAGAGGAATTGGTCGTCGTTCTCTTAACAAGTGTGGTGCACTAGGTCTTTGTTCAATTGAAAATAATGGCATATGTTTTCTGGGGCAGGAGCGAAATAAAAAGCTATTATATGGTTAAGCCCAGAGTATATCTTGACAAGAATCTGACAGAAAAAACCTTATTTCGTGCGGGTGAGGAGGGTGAACGCGCTTTGCAGAGAGCTGTCTTCCATTTTTTTGAAGCGGATTGCTCCTTTCGGAACGCCAAGCTTGATCAGTTGTTCTCTTACGTTTTTATCAAATGCAAATCCTTGCCAGAACATACTGCCTTCGGTTGTGAATGTCAGTGTTTTTTTATTCAAAAATTGATAGGCTGCCGCAAGTGCGCAGGCGACAAGAGAAGCAGAACGGAGAAGAAGCATTCGTGCGAGGTCGCCAGCCGGTCCTTTATCATGTTCTGCATAGTCTGATAATTCCTTGCCATCTGCAACACGTACACCTTTAAGATCATATTTTTTGGCAAGAAGATTGAAGTGAAAGGGGAGATAGGTGCCTGAAATCATTTTCTCAAAGCGGTGTCCACCAGGATTAGCAGATCGTTTATCAATCGTTTCAAGCTCAGAAGTTGCGGGAAATTTGTTGAAATTTCCTGCTTCGAGATTGACACTTTCAAGAGAAAAATTACAACCAGATCCGACAACAAGACCATTTTTTCCAAGGCAGACTGTATCATTGACCACTGTGATCGGTATATCTCGTTTGATGTATTGTCTGATTGTTTCGCCGATTGGTTTGCCGATTAATCCTTCAAAAAGGTGTTCTTTTGTTCCAATAGTCAGAATACCGTCAACTTCTCCAAATTTTCCATTGTGTGGATCAAGTTTGTAGGCGAAATTGATAGCGAGCGCTGTTGCTTGAGGGTTAAGATATTTTTTAATAAATTTGAGAAAGGTTGTTGCATCAGAAAAGGTAGGAGTTCTGCCTTGTTTTCGTTCTTTTTGTAGTTCTTTAAGAGTTCCGTTTTGAGAAAGCCTTGCAATGCTCACAATAAAATTAGTTCCACCGATGACAATAGCTTGGACAAGGCCTGGTTTGATGATAATTTTTTTCGGAAATGTGTGACGGATATATGAGATGCTGCTTGGCTGATCTTTAGAGGCACGGATAAGTTCATCAAGGAAATTATTCCGGATTTTTTTGTAGTCTGTTAGACGGTAGATTTCTGCTGTATGCCGAGTAACCATAATACAGCCTCTTTTTTGTAGCGGCGGTCACCGCGTGAATTGATGCGGATTGCAGGAAGTTTGCCTCGTTTGCCCCAGCGTTTGATAGTGAGAGGGGAGACTCGTAAAATTTCTGCAACTTCGCGAACAGTGAGAAGATCTGGAAGTGTTTCAATGGAGAGTTGTTTTTGATTTGCCATAAAAATAACTATGATTTAGTCATATATACAGTAACAAACTGTAACATTGATGTCAAGTATGAAAACCTGATTTTGCCAAGAAAAAACGCTAAACCCTAGCGATAAGTTTTTATGCAGCATAGTACGGTTTAGCGTTTTTCTTATTTGAGTTCAACAGTAGCTCCAGCTGCGGTAAGTTTTTCCTTAGCTTCTTCTGCTGTTTTCTTATTAACTTGGGTGAGGACTTCTTTGTTTCCTGCATCTGCCAAGTCTTTTGCTTCTTTAAGTCCGAGTGTTGGAACGAGTTCTCGGATAACCTTAATAACAGCAATCTTTTGTGCTCCTGCGTTAACAAGAACAACGTTAAAGACTGTTTGTTCTTCAGCTGGTTCAGCTGCTGCTCCAGCGGCTGCTCCTGCTGCTGGTGCTGCTGCTACCATAGTAGCTGCTGCTGAAACACCAAACTTCTCTTCAAGAGCTTTAACTAAGTCTGAAAGTTCGAGAACAGACATTTCTTCGATTGCTTGCATTAATTCTTCTTTTGATAATTTTGCCATAAATTAAGATTCACCTCCTTTTATGCTTTTTTAGCTTTAATTGCGTTAAGTGTCATAACTAAACTTTGTAAATTCCAATTAAGTGCACGATGAAGTCCTGAGATAGGAGCTTTCATCTGACCCAAAAGTTGTGCTCGAAGAACAGGCAATGGAGCAATCGTTGCGAGTTTGGCAACTTCTTTATCTGTGATAACTTTACCTTCCAAGATACCGAATTTAACAACAGGAAGAGAAAGCTCTTTCATTGTCTTTGCAAGACTTTTGATTGGTTCAACGATATCGTTGTAGATAAAAAGAGCTGCTGTTGGTTGAGTGAATTTTTCTTTTTCTGCTGTGACGTCAACTTTGCCATCAAGTGCTCGGAGAAGAAGAGTGTTTTTAGCTGCTACAAATTCAGCATCCATTTTCTTCATTGCTTTTTTGATAGCTTCAAGCTGCAAATGGGTAAGACCTTGGTAGTTTGCAAACACAATACCTTTAGCTTTTTCTACCTTTTCGGTATATTCAGCTACCAAAACTTCTTTTTTTTGTCTATTTTGACTGACTTTTACTTGATCGTTGTTCATAAATAATAAAAAAGACACTCATGCGAGTGCCTAACTAATTATAGTTTAGAGAATCTAAACCTCATTTGTGGCCCTCGGTGAGACTTATTTGTCTGCTCACGGTCTTTGGACGATATATGAATTATAGCAGGGGAGGGAATATTTGGCAAGAGTTTGTAGTTGAAGAGGCAATATTGGCCATTTTAGATTCAGATCTAAGATTGACAGATGTCCCATAACATGTTAGACTCAACTCTATTAGCTTGCAAAAAAGGGGTTTTTGCCAAGTATTGATCAGCTTATGAATATCCGATATATTGCATTTTTGTCGTTAGCTCTGCCGTTTTTCTTCGTGACGCAAGCCTACGCTTCAGGCACAGATTGTACTACTATGTATGGTGGAGGATACACGAGTACTCAATCATGTGCCAAAATAATCATCGATAAAAAGGTTCTCAAGCCGGGAACTTCTGACTTTGTTGATGGACTTTCTGCCATCGATCCAAAATATGAAATAGGCCAGAACATTAGCTTCCAAATTGTAGTTCAAAACGCTGGTGATGAGAATCTTTCAAATATTACTGTTGTTGATTCATTTCCTCAAAATGTTGTCTATGTTTCAGGAGCAGGAAATTATGACAGCAAGAGTAACAAGCTGACATTTACTATTGATCATCTTGCTTCAGGAGAATCTCAAACCTTTTATATCGTTGCTAAAGTTACTGATACTATGGCTTTTGGTGATAATGGCTATGTTTGTGTTTCCAACGTAGTTGACGCAACAGAAAACGATTTGACTGCTGAGGATGCCGCGCAATTTTGTGTTGAACGTCCATTGCAAGTTGCTCCCCCTGTTCTTGGTATGAAAAAGACACCTTCAACAGGTCCAGTAGATGCAGCATTACCTATGCTTTTTGGTATGGCTGGCGCAGGCGCATTTTTGAGGAAAAAAGTAAAATAAGACTTGACAAGATATAGGACGCTTGATAGTATCGATAAAATAGATTTTAAATCGTCAAATAATTTAAAAATAAAAATTATAAGATAATTAATGATAAAATAATATGATACAAGAAAGAAGAACTAGACAAACAGATGTTAGACCAGCAGTTGAACCCGCTACTGGAACAGCTTCTCAGCAAGGTAGATCAGCAACTGTAGACACAGGAAGTTCATTGTTAGTTCAACTACTTAATAGAAAAATAACTCGTAGAGTCCTAGGGAGGACAGCAGCAGGAGTAGCTGCAGGTGGCGCTCTAGTAGCATGTAGTTCACCTTCTCTTGAAAAGCCAAGATTCACAAGTGGATCAGCAAGTCCTGATGCATCACACTCACCAAGTGCTAGTGCTACACCAAAACCTGAAGGAAGTGCAGATAATCAAAAGGCTGGGTTAAACCTCAGGAAGTTTGACAATGAAGCAGAAGGACAGCAATGGGCTGTTTCCAATCTCGCAGGAGATGAAAAGTGGTTGCAAGATCCAACTCACTGGCATCTTACCAAGGATGGCGGATTAGTTTTTGATATCCCAAGTAATTCATATGGAAGAGAACATGTTAATCTTTCTATGAAGGATGTGAAAGATCAAGTTATGGTTCAGGGATATCGCAATATTTGGAATGGTGATAGCGGTACAGACGTTACCCGTGATGCATATGTTGTCGTCGGAGAAGACTCATTCCACTTTAGACAGGCAACTGTTTGGGTATATGACCATAAATTGACTCCTCAAGAATTATCACAAGCAGGAAATGAAGGATACAAAGGACAAGTACAGCTTGAAGCAACTGAGCCTGATCAAAAAAATGTTGATATACATGCAGTTGGATTTAATCCAGATGGATTCATTGCTTGTGAAACAGTTGATGCTTCAAATCCAACTTCAAGACTCAATATTCCTCAAATACCTTCTTCAATAGCAGAACAGCAAAAGGCATTACAAGCATTTGCTACTTTAGTGGGGACTGATGCATATACTAAAGATGCTTCACATTACCGTTTTGTTCAGTATGGTGGGATAAAATTAATTGAAGATTCACGACCTGGTGTCCATCACAGAGTTGATCTTTCAATGTTTGAAAATAATGCCGTAGTACAAGGATATCAAGATGTCAAAATTGATGGGAATCCTGTTAACGGATGGATGCGGGATGCATTTGCTTGGGTAAAAGATGGAACAGATGGCACTCCTAATAATGATAATGTCTTTGTCAGAGGTGCTACATTCTGGATTTCAAAGGATCAAATGACTGCAGGAGACCGACAATATAATGGTCAGGTTGCTTATGTACAGCAAGTCAATCTTGAAGCAACTGAGCCTGATCAAAAAAATGTTAAAACGCATCTTTTTGGTGCTCCTAAACCAACAGCGCCTACTTGCTAATCGTGTCTATCTTTTCTTAAGCATATGAAACGTACAGCAACAACATTATCTCTTGTTATCCCAGTCTATAATGAAGCAAAACGGGTATCCAATGCGTTACGAGCGCTTTCAAAGTGGGTTGTACCACAGGAAATCAAGCTTGAGAAGATTATTTTTGTTGATGACGGCTCATCTGATACAACTATTGCGAAGATTCAACATGGGGTCAAAACAATTGAAAAGCAACTTCACGCATCAATCTCAATAATTACTTATCCACAAAATTGCGGTAAAGGATTTGCCGTCAAAACAGGCATGCAGGAATCAAACTCTGACTACACGCTTTTTTTGGATGCTGATATGTCAGTGCAACTTACCGAGTTAAAAAAGTTTCTTCCTGCGATGAAAGAAGGAATTGATGTTATTGTCGGGACGCGAAAAAATGGACACTCAACTGTCGTTGTTCATCAGCCTAAATACCGGGAAGTATTTGGAAAAGTCTTTACCTATCTTTCAAATGTGATTTTAAATACGTGGGTAACCGATTTTACCTGTGGATTTAAAGTCTTTTCCAAACAGGCAAAAGAAAAAATATTTTCTCGAATCACTGCAAACGGTTGGAGTTTTGATTCAGAAGCCCTTTTTCTGGCAAGGCGAATTGAACTATCAATTTGTGAAATTCCTGTTATCTGGAGTGATAAAAAAGGTTCGAAAGTTACTGTCTGGGTAGCAGCTCCACAGAGTTTGCTTGAGCTATTGTTAATTCGTATCCGTCACGCAACAGCAAAAAACACCTCAATTGGTGTAAAATATAACGTAGCGCTTACGCGGTTACGATGAAGAAAGAGCTCCTCGTTATTTCCAGCTTTCCTGAAAGGGGACTGGTCCACGGAAAACAGACTGTCGGTGTTGCTTCTTATACCAAAAATACCCTTTTAGGAATGATTGCAGCTGCGAAGCAGGAAAATAAAGAGCTCGAAATTACGGTCTTAGCTGAGAAATTAACAGGGCAGGAACATGAATATCAGGATGAGGGGATAGTAGTAAAACGTATTTGGAAGCGGAATAATATTCCCTCGTGGTTTACTCTTTGGAAGCAGGCGATTTCATCTCCTGCAAAAGATGTTTTTATCGCATTTGAACTTGCAATGTTTGGAGGGAGTCTCGGATTACTTTTTTTTCTCAAACTTCTTTTATTACTTCGTTTGAGTGGGAAAAAGGTAACAGTGATCGTTCATCATGTGATTACCGATTTAGAAGCTGTGCGGGGGCATATCAATACAAAGGAAGGTTCTTTGATAAATACAGTTGGTACTCTATTTCTCAGTTTGTTTTATAAACTTCTTGTTCTTTTTTCTCGACGGGTTGTCGTTTTTGATCAAGTATTGAAAGATTCACTGCAACAGAAGACGAATAAGATAGTTGTTATTCCTCATGGTGTTGAAACAGTAAATTCCACAGTAACCAGAGAAAGTGCGCGAAAAACATTACAGATAGACTCAGATGAGTTTCTTTTGGTAAATTTTGGTTATATGGCATGGTATAAGGGGACAGATTGGTTGGTTGATGCTATTAATCAATTGCCTGAATTTATAGAAAATAAAAAAATTCGTTTGATTATCGCCGGAGGAGCAAATCCTAATCGACTCTCTTTCTCATTTTATCGAACGTATATTGAAACCGTACAAGAAATTGCACGGCAAAGTAACGGAAGGATTACCATCACAGGCTATATACCGGAAGATACTATTGCACTCTACTATCAAGCTGCTGATTGTTTGATTTATCCTTATCGGACGATATTTTCTGCAAGTGGTCCATTGTCTCTGGCTTTTTCTTATGCAAAACCAATTCTCATATCTGCCTTCATGGAGTCAATTACTCAAACAGAAGATTTTCATACTTTGTTGCAACAGGAACAATTGAACGTTGAAGATCTCAGCTTTACCTTTAATACTGAATCACTTGATCGCACAATAAAACGTACAATACTCGATAAACAGTATATGCAAAAATTGATTCGGATAGAGAAAGCACTTGCACAGACACGATCATTTCAGAAAATAGGGACAATGTATTTATCACTTCTTGAGAGATAAAACATAATTAAATTATGAGAAAAAATAAAAGGACATTTTTTGTAGTTGCAATACTATTGTTAGCAACACTGAGCATCGTTTTTACTAACTATCATCGAGGAACTTTCTTGTCAGGATGGGATGATCTTCATTCGGAATTTAATCCTTTCGGCAATTTAGTTAGATCAATTGCCTCAGTCTGGCAAGAGTACGAAGCGACAGGAACCTTTATCGGTGTTAATGATGCTGCTGATGTTCCACGTTTATTGCTGATATGGATTTTTTCATTGGTTTTACCAACCAGTATTATCCGATATCTTTTTCATTTTTTGATGCTTTTTGTAGGAACAGTCGGAACGTATGTTGCAATAAAAACATTTTTTATTGGTCCTAAAGGAAAAATCAGACAGTACGCAGCTTTATTTGGAGCACTTTTTTATCTTTTTAATTTGGGGACAGTGCAATATTTTATGGTTCCATTTGAACCCTTTTCTTCTTTTTGGGCGGCGTTCCCGTGGCTCATGTTTGGAACATTACGGTATGTACATAATCCGACACCAAAAAATGTCATCATTTTTGCTCTCATTAATTTCCTGGCAATGCCGTCGTTTTTCCTCCAAACTATTTTTTATGTCTATTTAGTAATCTTTTTATTCCTTTTATTCACGCAATTTATTGCCACGAGAACAAAAGGAATGCTTAAAATTATCATCACTGCCTTTATTATTTTTATTTTTGTTAATGCATTTTGGTTTTTTCCCCATTTGTCGTGGCTTTTAACCAATCATTCATCTGTGCAACAGGCTGCGTCAATGAATACCTTAACAACAGATCAGACCTTACAAACAGTACAGCAATTTGGGAATGTAGCAGATTTTATGCTTTTTAGGAATAAACCTTGGGGTTACCTTAATTTCACGGTTAACAATACGCAATTTTTACTCCAATCATGGCATGACTATTTTGCTCATCCGGTTATCCCGATCATAGGATACCTATTTTTTCTTATCGCTCTTTTAGGGATTGCTGCAAACAGATCTCAACGAGGATTTGTTGCCGGACTTGCACTAATTTGTTTTTTCATTCTCGCCAATCAAGTTCCAATAGCCCGCGAAGTCAATCTGTTTTTTCGACAAATAAATATTGTTAATCAGGTGCTCCGAGATCCGTTTACCAAATTTATCGTGCCGACGATTTTTGTTTTTGCAGTTGGATTTAGTGAAGGAATAGTACTTCTTTCAAGGCTAATTCCGGCAAAAATCACCAAACCTCTTTCTTTTGTCGGAGCTATGATTATCGGAGGATTACTCATTATATATATGCTTCCTATTTTTTCAGGAAACTTTATTGCCAATAAGATGAGGGTACAGATTCCTCAATATTATTTTGATTTTTTTAACTACATGAATCATCAGGACTCCACAAAGCGGATTGCTGATCTTCCTCAGGGACCGATATGGGGATGGATGAGTTATCAATGGGGATATACAGGGTCAGGTTTCTTATGGCACGGATTTAGCCAATCTATGCTTAATCGCACATTTGATGTCTGGAATGACAAGAATGAAGAGTATTATTGGGAAATGGTTTATGCACTTAACAAGCGTGATTACTCGCTTTTTCATGCAGTTCTTCGCAAATATGATATTTCCTATGTAATGTTTGATTCGGCTTTGTATTTTCCTGATAATCCAAATTCTGTTTTTACCATTTTAAGACAAAAAGATTTTATTGCGGATGATCCACAGCTTCATAAAGTAAAAATATTTGGTTCGATTGCTCTCTATGAGACGAACATTGAAAATAATAATTATATTTCGGTCGTTAATAATCCTCAAACTATTGAGACGAACACAAATTGGTTAGGACAAGATAATGCATATCGAGATTTTGGCGATTATGTCGTTGTTCAGAAGGGGAGCGCAGATGTGTATTATCCTTTCCGTTCTCTTTTCAGCGGCCGGGGAAGTAATTATATTTCATATCATGTTACAGCAACTCCAAGCGCATTTATTTTCCAACAAAAAGTGTCACAAGGAAAACTTATCATGCCACAAGATACCAACGGTGAGTTCATCAGATTTGACCCAAAAAATCTTCATCAAACAAAAAGTATTCCCCAACTTATCAATAATGATCATCCGATAGCTGTCGCATCAGTTTCTTCAGTAATAAACGGTACAATGGAGGTCGGCATTCCACGGGATAACCGTTACGGCAGTTATGATAGTAGTACCCAACAGTCAATAGGGAGTGAAGTTACCTGTGAGAGGGGAACGAAAGGAAATGATAAACAATGGAATCAGGTTGTGCAAAAAGATACAAACGGTACACAATTTATTCGATTGAGTTCTACCAATGCACAGACTTGTCGTGTTATTTCTTTACAAGATTTTCCTCAGATATTTGGGTATTTGGTTGCTGTTAAAAGTCGGCATTTTTCAGGGAATTCTTTGAGTTTTTGGGTTGAAAATTTGATAGAAAAACGAGCCGATCCACAGATCTATCTTAGTAAACAGAATTCATTTGGTTGGGAATATTTTGTCATTCCACCTATGGCTTCTGATGGCGTAGGGTATGTATTGCATTTTGATGATGTATCAATAGGTAAACAGCAATCTGTGAATGATTTGTCAGAAGTTATTGTTTATCCAATGCCATATAACTTTTTGAAGGAGATGAAGGTAGTTCAAACACAGAATCCCACGATTTCTACAACAAACCTTCATGTAATTCAGTCTGTAAATCATCCTGTTGGCTATCGTTATTCAATTGATTTGGATAAAGCAAATGTTTCTGACACATCTGTGTTGGTACTATTTCAAAGTTATGATGCCAGTTGGAAGGCATATGTTACTGATAATTGGCTTTCACGAATGCTACCAATGGTGTTTGGTCATGAGATCAAGGACCACATTGTGGTCAATAATTGGGCGAATGGATGGAGACTCGCAGAAGTTTTAGATAAGAAAACGCCTTTACAGGTGACACTAATTTTCTGGCCGCAATATTTGGAATATATTGGATTTGTTTTATTGCCATTACCATTTATTTATGCACTGGTAAGAACAAAAGGTAAAGAGAAGAGAAAAAATAACGATTAGAGGCTTGCTACGTCAAGTTTAATAGCAGGGGACATGGTTGATTTGAGGGTTACGTCTTTGATTTTTTTAACATTAACTGCTGCGACTGCTGCTTTGATATTGTCAGAAAGTTTTTTGTCTCCGAAAGAAACTTTTCCAACTGAAAGGTGAAGGATAGGAAATTTAGCCTCAGTTTTGAAGTTCATCTGGCCGCCTTCAAATTTCTTTGCAACTTCTTGTGGTTTTGGTGTGACTGTACCATTTTTTGGATTTGGCATCAAACCTTTTGGACCAAGGATACGTGCAACACGAGCAAGTTTTGGCATTGCATCAGGAGTTGCAATCAAGACATCGAAATCAATTTGTCCTGTTTCGATCTTTTTGACTTGCTCATCAACTGCTTTTGCATCTGCTCCATCAACAATCGCAACACGGACTGATTTTCCTGTGCCATGTGGCAAAGTAACAGCGCCTGAAATACCTTTTTCTGTTGTATTGATGTGAAGTTCTACTGTTTCATCAAACTTTGCGACTTTCAATTCTGGAAGAAGGGTCAATGCGTCCTGAAGTTTATACACTTTATTAGCTTCAATTTTGGTTGCAACTTTAAGATATGCATCAGAGTGGGTTTGTTTTTTTGATTTGACAAACTTTGCCTTTTTCTTCGATTTTTTCTCTTCTGCTGGAGTTTCTTCTTTTGTACCTTCTTCAACAGGTGCAGCTGTGGAATCAGCAGCAGCTTTTCGAGCTTCAGCTTCTTCGCGTGCTTTTTTTGCTGCAGTACGAGCTTCAGCTTTTTTCTGATCTACTTTTTCTTGTTGCTCGTCTCCGAGTGCTTTAATTCTTATTTTTCCCATAGGTTATTTAACTTCTACTCCCATTGATCGTGCTGTTCCAGCGACAACGCGGACAGCCATTTCTACATCATCAGTATTCAAATCTTCCAATTTATCTTCTGCAATTTTTCGTGCTTGATCCATTGTCAGGGTTCCTGCTTTTTCTTTACCTGGTTTTTGGCTACCAGCTTTACCAAGAACTTTTTTGATCATTTCAGCGACTGGTGGTTTTTTGGTAATAAAGGTAAAGGTACGATCTTCATAGACGGTAATGACAACAGGCAGGATATTGCCTTTTTGGTCGGCTGTTTTGTCATTATATGCCTTCACGAATTCCATGATAGGAAGTCCATGCTGACCAAGAGCTGGACCAACTGGTGGTGCAGGAGTTGCTGCACCTGCTGGAATATTCAATTTTATAAGTGTTTTAATCTTCTTTGCCATAGGGTTAGATCTTCTTTACTTGCAGGAAGTCTAGTTCAACTGGTGTTTCGCGACCAAAAATACTTACCAAGACATGTACTTTGCCTCGTGCTTCATCAATTGAATCAATTGTTCCCAAAAAGTCTGTGAAAGGACCATCGGTGATTTTGACTGCTTCACCAACTGAGAAAGCAACCTTATACATTGGTTCTTCCTGATTCATGAACTTTTGGATAGCTTCAACTTCTTGGTCTGAAATAGGTGTTGGTTTGTTGCCTGCACCAATGAAAGAAGTAACGCCTTCAGTACTGCGGACTAAGAACCAGGTTTCATCATCAAGAATCATTTTGACCAGAACATAGCCTGGAAAGATCTTTTCTTTTACTGTTTCTTTTTTACCTTGTGAAACTTTAATTGTATTGCGGGTAGGAACAACAATATCAAAAATGCGATCAGCAAAACCCATTGCTTCCATTCTTTGTTTCAAAGAACGGGCAACTTTATTTTCATGACCTGCATAGGTGTGGATAATGTACCATTTTCCTGCTGCAGAGTGATCTGCTGCTGGTGTTTCTACTTTTGCTTCTGTTGTTGGTTCTTGTGTTTTATCCATATTATTTTATGATTAGCTCAGTTAATTTTGTAAATAAATAATCAAGGCCTCCGATATACAGTCCGATCAGAATACTGATTAGAATAACAACGCCGGTAAGATTAATGACATTCTGACGAGTTGGCCATTTGACGAGTTTGAGTTCATCATATGTTTCACGAAAGAATTTTATGGGCACTGTCATTATTAAATACTAAAAACCCCTTACCAGGGTTGTCAATAGCTATTGTACCATATTCCGGTGAGCTTGCCAAGATTCTATTTAACAGTTACTGATTTAGCCAGATTTCGTGGTTTGTCTGGGTCTTTAATGCCTCGAGCAAGTGCTAAGTAGTAGGCGAGAAGCTGCGCAATAGCAACTTGTGAGAGAAGTGTTGCTTCTTTATTGTTACCTGTTTCAAGAAAATGATCAAAGACTTTATTATTTCGTGGTCCAATTCCAATGATAAGTCCACCGCGTGCCCGTACTTCCTGTGCATTTGAGATAATCTCATCATACGTCTCGTCATTTGGTGCAAAAATAATACATGGTGTTCCTTTTTCAATAAGAGCAATGACTCCATGTTTGAGTTCTCCTCCAGCAAATCCTTCTGCATGGACATAAGCTGTTTCTTTGATTTTCAATGTTGCTTCCATAGCAGTCGCGTAGGAAAGTCCGCGGCCTAAAATATAGATATGTTCTTTCTTTTTGAGTTTTTCTGCGAGTTGTTTGATCTGTTTGACGTTATCCTCATGAAGAATTTTTGTGATATCCTCGCTTGCAGCAGTGAGCAGCTTTTGGGCTGATTCTTGTTTATCAATCAGTGAATATGCTGTCATGAGAAGGATTGCGAACATTGCCATGAATGCTTTTGTTGAGACAACTGCTTTTTCCTGTCCTGCACCAAGAAGAATTTTGTAATGAGCCTGTCGATAAATTGTTGAACCAAGAACATTTACTAAAGCAGCAATGTGTGCTCCTTTTGCCTTGGCTTTCTGGACTGGTTCGACGACGTCAATTGTTTCACCAGATTGACTGATCGGGATGACAAGTGTTTGGGGTTTGACATAATCTTCAATGTAATTAAATTCTGAGCCGATTGAGAAATTGACATGTCTTTTGGCAATATTTGAGAAAAGATATACTCCTGACAGGGCTGCATATGAAGCAGTACCACAACCAAGCATAAATGTGCCATACGCTTTGTCGATCAGTTCAGCTAAATTTTTGGTGGAATCAGTATAGGTGAGTGCGATTTGTTCAATGACTTTTGGTTGTTCATGAATTTCTTTGAGAAGGAAATGAGAAAAGCTACCTTTTTCTGCCTCAGTGAAATCCCAATCGAGTGTATGAATTTGTGGCTCAATTTCCTGTCCTTCTGGAAGAGAGAAGAGGTGTAACTCAGAAGAGAGGCTTACTAGCTGTTTGTCTTCAAGAAAAATGACCCGTTTTGTGTGTTTGATGATGCCTGATGCATCTGAAGCAAGGAAGTATTCGCCGGGTGTTTCTGAAATACCGACCAAAAGAGGGGAGCCGTTTTTGGCAGCGACAATTTCATTTGTTTTAGAATTAAGAGCAACAACTGCGTTGAGACCTCGAAGGCGGTTGAACGTTAGTATCATAGCTTCCTGGAGATTGGTGCAAGCTGCAGCATAGTCCTCGAGCAAGTGGGCAATGACTTCAGTATCTGTTTCAGAGACAAATTTGTGACCTTTTGCAAGCAGTTCCTCTTTAATTTCCTGAAAGTTTTCAACAATTCCATTGTGTATGATAGCGATTTGTTTTGTGCAATCAAGGTGGGGGTGCGCATTGGTGACGGTGACGCCACCATGGGTTGCCCACCGGGTATGACCGATACCGATGGTAGATTGAAGATTTAAGATTGATGTTTTAGGAGAGGTGGGAAGTTTACCAATTTCTTTTTCCATTTTAAGTTTGCCATCATGTTTGACAGCAATGCCCCACGAGTCATATCCTCTGTATTCAAGGGTTTTAAGTCCTTCAAAAATAAGTTGTGACGTGTTGGTTTTAGGGCCGATATAACCGAATATTCCGCACATAAATTAAGATGTAAATTTAAGTTTTGTGGTTCTTTGAAGTTATGAGTAGAAATTGTTGTTCTTTCTTTGGATAAGAATTACTTCCTGATTTGAAAAGAACATTGAAGTGACAATTATCACTTGAAGGTTTCCGCAGATCCTGTCAGCAGCTAAACTTGGTTTACAGTAAGCTGAGCTGACGTCCGAACCTCCGATTTAATCGGAGCCTTCTTCCTCGTAACCCTTCGATCCTTCGGTTAACTCAGGACTCAGGGCCTTGCGCTCGTTGTCTATACGTCTACTCTTTCAAAGAACAATATGATTATAGTCATTCACAAGATATTAGTCAAACAAAGCAGCAAGGGTTGTTATTTTGGGGATTGACAAGGATTGCTTGTCTTGTTAATCTAGTTACATAATATATAGTATGGACAACACAAATAATAGTAATCCAATGAATCCAACAACACCAGCAGATCCAGTAGCACCAAGCATGCCAGCAGCGGATCCAATGAGCGCACCTGCACCAGTAACTCCAGAACCAGCACCAATGCCAACACCCGTGACACCAGAGCCAACACCAGTTGCTCCGGAACCAGCTCCAGTAGCACCAAGCATGCCAGCAGCAGATCCAATGAGCGCACCTGCACCAGTAACTCCAGAACCAGCACCAATGCCAACACCCGTGACACCAGAGCCAACACCAGTTGCTCCGGAACCAGCTCCAGTAGCACCAAGCATGCCAGCAGCAGATCCAATGAGCGCACCTGCACCAGTAACTCCAGAACCAGCACCAATGCCAACACCCGTGACACCAGAGCCAACACCAGTTGCTCCGGAACCAGCTCCAGTAGCACCAAGCATGCCAGCAGCAGATCCAATGAGCGCACCTGCACCAGTAACTCCAGAACCAGCACCAATGCCAACACCTGGAGGCACCGACACTAACGGTGGGACAACGCCTCCGCCAGCAGCTCCAGCCGTCTAATAGAGAGTAACCATAAGTAGGAAAATACTATATGTAATAATTTGTGATCATTCCTGACAAAAAAAGCATATAGACTTAACGGGAGCTTTTTGTTTATAATACCAATATTATGCCTAAGAAAATTCGTAAAGCCGTTATCCCAGCTGCGGGATTTGGAACAAGATTTTTACCACAGACCAAGGCAATGCCAAAGGAAATGCTTCCTGTTGTTGATAAACCAATCATTCAAATTGTTGTTGAAGAACTTGTCGATGCAGGAATTGAAGATATCATTATCGTTACCGGATACCATAAGAGAACTATTGAAGATCATTTTGACCGCCCCAGCATGGAATTGATTGAAAATCTTCGTATGGGTGGACCTAAAAAACTGCCACTTCTTGAAGAGACTGAGAAAATCTCCGATATGGCAAATTTCCATTATGTCCGTCAGAAAGGTCCATATGGCAATGGAACACCACTTCTTAATGTCCGAAGCATCATTGGCGATGAGCCATTTATCTATACCTGGAGTGACGATTTCATTCTTGCAGAACCAAAATCACGATTTAAGCAGCTGATTGAGATTTATGAAGAGTTTGGTTGGTCTGTTCTGGCAAGTATTAAGGCAAAGCAAGATGAAGATTATGATAGATATGGATTTGCCGGTGGTCAGACGCTTCGAGATGGATTGATCGATGTTGAAGTTCTTATTGAAAAACCAGGCAAGAATGCAGCACCTTCTGATCTTGCGAATGTCAGTGGATTTATCTTCACACCTGAGATTTTTGATTATCTCGACCGGGCAATGGAAAATTTGAAAGAAGGCGAAGAGCTTTATTATAATGATGCTCTTAAGCTCATGCTTTCAGATAAGAAGCATATTCTTGCTGCAGAGATCAAAGATGGAAAGTATTATGATACCGGAAATAAATTGGAGTATCTGAAGACAGTCATCGAATTTGGACTCAAACATCCTGATATTAATGGAGAATTCCGCAAATACCTCAAGAGTTTAGATCTCCAATAGGTCTTTGGTTGTGTTGTTTCCAAAGATTCATTATAATCATAAGATGTCCACACGAGTAAAACTTTTCTTATCAGGAGTAGTTCTGTTCTTTCTTTTTATCTTTTTCTCCTTTCTGGTGCACAAGAATCTCTTTACCCGTTTTGATTTTAATACGACAGTAAGGCTGCAGGATCATCTTAGTAGGAGAGTTGATGGGCCGTTTTCTTTTTTGAGTGATGTAGGGAAATTTGAAGTAATGACTGTCGTTTTACTGATTATCTCAGGGGTTTTATTGTTTAAGAAGAGATTCTGGGCTGTTGCAAGCGCATGGGTGCTTTTTATTGGATTTCATATAATTGAGCTTTATGGAAAATATTTTGTTAATCATCCGCCACCACCTCATTTTATGCTCAGAACTGAAAATATCGTGAATTTTCCGCAATTTTATGTCAGTACTGATTTTTCCTATCCTTCCGGTCACGCGGGAAGAGCAACATTTATATCGACAGTTCTTGCAATTTATATTTTCAATAACACAAAATTTTCTCTTAGAACAAAAATAATTATCTGTTGTCTTCTTGTGGCATATGATGTAACAATGTATACTTCACGGATTTATCTGGGCGAACATTGGACAAGTGACGTGATCGGAGGAACGATACTTGGATTGGGATTTGGATTAGTAACAGGAAGCTTCTTACCAACTAAAACTAAATCTTCTAAAGCTTCGAAATAAGTTCAATTAGTACGTATTGTTGTAAGGGCCATTATCCGATGGTGGTGTGTAATACTGGTGATAGCTACTTGGATTATCTGTAGAATTTCCAGAGGGGACTAACGATCCCAAGGTATTAAAGACGGATAATGCTGTACCGACAATAATAAGAAGCAATTTTGTTGTTTGATGATCCATTGAGATATAAAAGCTTGGATAGAGATCTGAAAGACCAATGATATATGTCGTTGCTGCTGTAGATACACGAAGTGAATCCCGCTCGAATTCATAGTAACGCTCTGGTAGTCTTCCCTTGAAAAGGATAACAAACCACGAAAGGAACAAAGCAACACCTGATCCTCGTTGCATGATGTCGGAAAAAAACAGATAGGGAATAAGGAGAATAAAACGGACAAAGATACCAAGAAGTGGGATCGCAAACCATCTGTTTGGATTTTTGGGTTTGTCAAGCTTCAGCGTAAATAGTCCTTTATCGTCTAGTCCAAAGCCTGGATAGGTATCTGTAATACCAAAAATGAACAGTTTTATTTTAAGATAAAATCGTATCAAACCAACAAAAAAGTTATAAGCGGTGTTCCAGTAGTGCCCGGTAAATAAAATAACAAACCAATTAATGATCAAAAGAACGATGGCGGCAATGCCAAGGAAAAAAGCTTCGATGAGAACAGGGATAAGCATAATAATTTTTATAATGATCCCAAAGATAGGGAAGTTGAGGATCCTGTTAGGTTTTTTATTATTTTCTACAGAGAAGATAGGATAGAGTCTTGGATCAGCCTTTGCCATATACAGTTTTACATTACAGAATCATAAGGAGGATTGTCAAGGCTTTACTTTCATTGCTTTGCTATGTGCTCTTCGTGCACGTCTAATAGCTGTTTTAAATGCAGTTTTAACATTTGGAAATTCTTCAAATTCAACGAGAGTAATTTCGCCTGTTCTCCTCTCAGTAACTTGTAGAAGCCCATTCTCTCCGATGGTTTTATCTTCCAATGGAAAAAGTTGTGAAACCTTATATCCAAGGAGGCTCTGCTCTGATCGGAATGCTACAAGTTGTCCACCAACAGCTACACGTGGAAGTGTTACTACTGTTATAGGTTCACCATTTGGTCCTTTTTCCTCAACAGGACCTCTTGGATATTTTTCCAGCATAAGATCTGAAACTGCATATCTAAATGACTCGTTCAAGCTCATGAGTGGTAATTATATACAATAAATGGTTGGTTTGCCAGATTTTAAGAAAATTTACTGTTTGACGAGGGAGGCGATCATACCGTCGATCTCAGAAAGCATGGCTGTCGTTGCTGGGTTTGGCGAGACAATGCTAATTGCACCAAATGTGGTAAGGGTGCTATATGATCCATCATCTGCCTTCTGACAGATGGTGTATGTGATTGATTGTCCACCGTTTTGATTCCAACTACGCCTGTAGTGGCCACTTTTTCCATTGATATCTGCGAAATCTGTGAATGTTTGTGCCAGAGTTTGTGGTTTGTCGCCTTTATACACACATTTGTCTCCACCTATGGTTGATTGATATATCGTTACCAAATAGCTATTTTTTGTAAACGTTAGTTTATCAATACCTGCGGTAATTGTTGTCTCCCGGGCATCAGTCCAGTCAGTTGGCATATCAATCGTATATGGTTGAAACGCTGAACTGCCTGAGAGACCAGCGGTAATTTTTTTTGTATTAAGGGATGCAGGTGTGGGTGTCGGAGGAGGGGGTGTAGGTGATTTTGTAGGAATTGATGCCATTGTTGGGATTGGTTTTGGTGAAGCAGTTATGGGGTTGGATTGTGTGCCAAGATAATATCCGCCGAGAAGCAAGGCAACAGCGATTACAAAGAAAAGCACTATTTTTATCAAGAAAGAGAGAGTTCTTGGATGTTTTTTGATTGGTTGCTGAAATGAGTTTGTTGCTGTTTGGGTAGGTGGTTGTTGTACTGGTTGTGAGTCCATATATTTATTTAATCAAAGAACAGAAGAGATCGCAAGGAATGTGGTGTATAATTGAAGAAATTACAATCATGATTGATACGCTTTATTTGTATAATCCACTTTCCAACGACGGCATGGCGAAGAAACACTGGGAGATGCTGATTCATAAGTTTCCTCAGATTGCACAAAATGCGTTTGCTGTGAACGAAATTTCCAACTTATCTACTTTTCTTAAAGGACATCCATGTAAGACTCTTGTCATCGCTGGAGGAGATGGGACGATCAATACCGTCTGTCAGGCTGTCTTATCATTACCAAAAAAACCAACTCTTGCTATTCTGCCACTTGGATTTGGTAATGCGCTTGCGTCTTGTTTTGGTGTTGAAACAGCTGAAAAAGCAATGGCTGCAATTCTGCATCCTGTATATAAAGTTACGATTGATGTCATGAAGACGAACTTAGCAAAATCTCCGCTTGGAATGTTCAATATCAGCGCAGGTTTTGATGCAAGAATTGTGCATACTCGTCATAAATATCGATATATTGGTTTTCGTTCCTATTCACTCTCAGCATTTCGTAGTATTATTTTCCATCCGGATAGTGATATGAAAATTACTGTTGATAACCGCGTCACACTTTCTGCTCTTGCTTCCTCGCTAATGATTGCGAAGAGTCCTATTATCGGTATCAATTATCATGTAGCGCCTGAGGCAAAGCTCAACGACGGGCTTCTCGATTGTACGATTTTTTCGACAAAGTTTGCCTATCTGACTAATCTTCGCCTTAGAGGATTTAAACATCCACTGTATTCACGACTTGGCAAAGTACACTTTAAAGCATCACACATCAGGATCGAAGGAGAGCCATATCTTCAGATTGATGGAGATCCTGAAGAACAGCGGGAAGGTCTGGAAATTTCTATTATGAAAAAACAATTGACATTTTTATATAACAAGGATATTTTGAAAAATTCTGAAATAAAGGCTTTTAAGGTGTAGGGCTCTTTCCTTGTGCGGTCTGAAGGAGCATTTTTGCTTCTTCGTAATCCACGACCCAACTGGTATGAAGAATACTGTGATAGAGAAGCGTGTTATACATATTTCCTGACGTGTCGTAGAGCTCTGGATAGCCGCCAGTCCGTTCAATATTATTTTTGTAAGACATAAGGTGTTTGTTGGCAGTTTGTAGCAGAGTTTTATCCTCAGGTGAAAGGAGAATCAATGCTTTGATATATTCTATACCCCAGTTGCTCCAGATAGTCTCACCCATGTAGGAAGGAGCAAATGTCTTGACTGGCCAATATAAATTTTCCGGGTGATCTTTTTCTGCATATTTTAGAGGAAATGGTTGATCAAATTTATTTTTTTCAACATATACAATCATCCGGCGGAGTTTGGTTCTATCCTGGGAATTTTTCAAATCAAAAAAGCTGCTGCCGGTGACGATAAAAGAGTCTCCTGAAAACCGTTTCTCATTTTGTGACGCTGTTGAGAGATCATCCAAAAAGAGACCGTCTTTTTCATCCCAAAACGTATTGATAATTTTTTCTTTCCATGCTTGCATGTCTTGTTTTTTCTCAAGAATGCCAAGATTTTGTGCGATGTTAACTGTTCCCCACAAAATAACATTGTCATAAAAGGATGATTGTCGTTTAATTCCATCTCTTGCACTTGCAAGGGTGATGTCTTTTCTGATCAGTCCTGTTTTTGGATCCACTATTTGATTTTGATAATCAGTCACTGCTTTTTGGAGAAAGGGTTTATATTTCTGGAGTAACATATCTGCTGCTTGTTTTGTTTGTAATGGATAGCTTTGTTTGATGTCAGCAGGGAAGAGCTTGTGAATAAAATTTTCATCCCGAAGAGCAGTGAGTGCATACAGAACACCAAATAATGAATCAGAAGGATCTGTGTAGACATTGGTCGCGGCATAATAATTGTTGGGAAGCGGCATAAACGTAGTGTATTCTTTGCCCGACTGTTTCAACAATTCAAGATTGAGCGCCACACCTTGCAACATAGCTTCTTGGCGGTTGAGCCAGTCTGTTTTATCTGTTGCAATTCTATTATCCAAAACCGCGTTATATTGCACACCAAGATTGCGGACATAAATGTCTGAAAAATGAGTACCACTGATAACATATGGTTTTGTAGAGTTAAATGATTGCGTATGGATTTTTGCAATAATTTCCTCTTCATTGCCAGAGAAAGGTTGTTCCCGGAAGAGGGTTGAAAAAACAAACCGGGAAGATTGATTGATACTGGCAAATTTTTTCGCAAAGAAGTTGTTGGTAAAATGGACTGGTGCGGTTTGCTGGAGGATAATCTCACCATTATTATCAACACTTGTATGAAATGGAGAATTGATCAAGGTAATTGCGCTGTAAGGATTGGTGAGCTGTCCTAATAAAACGAAGAGTACAAAAAGCAAAAAGATCCCCAGGACAATAAAAATGCTTCTTTTTTTCATAGATAAATTCTAGCACAATTATTATTTTGTTTGATGAGGTTTTTGGGGAGATTGAATAACAGTGAGTGCAAGAATGATTGCAAAAACAATAAAGAGAACAGCGATGGCAAAGGCAGTATGATATCCGGCAACGACATCATTTATATTATTGATATTGTTTGCAGTAATCGATGCAGCAATTTCTGAAAGGACTGCAAGTCCAATTGCTCCGCCAATTTGCTGAGACGTATTAATAAGTCCTGATGCGAGGCCTGATTGTTGTGGGGCAACACCTGAGGTAGCAGCTGCATAAATCGGCATAAAGGTCATACCCATCCCAATTGGCATGATAAGGAGGGTTGGCAAGACGTCTGTAAAATAGTTTCCATGTGCAGGAAGCCTAAGAAAGAGTGAAATGGCAATTGCGACAAGCGAAGGGCCTGCGATGAGGAATGGTTTGAATCCGTATCGTGAAACAAAGCGCGGTACGCGAGTTGAGACAAATCCCAAAATGATCGGAAAAGGAAGAAAACATAGCCCAGTTAAAGCAGGTGGGAAATGAAGGATTGATTGAATATACAGAGAGATTAAAAAGAACATACCAAACATTCCTGCAGCAACGGGAGCTATTATGAGGTTGGCGCCTACAATATTACGAATTTTAAAAATTGAAAGAGGCATCAGAGGATATGGGCTTTTTGATTCATTAAAGATAAACGCGATGATGAGCAGTAAAGAGACAATGATTGTTCCAATAGTTGCCGCACTCATCCAACCCCAGATGGGTGCCTGGCTAACAGCAAAGACAAATGTCACAAGTCCAGTTGTAACAAGAATTGCTCCTGGTAAGTCTAAATGATAATTTTCGACTTCCTGTTCACGGGCAGGGATAATGCGGTAAATGCTAGTTGCGATGATAATGCCAACAGGGACATTGATAAAAAAGTCCCATCTCCATCCGAAGTATTCTGTTAATGCACCGCCAAGAAGAAGCCCAACTGCAGCACCACCAGCTGCGACCAGTGACCAGTAACCAAGAGCTTGATTTCTTTGTGGTCCTTCTTCAAATGTGACAAGGACAGTTGATAATGCAGCAGGAGACATAAATGCAGCTGAAAGACCCTGCAACGCGCGAAGGATAATAAGCAGAACTGCAGATTGTGAAATACCGATCAAGAAGGAAAAAATCGTAAAACAAGTCATGCCGATGAGAAGCATGCGGCGTCTGCCAAATAGATCAGCAGCACGTCCGCCAAAAAGTAAAAAACCGCCAAAGGTCAGAGCATATGCAGTGACAACCCACTGCAATGTTTCATTGGTAAAATGGAGATCTGCTTTGATTGTTGGAAGTGCGACATTCGTAATTGACACGTCAAGCACAATCATGAATTGCGCGATTGCGAGAAGAAGAAAAATGAGCCATTTTGATCGTTGGGTCAGCATTGGGTGTCTATTTATTGTAGACAAAATGAGTATTGATTGTCAAAGGATATAGTAAAGTGCTATGCTCATAAATGGTATGAATTACGATTGGACAAAAATTCTTGCTCCTGATGAAACTCTCGAAAAAGAATTTGGTGTCAGCCCTTTTTATATCCAATGCGTTTTTATTCTTGCTATTGTTGTGGCGGTTATTGTTATGTTCGGTCAAGTGTTTGCCGGTATATTTGTTCTCCTACTTGGAGTACTGTATTGCTATTATTTGAAAAAAGCCAAGCATTATGCATTTACCAAAAAGCGAATGATTTTGGTCGATTCGTTTTTGGGAGAAAATATTACCAGTGTTGATTATACGCAGATAACTGATGTAACGGTTGAACAAAGTCTGTTTGATGAGCTGGGCAAATGGGGGACAATTATTATCAATACTGCTGGAACAAATGCCTCTTCGATGCGTCTTTCTTTTATTGCTAATCCTCAAGACGTAAAAAAGACACTTGATATGATTCGTGATACCAACGTTACAAAAGTTGAAGTTGTCCAAGCTCCAAATAGTGTATAATCACAGCAATGAGTTCAGTAGTCTGGGATTTGAAAAGTCAGTTTAAGACGGAAGATACAGATGTTTTTGATTGTCTCATTGCTGAATTCCTTTTGAATGAAGGAAGATTTGTTCACTCTCAGGATGATATTTTCAAAAAATACCACGTTACAACGCTTGAAGAATTAGCAGCAAAGCAACGAGCAAAATTTGCTTCTTTACCAAAACTCCAGAAACTGTTTACTGATATTGAAATGCCACTTGTTGCTGTTTTACATAAAATGGAACAAACGGGAATCAGTTTAGACAGTAAAAAATTAGAAAAAATAGGTAAACAAATTGATGCGGCAATTATTGCGACAGAAGATGAAATTAAGAAAGAAGTTGGGTTTGATATTAATCTTAACTCAGCAATTCAAGTAGGAAATTTTTTAGCAGAAAAAGCAGGAGTTCCACTGAGTAAAACCAAGACGGGAAGGTACGCGACCAATGAACAAGAACTAGCACAGTTTGCAGATCAATTTGAGATCATTGGCAGAATTTTAAAATATCGTGAACTCTCCAAGCTCCGTTCGACTTATGTTGAGAGTTTGATTAGTAAAGTAGATGACAAAGGACGGGTGCATACAACCTACACGCAAGTTGCCGCCAGTACTGGACGGCTTGCATCTTCCAATCCTAATTTACAAAATATTCCAGTAACTTCTGAATTTGGTCAGAAGATCAAATCCTGTTTTGTTGCTTCAACCGGAAAGGTTTTTCTCTCTTTTGACTACTCACAGCAAGAACTTCGCATCTTAGCACATCTCACAGGTGAGGAAAAATTGCTATCAGCATTTAAAGAACAAAAAGATGTTCATAAAACAACAGCAAGTCAACTATTTAACGTTTCGTATGACGCGGTCACAAAGGAACAGCGAAGTATTGCCAAGACAATTAATTTTGGCATTATTTACGGCATGAGCAGTTATGGTATGAGTATGGGACTTCGTATTCCGGTTGAGGAGGCTCAAGTGTTTATTGATACCTTTTACGCAACATATCCGAAGATCAAAACGTATTTTGACAACTATATTAACCAAGGAAAAAAAGATGGATTTGTCGAAACGATTTTGGGAAGGCGGCGTTATGTTTTCGAGTTTCCCGGACAAAAATTTATTGACAATAATATGCGACGGGTTTTACTTAATTACCCAATTCAAGGATCTGCTGCGGATCTGATGAAGAAGGCGATGATTGACGTTTACAACCAAATTGTGACGAAGGATCCGGAAGTTAGTTTGTTATTACAAATTCATGATGATTTGGTTTTTGAAATTCCTGATAATAAGAAAAAAATTGCTGAAGTGGTTGAACAGGTGCAAAAGATTATGTGTAATGTTTATCCACTTTCAGTTCCGATTGAAGCAGATGTGAAAATGGGAAAGAATTGGGGAGAGATGTCAGCAGTTCGATTAATTTAACGTTATATGGATGCGGGATTGAGTCAAATTGGCAGGATATTGTAACTGCGTTTTCATTTGTACCTGATAAATTTTAGGTCCTCTGTCATATGCAATTGGTTGAGAGATAAGATAGTCTGAATCTCCACCATTCATCGTCACATCAGAATACCACACAGGATGTTGATCTGAGACATTGTAGAGCCGTACAGAGACAGATTCATTGGCTGTCGGGACTGCAACTGATGCCTCAAAAACAATTGATTTAATATGCTGATATGATCCAAAATCAACAGTTGCTTGGGTTCCTGGGACATTTGTCCAATCACTCGATTGATTGGTGCCTGATCCAAGGGGGATAAAATATTCTTTGGTGGATGATTGCTGGTCGATGACAACAGGTGCAGCGGTAGGTACAATAATTGTTGGCGTAGTTGTTACAGGAATGAATGTTGGCGTTGGAGTTGCTACAGAGGTGGTTGTGTTGGACTGGACGGGTTGTACTTTTCTAAAAAGATATATATTGAGAAGGAGTACATTGACTAAAAGCAGGAACGTAACGACACCTTCGATAATAAAAAGAGTGGCAACTTTTTTTTCATCTTTTCGAAGGATTGTTTGAAAGAATCGAAAGCGCTGATCAGTTAACATCTTCTATTTAGCTTACTACATTTTTATCTTTACTTAAATATATTCAATGATATAATCACGCTAGGATTAGAGAGAAAATGGCACAATCTAAAGTAAATAAACAGCAAACGAAATCAATACAAAGGCGTGATCTTCCACTCACAATTCTCGCTTGGATAGGTGTTATCGGAGTATTCTTTTTTGTCATCCAACACGTCTGGCATACGGTTATCGTTCTTATTTTTGCATGCGTTATAGCCTATTTGCTTTTTCCTGCAATAAAATTTTTAGGGAAATTTATGCCACGATTTTTGGCAATTCTCATTATTTATCTATTACTCATTTGTGGCTTCGGTACTTTTTTATATCTTTTTTTACGTGCGGCAATTTTTCAGATCAATACACTGATTTCAACTATTCATAAGTTATTTATTTCAGGTACTCCAAATCCAACAACACCAATTTTTCGATTTTTCAATGGGATTGGCTTACCACATAGTGCAGTCAGTGCAATGGGTCAGGATCTTATCAAATACTTTGAACAGTTTGCTGGGAATATTCTGCCTTTTATTGGTAATTTTTTGGATTTTCTTCTGAGTACAGCGCTCGTTGTTGTTATTAGTATTTATTTACTTATCGATGGAGAGAGAATAGTCAGATGGATTAGTGATACCAGGAATGTACCAAAGGTCTACAGAAGTAAGGTTCAATTTTTTGTTACCGTCTCACATCAAGTAGTTGGAGGCTATCTGCGTGGTCAACTGGTTTTGGCACTGATAATTGGGATACTTGTCGGTTTAGGCATGATACTTTTTCATGTGCCGTATGCACTGCTTTTAGGACTACTTGCTTTTATTATGGAATTTGTTCCAACGTTAGGAACATTTATCTCAGGTGCGACGTGTGTTCTCCTTGCAATCCCTCAAGGATGGCTAATAGCGCTTCTCGTACTCATTTATTTTATTGGTGTGCATGTCATTGAATCAGATATTGTTGGTCCACGGATTATCGGTAAAGCCATTGGTATTCGTCCGTTGGTATCACTTCTTGCAATTTTAGTAGCTACTGAATTATTCGGAATCTATGGAGCCATTTTTGCAGCTCCGATAATTGGTTTGTTGCAAGCGATATTCATCGCGGCATGGAAGGATTGGAAAAAACTGCATTCTGAAGAATTTTAAAGGATGTCTATCAAATGTGATGAAATAAACCACACTTGCAGTTCATTTGTGCGCAACACATCACTGATAAGTAAATCATTTGTTCCCCAATCCTTATTTTTTTCTGTCGCTTCAATGCATTCGTGGAGTTGTTTGATAATAATCTCATGGGCATCAAGCAAACGATTTAACATAACCGG
Source organism: uncultured Gammaproteobacteria bacterium (assembly GCA_964391315.1). Lineage (GTDB taxonomy): Bacteria > Patescibacteriota > Microgenomatia > Levybacterales > UBA12049 > DATIGJ01. The sequence continues at coordinate 156,267 of CAYMJR010000001.1, read as the reverse complement.
GGGAGTTTCTGCACTTGCTGGTGGTCGTTCGATTTTAGTCCGTTCTGAAACATCTTGTGGCATTCCAACTGCGGCTCCTCCAAGTGTTTGAATACGTTCGGCAATCAAATCAATGAGTGCGAGTTGTTCTGTGGCATGTTTATCAAACAGTAAATGTAATTGGTAAAACGTAGGGCCGTATACTTGCCAATGGTGTTTTTTATACATGTTATAAAGAATAATTGAATCGGCAAGTAATTGATTAAGAAGCTGCACATTTTTTAGTCGTGTTGTGTCAGAAAGTGCAATTGGCAGTGTTTTGAGTTGGTCTTCCATTTCATCCAAACTTTTATTTTGCTGGTTCATATCACTAGTGTATAGAGAGAAGGTAAGACAGAAAAAATAGAGAAGTAAGAGATAAGTAATTCTTGCAAGGTTGTTACATAGAATTTATTCTGTGTTGCTATGCTACAAATTATGTCTATAAAGGGAATTGCTCAAAAGGCTAAACAGCTTGTGAAAGGATATGGGAAACGCGTGACACCCGCGAAAAAATCAGTAGCAGGACTTGATAAAGATGACGGTATGGTTATTGAGAAAAAAGGTAAAAAGATAGCGGTATATAAAGATAAAGATGGACTGCTTCATTCAGTTTCGGCAGTATGTAGGCATCTTGGTTGTATTGTAGATTTTAATAAAGAAGAAAAAACATGGGATTGTCCTTGTCATGGATCGAGATATTCAAAGTTCGGAAATGTAATTAACGGTCCAGCAACAAAAGATCTTCCTGAGGAGGCTGTAGAATAAAGATTTCAGAGGGGCGATTGATCAATGTTCACAATTTTCCATTTTCCGTTTATTACACGTAAATAAACGAGTATTATTTGTCTTTGATTTTGTGGCCCTAGGTTTACTGCAATAGAACCACTTTGATTGTCAGTATTTTTTTTGAATGTATCGAGTTTGAATTGAAAAGGGGCTAAGGAAGCTAATTGTTGGAAAATTCCTGGAAAAGGTAGTTGATTTCCCGGCAGTTCAACAACTGATTGAATTTCTGTTTCAGAACCGCTTGCAAGTTTTTTACTCCAATCATCCAAAGTTGCTTGTGTGAGAGGAGGGGCGGATTGAGCTAGTTTCATCGTTAGTTCTTGAGTAAGATATGGTGTTATTGATACAGAAATATTTTTTTGTGGAGAGCTTGGTAAAGATTGCTGAGGTTTGGTAGAAAATAACAGGAAAATTTTTATTAGGACAAGAGGAATAAGAAGAACAATAGCGAGTTTTATGGAAAAATTTATTTTTGATACACGAGAATCATGATCTTGTGGAGTAAAAGGTTGCGTAGGGTCCATAGAAAAAGTATAGCAGAAGTTCTTAAACACTTCTTACGTCATTCCCGACAATATTTTACAGTTGTTTTATAGAATATAAATAATTAAAGCGGCTTATGGCAAAATATGATAAAAAAGCGCAAGAAAAAGTAAAAAAATCCATGGAGGAATTCAAAGAGGGCAAGCTTAAGAGTGGTAGTTCTCATAAAAAAATAAAAAATCGGAAACAGGCGATCGCCATTGGTTTATCAGAAGCACGAAGGGCAGGGGCAAAAGTTCCAAAGAAAAAATAACGCAAAATGGGATTATTAAACATAATTATCATAATACTTCTTATTTTATGGCTTGGAGGATTGGCATTACATATAGCAGGAGGATTTATTCACATACTGCTCGTGATTGCTATCATAGTACTCTTGATCCGAATTATTAGAAGAGGCACCTAATTGTCATTGTTATCTCTCCAATTAACTGATACTATCACTGTATGAAATATTTTACGTTGGCAATTCATTATCCATTGCCTGAGCATACAGATGATTTATTGAAAGCGATGTCTCAATTAAAAGAGAGCGCGCAGCATATTGAAGGACTGCTTGATATGAGTTCCTGGGTAGATGATGCATCGGGACGGATTTTTGCTACCTCAACTTGGGATTCATCTGAACATGCTCAAGCTGCTTGGAAGGAGCTTGGGGCGTTAGCAGCAAAAACACCCTTTGATCAGTGGGAGCGTCAGCCAAGAGAGGTATTTTTTAAACTCCGTCAAGGTGCTTGATTTTAATGCATTTTAATTAAAAGCCGTTTGTGAAGATCATATATATTCCCCAAAGAAAGAGTAGTGAGATAAAGAGAAGTTGTTTCCATGGTCTTTCAGGATTTGCTTGAATTGCATAGGACATCAGTTTGATAGGCGAAACAGGTGGTTTGGGTGCTTTATCTTCTGGCAGTGGTTTCGTAAACATATGAAAGTAAGTTTGAATTAATGTAGCTCCTATATAGAGTCCTGCTATGAAGCTTAAGTATGCCATGCTATGGGAGAGAAATAACAAGACCACAATCACGATCATGACGATATAGATCGCATTATCAAATACTGTTGTTGCGCTTGTTTTATTGCCATACGATTTATCCAATTGTTTTCGTCGTATATCGTATTTTAAGATGTAGAAAAATAAAGGTTTTAAAACTGCATGAATACTAAGGAGTAATAATAAAATTTTAATACCAGAAGCGCCATAGCATTACCGTAGCACAGATTATTGTCATATACAATATTTGCGCTCCAGGTAAAATAATCCCCGTTTCTTCAAGCAGTTGGTTAATTTTTCTTTGAGTGTCAGGACTATTGTCTGGTTTTGTATCTGTCACCGGCAAAGTGTATCATAGAAGAATATAGATTTTGTAAAGGTGAATACCTCTTAAGGGTTGTCAACTTCTTCTGATACTTCGCGAGGAGTGACAGGTTTGATCAATTGAAGGAGATAGACAATACCATAGGCAATAAGAGCATACACGGCTGCTGCAATAAGTGTTGACCATTCAAAGACTGAATTGCCATATACAGTTGTTGCTAAGATATCACTAAATGGCGTAGCAAGCGGGTTACTAATCGTGTACACAAAATTAGTAAATCCACTAAAAGAATTGGCACCAACAGCCTTCAGAACAAATCGGAATCCAAGCAGAATTTCAATCACTGCGAGGATATACCAGACAATTTGGTAGCTTCGAAAAATTGCCTTCTTCTTTTTATAAACTTGTTGTGGTGGCTCTGTTTTTACCTCCTGTGTAGGACGTGATACGGTTGTTTTTTCTTCTGTTTTAGATGTTATTTCTTCACCCATGACATTCTTATTCTATAAATGAAAGAGATGAATTACTGCAAAGATGGGTAAGAAAAAAGTAAGCATGAGATGGTACTCTCTAAGCAGCTTTCAATAATCTCTGATAATCAAAAGAAATGATGAGAGTATGATCATCGTTTATATATACTACACGTTCGTCATTAAGTACCTTTATTGTTGTACGCGTTGTCGGGCCATCCGATCTGATGAGTATATGTCCGTCAGTGGAAAGTGCTCGCCTTGCAGGAACAACCAGTTGCCGAGCCAGTGTACCATTAGTATCATCTGGTCCGAGCATAAAGGCAGTTATTAAGTCGCAAGATTCCCCACGGTCGGCCATTTTATGTAGGAAATCTAACCCATTACCAACGTGCGATTGGGTGGGATCGAGTATTCCGCGCTCAACAGAGTCGTTTTTATAGCGTATAAGCTCTAAACCTTCAACTGCGCTAGCCATGGGGAGAAGTCTGGCAGAAAAAGGGGGTAAAATAAACCTATAGCAATTAATAGCGACTAAGCAATTTTATTAAAAGGTATTTTGATACAAGCTATTGACATGGTTGTGTCGCAGGATGTGTCGTATCTTTTCCAACTCGTCTTGCAACCCAATCATTTGCTGCTACAAACCAACTCTTTGCATTGAGATGCAAATTCATATCATGTCCTGCAGTAGGCAACACAAATGCCTCCAGACACGCCTGTGCTGAATAGTCAGGAGCTTCTCTCAGTAGTATCGTATTTGCGTCTTGACATGACAGTCCAGGAATGAGTTCATTACAGACAAGCTTGTCATTCTGTCCGACAGCTGTAAGAACTGGAACATGTATCGATTGAGAAAAAGTAGGCGAAAAGGCAGCCTGACCAGTTGATAATTCTTCGGCTGTTCCGGTTTGCTTGAGTTCCTCATCAAGAGCAATAACTTGTGAGTTGGCATCAATAAGGTTATAGAATAATTCTTCTCGAGTGTTGGGTTTGGTAGTAAGATAATCAGGGCCGAGACCGCTGTTGCTAAACTTTGGATCAGAAGAAGCAGAATAAATATCATTACCAAATGTTGGGATAATATCAGGGTTCTGTTGATGGACAAACCCTGAAAGAATAAGGCCATCAACATCATCATAGGTTGCAGCCTCATAGATTGAAGTCGCTGATCCAAATGAATGTCCGACAAGGACAACTTTTGTGAAATGTGTATTACTTATTGTACCGTTTCGTAAGTCTTGCACTAATTGATGAATAACAAATGCATTTGATTGTAATGTTACGTTGGTGCCATCTGGGTGGTCGCTTAAGCTACTGCCAATTCTGTCAACAGCAAAAGTTACATAACCATCTGCTGTTGCTTTTGTCACATAGGAATATTTGCCTGGAATAAGTGGCCAGCTCCAATAGTTATGGTCATAGGTAAAGCCATGGATAAGAAATTGCACGGTCTTTCCGTCTAGTGACCCTTGTGAACAAAGTTGACCAAAGACATGGTAGATCGTGGGATCGTTAGCCGACAACGTAACGGGAAGAGTGTAGCTTGTACAAGTAGGATCTGCGTCCGCAAAAGCGAGTTGTGGCATAAGAGTTAAGAAGAAAGAACTGATGAGAAAAACAAGACTGAAGAAGAAAAATTTCATTGCTTAGTCTATTTAACTACATCTAGAATAGAGTGTCAATATAAAAAATTTCTTGCAGGCACTGAGCAACTTTGTTGGAACGTATTTTAGAAATTTTTTATTTCAATAACAGATGGTTTTTTACCTGTAAAATCAGAAAAGCCAATCCATGTTGGTTTAATTTTAAAATACCTCATAAGAGTGTTTGATAGAAATTCTTCAGTACAAGGGGTATCTTTTTTCTTGGCGAAAAACGTTTTATACCTTGGATAATCTTTTTCGTTTATTGCATATGCATCTCCTTCATATTGCAATGTCTTCCAATGCTTTGGATTCCAACCAATAACCATCGAAACATGTTTATTTTCCATAAGATTTATAAATTTACGTGATCCTACTCGTGTAATAAAGATAAGTTCCAGGGTCTCTAATTCAGCAAATGCAACAAGAGCTGATTCAGGCTTATGTGTTTTTTTATTGACAGTGGAGATTGTAGCTAAAACTTGAGATTGCAAGAACTCTAAAATAATCTGTTTTTCAGTTTGAAGTTTCAAAGTAGAAGAATTATACCAAAGAGGTTCGAGTCTGTGCAGCAGGGGCTAAGCAACTTTGTTGGAACGTATTATTTCAATCTTTAATAAACTAAGGAAAAATTCCTCTTGACAAAGAATTAGCACTCGTAGTATATTATTGCTAATATAAAGATTTTTTAAGGAAGGAGGTGAGCAAAATGGCATACGATCTCATTCCCAGAAATTTTTTTACATTTCCATCAATACAAATGCCATCCATCTGGAATGAAGATGATGATTGGCTAACTGCACCAAGTAGCCCAAGTGGACTCTCTGTATCAGAGGACGATAAAAAAGTATACATTGAGGCTGCTCTACCGGGTATTGATCCAAAAAATGTAGAGATTACCACCCAAGATGGGTATCTCTGGATCAGAGGTGAAATAAGAGAGGAAGATAAAGACAAGAATAGGAAATATTATAGAGAAGCAACAAAATCTTTCTCCTATCGAGTAGCTGTGCCTGGAGATATTGATACAACTGTTGATCCTTCGGCAACTTATAAGCACGGTATCATGACAGTTGCTTTTGCGAAGTCTCCAAAATCGCAGCCTAAAAAGATTCAGATCCAATTAGAATCAGGTAGCGAAAAATAACAAATAACTCTTTCAAATTAAAAACTCCGTCTTCATAGGCGGAGTTTTTTTATTTATAGGAGTTAGGTTCGAATCACTCTGCGGGTATATAAAATTTGTGCTTGAGGAAAATCACAATTTGAGGCTAGGGAGTGCAGCAGGGGCAGAGGGAATCGAACCCCCAGTCGCGGTTTTGGAGACCGCTGGTTTACCGTTAACCGATGCCCCTAGATTTAGTTTGAATTGAGTGTACAAGCATTATATCTTGCGAAGACTTCTTTTGCAATTTAATTTATTACTGCAGGAGAGTTTAATCCGCTACTGGGGTGATTTGAGGTTTGATATTATTTCTACTCAATAATAGTACCCCGGCACAAATTGGAATGAGTGAGAGGAGCTGCCATGGTGTTGGAGCTTGTTGCAACAGTAGCCAAGCAAAAGACAGCGTCAATAGAGGTTCTACACTAGTTAACGCATTGGCTTTGGTAACACTTATTCGGTGAATGCCTTCAATCCAGAGAATTTTTGACAAACCCAGAAGCAGGATGCCATTGATAAGGAGAAAGGGAAGTGAGCTGTTGATTGCTGGAAGGGAGATTGGCGTATGGACAATTAAAGCAAGGGAAAAAATAACGATTGAACTGAGAATACTTCTGATAAACATAATGATCTCACTGGCGACATATTTACGGGCTTTTTGTGCGTAAAAGTTACCAAATGGCGCTATCGCATTCGCAAGAAGGATTAGAAGATCTCCCGGATGGATTGCATGAAAACTGGACGCAAGCACAATGATTGCTCCACAGATCATAAATAGTCCTCCAAAAATATGCGCTGACGGAATATGCTCCCGTCTGAAGACATGAAAGAACAGAAAACTGAAAAAGCCTTGGGTCAGACCAATAATCGCGGCATTGCCAGGACGTGTGTATTGCAGTCCAACAAAGACAAGCAGGTAATAGATAATGCCAAGGAATAAGGTAGTAAGCATAATATCTTTGTAGGCCTTTTTATTCCCAATCTCATGCCAGAGATTTCTTTTTGCGATAAGAACTCCAAAAAAGAAGAGAGAAAAGAATGTGCTAAGAAGTAAAGAAATAAGCGCTGGAAGGGTGTTATAAGAGAGAACTGTTATGACGGGAAAAAGTGACCAGAGGAAGGTTTCACCAAAAATGTATAACTCTCCTTGGCGTGATTGGGATAAATTCATTTATCTAGTATAGCAGGGAAAAGAGGAGATTATTTGAGTTTCTCAACTTCTTTGTGTTCTGTTACCTTTCTGCAGTGTTTGCAGAATTTGTTGAGCTTTAATTTCTCAGGAGTTTCCATTTTATTTTTGGTCGTGACATAATTTCTGTTTTTACAAACAGAACAGACAAGACCTAATGTAATACGATGTTCGCCCTTTTTTGCCATAAGATTTTCCTATTTTACCATATCATGAGCGTGAAGTGAAGAGTTAGTTTATTTGTTGTGAAGTTCTTGGAGCCCAAAGTGGGAATCGGACCCACGGCCTAGTTCTTACCAAGAACTCGCTCTACCACTGAGCCATTTGGGCATTGGTGCTGGATGAGAGATTTGCACTCCCGTAGGCCGACGGCCGCCTCGTCTACAGCGAGGTGCGATTGACTACTCCGCCAATCCAGCTTTTGAATTATTTTTAATATACTTTTTGTATTCGTGATCCTTCTGACATTTATTAGAACAATATTTATAAGAAGGTCTTAGTAACTTATTATGACATGTTAGGCAGGTAGTCATAAAAATATCTTGAGCCGACAGAGGGATTTGAACCCACGACCTTTGCTTTACAAAAGCACTGCTCTACCACTGAGCTATGTCGGCGAGATACAAATATCCCACCAGTAATTTTACCAAACAGTGGAACCTGAAACAACCCCAATATAAAAACAACCATAGCACGCGCATGGCGTGTATGGTTTGGATTCCAAGTGAAAAATAAGTTCTGCTCTTTAGATACGGAATTAGTTGCTTTTTTCCCCGACCTATATATAGGAAGACTCTTTATTCGTCCTCGGACGAACAAAATTCGTCTCGTTCTACCTCCACGAATCGCAGGGTAGTACCTCAGGATTTATGAATTTGTAGAGAAAAAATTCTACAACCAATAACCAATATCAAAGAGCTAAGTTAGTATAAAACTGTAAGAAACGAATGTCAATTCCTTGACAATTCGGGAAAAAGGGTTTTTTTACAAACCTAGGAGGTTGAGGGAGAAGGAGATAATGCTGGTTACCAAACCCATAAGTGAAAAACCTCCGAGTGGGAAAAATAATAAGAAGACAAGAAACAGTAGTCCAAAATTCCCCAGAGACATGTATGCAGCTGCTTCTTTTGGCGGCAAAATGAGGGCAAAAACTTTGGAGCCATCAAGTGGAGGGATGGGTACCAAGTTAAAAATACCAAGTAAAAGATTAAGATAGACAGTCTCTGCCAGAATAAATCCGATAATGCCACTGTTAAGAACCTCTGTAAATTGCATTCCTGGATAGAAAATGTGAATCAGGATACTTCCAACAATCGCAAGAATGATATTGGTAAGCGGACCAACGAGTGAGACCAAAGCAAGATCTTTTCTACCGTCTCTTAGGTTAAAAGGATCAACAGGCACTGGTTTGGCACCACCGAAAATAAATCGTCCACCAGATCCAACAAAAAGTAACAGTGGTAAAAGAATACTCATGTAGAGGTCAATATGACTTTTGGGATTGAGCGTCAGACGACCACGGAGTTTAGCTGTTGGATCACCAAGGCGGTAGGCGACAAATCCATGGGCGATTTCATGAAGAATTGCTGAGTAAAGTAAGATACCGAGACTAATGATAGCGCCTAAGATTTCCATAGTGGTTCATTTTTCTTGAGTTAGCTTTGCTATTTGAATTTTAGCTTGGTTTTTAGTATACTAGCAGGAAAGGAAAAAGTCTATGGGAATGAAATGTGCTAATTGCGGTAAAGGTGTTATGTATGGACACAATGTGTCTCACTCAAAGCGTCGAACCCGAAAAATCTTCAAACCAAACTTGCATACAGCAAGAATTCTTATTGATGGCAACTATGTCCGTATGAAATTGTGCGTAAAATGTCTTCGTATGTTCAAGCAGGCTGCTGCAGATGCTGTTGCTTCCAAACAGACAGTAGAAGTTACGCAAACCCCAGAAGTTGCTACAGCTTAATACTTCTAACTTTGTGTAGATGCGGGAATACTCATTTGTTTTTTTGTTGTCGGCAGAGTGATTGAGAAGGTCGTGCCTTTACCCAATTCTGAAGATTCAATTTAAATTTAGTATCCTAAACGAGTGAGGGTTGATTGTAGATGAGGATAACCGTTGATAAAATCCTTTACAGTCATTGGATTTTTGCCTTCAACCTGCAGTTTGTTGCCTGGTAAGAATTTGACAATCTTTTCCTGCCCGTTGATTGTCATTTTTGTCCATACAGTCGGCCAGGGATAATACGCACGGATCATTCGGTCAAGTTTTTCTAATTGAGGAGGAGTATTTACATCAATGTAGCCATTTTCTTTTTTCATCATTTTGGTAAAGACTACTTGTGATTCATCTTGCGGTACTGCTTTGATGTTTGCATAATCTTTAAGAAGAGGGACGATTAATTCGCCACCAAGTTGGTTAAGTACCGTTAACAAAGATTCAGTTGTGTCATCTCGTTTTATTTCATATTCTTTTTGTCCGAGGATATCTCCAGCATCAAGCTTTGCTGTCATTTTGATAACACTGACTCCTGTTACTTTGTCGCCATTCAAAAGTGCTGTTGGAGCAGGAGAGGAACCACGATATTTAGGAAGTAGGGAATGGTGGATATTAAGCGCTGCGATTTTTGGAATTTCCAAAAGTTTTTCCGGTAGAATCAAACCATAATCTTCAACCACAAAAAAATCTGGTTTGAGTGCTGCAATTTGTTCAATCGTTTCATCAGTTATTTTGTTGACTTCAATGACAGATATATTATTGTCCTTACCAAAGGTTTTGAGTGGACTTTCTTGCATGCGTCCGCGTTTATCAGGACGATCAGGAATGGTAACGATGTGGGAGATTCCAAGTTGGTTATGGATAGTTTGGGCACCGATCAGGGAGTATTTGGTGTTACCGAAAAAGATGATGTTCATGTAGTTTTATTATAGCGAAATTTCTTCAAATTCTATTTCACCTTTTGCATTTTTGATAGAACGGTAGAGCGTGTTCTTCTGTTCGAGTACGCGTTTGGTAAAAAGAAATCCTTGGAGATGATCATATTCATGCTGCATGATGGTTGCAAGAAATCCGGTGAATTTCTGAGTATGTTTTTCACCATGTTCATCAAGATAGGAGAGTTCGACACCATAATGTCTTTTGACAACGCCCCAGATATCTTTGAGGGAAAGACAACCTTCCAATTGGACGCCCTTTTTCTTATTTTCTTCGGTTCGTTCTTTACGGGACTTTTTGGGTTCATCAAAGAATTTTTCAATTTTTGGATTAATAATTGTGAGGAGAGGAGCATTTGGTGTCTCACGGACAATAAAGATTTGTAATGATTTTCCCACTTGTGGGGCTGCTAAGCCAACTCCTTCAGGGTCTGATGCACTTGCAAGGGTGACCTCCATTTCTTTCAGGAGGTTTTTAACAGACTTATCGATAATAGTCACTTCTTTTGCTTTTTCGGCAAGAACTCTTTCTGGTGCTTGAACAATTTTCATCATAGCTGAGACAGTATTATACTATAGGAGAATAAGAATTTAAAGATTATTTCACGCCCCAGTCTTTAAGACTTTTTTTGACTTCTTGGTCGTTTGGATTAAGATTCGTGAGGATATATTTATATGTATCAACTGCTTTTTGTTGCATCGCAGGATTTACGACATAATTATTTTGATTAAGTGCTAATTGGTGGTAGAAAAGGCCAAGCGCGAAATATGGGTCACGATAATCCGGCTTTAATTTAATTGTATCTTGCAGTATTCCTATCCCTTGTTGGATGTTTCCTGTCTGTCCGTAAAGAACACCAAGATTGTAGGAAATCTTTGCATCAGTTGGTGCAAGGTCATGTGCTGTCTGGATAGCCTTCAGGGCTTCCTGAAAGTAAGCAAGCTGTTGTTGTGGGTCAGCAGCTTGAGCAAGTGTGTAGAAAATTCTGACACGGTTTTTCCAATAGACGACATTGTTTGGGTGACTTGTGACGACATCATCACTTAATTTAATGGCGTTGTTCATAAATTGATTTGCGCTGGTTTGGTCTTTTTGTACTGCAAGTGCTGTTGCAAGAACTGAGGTATTAATCGCAAGTTCATCTTTATACACTGGTTCGTTTGGTTCGATCATTGCTGCTTGTAAAAGAAGTGGATATGCTTGCTGGTAACTTCCGACACCATCAAGGTTCATGCCGAGAGCATATTTGGTATCAGCATCCCAATATCTTGCAAGACCGACAATCATCCATCCTGCAATAATTGTAATGAGGGCAATAACTGTCCATTGGTAAGGGTTTGTCTGAGGGGATTCAGAAGTCTCGGCGCCGAATGAAAATGTCTTTTCGGGAAGCATATCGTTGAGAATAAAAATGAAAAGGGGCATAAGAAAGAGAAAGAGATTCATGATAACAACTGAAAATCCAAAGAAATTCGTAATGAGAATTGAAAGCCAACCAGTAAAGATACCTATTGTCAATAATTCTGTTTTTATACTCTTTGGATCTTTCATTACTTCACTGTTATAGCGGGCAAGTACAAAAGTAGATCCTTTGAACAAAGACTTTGTAATAGGTTTGAGAACCAAAAAAATAAAGATAAAAATGAAGGCAAGATAGGTTCCTAAACCAAATAGTCCTGTTGTTGCTAAATAATTAAGATATTCATTGTGAGCTTTATTGTAAAGATAATCCCATTCTGATGTCATGTTGTGCCCTGCAGGTCGGAATTTGTAATAGGCGAAAGCATAGGTCTCAACTCCAGTTCCAAAAAGCGGACTTGATTTCCATGCATCAATTGCTCCTTTCCAAACAAATTCTCGGATAATGCCGGAATCGGTAATACCGGTTTCTAGTGTTGGTTGTGGCGCTTTTGAAGACGGAGTGGTAGATGGCTGAAGAGCAGCTGGTGCAGGAGGAGCAGATTGGTGTTGTGAGAAATGATTTGTTAATCCGGAAAAAGTGAAGGTGTTAAGATTATCGACAGGAAACCCAAAAAAGAAGTTTGAGAGAAGTAAAAATATATTAATGATAATAAAATTACGAAGAAAAATTTTAAAAGTGAAAATCTTTTGGACAAAAACGAATATCCAAAAGATAACGTAAACAAGAACAAATCCTATAGATCCTGCTCTCGTATGTGCAAAAATAAGGTCAAGATATAAAAGAGCAGCAAAAATAAGATAGAGCCAATATTTTGTGGTGTTTTTATAGCAGTTTAATGTATAGGCGATAACAATCGGAATCAGTGCGGCAAGATAGGCTGCAAACCATGCCGGCTGCCCGAGCGTTGAGAAAACACGGACAGTTGGTTGGAACTGATATGTCCAACAATTTGTATCTAACGTTCCTCGGAAAACAAGACAGGTAGGATCGTAACCAAAATGGGAGGGAAAGCCCCACAAAGCGGTTGCAAGGCAGCCTGCAAGTGTAACTTTCAAAAGGGTAAAGATATTTTTGACTGAAAAGTGTGAAGCAATTGCATAGAACAACAACACATAACAGACTGTTGAAAAAAGGCCGCCGTTAAATCGCGAGTAATATCCCCATAATGAGACTTGTTGATCAAGTGAAAAAATTGTTGAGATGATTTGGGAGAGGAGAAACAGGAGTATCGGAATATCAAGGGGTGTTCTTTGGATTGAGACTCTTTTTTCAAGAATCATCTTAGTAATCCAGGCAACGCCAACAATAATTGTGAGTCCAAAAGTGATCCACATTTTATTAAGTTCAAAAAGTTCTGAAGTGTTACCGGCAAAAATAAGTGGAACAAGGAAGAAAAGAAGGTAAATAGAATATTTTATGATGTTGTTGCAGAAAGAAATCATAAACCTTTACTCATCCTATCATATTGATAAATACTGAACAAGCCATAACTAGTTTACATACTTGAGGCAAGTTGGTAGAATGAGGGTGCTCGTAAAGTCCTGCCTCAATAGAGATATATGAACGTATTCAATAAGTTTTACAGTTTATTTTCTTATGATATTGGTATTGATCTTGGTACTGCAAATACGTTAGTGTTTGTTAAAAGTAAAGGTATTGCAATCCGCGAACCTTCAATTGTTGCACGACATAAAAAGACAAAACGAATTATCGCGATTGGTTCTGAAGCAAAAAAAATGCTTGGGAAAACTCCTGCAACAATAATAACGATCAGACCACTTCGTGGAGGAGTAATTTCTGATTTTGATGCAACGGAGGCGATGATCCGTTATTACATCAAGCAGGTACACGAACTGGGAAATCCATTACCCAGGCTTCTTGCCAAACCAAAAGTGGTTATCGGTATTCCATCATCAGTAACTGAAGTTGAAAGACGCGCTGTATGGGAGGCCGCGTTGACAGCGGGAGCGCGGGAAGCATATCTGATTGAAGAACCGATGGCTGCTGCGATTGGAGAAAATATTTCTGTTTTTCAGTCAAAAGGAGTGATGGTCGTTGACATCGGCGGTGGAACGACTGAAATTGCGGTTATTTCACTTGGGGGTATTGTTGTCGGCCGGTCACTCAAACTTGCAGGTGATGATATGAATGATGCAATTTTGCATTATTTGAGGCTTCGTCACGGTTTGCTTATTGGTGAGAAGACCTCTGAAGATATTAAGATTAAGATTGGAAGCGCATATGCAACGAAGTCAAAAGTCACCCGTTCAGCAAGCGCAGGGCAAAAATCAAAAGTTGAAGGAAGTGATGAGGAGAATGAGCGGGGAGAGAAGATGATGATTGTCCGGGGACGGGATATTGAAACAGGACTTCCCCGAAGTATCCGTATTGCCGAACCTGATGTTCGTGAAGCGCTTTCACCGATTGTGACACAAATTATTCAGGCGATTGCCGATGTTCTGGAAGAAACACCACCAGAACTCTTACCAGATATTTTGGAACAGGGAATTCTTCTGACAGGTGGAGGAGCGCTGCTTTCAGGTCTTGATCAATTGATTGTCGAAAGAGTCCATTTACCTGTTGTTGTCTCTGAAGATCCATTGACATCAGTAGTCCGCGGTGCAGGAAAGGTCGTTGAGAATGAAGAAATTTTGGAAAAAGTAAAAGTCATAGGTGGGCTGAAATAAGCGAATAAATAAATTTTGAACGAAAAGAATGATAGTAGAAACAGATATGTTGCAACAATTTGGAATGACAGAAGTTCCCTTATCTGATATAAAAGTTGAGATTACTCCTGAGGACCTAGAAAAGTGGGATACAATAATTGCTGACTCCATTGGAACATACAATCAGGAACATCCGGATGTAAAAGATTCTCTTGCACTTATGGTTGGACGCTTTCAACCACCTCACAAAGGTCACGCTTTTGAAATGTATGCAGGATTGAAAAAAGTAGATCCTGAAAAGGGGAAATTGGTGATTGTTCTCGGAAGTCCAAATAAACAGCCAGAAAAGGATTCTGATGAAGACAAACGCCATCCTTTTCCATTTGAGGAACGGTCAAAACTCCTTATTTATATTGCCAAACAATTTGGGATAAAAGATGTAGAAAAGAAAATTGGTTTTATTCATATGCGTGATGTGGGTAATGATGAGTTATGGGGTCAACAAGTTACTGAACTTGTTGAGGGAAGTTTTGAACAACCTATTGATGTTGTCATCGCAAATGATGCAGGTAAACCTCATGCTGTTGAAGATATTTTTAGAAATCGGGGGAAAAGAATTTTGTCAGTGCCATTTCTTGAGGAATCTCCTGGAGTGCGATATGAAGGGGCAAGCATAAGAAAGCATATAAGTTTTGCTCCAGGTGGCAAAAATAGAGTAAAGTGGCCAAAGTAATATTTTTTTTTGCAAATCTGAGGCAGAGTGGTATACTAGCCCTATGCAAAGAAGAGCTACATTATTCCCCGTTTTTATCGTCTTTTTTATTCTCGCCGGAATTATTATTCTTTTTGCACGGGGTGGGGTGTTTGCTGGACTGACCGGATTTTTTGAACAGGCAACAGTACCTTTGCAACGGATGACCTTTGGAATATTTCATAACAACTCTCTGACATCAGAAGAAAAGCTTCGTGAAGAGAATGCAAATCTTCTGACGCAACTTGCCAAACAGAAAGAATTGGAAAGTGAAAACAGGGCTCTGCATGATCAATTTGAAGCGACAAATCCCTCGCCAACACAACTGTTGCCAGCACAGATAATTGGGACAAATGCAGATCAAATAGTTATTGATAAAGGAAAGAGTGATCAAGTCCGCGTTGGAGATGTTGTCGTAAGCAAAGATAATCTTGTCGGAAAAATTGTTACTGTTTCCCAACATTTGAGTGTTCTATCACTTATCACAAGTTCTCAGACATCATTTACTGCAAAAGAAGCAGGAAACGATACACCAGGTGTTGTCAAAGGACTTGGGGGTGGTGCACTTATTTTTGGTAACGTTGTGTTGTCAGACAAACTTGATAATAATGCACTTATTGTCACCAAAGGCGATGTTGATGGACAAGGTAGTGGATTCCCGCCAGACCTGGTTGTCGGAAAAATTACCTCAGTAAACAAACAGCCAAGTGCACTATTTCAAACGGCAGAGGTGGAGAGTTTAGTAGATTTTACAAAATTGTCGACAGTGTTTATTATGACAAATACACAATAATGTCATCCTGAACTCGTTTCGGGAGCTCATGAATAAAGATGCTGAAACAAGTTCAGCATGACAAGATATGCTTTTCTTTTTCATACCAGCGTTATTTATTGCATTACTTTTAGAAGGTGCTGTAACAACAGTCCCATTAGTTCTCATTTGTCTGCTTTGTTTACTACTTGTTAAACGAGGACCAAGTGTTTTTGCCGTTGCATTTTTAGCAGGAATGTTTCTTGATATTCTGACGGTGAAAGTACTCGGCACAAGCAGTCTATTTTTTATTATTTTTCTTTTTCTTATTCTGTTGTATCAACGGAAATATGAAATTAATTCGTATCCATTTGTCGCTGCCGCAGCTTTTCTTGGCTCCGTTTTATTTCTTTTAGTTTTTGGGTATGGAAACTGGTTCTGGCAGTCGGTAATTAGTTCTCTTTTAGCACTTCTTTTATTTGGAGTATTAAAAGGATTTTCAGTCTTTCATCTCCAAACAAATCATTCTAGTCACTTTCGAAAAGTATGAAACACGGTATTCTTTTTGGCGAGAACATCAAAACAGAAAAGATCAAACGATTCCATTATGAAGAAGGGGGATCACCACTTCAAAGTCGTGGGTTTTTATTACCGATAACATTATTTGTCATCGTTGTGTTACTTCTTATTAAATTGTTTTCGTTGCAGCTTCTCCATGGTAAGGACTATCGCGTTCTTGCTGATTCCAATCGAACACGTACACAAACAATTCATGCACCACGAGGTGTTATTTTCGACCGCAATGGCACACCGCTTGTTTTTAATATGCCGGGATTTTTACAAACGACACGAGATGCGTCTGGGAAAGTTGTCAAAAGTACGCACCTGAGTAAAGATGAAGCGCTTGCTTTGATTGCAAAAGGTGCGCCAGGTATAGAGGTCGCAAGTCTTCGACAATATCCATATAAAGAGGCGATGAGTCATGTGCTTGGTTATATTGGTCAGATCTCTGAGGATGAGATAAAGACTCCAGAATTTGCAAATTATCTTCCCAATGATTGGATTGGGAAAAGTGGCATTGAACGGGAATATGAACATGTTCTTAAAGGGGTGGATGGCAAACGTTTGATTGAAGTCGATGCACTCGGCAAGCCAGTAAGACTTCTTGGACAGACAGATCCAGTTGCAGGAGAAAATCTTACATTGACGATTGATGACAAATTGCAGGAAGCAGCATACCAAGCAACGAGTGATATGAAAAAAGGAGCAGTTGTTGTTTCAACTCCTGATGGGCAGATCCTTGCAATGGTATCAAGACCTTCGTTTGATCCCAATCTTTTTACGCTTGACGAAACCTACAAAGTAGCATCAGATAGCGCGTACCCGACTGTCGAGTCAATGCTTCTTGATGGGAATAACCAACCATTGCTTAATCGGGCAATAGGTGGGACTTATCCTCCTGGGTCAACATTTAAGTTGGTTGTTGCAGCAGCTGGTTTACAGAGTAAGACAATTGATGATAGTTATCAGGTAACTGATACTGGTATTTTGAAAATCGGCAATTTTTCTTTTGCGAACTGGTATTACACTGAATATGGAAGAACTGAGCCGGGAGAGCTTGATGTCAAACGTGCATTGGCTCGCTCTAACGATATCTTTTTCTACAAACTCGCAGAAAAAATTGGTGTTGATAAGTTATCTTCGATAGCTGATAGATTTGGATTGGGTGGGAAGCTTGGTATTGATCTGGAAGGAGAACAGAAAGGACTTGTGCCGACAAAAGAATGGAAGAAGCAAACGTTGAAGGAAGATTGGTATTTAGGGGATACCTATCATTATGGTATTGGACAAGGGTATTTATTGACGACGCCGCTTCAGGTCAATAGCTGGACACAGGTGATTGCCAATGGTGGAACGCTTTACAAACCAAGGTTATTGTTGAATCAAGAAGCAACTGTTAAGGATAAAGAGCTTTTGAGTAAAGATAATCTCTCTTTGATCCGGCAGGGGATGATTGAGGCGTGTAGTACTGGAGGTGTTGCGTGGCCGCTGTTTGATTTTAAAGTAAAAAATGCAAAGTTAGCGATTGATGGAAAAGATATTACACAGGCTGCTTCATCATCTGCTGATATGCGTCATGTTTCCGTTGCCTGTAAGACAGGAACTGCAGAACATGGAGGAGCTGATACGCTGCCTCATGCATGGATTACCCTTTTTGCACCAGCGTATCATCCGCAGATTGTGGTGACAGTTTTGTCCGAGTCCAGCGGTGAAGGAAGTAATGTCGCTGCACCAATTGCCAAAAAAATCCTCGAAGCATATTTTTCATCAAAATAATTTTTTCTGTTTAATGTCAAATTATCTTATTGACAGTAATTGAGTTGATCAGTATACTGTTTTTAATCAAGAGTGATGGTGAGAGTCTTGGCTCACTGACCCATCCAGCAACCCTGAGGAAACTCGAAGGGTGCTCCACCCAAGCCCATACGGGAAGGATTAGCCGTTCTGATTTAATCGGAATAAGGAAACACTAATTGAACTCCCTTTGGGGAGTTTTTTTATTTTTTATACTATGGCACAACCGAAAGAAACAGGAGGATACGGATTACAACATATTGGTAGAAAAAAAGATGTGGGAGCAGCACGAGAATTTTATGGTGGAAATCATACATATCTTGATTTACCTCATGGACATGGACGTGTCCCTTGGGTCGAAGCAGCAGATTTTCCAATAACTGATCCATGGACAACACATACACGTCATGTTTTGGGAATAATTCAAAGACAGGGAGGATTTCAAGGAGATTTTTTGGAAGCAGGAATTGGAGATGGAAGAAACGTTGTGGCAGCAGGTGTGCATAGATCTGATGCCAAGATACGAGGAATTGACATTGATGGGTGGAGAGGTGAACTTGCAGGGCACAATTTACGTACAACACTTGGTATTCCTGATTCACGGCTTGATCTGCAAATAGGTGATGTAGTTTCATATCTTAATGGTTTGTCGGGAGAACGATTAACAGGATGGGGTGTTGCATGTCTACCGCAAGCTCCGGGAATTGAGACGAGTAATGATGCTGATGGGTATGATGCTAATATGCCTTCGCTAGGAAAAGTAAAAGAGACAATGAAACTTAAAGGACATCCTGTTGATGAAGTAGGTTGGACATTAAATGCTGCATTTTTACAGGCACTTCGAAGAAGAGTTGATCCAAGGGATTTTAATTTAACTCTCACACTCTCTCATCGTGTTCCTCCAGAATTTCGAGAAGAATTATTTGCCCAAACGGGTTGGAAAATGGTAAAAGAATACCCAACGGATACTCCTATACAGCAAGATCCTGATACAGGCATTCATTATGTTAATGCATTTGATGATGGCCAGCGATTTTCTGAAAGAAATCCAGATGGTACGTATACATTTATTTCTGCAACAGAAGCAGAGAGAAGAAGAGTTTTGAGCGCGAATAATGGTGGGAGAGATTCATTGAATGTTTATCATGGTTTGTCAGTAATTCATCTACAACCCGATGACATACAAGTCTATGCAACCCGTAACTAATCTTAAAAAACGTTTAACAAATAATGAACATCTTCTTATCGATGGTGCGATGGGAACTGAGATTCTTAATCGCGGTATTAAGACGACATTGCCATTGTGGTCTGCCGAGGCATTATTGGCCTATCCTGAGGTTATTCAACAAATTCATGAAGATTATATTAAAGCTGGCGCAGATATTATCATTACTAATACTTTTCGTACAACAAAAAGAGCATTTGCAAAAAAAGGTCTTGCAAGAAAAGCTCGCAGCGTAACTATTCTTGCCTGTAAACTTGCTCAACAAGCAAGAGAGAAAGTTTCTCCAAAACGGAAAATTTTTATTGCTGGATCAGTTGCCCCCCTTGAAGATTGTTATTCGCCTGAATTAACACCTTCCGATAAAGAACTTGTTGCAGAGCATGATGCATACATTAAAGATTTAAGAGACGGTGGTGTTGATTTTATTCTGCTAGAAACGATGATTACGATGCGTGAAGTGAGAGCGGCTGTCAAGGCAATAAAAAAATACAATATTCCTTTCGCAATCTGTTTTTGCATCAATAACAAAAATCAACTTTTGGGTGGAGAATCCTTGAAAATTGCAGTAGAAGAGATTGAAAAAGAACAACCATTATTTGTTGGTATTAACTGTATTGATGCAGATGTTGCAACAAAAGCAGTGCCTTTATTAAAAAAAATGACAGCTTTGCCAGTTAGCGTGTATGCTCAAGGAGATGGTGGTCCTGATGATGATCAGGGATGGAAATTTACTGAGAAAGATAAAGAGAAAGCATACTTAAAATCTGCAAAGAGCTGGATAAAAGTTGGTGCACAAGTAATTGGTGGTTGTTGTGGCACAACACCTGAATATATAAGAACAATCAGGTCATTACTGTTATGAAAAAAGATGGGATTTTACAACGGTTACAAAATGATGTCGTTTTGGGGGCAGAAGGGTATCTTTTTGAACTTGAACGACGAGGATACCTCAAAGCAGGTGCCTACGTTCCAGAAGTTGTTTTAGATTATCCAGATGCTTTGCGTGAACTTCATCGCGAATTTTTACGGGCTGGTAGTGAAGTAATGGTTGCATTTACCTACTATGCGCATCGAAGCAAACTCCGTGTGATTGGTAGAGAGAACGATTTGGAATCACTGAATAGACAGGCGCTTAGGATTGCTAAAGAAATTGCAAAAGAGGGAAATGCACTCATTGCGGGAAATATTTGTAATACCTGGGAATATAATCCTGAGAACAAAAAGAAAAGTTCTACAGTCGTTCGGCAAATGTATGAAGAGCAGGTGCGTTGGGCTGTTGAGGAAGGAGTCGATTTTATCATTGCCGAGACAATTGAATATGTCGGGGAGGCACTCATTGCACTCGATGTTATTAAAAAATATAAGCTACCCGCACTCGTAACGTTTGGTGCGACATATCCTAAGAGTAAAGATGGTTATAATTGGATTACCGGTTGTAAAATGCTTGAAGCAGCAGGAGCGGATGTCGTTGGATTTAATTGTATTCGCGGACCAAAAACAATGCTGCCGCTGCTTGAGAAACTTCGAAAAAAGGTGAACTGTTATATCGCTGCACAACCGGTGCCATATCACACGACACAAAAATTTTCTGCATTTCAATTTCTTAAATACAATACGGGGAATGCTTTTCCTCTGTATCTTGACCGATTTACTTGCACGCGTTTTGAAATGGCACAGTTTGCAAAAGCGGCAAAAGATGTGGGAGTAAATTATATTGGAATTTGTTGTGGAGCGGGTCCGCATCATGTTCGGGCAATGGCAGAATCACTTGGTCGTATTGTTCCTGCAAGCAAATATTCACCAGATATGTCGCAACACGGATTATTAGGAGATGATGTTAAACGTCATGAAAAAAGATTTCTGAAGCAGTGGAAATAGGAGAATCCAAAATGATTGAACGATCCCAAAATAGAGAGCCACCACTCCCACCAAAAGGGGCAGCATCTATGCAAGGTCGTAGAGGTCTGGTAGCATATAGTATTATCTCTGACAGCATGACTCTTGATGAAAGAAGAGCAAAATTTTTTAGTTGTTTTTATCCAAAAAGAGTAGATGGATCTTTGGGAGTAACAAATATTATGGATTCACCTCCTAAAAAAACTGAATCGTAAATTTGGTTTGCTACTTGACACGCACTGTATAATTTAGACTACAATAGTTCTCTAAGATATGAAAAATTTAGTTATCGTGGAATCTCCCACAAAAGCAAAGACAATTTCCAAATTTCTTGGTAAAGATTACACTATCAAATTTTCGATGGGACATATTATGGATCTTCCAAAAAGTACGCTTGGGATAGATCTTGATAATAATTTTAATCCACAGCTTGAAGTTGTTGCAGACAAAAAATCTATTCTCGCAGAATTGAAAAAACTTGCAAAAGACTCAGAGACAATTCTTCTTGCAACAGACCCTGATCGTGAAGGAGAAGCAATTTCTGCCAATATTCAAGAATTGTTGTCCGATGGAAAAAGTAAAGTCGCTAAAGATAAATTTAAAAGAATTGTCTTTCATGAAATTACTGAGAATGCAATTAAGGAAGCGGTAGCAAATCCACGGGAAGTTGATGAGCATTTGGTTGATGCACAGGTTGCTAGACGCGTTTTGGATCGGCTGGTTGGTTATCAACTTTCACCAATGTTATGGAAAAAAGTCCGACGCGGACTTTCTGCAGGACGTGTCCAAAGTGTTGCGCTTCGTTTGTTGGTTGAGAGAGAACGGGAAATAGAGAAATTCGGTAAAGAGCCATATTTCACTATTCATGGAACGTTTAAACAAGAGCAAAGGGCAGAGAGCAAAGAGCACGGAGTGGAGTTTGATCTGATTGAAATTAGAGGAGAAAAGATTGAAGTTTCAGAAAAATTGAATCTCTATGATGGAGACTACACATTTAGTAAGACGACAGTTGATACAAAAGAGAAAGCAGATGATGTTTTAAGTAGTTCCAAACAGTATTCTTATACTATTAGTAGTGTGGCGATGCGTGAAGCAAAACGAAGTCCCAATCCACCGTTTACGACATCAACACTTCAGCAGCAAGCAGCCAACAGACTCGGACTTCCAGGAAAACGCACTATGAGTGTTGCACAGAAATTGTATGAAGAGGGATTTATTACCTACCACAGAACAGATTCTGTTACATTTTCTCCTGTTGCAATCAAACAAATTCGTGACTATATCGGTAAAGAATATGGTGAGAAGTACATTCCAGGAGAACCACGTAGCTATTTCACTAAGCAAAAAAATGCTCAGGAAGCACACGAGGCAATTCGTCCAACACAGGTCACAAGAACCGCTGCAGATGTCAAAACTGAACTTGGCGAAGCATATGCAAAATTGTATGATCTTATTTGGAAGCGTAGCGTTGCAAGTCAGATGTCTGATGCAATGATAGAATCAACAACTGTTCTTGCAGAATCAGTTGACAATGAAAAGACCTATCGGTTCAAAACGACAGGATCAATTCTCTTGTTTGATGGATTCTTAAAATTAACACCACAAGCACTTGAGGACCGAAGACTTCCTAAATTTATCGAGGGTGAAAATGTGGAGCTTGTCAATATCCGCTCAGAGGAGCACGAAACAACGCCACCTCCAAGATATAATGATGCATCTTTGATTAAGACGCTTGAAGAAAAAAGTATTGGCCGTCCCTCAACCTATGCGTCAATTATCGGGACGATTACTGACCGTGGCTATGTCGAACGAGTCGAGCGTCGGTTTGTCCCAACAACAGTCGGAATGGCTGTGAACGATTTCCTCGTTACCAATTTTTCAACTATTGATGATATTCCTTTTACCGCACAGATGGAAGATGATCTTGATGCGATTTCAAATGGTGAAAAAGAGTGGCATGCGATGATGAAAGAATTTTATGATCCCTTTGCAAAGAAGTTGAAAGAGGTTGAAGGAGCAGCGCGTGTGCAGATTCCAGTTGAGACAACTGATGAAATTTGTCCACAATGCCATCAGGGGCATTTGATTATTCGCACAGGAAGATTTGGTAAATTTTTCTCATGTGATAGGTTTCCGGAATGTAGATTTACCAAACAATTTGTTGAGGAGACGAATATCCCATGTCCAAAAGATGGGGGAAAAGTAATTGTCAAAAAAACAAAAAAAGGCCGCAAATTTTTTGGCTGCAGTAATTATCCAAAATGTGATTTTGCTGCTTGGAAGTTGGAAGATGTAAAGAAAGCCTCTGCAAAATAATAAGGAAAAGAAGAAGGATTGGAGATTAATACTTGGGGTGGTTGATAGGATGTGGCGTTGGTGATGGATCAACACAGATGGTCCGAGGCGCACAGTCACCGTTTGCATCTACAATATTCGGATCACAGACAGTATCCCATCTTTTACAAAAGAGATTCGGAAACCCTTGATGTGTTTGGTCTTCATAATAAATACCAATATAAAAGGCTACGATTGGGACAACAATAAACAAACTAAGTGCAACAATTCTTGAAAGGGGGGTAATAGTTGTCAATGACTTTGGCAACTTATATTTTTTACTCATATTATTAGTATTCCACCTATTTTGACGTTTGTCAATTAGTTACGTTGTGCTTGTTTTACGCATGATCCACCTGTATCAGGATACTTGCCGGAAAGTTTGCATATATAACCGTTTGGACAGTGTACACCTGCGATTCCACCACAAGATTTCTTTTCAGATTTTGGCGTTGGGGTAGGTGTTAGTGTTTGTGGCTCGTGGTGATTCTGCTGAGAGAGACTAAAACCAAGTAAAAGGATAATAGCAATAATACCAATAAAAAGGCTGTAACCACCCAAAAGTTTGAGCCAAACGCCTAGTGGTAAATGCTTTTTGTTCATTATGGGGAGTAATGGCAGTTACTTGTGATCCACGCCTTATCAACATCTTCGATGGGGAATTTTACACCATTATAGTCAAATGTTGTTCCATTGACAGGCCAGGCGTCAGGACAAATTTGTAAACCGGTTACCTTTTTTTCACCAGGGAATAATAAGGTATCAAGCATAATTGTAAGGGTATTATAGCTATCATTGTTGCCGTCTAATATTTCCAATTGTAGGATATCACTATTAGGCAGTGTAATCAGAGCATTGGCCTTATTGCTTACGGTCTTAGCTGTAGTAAGACGATCAATCATTACGTTGGAATGTGTCGTGAGTTGATACGCATGACAACGGAGCTGATCTGTGTTTATATCACAATATGTTTGTCCGAGGGTACTACGTTCATTTGCTGTGAAATAACTTCCCTTAATAATTCCCAGATCTGATCCTGCGGTATACCGAAGCTCAAAATCTTTTTGATCTGGTGAAGTACTTGTCATTTTCCAGGTAACAGGATAAGCGAATGAGTAATTATATTTTGTATTTGTGTAATTTTGCCATTTTGCGTTTTCACGCGGGGTTGGCGTGGCAGTTATTGGAGCAGTTGTGACTTTTTTTGTTCCATTTGGAGGAATGAATAAATATGCAAGGCCAGTTCCAATCGCTGCAAGCACAAAAAGAAGAATGATAAGAAGAGCAGTTCCATTTTGTTTTGACTTTGTAAGTGATATCGGATTTATAGGAGAAGTTATTACAGGCTGAGCAGGTGGTGTCTGAGTATCCATACAATTAGTATTTCACGAAGTACAATCTCTTGTCAAACTGCTATAATACGCTCATGATAAAACTTGATGCAAAAGCACTTCGACTTTCCAAACACGATCCCGAGGCATTTAAAAAATTGAAAAAGAATCCAATCTATATCGTTTTAGACAATGTTTTAGATACGTACAATATTGGTTCAGTTTTTCGTCTTGCAGATGCAGTAGCTGCAGAAAAAGTTATCCTTTGTGAAGGATCTGAAACGCCACCCAATCACCGGATCAAAAAAGCCTCTATTAATACCACAGAATGGGTGAGTTGGGAATATTATCCGACAGCTGCTGATGCGATAAGAGATTTACGCTTTAAAGTGAAAGATTTGCAGGTAATAGCAGTTGAACAAGATAAGCGAAGTGTGCCGTATGACACAGTTGATTTTCAATTTCCCGTAGCGATTGTTGTGGGACACGAAACAACCGGTATTTCTGAAGAAGTTTTGGAAATGTCAGACAAAATTGTCGAGATGCCAATGTGGGGAGTAAATATTAGTTTGAATGTGATGGTTTCGTTAGGCATCATATTATATGAAGTAACAAAACATTTACCCAATGAATAAACAAGCTGAATTAGACAAGATTGCAAAAGAGATTGAAGATTGCAAGATTTGCAAAGAGGGGAAGAGTGGCATGGCAGTTCCTGGAGAGGGGAATCCTGATGGAAATGTTGTCTTTATCGGAGAAGCACCTGGCCGCAAGGAAGCGGAAACAGGAAGACCATTCATCGGCAGGTCAGGACAACTCCTTCGATCATTGATTCGCGAAATTGGATTGGATGATGAAAAAGATGTCTATATCACAAGTCCTGTAAAATATTTGCCTGACCGCGGAACACCGACAAGTGCAGACATCGCACACGGACGAATCCATCTTATGAAGCAATTTGCCGTTATTCAACCAAAAGTCGTGATGCTTCTTGGACGTGTCGCAGCTGAGGGAGTTCTGGAAAAAAAAGTTGCAGTTGCTTCGGAACACGGAAAAGTAATTGAAGAAAAAGATGGCATCAAATATTTCCTGACCTTTCATCCTGCTGCGGCTCTACGGTTTCCCAATAAATTTAAAACATTACTCAGAGCAGATTTTCAGACACTAAAAAAAATTATCGCCTCTTAACTATCTCTTACGCGTTCGTTTTGTAAGCCTTAAAGATTTTCTCTAGATTGGATTAATGGCATATTTTGAAGGTGAACGGCGTAAATTTATTGTCAGACAAATTAATCGTAATGTACAGAAGGAAGATCCAGATATCGTCATTGGTAATAGAGCAGCAGAGATCTTTTTTGATCGAGTGATAAAACGACCAGGCGCTGCGAAGTTAATGCATAAGTTATCTAAAAGGTAATCCTCTTAACCAACTCTTACCAGATAATTTTGGAACATTTGAAAACATTGTGTTTAATGACCCTCTATGCCTCACGAACACTTATCGCCTGAAGACGCCCAAATTTCTGGAAGTGAATGGGGGCCACCTCCTCGTTCTGTGAGATTTGTTGGAGTAGTGGATTCCTGGCCAGAACCTGCAAGGGAAGTTATTGCTGCACTTTCGAGTATTCTTCTGGAGGGAGATGTAGAAGAGAGAGTAAGAGCCCATAATGAGCATGGTGAGTGGGAAAGAAGAGTGTTGATTGATGAGTTGCGTAAAGCAAACATGAAGAATAAGCAAATCCGTTTTGTTTTTCGACATTATGGTCTGAAAGTTCCAAAAGGTGGGTTGAAAAATCAAAAATTCTCTTAACTAACTCTTACTCAATAATCTTGCAAAAGTGTATACTTATCTATATAATATAGGATATTATGAGTAATCAAGAGAGAAGAATGTCTCCGCCTAGTACCAGCGATAGTTTTCGACAATTACCAAGACAACCTGAAGGACGAGAATCAGGACAAGTCTATCATCCTCCTGCCACTTCAGTGGAAATGACCAGAAGATTAGACGAAATGCATTATCCAGATGATGCCATGGATTTAATCAGAGGGCTTACCAGTCGATTTATGGAAGCTGATTTGGCTAGACAGTATTTGACAACAAAAGATTATAGGATTGCAACATCTGCATTTCTTAGGAAAACTGGTGTAAGTGGGAGAAGTCTTATTTTCGCTATGAAATACTTAAAAGTCTGCGCTCGTGATAGTGTTCGTCCCCGATAAATTTTCCTATGTCAGAAAGAGTATCGCATTCCATTTATGCTAGAAGACGTCCTGATATCTCTCATACATTGAGGGAAATTGGCAATGAAGCTGCCTGCCAAAAACTTGTAAGATTATGGGTGCGGGATGCACCTGAAACGAAAAGTAGCCTAGTGATCCCTCTGTTACATGCTCAATTAATGGATGGGGTAGAAGCGTATCAACGAAAAGGATTAGTTCCTTTACCTCCTGGTGTTTATAGAAACACGGATCTTAAAACAGGAGGCAGTCCAGAAAATTTTTATGTACGAGGATTAGATGTTGCTCCAACAATGCAAAAATATACGCACGATTTAGATATTGTGATGCATAAAGAACCATCTCTACGTAACAGACTTAGTGAAGCAATTCATGATGCAGCATGGGCATATTATACCTTTGTACGTATTCATCCCATGCTTGATGGAAACGGTCGAGTGGGAAGAATGATTCTTAAAGCAGTTTTGGAGAAAAGAGGAGATTATGAAGATATTCCTTACAAGCCGGTTGATTCCGACAAAAGTGCGAAAGATTCTCAATTGGATGCATTACAAGAAGTTGATGAGACAGGTAATTTAGCTCCTTTAGAGGTGTTTTTGGCAAAACAATTATATGTTGCTTATAATAGTAAGGATGATGCAGGAATGAGAGAGCAACTAAATAAAATTATTGAGGAAAGAAGTAGGGATAAGAGACCAAAACAGGATTTAACAGCAGTATGGAATGGATTTGCTGAACTTGATTTATATGGGGTTGCATAATTCTTACTAAGTCATTTTGTGATATTTAAGAATATTTTGCAAAATTGGGGACATGACGAATCGTGAAGTGGAAAGGTGGGGTATTCCTCGATCTTCTTTTGAAATGGCTGCAAGATTTAATAGACTGCCAGAAGATGCATCTGAGTTTGCAAGTGGAATGACTAGTCGCTTACTTGAGCAAGATCTTGCTCAAGCTTATTTAGTAAGCAGGCCGCAACGATTGGAAGTAGCAAGAATATTTAAAGAGTTGGGAGTGAAAGGAAAAGAATTGGGTCAAATCATGCGTGATTTACATACTTTGGCTGTAGGTAATGCCCAACCAAGACGAAGGAGGGCAAATCAGTAATTGTTGATTTTCACGCTTGACACACGGCTAAAATAGACTATAATAGGTAAACAGTATGTAAGTTTCTTCGTCAAAGATTTACGAGTACACCTCGCCTTTGGCGGGGTTTTTTTATCTCTACGATAAGAATTCATACTTCATAACAACGTCGCTCATTAATAATTAAAGACACACTGAATTTATAACGGAAAAATTCAGCGCAAACATTTTTTCCACGCACTAAATGTTTGCAAATCAAAATGTGGTAGGAATTTTTTCGGGTTTACCTATTTAACTCTGAGCAATCAGAATAAAAAAAATCCGAAATCAGAAGTATCATCACAGCGATGGTACCTCTCAAATTTTTTTGAGAATTTGATCCTGGTTCAGGATGAATGCTGGCGGCGTGCCTTAAGCATGCAAGTCGAGCGGATGAGTAGCAATACAAGTCAGCGGCAGACGGGTGAGTAACGCGTAGGAATCTATCCCTAGGTGGAGCATAGCCCCTCGAAAGAGGGGGTAATTCTCCATAGTTCTCGTAAGAGTAAAGGTCTTAACGGACCGCCAAGGGGGGAGCCTGCGTCCTATCAGCTAGTTGGCGGGGTAAAGGCCCACCAAGGCAATGACGGGTAGCTGGACTGAGAGGTCGATCAGCCACAACTGCACTGAGACACGGGCAGTACATCTACGGATGGCAGCAACTGGGAATATTGCGCAATGGACGAAAGTCTGACGCAGCGACGCCGCGTGGAGGATGAAGGCCTTCGGGTTGTAAACTCCTTTTACCAAGCCGTTCACAGCTTGGAGAATAAGCTCCTACTAACTACGTGCCAGAAGTCTCGGTAATACGTAGGGAGCAAGCATTATCCGGATTCATTGGGCGTAAAGTGTGCGTAGGCGTTCCATAAAGTCTTTGCTTAAAGACCAAGGCTTACCCTTGGGAGTGGCGAGGATACTCATGGAATTGAGGATTGGTTGGGAAGCTGGAACAGTTAGTGTAGCAGTGAAATGCGTTGATATTAACTGGAACACCAAGGGCGAAGGCAAGCTTCTGTACTTTTCCTGACGCTGAGGCACGAAAGCTAGGGTAGCGAAACAGATTAGATACCTGTGTAGTCCTAGCCGTAAACGATGTCCGCTGGCTCTTGCAAGCTTGCTTGCAGGGGTCCAAGCTAACGCATTAAGCGGACCGCCTGGGGAGTACGGCCGCAAGGCTAAAACTCAAAGGAATTGACGGGGACCCGCACAACTGGTGGAGCGTGTGGTTTAATTCGAGACGAAGCGAAACACCTTACCAAGGTTTGACATGCTACCGTACAGCCCTTTAGAAATAAGGGGCAATCCGCAAGGATGGTAACACAGGTGATGCATGGCTGTCGTCAGCTCGTGCCGTGAACAAAAATGTCTCGCGGCTCCCGATAGTAATATCGGGATGTATAACTGACTCATATCGGTGAAGCAAAAGTGTATTTTGGTATACTGTTGTAATACCGAGGGAAGTCGAAGTTTTATGCAACTGAGAGCTCGAAAGAATCAAAAACTTTTTGTAACAAATCATCAAGAAGAAATCTTAATAGGTTCACTTCTTGGCGATGCATATATAACAAAAAGAGGTCAGATTCAATTTGAACAGAGTAGTAATCAGAAAGAATATCTTTTTTGGAAACACCAAGAATTAGGTTCAATTTCATATAAGAATGTATCGAAAGTTGAACGTTTTGATAAACGTTTTTCTCAAACATATACTTCTTATCGGTTTTGGACTCGTCAATATTTTTCATCTTGGAGAGAGAAATTCTATTTCGACAACAAAAAGATTATTCCCAAAGATATTCAACTTACACCATTAGTTTTAGCAATTTGGTACATGGATGATGGTTGTTTTAGTGACCATAAATGTATTATTGCTACTGATGGATTTTCAAGAGAAGATATTTTATTTCTTCAGAAGAGACTTGAAGATGAGTTTGATATAAAATGCTCTTTCAAAAATGATTCAAAATTATTAATTAAGAAAAAAAGTATTGAAACTTTCTTTTCGTTAATAAGACCATATATTCTTTCAACATTTCAGTATAAAATTTTTGACCCCGTAACGACTTCTGCATAACAGCAGAGATGGAAAATTATTCATATAATGTTCCATAACACGTCAGTATCCTACTCAATGAGAGGATAAAGGTATAGTCTAAGTTCGTTTGTATTATCAAACGATTCGGAGGTGTTCCCTTAAGTGGGGAAACGAGCGCAACCCGTGTCTAATGTTACATATTCATTAGAAACGGTCCCAGTTTTACTGGGAAGGAAGGAGCGGAAGACGTCAAGTCAGCACGTCCCTTATACCTTGGGTAACACACACCCTACAATGGCGAAGAACAATGAGCTGCAAGCCGGTGACGGCAAGCTAATCTCAGAAATTTCGCCTCAGTTCAGATTGGAGTCTGCAACCCGACTCCATGAAGTCGGAATCAGTAGTAATCGCGGATCAGAAGGCCGCGGTGAATACGTTCTCGGGTCTTGTACAAATTAAATGCGCTTGGCAGCGTAAAAAACAAAGTGGTGAAAATCCACTCATGTAGTTGAAGAACAGGACTTAGCTCGTAAGAGAAAGTCTGAAGGGTTCGATGTAACGAAGAGTAGCCTAAAATTACAAAGCAGCTCGACTCTTATGTGTACTAAGAGGAAGAGCCCTGAAAAAGCTTTTTAGGATGTTTGAAATTGTTTTTTGCGTGACCCAAGGAGATCCTCTATGCGTCAGAACAATAATAGGCTAGAGGAAGTCAGCAAATTCCATAGTATCTTAGTATTATGTATAATAATATTAGGAGAAGGGATGAACTCAAAATTAAATCCTTATTATTTAGTCGGTTTAGTAGATGGTGAAGGTTGTTTTAGTATTACTTTTAACAACCATAACAATAATCGTTTGCTTGAAGTAAGACTCATCTTTGAAATTGAATTACGAGAAGATGATAAGGAAATTCTGGAAAGAGTAAAAGAAACGCTTAGTTGTGGTAATATTTATTACCTCAACTATGAGAGATATAAAAAGTGGAGACCCCATTGTAAATATAAAGTCTCAAACTTAAAAGATATCACAACAAAAGTTATACCTTTTTTTCAGAAGTATCCTTTACAAGCAAAGAAAAAATTTAGTTTTGCATTATTTTGTAAAGTAGCAGAATTAATGTTAAACAAACAGCATCTTACTTCCGATGGCATTGGGAAGATTAGACTTCTCAAAGAGGATTTTATAAGAGACTCGCTGGATGCGGGAAATCCGCACGTCCAGTGGGGAGCAGAATAGTTCTTACTGCGATCACCGCCCGTCAAGGCAGCAAAGTTGGGAGTGGATGAAGCATCCCGCAAGGGGTTCGAGTCCAAATTCAGCGATGAAGCTTAAGTCGTAACAAGGTATCCCTAGCCGAAGCTGGGGATGGATCACCTCCTTTCTTAAATTTCCTTTTTTGAGAAATTTAGGATTGGGGAAGACAGGAAACTTATTAGGACAGTCTCACGACTGGGTTAATGAGGGGAATGTAAGGCAACAGGTTGAGTGAATGGTACCTGGTTGGTCCCGCTATTACTTAGGGACAGACAAAACTATTCTCGCCTTCCTACCACATTTTGGCTTTGTGTCTTTAATTATTGCAATAAATCCGCTACGGCGGATTTTTTTGTGTCTGCCTTGTTTGTGAGGCTAGGCTGTGGTAAGATTAGGAAACTCGGCGCGGTGGTGAAGTAGCTAACACAGCTGTCTGCAGAACAGCCATTCAGGGGTGCAACTCCCCTTCGCGCCTCACTATGGCAAGTCCGGAACAGGGAAGTAACCCTGACGCACAAAAGGAACGATGGAAACGACTTGCTTTGGTTGGAGGAATTATTTTCATTGTTGCTCTAATCGCAAGTTTGTAACTCCTGCTGTTTTCTTCTAAAGATTTTATAAGGAAGATATCAAGTTAGTCCTCATACTTACCTCTATAATCAGAATCATGAAAGAACATGAAACATCAGAACAAGAACCAAAAGAAGCAACAGCAATTTTTTTAGCAAGTCTTGCTGTCGGAATGGAAGCGATGGGTGCGGTTGTGAATCCACGACTTAGAGCAGTAAAAGTAATATTTCATCGGACAATGGTAGCGCCATTTCTCTCTAAAATTGCTAATGCAGCAGGATTTTAAAAATCTGTAGTCATCTCAGCCTCTTTCTGCTATAATTACTGTTATTAAACGGGCATCTAGTTCATCGGCTAGAACGCTTTCCTGATAAGAAAGAGGCGCATGGTTCGACTCCATGGATGCCCACTAATTATTACTTATTCTACTCAAGAACTCCACTTTACTTCCAAAAATTGAACATGTCTTATGTAGTAGATAGTAGAGCAAAAATAAAGATATGCTACCATAAAATTATGGATGCACCAATAAATACGCGGCAGCTTATCGATCGTATAGTTTATCTTTTCTCTTTTTTTATTATCGCGGCGCTTTTAGTTCAATATATTACGGCATATAAATCAAAAACATCATTAAGCTAAACTGAAAAATTTATTAAGATTTGATAAAATAACGAGAATGGCAACTAATAATTTTCCTTTTTTCTCCAAAAATGGACAGATTCTGTCAATTGATGATGCTGTAATGTCGCTATCCAATATTGAGTTTTCTTACGGGTTCGGAGTCTACGAAAACATTAGGGTGAGAAATGGTATTGTCTATTTTGTGAAGCAACATATTGACCGTTTGCAAAAATCTGCAGAGGTCATTGGTTTGTCACACCCGTTTAATGCTTCTGAGATTGAGAAATATCTTCAAGAACTATTAGAAAAATTGGAATTAACAACAGATGGATCTTGTAATATAAAAATGCTATTGATTGGTGGAAGAGAGCCACAACTTTTTATCATGGCGCTTGCTCCTCATTTCCCAGACCGTAAATTCTACTCAGAAGGCGTGAAGACGATTACTGTTGAATATGAACGGTTTTTGCCACAAGCAAAGACACTGAATATGCTTCCCAGCTATCTTTTTTACAAACAAGCAAAAGAGGCTGAGTGTTATGACGCATTGTTAATTTCCCGTACAGGAACGATAGTTGAGGGGACACGAACTAATTTTTTTGCAGTGAAGGGGTGGGAATTATTTACCGCACCGGTTGAAGAAGTACTGGAAGGGGTCACCCGTCAGACAGTCATTCACATTGCCAAACAAAATGGCTTTACCATTCATGAAGCCGCGATCCCACTAGCTCAAATTACTGACTATGATGGGGCTTTTCTTACGAGCACGAGTTCAAAAATTGTTCCGATTAGACAAATAGACGATCATGTTTTACAGATTTCTGAAAGTTTGAAGGAATTGATGAAAGCATATAATTCATTCCTCGATGAATCAAACGGCGTGTTTGCCAAGTAGTAGGTGAGTTGGTATACTGGATGTATGGCACAGCACTATTGGTTTAAAGCGCATCGTTATGGCTATGGGTGGTCTCCAAACACCTGGCAAGGATGGCTCGTGCTTCTTCTGTATCTAGGAGGCTTGATTTACTCGTTTATTCAAATTGCCAGTCAGTCGCATTCAGTCAGCTATAGACTAATCAATTTTGCTCCGCGGTTTTTAATTCTATCTGCGATTATTTTGATTATTGCGTATCTAAAAGGCGAGCCAACAACTTGGAGATGGGGAGATAAAAAGGAAGAAACAAATGATTATTGAGAAGGAGTAGGTGATGTTTCACCTATCTGTTTGGTTGTAGGTTTGTTAGTAGGCGATGGCGTAATATCTCCGGAAAGCGCTAATCCAAATTCCACAATTTTCTGCGTATTGGGTTGCATATCTGAGACAATAACAGGATTAGTATCAACCGTTTGATAATTTTGAGGCAGGACAAGTTTTATCATGTATGAATCCTTGCTATTGCTTGGGAAATGGAAGCTAAAGTAGCCATATGTGTCTGTTGTTGCATCAAGTGTTTGTTGTTTGGAATTGTCTTCCGTAAGAATTTTCATTTCCATTTTTACATCGGAGAATGGTTTTTCTTCCGCCTCACGTTTGCCATCGCGGTTGGTATCATGATAGACATAGCCTTCGATAATGCCTTCTCCATTAGCAAAGGTCATCTTGATAGGGGTCGGGGTAGGATTGGGTTGTTTGCTTCCCAGTAACTTATTTTCCTGTGAGAGAAGAAAAAGTACAGGAATGGTAAGGATTAAGATAAGTGTGATAAAGATACCAATAAAAGAGCCTTTCATAGAGATAAAATTCATCTTGTCCATGAGCTGATTTAGTATAGCACAGGAGGCCTGGAGAGTGGGGGATATGAGAACTAAATTCGAAGTTCTCGTTCTTCAAATTTATTAACAACCCCACCTTTTACTCCTACAGTTATTTCACCTATTCTATGTATATTTCCATTATGAACTTCTCCCACGATTATCTTTCTATTTGGGAATTCAAACCAGGATGGTTTACCATCAGTTCTACTTAAGTCTTGTACAGACTGTACTAATCTTGCAGCAAATTGTCTTGAAAAATCATATTGATCAGTAAGTACTGCTGCAGTACTTGTAGAGTGAAAAGGTGTACCTGGAAGATGGGCATTATCTACACTTTGACGAAATACATATCGTGCTTGTGCTAATGCAACATCTTGATCATCAGGAGAAACAACTCTATTTGGACTTTGGTAAAGAGTCAACCTAAAACCAGAGTTACGTTTTGCATATGTATCAGGTAACCAAAGTTTACTATCCCGTAGTTCTGTGGTAAACATGATAGCGCCGGGATCTTGCGTCGCTTGGTCTTCAGCAATCACGGGTTGTGTTGCCAATTTTTCTTGGTATCTCACTAAAAATTCTTGGACGTTGCCAGGTAAGCTGTCCATATCAAGACTGGGAAGACCATTTGAATAAATAAGTTTTGGGTCATATTGTCCATCAAGAGGCATATGGAAATCTGCAGGAGTGACATCCATCATAATTTTCCCCTTACGTTGAGAGTAACCAATTGCTCTTCTTTCACCCGTTTCATGATCATGTGTTGTCAATGCAACGAGTTTACCGACATCGGAAGTTCTCGCAAGTCTTCGTGCTAATTTAAGGCCATGAATCGTTGGATCGGCATGGGCTATACGTCCTGCATATTGGAATAGAGGATCAATAGCTGGTGGACCATCTATATGAGATAATTCTTCAACTGCGTCTTGACCACCACAACCTCGTAGTCTTTCTCCTTGTCGTGTCTTACTTCCCGCAAAGTGAATACTAACGGTGCCAAACATTACCGAAGGATCTGCAAGCGGCTGTTGTGCTTTCTCAGGTAATACGGCAGCAGCAATACGCCTATCCACTAATGTCTGCTCTGCCATTTCTTCCTCTGCACGCGCATCACCGCAGCCTGCTACATATACAAGAGTTCCATGCATTTTGTGTTCATGATGTTTAGCTAATCTTTCCCTTGCTTCAGGAGATCTGTTGTCTGCGAGATAAGCTTCAGCAGAATGTACTACTTCTTTTGGTCTTCTACGCTGTTCAGGAATAGAGACTCGTTCGTTAGTAGGTTGTGTACCAAAACTCAATTGTCTTCGATCTGGAGACATGCCCATAATTTTGATAAAAATGTATATTATCCTGTAATAAAATCAATGTCAAGTATCAGCTATTTGTCAGGTTGTTGTTGCATTTTGGAAGATGTGTTACTATAATACTGTGGTCTAGACCCTGGGAGGATATACGTATGGGCAATATTTTTCAATCACTCTATAAAAATTCAAAATCTCCCGCCACCTTTGAAATAGAAGAAGTCATCAACTACGTTAAAGCAAGTATTATTGAAGTACAAAAAGGTACTAAATGCGTTGATGGCCGTTATCTTCCGAATCAAGGCCATGGAATGATCGCACGAGCCGGTGCTGACTGCGGTTATGTGATGGCACTTGAAGCAGTCAGTCGTAATAAAAATCTTGGATTGACACCAACAGAATGTTTTAATGCAGTCTTCAAAGCAGTAAACCAACTAAACAAGAAATTTTATCTTCACACAGACGAACACACAGATCCTACACCTCATGCTAATCATGGACTCATCGGCTGTGGGCATCTTGCAAAGGCAGGACGAAAAGGGCTTTCATGGGAATATGATGTACGAAGCGGCGATATCAAAGAAATTGTGCATTATGCCCGTAATCTCTGTGAAGTAAATTCAAATATCGAGATGGTAAATCTTGCTGGCAAGCACGAGGAGCGGGGAGTTTTGATTGTGCATAGTGACAAATATACAGTGCTTGCAGATAATCCAAAACGGCATCAAATGTATTTTGTCTATGATATTGATCGGGACCATGCGTTTATGCAGCAGCTGGTCAAAACAATGAATATCGAAGGAGTTACTTTTGAAGATATGCGCCGGGAAGCTGATTTGCAGCTTGAGGCAACACTTCAAAATTTAGCAGCTGGTCTTCCAATTTTTGATGTGACATTTAGTGGAAGTAACCCTGACGTGACTTATGTGAAGCATATTGTCCGAAAACCTCTTTTGTCTCGCATGCACGTTCCGTTTGCCAATCCAAACTTCCTCTTCAAAAAATAGTTTTAAAGATCAGTTTTAATTAGAATTTTGGCGTTGCACTTGGAGTAGCAAACTGCAGTTGCGTTCCATAGGTTGCTGTAAGAATATTTTCATTTGCCATTCCTCGAATCATGGTTTTGCCAAGAAATGAGAGAGCAGTTTGGATCCCAGAAAAAGTAGGATTGGGTATAAAGCTAAGCCGTGCAACAATCCCTTTTGTTTTTTGATTTACCTTTGCTGTTTGCAGTGCATAGGATATTCTTCCGGTTTTGAAATCAATGATATTAAGTGCCACAGAAGGATCAGGAAAGAAATCACCAGGTGCGATAGCGACATTTTCAAGAGCCATCGGATCATAGCCAATTTCCATTTGAATTATTTTCGGTTTGTAGCTTGTATTATTTGATGAGTCAAAAACAACGTCAACGGTATTTGTTTGTTGTGGGAGAACACTTGCTGTTTCGGGTATCAGAGTCAACGAGGTAATAGGGGCAGGGGTTGGAGTCGGAGTATTCTGGAAGGGTAGGGAAAAGGATGTATTGTTATCCTGGAAAAGGATCACAATATATCCAATGCCTGCTACGAGAAATGAGAAGATTATCAAAAAGGTAAGAATTGTTTTGGCCATACGTTGTTTTAGTCGCCGCTCTGGACCTTGAGCTCACGCAGGAAGAGGTTAATATCGGAAATATCGACATTTCCATCATCATTAAGGTCGGTTGCGTCCTTCTTAGTAGCATCACAATTTGTTGGTGGCAAGAAATCGCTGTAGCAATCAGTAAGCATATTGTAATCAAGAATATTGAGTACATTATCTCCATTGGAATCGCCTGCAATAAGGGTAATTTCAGGAAGTGTAATTTCTGTTGCTGGTGTGATATGGAAAAACCCTGGGACTCTTTTTTGGAGAAAATCATTTGTTTTGACCTTGATAATGTAATCACCTTCCAAAAGGCTTAGTCCAAGTGAAAATATTCCAGAATAATTACCTGAATTGCTTGAGAAGTCGAGACTATCTGTTTTACTCATAATAAGTTTTGCAGTATCTGCGTTGTAGATTGAAACAGTGAAATCACGTGGCTGATGGAGTGGTTTTTTATTACTGAGACTGAAAGCAGTAGGATTGGTGTTGTCACCGCTGTTACCAATGTTGTGCAAAAATACAGTAAGGGCAAATTCGTTTGCAGTAAGTGGGGCAGGCGTTGGTGTATTGGTTGGTGTTGGTGTATTGGTTGGTATCGGTGTTGGTGTGCGAGTTGGTCTAGGAGTTGGCGTATTAGTTGGTGTTGGTGTATTGGTTGGTGTTACCGGTGTCTCTGTAGGTGTTGGTGTATCAGTTGGTGTTGGAACTACAGGAAGAATAGTAATTTGTGCAGGAGTTGTGTTGCTGAGAACATTTTCTGAGGTTTGATCATTTGGTCCGATAGAGAGAACTGCTGTTTGGTTGGTAAAGGAAACAAGAGTGGGAGAACCGTTGGTTGCCCCAACGGTTTTGAAATTATATGTCCCTATTGTCTCTTGAGTCTGTATTGCTTTACTAATATCTGTTCCAACAGAAATAGTGAAAGAAATAGTGCCATTGTTGTTATCGATGACAGGATCATGTAAAGGCGGTGGAACAGTAGAAACTACAGTGAAAGGATTATTCGAATCAGGTTGAATCTTGGTTGGGTCATAAACAATTTGTATTTTAAGAATGCCTACCTGATTTGGGCCAGGATTGACAATAAGATTGATTGGAATATTATCTCCTACGTTTTTTTGAGTACTATTTGATGGACCAGCTCCAGGTATGAGAGAAAGGGTTGTCCCTGCAGATGCATGACTTCTTGTATCTTGAGCATGCTGAAAAAGATAGATTGTAATGGGAAGACCAACACATGCAACAATGAGTAACCCAATAAGCAAAAGTTTTTTTATCATGTGTTAATCTCCGCTCTGTACTGAGAGTTCTCGAATAAATAAGTTATAGTCATACGCATTTACAAATCCATCATCGTTAAGATCAATATTACTTCTTGGCTCATGTGTTTTGCAAGTAGATGAGTTATAGTCTGAACTTAAGTTGGTGAGCGGAAGTGGATTGAGGGAGCCATATCCGCAGTCCAAAAGCGCATTATAATCAAGAATAGTAAGCGCATTATCTCCGTCAGTATCACCAGCAACCAAAGCAATTGGAGGAAGAACGTTGACCTGGTTACCAACGATTGTAATAGTACCGGGAAAAGATTTACGTAAATAGCCGTCAGATTTGACTTTTACTGTATATTTCCCATTGGCAAGTGGAGCACCAAGAGTAACTAATCCTTGAAAGGTACCAATAGCATCGGCGTTATCGTTTGTCCTTACGTAGGTAATTGTACCGGTACCGCTGGTTACCAATTGGTCGTGGGAATCATAGACAGAGGCTGTTACTTGCCTTTCAGGACGCTTGGGGTTTTTATTACTTAAGTCATTTGCTGTGGGATTTGGTGTATCACCAGCTGCTCCAATACCATGGAGAAGAATGGTAAAGGACAGCTGGGTATTTGACGTTGTAGGAGTTACAAGGGTAGGAGTAGCGCTGGCAGTACTGATTGTGATGTTAGCAGGATTTGTGCTGCTGAGGACATTATCCCGAGCGGTGTCATTGGAACCTGCAGAAAATGCTTGTGTTTGCGACGTAAACGACACAACGGACGGTGAGTCGCTTGTTGCACCAATTGCTTTAAAATGGAAAGTCCCAGCTGTCGTTATCGATTGGATAGCATCACTTGGAGAACCACCTGTCGTAATAATGAGTGAGACGGTACCATTATTGATAACAGGTTGGAGCGTTATTGAAAATTTGGTGGTGGGTGTGAAGGGGTTGGTCGTATCCACTTGAAGTATGGTGGGGTCATAGTGTGCCTGTAAACGAAGGATTGTTACAAGGTTTGATCCTGGATCGACTTTTATATCGATGGGAACAGTATCTCCAACTGTTTTTGTAATATCGCTTGATGGTCCAGGTTCGGGAATGAGCGAAAGGGTAGTGCCTGCTGATGCGTTACTATGTGAATTTTGCTGTTTTTGAATAAGGGAAAGTGTGATAGGAATACTAATAAAAAGAATCAGTAACAGAGATAATACGATTTTGATCCTGTTTGAAAGGTTCATACACTCTTAGTTTACTCAGGAATAGAGTGAAGAGTCAAGGGTTAGTAGCTAGGGAGCATCTTCTTTTAGGGTTGTTGATTGTTGCATAAGAACTTCAGGCATATTTAACAACATGTCGAGTCGTGCGCGTATAGTAAATGCAGGATAGCGGAGATTGTCGCCGCATAAATCCCGTTGTATTCTGAATGTGCCGCCGTTACCAACAGCGTTAGTCACAATGGCACCTTCGACATTGAGCATTTTATCTTTTGCAACGGTACAGTTATTTATGCCGTTGATTCTGAAGTTGGCATCTGCACTATAGATGCCATCCAATTGTCCTGCTGGTAATGGAAAAAGATTGGTTGCAGTTCCAACATTGGTATCGACTGTAATGTCATTGCTGCTTGTAAAGAAGGCTGTTGATCCATTCGGAACAACAATGTTTCCAAGAATAGTAAAGTCCCCATTTATCAAAAAGACATAATTTTTGTTGTCGGGGAAGGTGTAACCATTAAGATTGAGATTTCCCTTTGCTTGATAGACACCATTGGGTAAGTTAGCTGGCAGACTACAGTTGGTAAGCGTACAGATTGTCGATATGTCAGTGATTGGAATTTGTCCGGTTTGCACGCGGTCAAGAATATTTTGATAATTAGTAAAAGATTTGTTGGTAACGGTATTGAATACTTCAGAATAGGAGGAAAGTCCGCCCACTACCCAATTTGTGGTTGAAGCATGGCCCTGACCAAAGGATGCCGATCCATCACCTGAAAAGATAATCCCTGGTGTTTTTGTTTCTGATCCGGGTGACGTTCCAAAGATGGTGATTTCACTCCATGCTACCCATGACGGACTTGCCGTTGTTGTAACTCTAATGTAACGAATATTTTTAGCGTTAGTAAAATCGACCGTAAGCACATCACCATCATTTGTACCACAGCTGATTGTACGAAGAAGTGTCGTTGGATTTGGGTTTGGACCGCCATAAATTTGATGGGTTGTTCCTCCATTTGGTGACTGGTTGACATAAAGTTTCATGCCAGCGACAGCTTGTGGTGCTCCAAGATCAAATTCCACCCATTGTGTCGGAAATCCTCCTGCATCCCAGATTTTATTGCGGTCGAGAACACCATCAACAATATTTTGAGGGCCGTAAGTGGCTGTATCGTTGTTGTAGACTCCGGATGCACTCACTGCGACACCGGTGGAGATGATTCTATTTGTGCCTGTAAGATCTGGGTCATTGACACAAGTGGCAGGGGTTGGGGTAGCCGGTACCGGGGTTGGGGTTGGTGGGTTGGGAACACAACATTGGACATCAGAAGGACCCGGACAATATCCCGAGTGGTATGTGCCATTACACGCCATATAGTTATTGCGACACGTTCCTGATCCCCAGGGAGTACCGCAGCTTACCGTACTATTCACACAACATTGGACATTGGCGGCTCCAGGACAATAATTTCCTGAGTCAAAATAGGTTGGACAAGAGTAACTAGGCCTGGTATGACAAACGCCTGGATATCCACCTGCATTACATGATGCACCCACACCGACCTGTGCATAACAGGTGTTCTGCTTAATACTAAGCGACGGGAGAAAAAGGAATACTACGATCATTCCTATAAAGATCATTAACCCTTTAGCAGAAGAATATTTTTTCATATCTTATTATCTATCTTACTCTACGGGACGCAACATTGTACATCACTAGCACCTGGACAATAGCCTGCGTGGAAAGTACCGTTACAACTCATGTCAGTGTTATGACATTGACCTGCCCCCCACGGAGTATTGCAGCCTACCTGAGGTGCACCGTTATGGATACAACATTGGACTTGGGCGGGTCCAGGACAATAACCTGGATGATCATAATATGTTGGGCATGAGTACGCACCTCTCGTATGACAGATACCTGAATACCCACCCGCTGCAGTACATGATGCGCCAACACCAGGAAGTGGTGTAGGTGTAGGAGGTACAGGAGTAGGGGTAGGTGTAGGAGGTACAGGAGTAGGGGTAGAAGTTGGTGTCGGTGTTGGTGTGACAAGATTTGAAGAACCATTTGCATTGTCAGCAACTGATGCATATGGTGGATAATCAGGAAGTGTCGGGATTTTATCTTCAAATCCTTCATCAAGCCGCATATTTAAGCCATATGATTGCATCCAGGGAACTGAGTTACTGATTGCAAAATTGGCATTAAAGATATTGCCGTTGCTGCAGCGCGTTCCAAAATCCAAATTGACGGTTTGATTACAGTTAGGACCAACTGTAATACGAAGCTGTGGTGGTGGGCCATTGAGGGGATAGATCATGAAATAGCCAGCAGGAAGAGCAGAGGTATAAGAAACGGTATAGGTGCCGGCAAAAAGATTGGTAATAGAGTAGTTGCCAGCTCCGGAATTGACACTCAAATTTCCTCCGGTTGTGGTAATGGTGATACCACTTGTGATATTTGGTTCGGTGCCGCTAATGTTGAAGTCTTGGATGCGGTCTTTATTTTGATCATCAAAGACATCACCGGTAATAGAGTAAATATGCGTGATACCAAAATTTTGTCCTACTGCATTGGGGCCAAGAGTGATCGAGCGTCTGGTAGGTGTCGTGTTTACATATCCTGCAGGAACAGTGATCGTTATCGCGTAATTGCCAGCGAGGTAACCATTAAATGCAAAGTTACCGTTAGCGTTGGAGGTAGTTGTTGCATTTGAACGGCCAGAAAGTTTAATTGTGGCTCCCGCATAAGGAGATTCCCCAGCATCATAATTCCAATTTCTATTGTCATCAATATAGACTGTTCCTGATATATTGTATCGGGGAATTGGAGTAGGGGTAGGGGTGGGTGGTCTAAAGCCGCCGCCACCGCCACCACCGCCACCACCGCCGCCGCTACCACCGCCACCACCGCCAGGTACCGTTGCTGGTGCAAAACAACAAACAGAACGGATATTCTGACAGCCGAGGCTAAAGTCAATTGTGCTTGGAGCCGAACATTGGCTCTCAGGTCTGCAAGAGCCGCCATCTATTTCGCAAAAGTAAAATTGACCAGGTTGTTGTCCAGGACAAGGAGTCTGACCGCATCGATTACAATCGTTCGTACATTCTTGAACTGCAAGCTCGCGATAATCACCCATGTTTGCGTAGTAGGCAATTGCAGCACCACCAGCCCCACACCAGCTTGCGTATGTGCCATCTGGTCCATTTTGACATGCTATTGCCCAAACTTTTTGCTGGCTTGCAAATACGGTAAGATACAAAAGTCCGACAAAAAGAAAAATTCCTACAATTGTCAAACACGAAAAAAACGACAAGACTTTGCTCATTAATTTTAGCTTACGTGAGTGGCGAATGCTTGTCAACTGTTCTTTAAGATTCTTGAAGAGTTTACCAAAAAAATTAGGAAGTTTTTAGAAAATTTGCCTTTATGCTCCACCAGGTTGAGGAGTAGCAGGTGTTGGGTGTGGAACAACACCATCAGGTGTAGTAACATGAACACCGTGTTCAAGACCAATACTTGCTCCAAAGAACGTAGCAACTACTGTTGGTATAGCTAAAATAGCAACGCCTATTCGTGTATTACGACGTATTGTTGGATCTTCACTAGTCAGACCATTACGTATCACAGTTAATGGATTTGGTAAATGTCTTCGATCTTGAGTCCAAGGTCTTTCAGGTCTTCCTGAATGAAGAGTTCGTCGTATTTCTGCTGACATAGTAATAATATACTAACCCATAGTTATATATTTGTCAAGAGGTGAATTTACAGACCTAGATTAAATATGACATAAATGATGGTAATATATCAATATAAGGATTTGATATAGTATTGTAGTGTTTGTCTGTGATTATTACAATTGAGAGTGCAGGATGTTTGATATGATTTGAGGGAGAATAGACAAAATACTGGTAAATTATGTGCTCAGATTTATCTTAGTATAAGATAATTATATTAGGAATGTGGTTGATTAAGCAGTTTAACCTTGCATTTCTCAAGAATAGTGGGATCAGGATATGCTTTTGGATCAGGTGTGGCAGTAGTAGTAGTAGTCTTTGGCTCATTTCTAGTGGCATCATTAATGCAGTTTGCAAGATCTTTTCCATAATCGCCCTTATAGACGCTTGTGCCTTTGTTGTCACCTTTAGATGGGTTCCCTTGATTGCTGCTACCGTTATCAGTTCCTGTTCCTCGACATCCAGTTAGTAGTACACCTGCAAGGGCAATTCCTGTTAAAGTTATTCCGCCCTTTACAACTACATCAGAAAGTCTTCTTCTCTTTAGGGTTGGTTCAACGGGGAGGCGTGCAGCATCAATAGCTGCATGAGAACCTACAGACTTTCCGGCTTCAATTATTCTTGCTGCTGACATAATACCTGAGTATAATAACCCATAGTTAACGGTCTGTCAAGAGAGGAAAAAATATTCTAGTTCAAAATGCTCTAGATCGCTCATCTATTGTCAGATTTTTGTCAGATATAGTATTTGTATAAAGGCTTTAGATTTTTAAATAAAAATTAATAGTGATAAGGTTCTTGAAAAGAAGAGTTAAGGGGTGATAGCATGAGAGAGTAAGGATATAATGAATAGATTAATTCTAAGGCATCGGTTGATTTTGGGTCTACTAGTTTTTTATTTCATTTTTCATTTCATCAACCTCACTTTGCTTGTCCCGTACAATGATGAGTCCATTTATATCGATTGGGCATGGAGCGACACTCATCTACCAGGGCATCTTTATGACTCACTCGTCGATTCCAAACAGCCACTCACATTCTGGATCTTCGGCATATTTGAAAACTTTTTGGCTGATCCGCTTTTTGCAGGAAGATTTGTCTCAGTCCTTTTTGGTGCGGGAACACTTGTTGGTATCTATGCAATTGCAAAGAAAATGTTTGACAAACAGGTAGCATTTCTCTCTGCGCTCGTTTTTGCAATTGTCCCGATTTTTGTTTTCTACAACAGACAGGCACTTATGGAAGCAGATGTCGCATGTATTGGGATCTGGGCATTTTATGCGTTGCTGAATCTTATTCACAAGCCGAATCTACAGAATGGAAGAACATTGGGTATTCTTTTGGGAATTGGATTTTTGATAAAATCATCAATC
Organism: uncultured Gammaproteobacteria bacterium; assembly: GCA_964391315.1. Lineage (GTDB taxonomy): Bacteria > Patescibacteriota > Microgenomatia > Levybacterales > UBA12049 > DATIGJ01. The sequence continues at coordinate 111,345 of CAYMJR010000001.1, read as the reverse complement.
TTACTCTTCATCGCTTCAGCAGTTGCTATTTTGCTTTTTGCAATCCTAAAAAAGGGGAGAAAAGAACTTATCAAACCATCGCTTGTTGCCATTGTCTCAATGCTTATTGTGGATACAATTTTATTTGTCAGCGCGTATTTCTGGCAGACGTTTGGATCAAATGATCGTTACTCGTTAACATTTGGCGAGCTGAGTCGCTTTCCATTTGGTACCTGGTGGACAAATGTGTGGAGGTTTATTGATATTGGGTTTTTCTTTATTACTCCTGTTGTCTTTTTATGCGGAATTTCAGGGCTTGTCTTGATGTGGAGAAAGAAAGTGGAGGATAGTTCGATTTACTTGACCTATTTTATCCTTGCGTTGTTTCTTGAGATGTTTTTGGCCAGGAGTCAAAATCAGCGCTATCTTATGCCTTTTCTACCATTTTTTATTATCCCAGGTGTTTATCTACTCACTTTTTTGAAAAATACTGTCATGCGATATGTTGCTACAGGTATTTTTGTCATGGTACCTTTGGTTTGCTCTCTTTATCTTATTGTTTCTCCTGACAGCTATATTATGCATATGGCGAAAGTTTCTGCGGATTCCAATGTCGAGCATGTGAGAGGACAGACATCTGGGTATGGGATTAAAGAGATCATGAGTTATATCAAAGACAATTCAATCCCCACGAAGCCAACACTTGTGTTTTTTGCAATAAATTCCGGCAATCCTGAAAATGCTATTGATGCCTATTCAGATAAAGATCTGCAATTATTCCCATTTCATATTGATGCAAAATTTTTTCCGGATATTGGTACCTATCAATGTATGACATCACAATATCCTGTATTTTTCGTAACACGATATGATCAGCGAGTAGGGCTCGATCGGTTTTTTGTTCTCGCCAAGTCATTTCCTAATCCTGATGGTAAGTACTCACTCGGTGTTTATACATTAAAGAACAATTGTAAAGGGAAAACGATATCCTTATCGGAATTATACCAGGATGCAATAATAAACTTTCAGCAGATCCGTTTAGGATCTAGTAATTAGTTCCCAGAGGAATTCTATATTTATCAATTACAGCTTTGTTTACTGTGTTGTTTCGGACGAGAATAGTTATTGTTCCGTCGCCATAAACGGGGATCCATTGATTACTTTGTAGTAGTCGGATGAGAAACGGTCTGCTTCTTGTTGGATCTTCCAGTGCTACATTGAAGACGACTGCGTTGATATTATATTTTTGTACTTGCTGATCAAAAAATGTCTGATCTGCCATCATGCGCCAATAATCAGTAAAAAAGCCAGCAGGATATGCTTCAGGTCTCGCATCGACATAGACTTGTTCTTGTGGATAGAGAGCATAGATCAGATAGTTGCCAACGACATAATTGTTGAAAATCCGTCCTTTAACACCAGTGTTTTTGATAAAGGCCGCAGCATTTTCAGCTGATGGTTCAAACCCAAATTGCAGAATTTTGTAATCGATTACTCCTTTGACATGAATTCCGACAAGAATAACAACTAGCACGGCAAGTGTATCTTTGACAATATTTCGCATAGGCTCTTCCATACTGTTTTTCACCTTTTCTTCAAGTATTGTTGCCATTTGTACTAATGGAATAAAACCCAAAAGACCAAAAAGACTCACACATCGTGTATATTTTGCTCCTAGGAAGGCAGCTGTCAGGCCATTGCCAAGATGAAAAGGATGCTTCCAGAGTTTTTTCAAAAAGAGACCGATCAGAAAAATGCCCAGCAGGAATTCAAAAACAAAGATCTGAAGCACAAGAGTATAGGCGAGATTGCCATTGGTACTGTTGGGAGTAAGTATCGTGAAGGGACTGCCGTTTTCTTCGACAGTAAAGCCATAATTTGCTGAAAAGGTAAAGGGAAGAAGCGCGCCTCGGATGCCGCTGGGGTTCAGTAATGTTGCAAGAAGGAGTGCTGCACCAATAAGTAACAGATTTTTGTTTGGCTTTCTTTCTTGAAGTAAGGTTTCCAAGATAAAGAATATATAGATGCTGATGCCGAGGATAAAGTAGATGTGCATGTTGACCCACATTAATTCGAGAATTGGTAGCAATAATAAGAGAGAGAGTTTCTTCGTTTGTTTATACCGCTCCATAAGAAAGATAAAAAGGGCAATAAAGAGATAGCTAAAAAGCTCGGGCAGAACAAAAAACCGCATTGAGAACAAAGTAATGCAGAGAAGTGAAAAAAGAGTTACCCAGAAAATTGAGCCTTTTTTGAGAGCTACTATATATAAAAGAGCAGCTGCTGTTATGATGACGAGCATCTTAAAAATGAGAAGGCCGGACAAGCCGAAGGCTGCGGAAACAAGATAAAAGATGACTTCGCCAAGCCATTCATGATTCACAATGGGGAAGTTGGGGTTGGTGTAGGAGAAGAGGTTGGTTTGCGGGACGCAGTGACATTGCAAAATAATTTCACCGAGTTTGAGGTGACGTCCCAGATCAGATGTCATGGCGAGATCTTTTTGGAAAAGAAGAATCAAAAGATAGAGAAAAGGAATCAGTGCAAATAATAATTTCTTCACAATTATTATTATAAAGGAAGAGAATACTGCTGTGCATCACTTTTTCGCGCAAGGTTGTGTTTGTATTTTAATAGGTGGAAAAGTATAATGCCGATAGAAATATGCCAAATCCATTTAAAGAAGTACCAATTCCATTTAAAGCAGCATTCAGAAAAGTAAAAGTAATATCTGTACCAGTTCAAGATAGGGGAGCGATACTGAGTACATCAGAAGAAATAGAAAATGCAAATGCTCAGCATTCTGGTGCAGGGGAAGCGCCACCGAGGACATTAGAAGAAATAAGAGAAGAAAATGCTCGGAATGCTGACGCAATTGTGCGTTATATTTTGAAGACTACTCCTGCTGATCCTACAGAAGGAGGCTATGCATGGCAACATGCAAAAGCATTTCATACTGATGGAAGTGGAAGGTCATATGCATTATTACTTATAAACTATACAGGAGTTAAAGAATTTAAGCCAGAAAATGATCCTCGCAGATTAATTATTGTTCTATCACCTCAGGAGTCTGGTGCAGAGGGGTATGACATGCAGGAACGAACATCCGATCATACCCTTTTAGATTTGAACGAATCCAGATTGAGGCATGGACTATATACCTTTGAACCATATCCTGGCAAAGATAAAGATACTCCTCCTAGTAAACGAGAGTATGAACGGGCAAGCAAATACGGTGAGATACTTACAGATATAGTTAAATCATTAGGAATAAATATTGCAAAACCGTCTTAGTTTTATAGCTTACGGAGTTCTCAATTGTTAATTTCTCGGCCTTATTATCTATTATCAAATAATAATTATTTTATGAGCCGCGCAGAAAGTAATTTAGGTTTACCACAAGGAGGAGCCGCACATGCTTTTGATAACGTCAATCAAAGATATGCTGCTGTTACCTCTGTCGAACAGTGGCAGCAATTAGGAGAAGCAGAACGGGACGACATGGTGCTTGATTATTTTGATAGTGCTTTGGATTATTTACAGTATCAGTCGGGAAACCCATATCTTGATGAGCTGGCGATGACGACCATTGCGTCAATTGCAGGGGAAACGGGAGTACAAAGAGATGTTAATCTTATTGTTGCCGAAGATACACATGCAGGTATTGATCTTATTGATGCAGCAGATCCAGAACAAGTGAAAGCATTAACTCGACCAATCGATCCTTTTTTTGTTGTTGGAAGAGGGGAAGAAAATAAGGCATTTTTTATTTTACCTTTTGCTTTTGTGCAAAATGCGAGAACTGCACCAATCGATACTATCGCAAGGTTGACTTCTCGCCTTTCTGTTATACGCGATTATGTAAATATGTTACCGATGGGAGGCAGTGATGTAAATCAGCGTGCAGGAGCGTCAGTAGCTGAATTTTTAAATACTGTTATTAAACAAAATCCCGAAACAGAATTAAGTCCAGAAGCATCACAAGTGAGAGCTAAATATGAGAGAGGTATAGCAGGACTTCCCCTAGGTGTTGCATATAAAGGGACATTTCAACCTTGATAAGGTGATCTGCTGTATTAATTAAGTTTGTAATTGTTAATTTCCTCATCTTTTGCTAAACTCATCCTATGGTTTTGTCAGATCGGGATATCAAAAAAGCACTTGAATCAAAAAGAATTGAAATTACCCCAACTCCTGATTTTGCGACCCAACTTGGCAGCTGCTCAATAGATCTTCGCCTTGGTAATGCTTTCCGCGTTTTTGACCAGAACAAGTACTCCTTTATCGATCCTTCAAAAAAAGATTTCAGCAATGAAATTACCAAAGAGATTGTTATTGAAGATGGCGGAGAGTTTATCATGCAGCCAGGGGAATTTGTGCTTGCTGTTACTTTGGAAAATGTGAAAATCCCAAATGATTTGATGGGACGACTTGAAGGACGATCATCTCTTGGACGTTTGGGACTCGTCGTTCATTCAACAGCATCGATCTTTGATCCGGGATGGGATGGTAAGCCAGTTTTGGAACTTGGCAATCTTGGCCGTATGGCAATAAAGCTTACTGTTGGGATGCGGATCTGTGCGATGACGTTTGAAGAATTATCAAGTCCTGCAGAAACTCCGTATACAAGTAAAAAATTTGCAAAGTATAAATTCCAACAAGGTCCGGTAGAATCAAAGATTCACCAAGACGAAGATTAGCATTTATGAAATATCATGTCTCCTTTGATATTGATTTCAAAAGAAATGAAGCAAGCGGTTTGTATATCGCGCTTGAAGGCATTGATGGAAGCGGCAAGACGACCCAAATAGATGCATTGTATGATTATTTTACCTCCCAGGGTCGGGAAGTCGTGAAAACTCGTGAACCCCGCAAGAATGATGGGCTCATTGGCGAGTTGATCCAAAAAATTCTTCATGGCAAGACCAAAATTCCTCCTGTTGCTTTCCAATATCTTTTCAGCGCTGACAGGGAGATGCATCATGAGGAAGTAATACTGCCAGCACTGAGAGCGGGAAAAATTGTTTTGTCTGACCGTTGTTTTTGGTCGGCTGTCCCATATGGCATTATGGATCACGGTGGTGTGTTTGATGAGAATACTGCCGAATATATGCTTGTTGCGCAAAGTATCCTTTCTCTATATCACCAGTTCACCATTCCTGATAAGACATTTTATCTTGATCTTCCCTTGGACAAAGCAATGAAGCGGTTAGAAGAGGATAATGACACAAAAGAAATTTACGAAGATAAAGCGATTCTTGAAAAGACAATTAAAGGCTACAATTGGCTCTTGCAAAAGTTCCCTGAAGAGTTTACAGTAATTGACGCAACGAAGTCTGTTGAAGACGTGACGGAAGAAATTATTACACGAATCAAGAAGCAAGAATCATGAAGCATGGGTTCTTTTCTTGATTTCTAATTCATGATTCAATTTATACTATGGTATTAGGTCCTAAATTATTATTAGAACTGGTTAAAAAGAAAAAATTAGTCGACAATCTCAGCGAGAGGGAGTTGACCAATCCTGAAGGAGCTGGGTTTGATCTGCGGCTTGGTGAAGTGTACAAAATTAGTGGTGAAGCGTTTTTGGGAGTTACTGAACGTCACACTGCTGAGGTTGACCTTATTGCAAAATATGATATAAAAAAAGTAAGCAAAATTGTTATCAAACCGGGCGAGTTCTATCTGATTAAAACGATTGAAGATGTGAATATGCCAGAGAATTTAACAGCAAGCATTACTCCTCGTTCTACAACATACCGAAGTGGTTTGTTTATCCGTACTGGAAATGTACCACCAGGCTACTGCGGTGGCCTTAATTTTGGATTGAAGAATGAAGGCTCTGTTCCTGTTACCATCGAACTTGGTGCGAGAATCGTTCATATTCAATTTCACGAAGTCCTTGGCGGCGGTAATATGTACCGTGGTCAATGGCAAGGGGGACGGGTTACGACAACGATAAAGGAGAAACAAATTTAGGGAATTTACCGTAAGATCTTTTGACAACGAATTCAGGAGGAATTGTCATGAAGATATCTTTGGCAAAAAACTATCAGCAAATTGTAAAATCCTTTCCTGTCATGTTACAGCTTCGGTCAACGCTTCATAAAAAAGATTTTCTAGATCAAGTAAAAAGACAGCAACAAACAGGATACAATTTAGTGTTTTTGGAAGATGTAGGGAAAGTCATGGCTGTTGCAGGATTTCGCATTACGGAAAATATTTCAGCACACAGAACTCTCTATGTGAGTGATTTTGTCACTGATGAACGCTATCGTTTAAAAGGATACGGAACGCTTCTTTTTGATTGGTTGGTTCTTTATGCAAGGAAAACATTGTGTAAATCGCTTCAGCTTGATTCGAGTTTGGAAAGAAGTGGCGCGCATCAATTTTATTTTAGCAATAATATGAGTATTTGCAGCTACCGCTTCATCTTGCCTCTTGAATAGAATATTTCAATTTTTGACTTAACAATGTATAATGCTGGTGCATGACACAAACTCCAGTCAAATCTACATTTAAAGTTAAAGCAGGACTTGCCCAGATGCTCAAAGGCGGCGTCATTATGGATGTCGTAACAGCTGAGCAGGCAAAGATTGCAGAAGATGCGGGTGCATGTGCTGTTATGGCGCTTGAGAGAGTCCCCGCAGATATTCGCGTTGCTGGGGGAGTCGCCCGTATGTCAGATCCTGAAATGATCAAAGGGATCATGAAGGCTGTTACGATCCCTGTCATGGCAAAATGCCGCATTGGCCATTTTGTTGAAGCACAAGTTTTGGAATCTTTGGGCATTGACTACATTGACGAATCAGAAGTCCTCACACCAGCAGATGAAGAATTCCACATCGACAAGCATCCATTCAAAGTTCCATTTGTTTGCGGCTGCCGCAATCTAGGTGAAGCGCTTCGACGTATTAACGAAGGTGCAGCAATGATCCGTACCAAAGGGGAAGCGGGAACAGGTGATGTCGTTGAAGCAGTCCGTCATCAACGTGCAGTGACAAGTGAGATTGCAGCTTTGCAGGATTTGTCTAATACAGAATTAGTAGAAAAAGCAAGAGAGATGCGCGTACCTGTTGAACTTGTTAAACAAGTCAAAGAATTGGGACGGCTTCCTGTTGTGAATTTCGCAGCTGGCGGAATCGCAACTCCTGCGGATGCAGCTCTTATGATGCAGCTTGGCAGTGACGGAGTTTTTGTCGGATCAGGAATTTTCAAATCAAAAGATCCTGCAAAACGAGCAAAAGCAATTGTCCAAGCAACAACTAACTACAACAATCCTGATGTCATCGCAAAAGTTTCAGAGGGGCTTGGTGAAGCAATGACAAGTGTTAGTGCACGCTCACTTCCAGAGGAACAAATTCTGTCAAAGAGAGGTTGGTAAATGAAAAATAACGTTATTGGTGTCCTCGCTCTTCAAGGTGACTTCTTAGAACACATCACAACTCTTCATAAAATTGGCGCAGCCACAAAAGAGGTCCGTTTGCCGCAAGATTTACAAGACATTGATGCCCTGATTATGCCGGGTGGAGAAAGTACTACGATGGTGAATTTGTTGGACACATTTGAAATGCGTGAGTCACTGGTCAAGAAAATTCAAAGTGGTATGCCGGTGTGGGGGACATGCGCTGGGATGATACTTCTTGCCAAAAAATTAGTTCAGGACAGGCCAAATCCTCTTGGTGTGATGGATATTGTTGTCAACCGCAATGCATTCGGCCGGCAGATTGAGAGCTTTGAGACTGATTTGGAGATTAAAGGTTTGCAAGGTAAGCCGATGCATGCAACATTTATCCGCGCACCGTTTATTGTTTCAAACGGCCCTGATGTTGATGTTTTGTCGACACTTCCTGACGGTACTATCGTTGCAGCACGGCAGGGAAATATGCTCGCAACCGCTTTTCATCCAGAACTGACTGAGGATACGCGACTGCATGAGTATTTTGTAGGTTTCTGATTGACAATTTTGTTGTTGAGTTTTATAGTAAGTAAACGTTATGGCAGTGAAGCATCCTGAATATCAATACCTCGATTTACTCCAGGAAGTCTTAGATAATGGCATCAAGAAAGTTGACCGCGGGACTGATATTGAACTTCGTAGTGTTTTTGGAAGACAAATCCGCTTTGATCTTTCCAAGGGTTTTCCACTTTTGACCACGAAAAAGGTGTATTGGAAAGGAGTATTGCACGAACTCTATTGGTTTATGTCGGGACAGACCAATATCAAATATTTAGTCGAAAACAATGTGCATATTTGGGATGATTATCCCTACAAAATATATTCCAAAAAGGCAGAAGAAGGAAAAGTGCCTGTTTTGACAAAAGATGAATTTGTTGCAAAAGTTGCTGAGGATAAGAAATTTGCGACAAAATATGGTAATTTACCACGCATTTATGGCGAAATGTGGAGGCACTGGCCAACCCGCACCACACGAACAATTGATCAACTTGCTTGGGTGATGCAGGAGATGAAAGATGATCCTGATGCAAAGAATTTGATTGTAAATTCCTGGAATCCTGAATATCTTTACACCATGGCGACCAATAAAGACGCGTCCAGATTCCCAATTTGCCACAATATGTACCAGATTTCCAACCGCAACGGAAAACTTTCATTACAACTGTATCAAAGAAGTGCTGATTTGTTCCTCGGTGTACCATTTAACATTGCAAGTTACAGTTTGCTTGCGATTATTCTTGCCAATATTGCAGGACTTGAGCCAGGAGAATTTGTTCATACTTTTGGCGACGCTCACATTTATGGCAATCATATTGAGCAAGTCAAAGAGCAGCTTTCCAGAAAACCACGATCTTTCCCGACAGTCACGATCAAAAGAAAATTGAAAAGTATTGACGACTTTAAGACAGAAGATGTCATTTTGGAAAATTATGACCCCTATCCAATGGTGAAGGCAGAGTTGACCGTTGCCGGAGGACTTTTTGATAAAAAGACTGGTAAAATGGCTGGATGACTTGCAGATTTACTAGTAAAGATTTAGGATGTAAGAATGAATGACCCACGAATATCTATCATTTCCGCACTTGATGAAAAAAGGGGAATTGGAAAGGGCAATGATTTGTTGTTTAAGATTCCACGCGACATGCAGCGTTTGAAAACGCTTACCACAGGACATCCGCTGGTAATGGGAAGAAAAACATTTGAGTCCCTCGGTCGACGACTACCCAACCGGGCACATATTGTTATTTCTCGTGATCCTGAAGGTACTAAAAATCTTTCCTATCAACCAGACGTCATTGTTCCATCTCTTGAAGAGGCTTTGGAAAAAGCAAAAGCATGTGACGGCTCAGATGAAATTTTTATTTTTGGTGGAGGGCAGATTTTTACAGAAGCGGTAGAGAAAGGATTGGTTGACCGTTTATATTTAACACTCGTCAAAGGTGATTATGATGCTGATGTATTTTTCCCTGATTATTCGATGTTTACGAAAGTTTTGAAGAAAGAAGAACATGAGGAAGACGGGTATCAGTATACGTTCTTAGATTTAGAGAGGTAAATGTCTACGAGGATCAAAAACGACCTGTGGTCCGCGGATGCGTCCGAGTATTTTTCTCCTTTTTTCAATTTTAATGAAGCCATGTTCTAAAAGATTGACGAGAGTATCTTCTACAACTTCATCTACTGTCTTGCCAGTTGTTGAAAGAGAAATGTCATAGATTCTCTTGCCATGTGCGTCTACAGCTTCAGGGTCATAGGTATCATAATCTTTGATAGCAGGGTAAGAGTCTTTCCATCGTTCCCGATCAGCACTACGACGCCGTCTATTAAGTTCAAGAGTTTCTTTAAGTGTTAGTCTTTTTACATTTGCTTCTTGCCGTGCAGCGTTTTGTCTTTGCATCACTCTTGTCGCGCCATCCTCAGGACTTACCTTGTAAACAATTGTTATTCCTTTAGGAAAATTTTCAGAAGGAGACATTTTGTTTCTCTCTTTATTTACAATATGGGCTGATAAACGGGCATCCACAATTACTTTTCTTCCACTAACAATTGCTTCTGTTAATGTGTCATCAATTTCTTTGTCAGCACGTACACCATCACGAACTGGTCCTTCAGCACGTGCTTTAAGAATCTTTGTTTGTAAATCTCCGGCCTCTATTAACTCTTCAATATTAAGTATTTTTTGTAACCTGCGGGCAACTGTTGATTTACCTGAACCCTCATCTCCGCTGATAGCAAGAAAGCTTCCAAGGTAGGAAATATTTTCCCCTGAAGTTAACGCCTCACGAACGATTTGGCGTGGCTCACGGATTTCTTTTCGACAACGAAACAAACGTTCCATAGAGATTGTGGATTATAGGTAATACATTTTGCAATTGCAAAACTACCTCTTGCTTTATTCTAGTTCATCGTTTATAGTACTGTTGTTAGCCAATGATGATGACTAATCTGAAAAAACAGGATCCTCAAATTTACTCCCTCATTGTCGCAGAAGAAAAACGCCAGAAAGATGTCCTCGAGATGATTCCTTCAGAAAATTATACGTCTCAAGCGGTGATGGAAACCCTCGGAACAGTATTAACCAATAAATATTCAGAGGGTTTTCCAGGTAAGAGATACTATCAAGGGAACGCAGTCGCTGATTCTGTTGAAAGCCTTGCACAAGAGCGGGCAATGAAATTATTTGGTGTTCCATATGTTAATGTTCAGCCACTTTCAGGTTCTCCTGCAAATTCTGCTGTCTATTTCGCAGTTCTTGAGAACGGCGCGAAAATCATGGGGCTTTCCCTTGCGATGGGAGGACACATCACTCATGGACACAAACTTGGTTTATCTGGCAGATTTTTTACCGCTGTGCATTATGAACTGGGAAAAGATAATCTGCTTGATTATGATGCAATTGAAAAACAAGTCATGAAAGAAAAACCACAACTGTTGATTTGTGGTTATACAGCATATCCTCGCATCATTGATTTCAAACGGTTTGGTCAGATTGCTGACAAGGCAGGCTGTTGGTTGATGGCTGATGTATCGCACATCACAGGTCTTATTGTCGCAGGAGTACATCCATCACCTGTTCCATATGCACATATTGTGACAACCACAACACATAAAACACTTCGCGGCCCGAGAGGTGCAATGATTATGGTGACTGAGAAAGGTTTGAAGAAAGATCCAACACTTCCAAAAAGAATTGAAACAGCAATCATTCCTGGACTTCAAGGCGGACCACATGACAACCAAACTGCAGCAATTGCTGTCTGTCTTAAAGAGGCAAGTTCGGCAAGTTTCAAAAAATACGGAGCACAAATTGTTGCCAATGCAAAAGTACTAGGAGAGGAATTAACAAAGCAAGGCTTTGACCTAGTCAGTGGCGGAACTGATAATCATTTGATACTTATTGATTTACGGTCGAAAAAAGTAAATGGTCGAGTCGCAGCAGTCGCACTCGAAGCAGCGGGAATTGTCCTCAACTATAACGGCGTGCCAGGAGATGATATGCCACCACTGTATGCGTCAGGAATCCGTCTTGGTACACCTGCTATCACAACGCGGGGGATGAAGGAAAAAGAAATGAAAAAGATTGCAGAGTGGTACGCACAAGCTATTGCTGAAGTAGAAGGTATGGAATTGCCAAAAGATGATAAAGAAAAACGTCAAGCTTTGCTGAAAGAATATACTGCAACAATTGCCAAGAATAAAAAACTCAGTGCAATTGCAAAAGAAATAAAATCATTCGTCGTCAAATTCCCCGTTCCATAAAATAGCTCAATAATATTGTAAAAAAATGGTTGTAATGGTAAAATAGTCCCATAGTTTTAATTATGGGTAATCCACATACACGAATTGAATCTACAGGAGATGTACCACGTGAAGTTCGCGTGGCTGCCGCCAGTTGTTTTCTGAAAAATTACGCAAGAGATGCGCTATCCAAAAAAGGTAGGGGTGCAACAGCACCAATCTCTGCAGAAATAGATTACAGCAATGGACCTTTATTAAGCACAGTATTGCAGAGAAAGATATATTCTGAAGGTGTAAGTTATTCATTTCAAGCATCAAATTTCGGTGATCTTAGAGGGAGGTTAGCAGGAAGAGTGTTTTCTGCTACTGCGCAATCATATGTTGAAGCTCGAGAAAATCATGGAGATCGTGTCATTGTTGATGGAGATAAGACACTTGAGGTTTATAAGCATCTTTATCCAACCGCAGAAGTGCATGAAAATGGCTTTGGAGCGACATCATTGGATGGAATTTCTGTGCCAGATGGTTTAGTGATAAGTAGATCAGGTCGTGTCACAAATGTAATAGAATATAAGGCATCTTTAAAAAATAAACAGGGAAAAAGAAGTATTCACGATCAACTTACGTCAGAACTCATTAGCTTTCTGAAAAAATTTCCGGAATTAGCTGTAAGAAATCTTAAAATGTTGCTTGTTACTCCAATACTTGATGATAAGCAGGTTCCTGATGATGTAAAGGAGGATTCTAGAATTGATCATGTTCAAGTTCCATTTGGTACGGGTGCATTGTCAGGATTTATTGATAAATGGTTTAATACTTATCAACCTGAAGCTAATAGAGGAAGTTATGAAATAGGAAGAAAGGGGAGAAGAATACCAAAAAAAGTTGATGAAATAGATATGTTTGGTCCAACTCTTGCTGAGTTATGGCAATTTAGGAAAGAACGGGATGCCCAAGGAGCGGCAACAGTGAGAGATTTTGCTGAAGGTGGAGAATTATCTCTGTCAGAAGTCGATTTTCTTGCAAGAGCGGCTGTAGTTTTTGATCCTGAAGCAGCTCTAACATCAAGAACAAAATAAGTTTTTATAATTGTGGCTTGCAAATGTGGCCTCGGATTTTGTATAATACACTCTATCACACACATTCAGTTGTAAATCCTGATTGAAGAGTTGACTGAATGGACGTTAAAGGATTTCATTATGAGAAGTATTTCACTTGAAGAATTATTAGAAGCAGGTTGCCACTTTGGCCACCAAGTAACCCGCCAAAACCCAAAAGCACGGGAATTTATTTTCGAAGCCCGCGACGGTATCCACATTATTGATCTTGAAAAAACCAAAGAAGGTCTTGAAGAAGCAGCAGCATTTGTAAAAAGTCTTGCACAAAAAGGCGGCAATCTTTTGGTGCTTGGTACCAAAAAACAAGCACAAGGAGTACTCAGAGAAGAAATGAAAAGAGCTGCTGATTCTGGAGCAGATGGATTATTCCTCGTAACTCAGAGATGGATCGGTGGAACCCTTACAAATTTCCCAGAAGTTTCAAAGAATTATAAAAGACTCAAAGATTTGACCTCTCGTTTGCAAGATCAATCTGCACAACAAGGTTATACCAAAAAAGAAATTGGTGATTGGGATAAGACCCGAGCAAAATTAAATGGTTTTTATGGTGGAACCGCTGATATGACCAAAACTCCAGATGCACTTTTTATCGTTGATACCCACACAGAACACGTTGCAGTTGCAGAAGCAATGAAAATGGGAGTACCAACAATTGGTATTACTGATACCAATGCAAATCCTTTGATTATTACTCATCCAATTCCTGCAAATGACGATGCTGTTGGAAGTTTGAAACTTATTATTTCTTATATCTTTGATGCATGGATCGAAGGCAGACGCGAAATGGGTAAAGAAGAAGTAAAGGCAGAGAAGAAGGTTTCAGAAGCAAAAACTGAAGAAAAAGCAGAAAAGAAAGAAGAAGCTCCAAAAGAAGAGAAAAAACCTGCAAAGAAAGCAACTAAAAAAGAAGAGGCAAAATAGTATGGCACAAATTGATCTTAAATTAATTAAAAAACTCCGTGACGAAACATCTGCATCAATTGCTGATTGCCGTCGTGCATTGGATGAATCAGATGGTAACTATGATAAGGCTCTTGCATGGCTTAAAAAAAGAGCAGCTGAAATTGCAGCGAAGAAAGCAGACCGCGAAACATCACAAGGGCTTATCGAAAGTTATATTCATGGCGGTGGTAAGGTCGGCGTTTTGGTTGAACTTCTTTGTGAAACAGATTTTGTTGCTAAGACAGATGAATTCAAACACCTTGCAAAAGAAGTCGCAATGCAAGTTGCTGCAATGAATCCAGAAACCGTTGAAGATCTTCTCAAACAGGATTATATTAGAGATGGTAGTCAGACAATTGAAGCACTCGTTAAAGCTGCAATTGGAAAAACAGGGGAGAATATCACTGTTAAAAAGTTTATACGATTTGAAATTTAATGGATCCACTAGCCCAAGAAACGAAGAAAAGAATTGAGAAAGTTCTCGATGTCCTCAAAGGAGATCTTTCAACCATCCGCACTGGACGCGCAACCCCCGCACTTGTTGAAGGAATTGTTATCAATGCCTACGGCGGTACAGCAAGACTAAAAGTTATGGAACTGGCAACAATTGCTATCACTGACGCCAAAACAATTGTCATTACGCCATATGACGGCTCAATTATTAATGAAATCCAAAAGGGAATTGAAGCAGCAAATGCCGGATTTACGCCAGTTATTGATGGAAACATCATCCGTATTTCTATCCCACCACTTTCCCAAGAACGCCGGGAGGAACTTATCAAGGCAATGAAACATAAACTCGAAAACGGTCGCATTATGATACGACAAGTCCGTCATGAAGCAATGGATGATATCAAGAAAGAATTCGAAGGACGCGAGGATGATATCAAACGACTTGAAAAGGAAGTACAAAAATTGGTTGATGATACGATGGAAACGATTGATAGCTACGGCGAACAAAAAGAGCAAGAATTAATGCAAATCTAACCTCATTTTATCGAAGATAGGTAGCCGCTAGGATTGAGAGAAAAAAGAGAATGATATACGAACTTTGGAAAAGAAGATACCGCGCTGCTATTTTTGCTTTATAACGAGAGAAGAAAAATAAATACCACATACTAATCATCCACAAGGTGACGCCGCTGGAAAATATTCTTCCAATAAGAGAAATATTTGAAGATAGTGCTACAAAAAAGAGAAGCAACATCATATAAAACGCAAAACCATAAGCAACAACGGCATGTAATTTTACCTTTTTGCCTGCCTGAGGAATGAAAGCAGTCAGAACTAAAAGGATTGTCATTACATGAAGAGAAAGGGTGAATCCAAATGAAAGATGTAATGTAGGAATAAACCAAAACATACAGAAGAGATAAAAGAGAACGGTTGAGATAAGAAAGGCTAGTGCGTAAAGAATATATAGTTTTTTATTTGCAGTTCCGGCGTGTGCGCTTACTGATTTTGTTTTGTCCCTTGGGCCGCTCCATACCATATAACAACCAGCAACTGCTCCAATAAGAAAAGTAAGTAATGCAAAAGATTTGAAAGTCTCAACTGGTGTCATTGGTACATAATACCATAGTTGGTACTTTTGATACTTTCATGTATAATCAAATCCGATGATAATAACAGCCTTAGTTTTTCTTCTCATTCTTTCTGTTTTAGTTCTCATTCACGAAGCAGGTCATTACTTCACTGCAAAAAAGTTCGGAATTAAAGTTGAAGAGTTTGGATTTGGTTTGCCTCCGCGTATCTGGGGATGGAAAAAAGGCGAGACAATTTATTCTCTGAATTGGCTGCCGATTGGCGGATTTGTCAAGCTCTACGGAGAAGATGAGGCAGGAGCAGGACGCATTGCGCCGGTAAAGGGAGAAGAGCATAAAGCAAAGGGCGATGAACATCGGGCGTTTTACAGTCGTTCGGTTGCACAAAGAGCTGCAGTAGTTGTTGCCGGTGTTGTCATGAATGTTATTCTTGCTGTCGCCATTTATTACGTTTTTATGTTCATCTCCAATTTCAAAACAGAGCTTCCGCTTATTGGTGATTATCATTTTTTCATGGCAGATCAGAAAGTGAGCACCGATATTGTGATCAGTGACGTTGCTGCGAATTCACCAGCAAGCAAGGTTGGTTTGACAAAGTTCTCACATATTTTATCTGTTAACGGTGAAAATATTACTTCCGTTGCTGAATTTTCAAATACAGTCAAGGACAATAAAGGTAAACCAATTGTGATTACCTGGCAAGATGATAGTACCAAGAAAATTTCTCATGCAACTGTCACTCCTCGAGTCAATCCTCCCAAAAATCAGGGAGCACTCGGCGTTGCATTTTTCCCAATGTCAACAATTGCAGTATCCTATGACACGCCTGCGCAAAAGGCACTTTCAGGTATTGTCCATCCCGCAAATCTCCTTGTATACAACTTTTATGTTATGAAAAGTCTTGTTCATGTATCAGTCCAACAAAAAACAATGCAACCTTTAAGTGAAGGTGTTTCAGGACCAGTTGGTATCTTTTCTCTTGTCGGAACAATTGTTGATATTCCTAACGTGAGAGAGAGAATATTGCAGCTTCTTAATCTTGCAGGACTTTTATCCATTTCCTTAGCGTTCTTCAATGTGTTGCCAATTCCAGGGCTTGATGGAGGACGCCTCTTCTTTATCCTTATTGAAGCAGTGACACGGAAAAAGGTGAATCAAAAAGTCGAAGGATATGCCCATGCTATTGGGATGATGATTCTTATTGGTTTGATTCTTCTTGTGACGATCAAGGATATCGGCCAATTTATCATTAAATAAAAAGATGGGACCTTTTGTTATTGTCATTTTTGGAGCTACAGGTGATCTCGCCCAACACAAACTGCTTCCTGCACTTTTTTCTCTCTATAAACAAGGCGCTTTGGGTGAAGATTTCTTTATTGTTGGTTTTGCCAGAAGGCCGTTTACGGACGCAACATATCGTCAAATGCTTGGAGATGAGTTGGGACATCGTAATAAAGCATGGGAGGAATTTAGTAGTAATATTTATTATCAACAAGGAATGTTTGATGAAGAGGCAGGATATCAGGAATTAATTACAAAATTAAAAATATTTGATGACAAAATAGGTGCCTGTATCACACGTTTGTTCTATCTTGCAACGCCTCCAAATAACTATGAAAATATTTTGCATTTTATGAAATCGACCAAATTGTCAGAAGGTTGTGGACAAGGATCAGAAAAATGGACACGTCTTGCGATTGAAAAACCTTTTGGAAAAGATCTTGAAACAGCGAGAAACCTTGATAAAAAACTAGCAGACCTTTTTGAGGAAAAACAAATTTTCCGTGTTGATCATTACTTAGGAAAAGAAACTGTGCAAAATATGATTGTGTTCCGTTTTGCCAACAGTATTTTTGAGCCTATGTGGAATAAGGAGCATATTGATCATGTGCAAATAACATTGTCAGAGAAAAAGGGAATTGGCAGACATGGGAAGTTTTTTGATGGTGTAGGAAATCTGCGTGATGTTGGACAAAATCATTTATTACAACTCCTTGCAACGGTTGCAATGGAACAGCCGCGAAGTTTTGAGCGGGAAAGTGTCCGTGACGTACGGGTTGCTGCAATTAAAGCCA
Organism: uncultured Gammaproteobacteria bacterium; assembly: GCA_964391315.1. Taxonomy (GTDB): domain Bacteria; phylum Patescibacteriota; class Microgenomatia; order Levybacterales; family UBA12049; genus DATIGJ01. The sequence goes on along the minus strand of CAYMJR010000001.1, from coordinate 93,989 downwards.
TTAAGCCATTAAGTCCTCACGAAATTTCAGAGTCAATTGTGCGTGGACAGTATGAAGGATATACATCAGAAAAGGATGTAGATCCTCATTCAGATACTGAAACCTATGTGGCAATGAAGTTACATGTTGATACACCACGATTCGAAGGGGTGCCATTTTATTTGCGTGCTGGTAAAGGTATGACAGAAGATGTTGTGGATATTAAAGTAGTTTTTAAACAGACCTGTCATATCCTTTTTAAAGAAGCAGGTTGTCCTGAAATTGGCAATGTCCTGACAATTCGTATTCAACCTGATGAAGGAATTAGTCTTCGGGTAGTTGCCAAGAAACCAGCTACGAGACTTGCTTTAGGTACTGTTACGATGAATTTTGCTTATGAACAGGCGTTTGGTGGTCATGGAATGGACGCATATGAGAAAGTGGTTCTCGATATTCTGGCAGGAGATCAAATGCTTTTTAATCGTTCTGATGAGCTTGAAAGTTCCTGGCACTTGATTTCAACAATTTTACAGAGTTGGGAAAAAGACTCACAGGCAAACGTGTTGTCATATAAACCAGGGACCTGGGGACCAGAGGAAGCAGATGCCTTACTTGCAAAAGATGGGAGGAAGTGGTTGTAATGCAGATTGGACTTATTGGACTTGGCAAAATGGGAAGTCGGATTGCCTCAAAGCTTTTGAAAGAAGGGCATGATGTCGGGGTTTGGAACCGCTCACCTGAGCCAGTTGAAAAACTCAAAACTCAAATCTCAAATGTCAAACCTGCGGGATCGATTGAAGAATTAGTAAATAGTTTGAACAAGCCACGAGTTATCTGGTTAATGCTTCCAGCAGGGGATGCAACTGAGGAAATTTTAACAGAAGTTGAAAAACTCGTCGACAAAGACGACATTATTATTGATGGAGCAAATAGTAAATTTACCGATACGGAAAACCGTTATAAGAGACTTCGCGATCAGGGAATCCGTTTTCTTGGCATTGGTGTTTCAGGGGGAGTAATTGCAGGCGTGCAAGGATATCCTTTGATGGTAGGTGGAGACAAAAGTGCTTACGAGCACGTCACACCAATTTTGGATACCCTTGCAAAGCCACATGGAGGCCATGACTACTTCGGAACAGGTGGCGCAGGGCATTACGTCAAAATGGTTCACAACGCAATTGAGTATGCATACATGCAGGGAATTGGAGAAGGATTTGGTGTTTTGGAAAAAGCACAATACAATTTTGATTTGTTAAAGGTTGCTAAGTTGTATCAAAGAAACTCACTCATCTCAGGCTTTATGATGGAACGAACAATTGAGGCTCTTGAAAATGATCCGAAACTTGAAAAGTTTTCAGGTGTGATTGGTACTGCATCAGGTGAGACTGTCTGGACACTTGAAGAAGCAGAAAAAAATAATTTGTTTATTGATGTTATCCGAAGATCAAATGAGATCCGTCGTGAGTCACTTGAAGATGAGAAAATCCAAAAATCATTTGCCGCAAAAATGGTCCAGGCCTTACGCCTTGCATTTGGTGGTCATACAGAAAAGCAACATTGACAATACTTAGTGGTTTCTGTATACTGCGGTTAATTGATACAAAGCGTTCACCGATTTTTGGTTAGGTGAAAAGTCTGGATTCCTACCAGACAATTCTTCGGCAAACTCAGGACAAAAGTTACAGTTGTTGAGAAGGGCGTAGACTGTGATAAGCAGTACGGAAGGACACCGTAAAATCCATCCAGAATGTGTTGTTTCGACAAAGCATTTACAAAGAGTCCTGACTCAGTCGGGAGAAGCAAGGTGGTACAGCGATCAAACGCCCTTGTAAGTTTCCAAGTTTTTCTTGGTGATTTACAAGGGCTTTTTTAATGGAAAATAAACTATGAAAATAATGACAGTTGCATCAGTAACAAAACTTTTAAAGCGTCACGGATTGAACGCATTTTTGCGTGATTTAATGAATGCACTAAAAAGAGATTTTAATCGTTTCGATCAGTTCAACAAAATGCCTCGTCCTTGTATGCATGTTCCTGGAGGTGTTTTGGAACTCATGCCGATTTGCGATAATGAGCAATATTACACCTATAAATATGTGAACTGCCATCCTGCAAATACAAAAAAAGGAGAATTAACAGTTGTGGCAACAGGACAGTTATCACGAATTGATACTGGTTATCCATTGTTGTATAGCGAGATGACGATTCTGACAGCGCTTCGTACAGCTGCGACAGCTGCGTTGGCGACAGATCTTATGGCAAGAAAGAATTCGCATGTTGTAGCAATCATTGGGACAGGAGCACAAAGTGAATTTCAGATCAGAGCGTTACAATTAGTTCGTGATATTACAGAAGTGCGATATTTTGACATTGATGAGAAGGCGATGATGAAGTTTGAAAAGAATTTAAAAAATACTCCTTTAAAACTTGTTCCATGTAACAATGCTGAGGAAACAGTGAGAGGTGCAGATATTGTTACTGTCTGTATTGCTGCAAAAATGCATGCAAATGTTGTCAAAAATGAGTGGATAAAAGAGGGTGTTCATATTAATGGCCTTGGCGGAGACACTGTCGGCAAAACTGAATTGGATTTTGAACTTGTTAGAAGGTCACGAATTATGGTCGAGTATTTTGAACAATCATTTGTTGAAGGAGAAATTCAGAGATTTACGCGGAAAGAAGCAGAGAAAGCAGTTGCTGCGGAATTATCAGAAGTGATTAGCGGCAAAAAAGTTGGACGAAGAAATAGTCGAGAAATAACATTATTTGATTCTGTTGGTATTGCTTTGGAAGATTATTCGATTCTCAGACTTGTCTATGAACTCGCGGAAAAATATGCCGTTGGGAAAGATCTAGATATGATTCCTGTTTTGAAAGATCCAAAAAATTTATACTCAGCAATCGAGTAAAAAAATGATATACTTACACTAATGAAATATTCGAAATTATTTGGAAAAACAATTAAAGATACGCCAAAAGATGCATCTCTTGCATCACATAAATTGCTTTATCAAGCAGGTTTTATCCGCGAAAGTACAGCAGGACGATACTATTTATTGCCACTTGGTATCCGCGTGCAAGATAAGATTAGAAAAGTTGTCAAAGAAGAAATGGACCGCGCAGGTGGTCAGGAAATTATCACCCCAACATTACATCCTAAATCTCTTTGGGAAGAAACCAACCGTACCAGCTCTGTCGGATTTGAGTTGATGAGTATTAAAGACCGCAATGATTTTGAGTTTGTTCTTGGTGGAACTGCTGAGGAAATGCTTGTTGATTTGGTACGGAAATTCCAACTGAGTTACAAAGATTTGCCATTCAATCTCTATCAATTTTCTACAAAATTCCGTGATGAAATGCGTGCCCGGGGTGGTTTGTTACGTTTGCGAGAATTCGTCATGAAAGATGCATACTCTTTCCATGCAACAGAAGAAGATTTCAAAAAAGAATATAAAAGCATGTGGAATACCTACGCTAAGATTTGTGAACGTTTAGGTCTTAAGGCAATTGTTGTTGAATCGGATAATGGCTATATTGGTGGAGACTATTGTCATGAGTTTGTTGTCGAACACGAAGCAGGAGAATCAAAGTTTTTTACAACTGAGGATGGCTCATATGCTGCTCATGAAGAAGTTACTAAGTTCAAAAGAGGAGAAACTCAGGAAACGGAAAATGAAAAACCAAGAGAAGACGTTGAAGGGGTAGGCATTATCGGAGTTGAAGAATTAGCAAAGTTTTTAAATATTCCAGTTGAAAAGACAACAAAAACAATTCTTTTTGAAGATGAAAATGGCAACGTTATCGCTGCAGCAGTACAGGGAGGTTATGATATTAATGAGACAAAATTAATGCATGTAGCAAAAGTACATCGATTGCAGCTAGCATCTGCAGAAACAGTAAAACGAGTAACAGGAGCAGAAGTTGGTTACGCAGGACTCCTTAATTTACCAAAAGAGGTCAGAATCTTTATGGATATTTCTTTGAAAGGAAGAAAAAATTTTGAGATGGGTGCTAACAAAACAAATTATCATTCGATCAATGTTAATTTCGGTCGTGACCTCGAAGAGCCATCTGAATTTTATGATATTGCACTTGCAAAAGCTGGATATATTGCAGAAAATGGACAGCCTCTTATTGAAAAACGTGGCATTGAAGTTGGAAATATTTTCCAACTAGGATTCCATTATTCAACCCGTATGAAAGATGCGATGTTTACTGACGAGAGCGGCAAACAACAACCATACTACATGGGTTGCTATGGATTTGGTCTTGCGCGGACACTGACAACTGTTGTTGAACAATATCATGATGAAAAAGGAATTACGTGGCCGAAAGTTATTGCGCCCTATGATGTCCATCTTGTTTCACTTCGTGAGAACGAAAAGGCAGAAGAAATCCATAAAAAATTGGAAGAAGCTGGTATTGAAGTTTTATTTGACGACCGTGAAGATGTCGGTGCCGGTGCAAAATTTGCAGATGCAGATTTGATTGGTATTCCTGTCCGGTTGGTTATTTCTCAAAAAACAGGAGACAAAATCGAATGGAAAGAGCGAGCAAAGTCTGAAACTGAATTGCTTTCTTTTGATGAAGTCCTCAAACGTTTACGATAACGTTACCTCAATTGTTTCAGGCTTGTGTATTAGAAGGAAAAGGGAAGCGGGAGATTAAAAATTTTGATCCACACAATTGTATACACCACAAAAAAAACAATTCCTCCAATAATATAAAGAATTCTGAGAAGCGAGGAAGGTTGTTGTTGTGGTATGGCAAGAGGGGCCGCTGCAGGATTAGCAGCAGGTTGTTGGATAGCTGCTTGAAAACTTAATGTGTCTGCAGCATAGGATGGTGTTGGTAATCCTTGTGCAGCTGGATTTGCTGCTTGATCTGAAGGAGCAGCAGCAGCAGCAGGTTGTCCAGCAGGCGCAGGTGCAGGTGCACCCGGAGCAGCAGCAGGTTGTCCAGCAGGAGATTGTGCGCTTGTACCCATGACACGGTCATACGTCGCTTGTAATTTTGGATCAATGTTGTTTGCGGTTTGTGGATCCATAGGGCAGACCAACTTTATTGGCTATCTTTATGATCCTGTATTTTACATTTTTTGTCAAGTTTTGAGATCATATTTCGAAACTATGATTTTGTTTCAAAGTGCGCTATACTTACCCCATATGAAGGTCGTTGTTACTCATATTTCACCTGACTGGGATGCGATTACTTCTGTTTGGTTGATCAAAAAATATCTTCCTGGTTGGCAGCAAGCCAGAGTTAAATTTGTTCCTGCAGGACAAAGACTACCTGAAAGTAAATTCGATCCACAGTCAGGAATATCAGATCCAATTGAAAAAATTGGGGAAGATGAAGTAATTCATGTTGATACAGGACTTGGTCCACTCGATCATCATCAGACCCAAGACCGTAATGTTTCTGCAGCGTCGCTTACTTGGGATTTTGTGCAGGAAGTGATACATAAAGCAGGAGAGCATCTCACTGATATTCATATGGAAGCAGTCTCCCGGGTCGTACGGTTTGTTGTTGATACTGATCATTTTAAAGAGGTTTTTTGGGCAGATCCGGCAGCTGATTATCATGAATTTACCTTACTTGGTCTGATGGAAGGATTAAAACAGGTAAAACAAAATCAAGATGATTATTATGTAGAGTTTGGTACCCAATGTCTTGAAGCAATGGTTGCAGAATTTGAAAATCGTATCTGGGCTGAAAAAGAAATTAATGAAAAAGGAATCAAATTTGACACACGTTTTGGGCCTGGCATGGGATTTGAAACACTTAACGACACAGTTCTAAAATTAGCACAAAAAATGGGATATGTTCTTGTTATCCGTAAAGATCCACGGAAGGGATATGTGCGGATCAAAACACTCCCAGATCAGGATGGAAAAAAAGGAGCAGAGTTGACATTGGTATATGAACAATTGAAAAAAATAGATCCCAATGCGACATGGTTTTTGCATGTTTCAAAGAAAATGCTTTTGAATGGTACTCCGAAAAATCCAAAGATGATACCAACCAAACTTTCATTAAATGAAATTATAAAAGTGGTTGAAAAAATTTAGGAACTATGGATAATTGTATTTTTTGTAAAATTGCTAACAAGGAAATTCCAAAAGAGTTTACTTATGAGGATGATGATATTGTTGTTTTTCCAGACATTAGTCCGGTAAAACCAATTCATTTGTTAGTAATTCCTAAAAAACATGTTTCAGAACTCGTAGCTGTTGATTCTCCTGAACTGTTTCAAAAATTATTTACTGTTGTTCAAAAGATGATTAAGAAAGAGGGCTTGGAAGATAAAGGATATAGAATTGTCATTAATGGCGGTGGAGCACAGATTATTGACCATCTGCATATCCATGTCATGGGACCAATAACAAAAACTGCAAAGCTTGGTTAAGCAATAATTTCGTTCATGATAGCTTTAGCCAACTTTTTCGGATTGTGAGCAATAGGAAAATCTTCACTTACAAGATCTTTTTCAACAAGCGAAAAGTTTTTGTTGTCTCGTAATGCTTCGTCGATTTGAATATAACGGTAACGATATTTTGTTGGAATAGGAAATGTATGATTGTTATTGGCAATCACAATATCAAAAGGAAATGTTCCAAGATGTTCTGTGAAAGCTTCAATAAAATTCTGTAACGTAAAATCTTTTGTTTCAAAAGGTTTATTAGCAATATTTAGGACGAAAATTTTCTTTGCGCGACTTTGCAGAAATGCCTCTTTAATTTTTGGAATAACAAGAACCGGTAATTGATTGGTATAAAGGTCTCCAGGTCCGCTGATAATCACATCCGCATCAAGAATATTTTGGATCATTTTTTCATTGACCGGTGCGTCTTCTGGTTTAACAAAGATTTTTTTCAGACCATGCGGCTCACTATAGAGTGCCAGATCAAGCGTTTCTTCGGTATGAATGGTTCGACCGTCATTGGTAAGTGCTGATAAATCAGTACGTGTGTCTGTCGCCGGGAAAAGATCTGCGGTCACGCCAAATATTTGTTTGGTTTTTTCAAGCGCACTATAAAAATCTCCGGTTCGTAGGAATTCCGCGAGCATGATAAGATTGCCGAGTTTGTGTCCATCAATAGTATTGTCTGCTTCTCCGTCACCTGGAAAGCGATAGATGAGGAGCTGTCTGAGTTCTTCTTGTTCGTCAGGAATGAGTGCGGCAATACAGGAGATCATATCGCCAGGAGGCATCATTTTATAGTATTTTCTCAAACGTCCGGATGATCCGCCGTCATCGACCATTGAGGTGACAACTGTTAAGTGAACAGGGTAGTGCTTGAGTCCTCGGAGCATATTACTGGTGCCGACCCCGCCACCAAGACAGACGATGTTTAGTTTTTTGTCCATAGGTGTTTGTATTTTATCACAAAGCGATAAATTCTGGGATTTTATAAAAATAATTATTTGATATGACCAGACACTGGTCGATCGTAATGAGGTCTGCGAACCCCTACAAAGATATTGACACCGGTTATGGTGTCGGGGTTAACATTTGCTCCTTCAAGAAGTGTTTGGAGTTTTGTCTGGTCACCCCCCGTTACTGCATCAAGCGCTTGATGTGGTGAAAGAAGTGCTACTCCTTCTTCATCTGGTGGGGTTTTGTCTCCAATACGATAACCAGAAAGAAAAAAATTTTTCCCCGGTGGCCGTTTTACATTCATCTTACGATTCTCGCCACGAACAGCTTTTGGTAATTCAACAGGGCCCAAGGATACTTTGATAAATGGATCTTTATTTCTTGCAAAAGTATCAGAAGTTGGATTGGGAATATCGACTTCTAACATTACTTTAGTCCCTTGAGGGAATGTTGTCATTTTTCCTGTTTTCCATTGATCCAATTGTTCTTGGGTAACAAGATGGTCATCCGTAAAAACTCTCTCAAGAGCCTCGTCATCATATGGGTCTCTTGCTTGTGGATCAGGAAATGCTCCTGGTGATTCTGCTTCTGTCATATATAATCTTCAAAATAATAGCATATACGGATTAAAAAAAACAAGGTATCTCCTTTACACAGAGGCTGATTTGAGGTAAAATAAAACACTACAAGTTTAATTTTGAGGGAGGTGTTCTTTTTTATGGTTTACGTTAAGAAAATGCCAGGACAATCAGACGATCAACTCATCCGAACTTTTTCAAATAAAGTGCGGGATGCTCGTATTGTGGAAGAAGCAAAACGTCGCAAATTTCATTTGAAGCCATCTCTTGCTAAAAAATTGAAGAAAAAACTCAAGCAAGAAGAAGCTGCAAGAATGAAGCTTGTGTAAAATAGATGAATACAGCAAAGGTCCTTATTTATGTTGAAAGTAGATATAAAATCAATCGAAAGAAAATAAAATCTGCGATTGATTCTGTTCTGCAAGAAAATAACGTCCAAAGCCCCATTGAAGTCTCAATTGCTATTGTTGGTGATCGTAAAATGACCAAACTTAATAAGCAATACCGCGACAAAGAGGGGACAACCAATATTCTTTCTTTCCCACTGTCAGAAGGTGAACAGACCCATTTGCCATCCGACATCACACGGCTTGGTGATATTGTCATTTCATACCCAATGGTGATTAAAGAAGCAGCACAATACGAAATGCTCGTTGATGAACGGGTTGACGAATTGGTCAAACATGGAATGTTGCACCTTCTAGGTTTGCATCACGAATAATTTGAGATTTAACATTTGAGTTCTGAGATTTTATGGTTTACTATCGAAAATACCGTCCCCAACGTATTGATGATCTTGATAATGCTGCTGTTCGCGAAATACTCACTTCTGTTCTGAAAAATTCCACCACACATGCTTTTTTATTTACCGGTCCGAAAGGATTAGGAAAAACATCAGCTGCAAGATTAATTGCCAAAGTTATTAATTGCGAAAACAGAAAAGAAGGAAGTGTTGAGCCATGTAATACGTGTCAACAATGTATTTCGATTACTGATGGCACTAATCTTGATGTTCTCGAAATTGACGCAGCATCAAATCGCGGTATTGATGAAATCCGTGATCTCAAAGAAAAAATCCGGCTTTCTCCTGCTTCCGCAAAGAAAAAAGTCTACATTATCGATGAAGTGCACATGCTTACAACCGAGGCATTTAATGCACTGTTGAAAACACTTGAAGAGCCGCCAAGTCATGCGATGTTTATTCTTTGTACGACAGAACCACATAAAGTGCCGCAGACAATTATCTCACGCTGCATGCATATCTCATTCCATCTCGCAACGACAGAGGAACTCGTCAGATCATTTAAGCGGATTGTGACTGGAGAAAAAATTGACATTACTGATGAAGCGTTGACAATGATTGCGTCACTGGCAGATGGAGGATTTCGTGATGGGGCAAAAATTTTGGAAGAAATTGTTTCTTTGAGTGATGGAAAAAAGATCACGAAAGAATTGGTTGAGCAAAAATATCAGGTATCAAATATAACTCATTTCACAAATAATTTGTTAAAGCTTTTAAAAGAAGAAAAGACCGGAGAAAGTTTGGAAATAGTAAAGCAGGTCGTAGAACAGGGCATAGATATAAAGTATTTTCTTCAGCAACTAATAGAAACGCTTCACGGTTTACTTTTAGTTCGAATTAAAGTTAATGATCAACCTGCACCTTCAGATTTTACTTTGAATGAAATAAAGATATTAGTCGAGATGTTATCAAAAGCTTATCAAGATACAAAATTTGCAATTGTTCCTCAATTGCCATTGGAACTTGCGATCATTGAATATACTCAAATCGCAACATATGAAGATTCTGTCACAATTTCAGCTTCAACAGGACAGGAAGGAGTGACTGTTTCCAGTCTTCGAAAACAGGTGGGAACCATTAAAAAAATTCAAGCATTGTATGGCGCTCCCAAACAAGACACAAAAGTAAAAGAAGAAATCCCAACAACAAAGGTTGAGTTAATGCATGCCTCTCCAAATAGTGAAGTGACCAACGAATGGCTCAGTGCATTTTGGAAACAATTAATTTCTGAAATGAAGCAGTATAATCATACCATTGCTGGACTTCTCAGAGGATGTATTATTAAGAGTTTTGATAAAAAAACACTTGTGATAGGAACAAATTACAAATTTCATAAAGAGCGTCTTGACGAGATGAAGACAAGAGATGCGCTTATGAAAGTGAGTAAATTACTCACTGGAAAAGACGTCGAAGTTGTTGTAGAATTGAGGAAATAGTCTAGACGAAAAGCGAGGTGATTAAAATATGATGAATCCATTTTCACAAATAGGAGAACTTAAAAAAATGCGGGATCAAGCAATGCAGATCCAAAAACAACTCCAACAGGAAATTGTTGAAGTGAGTAAAAAGGGTGTATATGTTAAGATCAGTGCTGATCAAAAAATTTGGGAAATCAAATCAAACGGTAAATCAGACGATGATATCAAAGAAGCAGTAAACGAAGCGATTAAAAAATCTCAGGAAGTTGCAGCAAAGAAATTGCAATCAATGACAGGTGGGCTTTCCGGACTGGCTGGAATGCTTGGAGGAAAATAAGATGTCAAACAGTGACGATTTTGTCATACTAACTGGGCGGGCAAACCCTGCTCTTGCACATGCTATTGGAGAAATACTTGGTGTCGAAGTTCTGGAGCCAATTAGTATTTTTTCAGACGGAGAAATCCGCGTACGAATCAGTAAAAACTTAAGACGACGGATGGTGTTTATCATCCAGCCGACCTCAACCCCTGTTAACGATCACATAATGGAACTTCTTTTTATGATTGATGCTGCCAGAAGAGCCTCATCACAAGAAATCACTGCAGTCATCCCATACTATGGTTATGCACGACAAGACAGAAAGGAAATGTCACGTGTTCCAATCAGTTCTTCAGTTGTTGCCAGTGCAATTACTAATGCAGGTGCAAATCACATCTTAACGTTGGATATTCATTCAGAACAGCAGGAAGGATTTACCCATATTCCATGGGATAATCTTTTCGGTAGTTATTCATTACTACCGGAAATCCAAAAAAGAAATTTAGGAGATCCTGTTGTCGCAGCTCCAGATAAAGGGGGAATGGTACGCGCAGCAGCATACGCAAGACTTGTCAAATCAGATGATATTGCACTTGTCTACAAAAAACGTGATATTTTGCTCAATAATGTTTCAAATACTCAAGCGATGATTGGTAATGTTAAGGATCGTGATGTTATTTTAGTTGATGATATGGTTGATACTGCAGGAACGATTGTGAATGCAGCAAATCATATTAAAGAAAAAGGTGCAAAGAGTGTCAGAGTTGTCGCGACACATGGAGTTTTATCAGGTGATGCATTACAGAAAATTAACGATTCTGCAATTGAAGAAATGATTATTACAGACTCAATTGCTCATCGTGAAGAAGTCCGTAATAATGCAAAAATCAAAATTGTGTCGGTTGCTCCACTTATTGCTGAAGCAATCCGCCGCATCCGCTCAGGAGAATCAATCAGTTCAGGTTTAATTCTCTAATAGTATGAAGATATTCTCCGGTACGTCGAATAAACCACTTGCAGAAAAAATTGCTCATGCGATGGGTCAGGAGCTTTCTCCGATTGAAATTTTTGTTTTTCCTGATGGAGAGAAGCGGATCCAGATCCAGGAACGTGTCGTTGATGAACATTGTGTTGTTGTTCAGTCGACAAGTACTCCAACCGCAGAGAATTTTATGGAACTTTTCTTTATTATTGATGGATTGGAAAGAAGCGGTGCAGAAAGTATTACTGTTGTTGTTCCATATCTTGGGTATCAGCGACAAGATCACGTTTTCCGGGATGGCGAAGCGGTATCGTTGGATGTTGTTGTTCACGCGCTGGAAAGAACAGGGACAACAAAAGTAATTGCAGTCGATTTTCATTCTATTAAAATTCCTGAAGTGTTTTCTGTTCCAGTTGCGCACTTATCAGCGCTTCCATTGTTTGCAAATAAAATAAAAGAGTTAGGAGGAGGGATTCTTGTTTCACCAGACATGGGAGGGCTTCGCCGAATTGGCAAAATGTCTGAGTTACTGGACGGTATGGAATGGATTGCGACTGTCAAAGATCGGGATCTCAATACCGGCAAGATTGTGATCGAAAAGTTTGATCGGGAAGTCTCAAATTTATCGTCAAGAGCATTTGTTGTTGATGATATGATTGCAAGCGGAGGAACGATTGTTGAGTCAGCAAAATTACTTCACAAACATGGAGTTTCGGAAATTTATGTTTTTGCAACGCATCCTGTTTTTAGCAAAGAAGCACCAGAACTGTTGCAGAACTCTGTCGTTAAAAAGGTGTTTGTGACAGATAGTGTTAACGTACCAGAGGAGAAACGATTTGAAAAGTTAGAAATTTTGTCAGTTGCTGAGATGGTAGCGAAAGAATTAAAAAATAAATCCTAAGCTCTACATTTTGTCATCCTGAGCTTGTTTCAGGATCCCAGGGGTCGGCATGACAGTTTTAAATTATGAAAATACCAAAAGCAATACAAAGTGTTATCGAATCATTTGAAAGACTTCCGGGGGTAGGTCCAAAGACAGCGCAGCGTTTAACGTTTTATCTGTTGCATGTTCCACAAGGAGAACTTGATCGGTTTGCGAATTCTGTTGCGAATTTAAAAGCAAATACTGTCATGTGTTCCACTTGTTATTCTGTTGATGAAACAGATCCATGCTCAATTTGCAGTGATTTACAGCGTGATCATAGTGTCGTCTGCGTTGTTGAACAGCCGCTGGATGTCCTAGCTCTTGAAAAAAGTGGTAAATATCATGGGATTTATCATGTGCTGCATGGGAAAATTGATCCACTCAATAATATCGGTCCAGATGAAATTTATATTCAACAATTGCTTGAGAGAATCAAGGATCCAGCATCAGGAATAGAGGAGATAATATTGGCGACAAACCCGACGATGGAAGGAGAGGCAACGGCGATGTACATTTCCAAACAATTAAAAGTTCAAAATGAAAAGTTAAAAGTTACGAGGATTGGACGCGGATTACCTACAGGTGCAGATCTCGAATATGCTGACCCTACTACACTTGAGCGTGCGATGGAAGGCAGAAGTGACTATTAGATATTTATTGATTTTTGTAGTAAGATAGGGCTATGCCAAATGCACGAGATCCTTTTGAATTGGAAGATGGATTTGAGGACATTCCCGTTGTCCAAAAACCAGTTCAAGACATTAATAAAGTTGCAACAAGCGCTGTAAAACAGACAGCACAGCAGGTCAAAGCGACAACGAAAGCTTTTCTCAGTCAGCTCTATGGCTCGAGTAGTCCCAGTGCAACTGATGATGATCAACAAGCAGATGCTACAGTTGATCCGCAGGCTCAGGTACAAAAAGTCCAAGCAGCTCAAACTCATGCTGCCGCGGCTGCTGCACAACAAGGAATTCATCCGACACAGACTCATGCAGCAGCAAAAGTTCAGGCTGCAAATCCAGATGATGAAGAAAAGCTTCAACGAGCACGCCGAGAACTCCAACAGACTCACAGATCAGAATATTATGTTCCAACGTTTGGTGATATTACCAATTTGGAGTCTGATATAAGAAAGGAAGCTCAAAAAAGACAGCAACAAGATCAACAAAAGGAACAGGAAGAAGAGCAGGAAAAACAACAGATGGAAGAACTACAAGAACAGAAGAAGAAAGAACCAATTGCTGTGACAAGAGCACGTAACAAAGCAGAAATGAACCGCGGCGCAGCCGGATGAGCTATATTGACAGAACTATAAAAAGTGCTACACTAAGCTCATGTATAAGACTTATTATTTAAGGTGGCTGTTACAGCTTAAACAATTACATTAATCACGAACCCTCCCGATGGAGGGCTTTTTTTTGCGAAAGGGAATTATGGGCAAAGAACAACGGTTCCCAGTAGACAAAGAACACGCTGCTGCACAGCGTAAACGCATGGACGGGTTAGGAAAAGCAGATATTACTGCTCTTTTTAGCGGTATTGCAAGAGATTTGAAGGATGATGAAAAGCAAATGCTAAAAGTACTCAGGGCAGATGTTTTACCAGACACCCTGGATTTGCCTAAAGCTATGGAAGCGTGGAATGAAAAAGGTTTAGGAGCAGGGATCTTTGTTAGAAATCAGAAAGACGAAACACAACTAAAACTCGCTGGCTATATTTTGCCTTCAAATGATGATTTTGTTATATTTTTCAATAATGGACAGGTTCATAAAGGTGAGACAACAGAAGATACAGACACGGACTATTTTACTTCTTCAGGAGCATGGTATCTTAACAGAGATGAGAGTACGTTCAATGGAAATTCTGCTCTTATCCCTGGAGAGACAAAAGTATTTTTAAATTCTTTTGCAGAGACAGGTGGGTTGAAACTTACTCTTTCAAGGGATAGAATTACAGATCTTGCTGAATTAATTGAATTGAAGGCAGCTGTTGATACGAGTCTTAGGCAAATTGAATAAACGCGAGCAGAGAGGGATAGAGAAATTAAAGAAGTTCAAGATATTTTTATTGGAAAAATTGAGGAAATTATTAGTCATCAAGAGCCACCAGAACATTAAATTGTTCTTCCTCCTTTGAATCTTCGTTTAGCTTCAGGTATAATGCAAACATGCTAAAGATTTATAATTCTCTTTCAAGAACTATTGAAGAATTTAAGCCGATAAACCCACCTCACGTTGGGATGTACACTTGTGGACCGACGGTGTATGATTTCGCACACATTGGAAATTTCCGTACCTACACGACTGCTGATCTGCTATTCCGCACACTCAAATACAATGGTTTTGATGTAAAGTACGTCATGAATTTGACCGATGTCGGACATTTAACAGGTGATAATTTGGGAGATGCAGATCTTGGTGAAGACAGAATGGAAAAAGCAGCCAAAAAAGAGAACAAAACAGCATGGGACATTGCGAAATTTTATGCAGACGCATTTCTCAAAGATTTCGGAGAATTGAATTTAGAAAAACCTGAAAGATTTAGCAAAGCAACAGATCATATTCAGGAACAGATAGAACTGATTAAGCGTTTGGAAGAAAAAGGTTTTACCTATCAGACTTCTGATGGTATTTATTTTGATACCTCTAAATTTAAAGATTATGGAGAGTTATCTGATTTGGATCAAATTAAAGAAGGTGCACGTGTTGAAATCAATGAAGAGAAGAAAAATGCCCGTGATTTTGCATTATGGAAATTCAGCCCTTCGACAGGCTCAGGGTTGCCTAAACGGCAAATGGAATGGAAAAGTCCGTGGGGTAAGGGATTTCCTGGTTGGCATATTGAATGTTCTGCGATGAGTATGAAATATTTAGGTGAACATTTTGATATCCATGCAGGTGGTATAGATCTCAAACAAACCCATCATCCAAATGAAATCGCTCAGTCGGAAGCAGCAACAGGTAAAAAATTTGTTGATTATTGGGTGCATTCAGCATTTATGTTGATACAAGGTGAGCGTATGAGTAAAAGTCTTGGAAATAATTATAAATTGTATGATCTTGAAAAAATGGGTTATACCGCATTTGGATTGCGATATTTGTATATGCAGACACATTACCGACAGGAAATGAATTTCACTTTTCCGTCTCTTGAAGCAGCAGAACATGCACTGAAGAATTTGTATGAAGAAGTGATGAAATGGGAAGATCCTGAGGGAAGATGCAGAGATTTTGAGGAAAAGTTTCTTGAAGCGATTAATGATGATCTAAATATGCCAAAGGCTCTTGCAGTTGTTTGGGAAATGGTCAAGTCTGATCAACCATCAGGTGCAAAAGCAAATAGTTTGTTCCGGATGGATCAAGTCCTCGGATTTAATATAAGAGAAATTTCATCTCAACTAAAAAGAGAACAAGGAATTGTCCCTGATGAAATTCTTAAGATGGCACAGGAACGTGAGCATCTTCGACACCAACGACAATTTAATGCAGCTGATCAGATCCGCGCGCAGATTGAAAGACTTGGTTATGAGATAGAGGATACGAAAAAAGGTATAAAAGTAAAAAAGAAAATCTAACGACGTTTTGCCACTAAAAAGCTGATTAGTAAATAAATTAATAATAGTTGCCAGAAAAGAATTGAAATCAGCGTCGTACTTAAAAATATAGCCACCACTTCGCGTTTCAAACCATACACAACAATGAGAAGAGAGCCAATTTTTGCTGCAAGCAAGAGAATCAGTGCCGCAAGCATTGGAGAAAAAATAACTGGCAAGAGGATAGGGCGTTTAATCGTCTCTTTTACAGATTTATATGGAGAAAACGTTAATCCCAGAAGTGTTTTTGTCCAAATGTAACTTGTATAAATCAAAAAAATTCTTTTTCTCATATTGTTAATGAAGCAGTGAATTTGCACGGAATAGATATAAAATAAAATCCGTATAACTGCTGCCAAAGAGTAATCGGAGAAGGAGTGTTAAAAGAAAAGCTAAAGGAATGAGATATCGCCACGGATGAACACTGAGCCATTTTGCGACAAATCCAAAAAATGGAATTGTGGCGATCGCTTGTTCTTGTTCACGAACTCTTTGTTGTAATGTCTGAAGAAATTCACGTTCGTTCATATGCCTTGATGAAACTTTGGCGAGCCCGAAAAAGAAGTGATTCAGTTGCTTTTGGTGTTATGTTGAGAACAACTGCCATAGATTTGACTGGCATATGCTCTTCATAATGCATGCGGAGAACTGATTGATATTTTTGTGAAAGCTTGTGCATTGCTTTTTCAATATTATCCCGTATTTTATTTTTTTCCAAAATAAATTCCGGTTGATGCATTTCATGTGCAAGTGGTTCAAGATAAGGAATTTGTGAAAGAAGGAACGATTTTATTTTTTTCTTCCGATAGTAGTCAACCATTTTATTGTGTGCTATTTTATAGAGCCATGCTTGTAAATTGGTTTGCTTTTGTAATGTCGGCATGGAGTCAACAGCTTCTAAGAAAACATCGTTCAGAATTTCTTTTGCTTCATCAATAGGTAAGTATTTTTTTAAATATCGAAGAATTCTTGGTGAATACTCGTGATAGAATTTTATGACATCATGTTCATTCATACCCTGATTATAACCGCAATCGAATGATTTGGCAAAAATTTACGACTCATTTATGCCAGGTGATGCCTGTGTTAAGTTAGTGGGAAAATTGTTATAGTAGAGGTATGAATTTAAGAGATTTATCATCAGCAAAAGAAAGAAGAAAATCTTTGGAAAAAGAGTTAGGAATTGCTGTTTCACACATTGGTAATTTTTCATTAGATGAAGAAATCGCGTCAAAGAAACATTGCGAAAATATGATTGGAGCCACACAAATACCACTTGGTGTTGCGGGACCGCTGAAAGTTAAAAGTCTAAATTCTAAAGTTGAAAGTGTTTTTGTGCCATTAGCAACGACAGAGGGAGCATTAATTGCATCTATTAATAGGGGATGTAAGGTGATTGCAGAATCTGGTGGAGCAATAGTTGCGGTTTATCGGGAAGGAACAACACGGGGGCCGGTATTTTATACAGGATCTTTGGAAAAAAGCAAAGCGTTGCAAACATGGATTGTAAAAAATGAATCGTTGCTGCAAAAAACAGCAGCGTCGACATCAAAACATTTGCAATGCAAAAAAATATCAGTACAAATGCTTGCGGATTATGTGTTTATCCGTTTTTCTTTTGATACCGAGGATGCAATGGGAATGAATATGGTGACAATTGCAACGCAAAAAATGTCAGAACTCATTGAACAAAAAACAGGAGCAAAGTGTCTTGCTGTTGCAGGAAACTTTGATATTGATAAAAAACCTGCATGGTTAAACGTTATTTCTCGCCGAGGATTTACTGCATGGGCAGAGATTATTGTAAAAAAAGAAATAATAAAAAATATTCTCAAGACAACTCCTGAAAAGATATTTGATGTCTGGCTTGCCAAATGTATGATTGGATCTGCGATGAGCGGGTCGCTTGGATTTAATGCGCATTTTGCAAATGTAATTGCAGCTCTTTTCCTTGCAACAGGCCAAGATCCTGCGCATGTTGTAGAGGCAAGTTGTGGAATAACAACTGCAAAAGTTTTGCCAAACGGAGATTTATATTTTTCCATTTATCTGCCCGCGTTGATGATCGGGACAGTAGGAGGAGGGACAGGATTGGCAACACAAAAAGAAGCGTTGGAGATACTTGGTGTTACGGGAAAAGGAAAAGTTGAGAAATTTGCTGAAATTATTGCAGGAGCAGTTTTAGCAGGAGAATTATCTTTGTTGGCAAGTCTGAGTGAAGGAAGTTTGGCACATGCTCATGAAACATTAGGAAGGGGAAAGAAGTAATGGTTGGTATAACAGGCTACGGTACATATATTCCACAATATCGGATTAAACTTTCGGATATTGCCGATGTATGGAAAAAAGTTCCTGAAGAAATTATAGGAGGATTTAAAGTGATGGAAAAAGCTGTTCCTGGAATTGATGAAGATGCGGTAACGCTTGCAATTGAGGCGGGCAAAAAGGCGTTGGTAATGGCAAATGTTCTTCCTGAAAAAATTGGCGGCGTGTATTTTGGATCAGAAAGTCATCCATATTCTGTTAATCCTTCATCATCAACAGTTGCAGAATTTTTGGGAGTAGGTAACGATTATTTTGCTGCTGATTTGGAATTTGCCTGTAAAGCAGCGACTGCTGGCATGCAGGCATTGTCGGGACTTTTAGAAAGCAAAAAGGTTTCCTATGGATTGGCAATTGGCAGTGATACCGCACAGGGAAAGCCCCATGATGCACTTGAATATACAGCATCAAGTGTAGCAACAGCATATATTTTAGGAAATAAAAAAACAGAAATTATTGCAAATATTCGTGCAATGACATCATTTACTTCTGATACTCCGGATTTTTGGAGACGGGAAGGAGCTCGGTATCCTTCACATTTTGGACGATTTACCGGAGAACCTGCATATTTTACACACGTGTTGTCTGCAGGAAAAAAACTGTTGAAACAAAGCCGGATGAATCCTTCAGATTTTGATTATTGTGTATTTCATATGCCAAATGGTAAATTTCCGCGGGTTACTGCACAGAAATTGGGTTTTACTCCCGAGCAGTTAGCGCCCTCTCTTACTGTTGAAAAAGTAGGCAATCCCTATACTGCATCATCATTGTTAGGTCTTGCTGCTGTTTTGGATATTGCAAAACCTAAACAAAAAATCTTTTTTGTATCCTACGGTTCAGGTGCAGGTTCTGATGGATTTATTTTTGAAACGACACCACATATTACAAAAAAACAAAAGAAAGTAATTTCAGTTGCAGAGCAAATTGAAAAGAAAGTATATATATCTTATGCACAATATTTGAAACAAACACATACAATAGGATGAATATTTCAGTTTTAGGAATTGCAACAACACAATTTGGTGAATTATGGAAATTATCTCCTCGGGCTCTTGCGCGAGAAGCGATGATCGGCGCACTTTCGGATGCAAAAAAAACAGCAAAACAAATAGATGCATTGTTTGTTGGGAATATGCTTGCTGATCTTTTGGGCAATCAGGCAAATTTAGGATCATTTTTTGCTGAAGAATTGGGGACCCATATTCCAGCATTTCATATCGAAGGAGCATGTGCATCAGGAGGATTGGCATTACACGCAGCAATCAACAGTGTTCTTGCCGGACAATATACAAATGTGATGGTATTAGGTGTTGAAAAAATGACTGATTGTCAGCCTGATGAAATTACTTCAGGACTTATGGCAGCAGGATCAGATGAAGAACGTTTATCAGGTGCAACATTTCCTGGAATTTATGCACTGATGGCGCAATCATATATAGAGCAATACAATATTTCAGAAGAATTACTCGCTCACGTATCAGTAAAAAATCATTATCATGGAAGTCTTAATCCAAAAGCGCAATTTCAAAAAGCAATTCCTCTTGAAACAATTTTGAAAAGCACTAAGATTGCAGATCCATTAAGACTTCTTGAATGTTCACCAGTTTCAGATGGAGCATCGGCAATTATCATTTCAAGTGAACAGCCAAAAGCAAAACAAAAAAGAGTTTCCTTTATTGCAAGTGAAGTGGGAACAGATACGTTGGCGCTTTCTGATCGTGATTCATTTACAACACTTGGTGCTGTGGTAAGTGCTTCAAAAAGAGCATATAAAAAAGCAAATATTACACCAGCAGATATTGACGTGGCAGAAATTCATGACTGTTTTTCGATAGCAGAAGTTATAGCAAATGAAGATTTGGGATTCTCCAAAAGAGGCAATGGTGCGAAAGATATTGCAGATGGGAAAATGACTCTTGGCAGTAAAAGTGTTGTGACAAATACTTCTGGCGGACTTAAAGCCTGTGGTCATCCAGTTGGAGCAACAGGAATCAAACAAGTTGTTGAAATCGTTGAACAATTGCGGGGAACTGCAGGAAAAAGACAAGTAAAAAATGCAAAGATTGGATTAACACATAATGTCGGAGGAAGCGGCGCCGTTGCAGCGATACATATTTTGAAAAAACTATGATTACAACGCCAGTTAAATTGTGGAGAAGACAAAGAAAGACGGCCTCTCATATCGGAAGAATGGGTGCTATTGAACAATGGACAATTATCCGTGTTCCACCAAAAGCTTTTATGCAGGAAGCACCGTATCCGGTAGTTATTGTTGCTATGGAAAATGGTGAAAAAATGATTGGACAGTTGGTTGATTGGCAACAAGAAGATTTGGTCAAAGGAAGAAAAGTTGTTGCGGTACTTCGAAAATTATTTCCTGAGACTCCTGAAAGTGTTATTACATACGTAATAAAATTTAAACCTACATGAAGAGAATAAAAGTCTCTGCCCCAGGGAAAATACATTTATTGGGAGAACACGTAGTCGTTTATGGTAAGCCTGCATTTCTTGCTGCGATCAACAAACGTGTGTATGTCGAGATAGTTTCTCGAAAGGATGATAACAAAGAAATAATTATAAAAAATAATCACGATGAAAAATTTGTTACGTATGTAAACTATGCAATTTTTGTTACTGAAAAATATTACCGACAGAAATTGCAGTCAGGATATACACTAACGATTTCATCTGAAATACCAGTAGGGTCAGGAATGGGGTCATCCGCTGCAACGGCCGTTGCAATTGCCGGAGCAATAACATTATTTTTAGATCAACCGTTTGATAAAGAAAAAATAAATGAGATAGCTTTTTTAATTGAAAAATATATTCATAAAAATCCTTCGGGAGGGGATACTAGTGCAAGTTGTTACGGAGGGTTTATCTGGTATCGGCGGGAGACAGATGAGTTAAAAATTATTAAACAATTATCAGTAAAACTTTCAAGAAAAATTGCAAAAAATTTTTATATCGTTGATACTGGTAAACCAAAAGAAACAACAGGAGAGATGATAGAGCTTGTTAAAAAGTTTGTAGCAAAAAATAAAAAACAAGCAGAAAAAATATTTGATAATCAAGAGAAATTAACAAAAAATTTATTTAGTGCATTAACTGATACAAATGAGATGGAAATAAAAAAAATAATTAAGAAAGGACAACGGAATTTGGAAAAGTTAGGAGTAGTATCGCCGTCAGTTAGAAAGATAATCAGGCATATTGAAAAATTGGGTAGCGCTGCAAAGATCTGTGGGGGCGGTGGAAAAACGATGGGAACAGGAGTATTATTAGTATATCAAAATAATAGAGTAAATTCTTTATATGAACATCTCACTCTAGGAACAAAAGGAGTAACAATTCATGAATAAAATTACTGTCTCAGCACCAGGAAAATTAATGCTTTTTGGAGAGCATGCTGTTGTGTATAACAGACCTTGTCTTGTTACCGCAGTTGATCAACGGATGTATATGACAGTTACGTTAATAGATAATGATTTATTTTCTCTTGACGCACCAGATGTCAAAATTACTGATTATAAAAAAACAATAAAAAATATAGGAAAAGGGGAAATACCTAAAGGAGCAATGTTTATTGAAATTGCTGTTAAAAATTTTAAAAAAAGATATGGTTTAAAAAGTGGTATAAAAATAATAACCAAATCAGAATTTTCTTCTCAATTTGGGTTTGGTTCTTCATCTGCATCAATTGTTTGTGTCATAAAAGCTCTCACAGAATTGTTTAATAAAAAATTATCAAACAAACAACTCTTTGATTTAGCATATAATACTGTTCTGGATATCCAGGGAAAAGGTTCGGGATTTGATGTCGCAGCAGCAATTTATGGAGGAACACTATATTTTTTTACCGGAGGGAAAGTTATTAAACCATTAAATATAAAACAATTGCCACTTATTGTCGGATATAGCGGGGTAAAAGCAGATACGGTGACACTTATGAATCAGGTAAAAGAAACATCAGATAAGTATCCAAAAATTATTGAAGGGACCTATACCGAAATTGAAAGATTGATTCCCTTGGCGCAAAGAGCATTACTCAAAAATGATTGGCAAACGGTTGGTGAACTGATGGATATTAATCAGGGATATTTGGAAAGTCTTGGTGTTAGTACCAACAAACTTTGGGACATGATTTATGCAATAAGGGATAACGGAGGATATGGTGCAAAATTATCAGGAGCTGGTGGGGGAGACTGCATTATCGGTTTAGCACCAGATGCAAAAATATCTGCAATTAAGAAAGCGATAAAAGCTGCTGGTGGAGAATTTTTATCTATTAAAACCAATGCGGAAGGAGTAAGAATTGAAAATGTATAAAGCAACAGCAGTAGCACCATCAAATATCGCATTTATCAAATATTGGGGAACAAAAGATGATGTTCTACGGCTTCCAAAAAACGGAAGTATTTCGATGAATTTGAGTAATTTGTTAACAACGACAACAGTTGAATTTAATCCCGATTTTTATCAAGATATTGTTACTGTTGATAATGAACAAAAAGTAATTGAAGGAAATAGAGTGATTAAACATTTAGATAGGATTCGTGCTTTAGCAAAGATTGATTATAAAGCGAAAGTTGTAAGTAATAATAATTTCCCTTCTTCTAAAGGTCTCTCATCAAGCGCATCAGGTTTTGCAGCTCTAACTGTTGCCGGTGCTACAGCGGCAGGTTTGAAACTTTCTAAAAAACAACTATCAATTCTTGCAAGACAGGGATCGGGTTCTGCCTGTCGGTCGATTCCTGATGGATTTGTTGAGTGGCTTGATGGTGATACAAGTGAAACATCGTATGCAATCTCATTATATAAACCAGATTATTGGGATGTCGTCGATGTTCTTGCGCTGACACGTACCAATAAAAAAGAAATAAGTTCAACAGAAGGTCATAAATTGGCAACATCAAGTGCATTTTTTGATGTTCGTTTGGAATTGAATAAAAAGAAAATGAAAGCGATTAAGAGGTTTATGAAAGAAAAGAATTTTATTGCGTTTGGAGAATTGATAGAAGCAGAAGCATTAGAACTTCATGCGATTTATTTGACTTCACATCCATCATTAATTTATTTATTGCCGGAAAGTTTGCGGGTACTACATTTTGTTAAAAAATGGCGAAGCGAGGGACTTGAGGTATATTTTACGCTTAACACAGGACAGGATGTTCATATTATTTGTCAGAAAAAAGATGCCAAAAAAGTTGCTGCTCTTGTAGAAAAAATTGAAGGGGTACAAAAAACAATTATTAATTATTCAAGTAACGGAGCTAGATTAGTTGAGAAGCATTTATTTTAATATGAAAGATTATGTTGTATTAGTTACGGATAAAAATAAAGTCCTGGGAACAATGGAAAAGCTTGCAGCTCATTCAGACAAGACGCCGCTACATCGTGCATTTTCATTATTTTTGTTTAACAGTAACAATGAATTACTGCTGCAGCAACGGTCATTTAATAAAAAGACTTGGCCTGGTGTCTGGACAAATTCTGTTTGTGGGCATCCTGAGTTGTGGGAGAGACCGATTTCCGCAGCAAGAAGACGCCTGAAATTTGAATTGGGTTTAGAAAATGTAAAAATTGAAATGGCACTTCCTGATTACCGATACCGAGCTGAAAAAGACAGAATTGTTGAAAATGAAATTTGTCCGGTGATGGTTGGTTTTTCCGATCAAACACCAAGACCAAATTCAGAAGAAGTTGCTGCACTCAGATGGATATCATGGCACGAGTGGGTTAAGGAAGTGAAAAAAAATCCTGACAATTATTCACCTTGGTGTGTTGAAGAAACAAAATTATTAAGTCATAAAGTCAAAAGTCATCAAATTATAAAGCACTTTGGACTTTCGACTTGAAGACTTACAACTCGCATATGATTCAACACGTAGCATTTATCATGGATGGTAATAGACGATGGGCAAAAGAGCGGCATCTTCCTATCCTCGCAGGTCATACAAAAGGATATCAGGTGATAGAACCTCTCATTGCCTATGCTATCAAACAAAAGATTGCTTATCTGACGTTTTGGGCGTTTTCAACAGAAAACTGGAACCGGGACAAAAAAGAGGTAGCAGTTTTGTTACAAATTTTTAGAAAATTATTTCATGGATCACTGATAAAGCGTTTACATAAAAATAATGTGAAGATAAATGTTCTTGGAGATATCAATGCATTTCCTCAGGATATCGCTGAAAAAATAAAACAATTAATAGAATTAACAAAAAATAACACAGCAATAACAATTAATATTGGTCTTAATTATGGAGGAAGAGAAGAAATTTTACAGGCAGTTAATAGCGTGGTTGAGTCGAAACAAAAAAATGTTGATGAAGAAACATTTTCTTCATTTCTTTACACTGCTAGTCAGCCAGATCCGGATCTTATTATTCGAACAGGTGGAGAACAACGGCTGAGCGGTTTTCTCCTCTGGCAATCCGAATATAGTGAGTTATATTTTCCAAAAGTGTATTGGCCAGATTTTACAGAAAAAGAATTTGAGAAAGCACTTGAAGATTTTGATACAAGAAAAAGAAGGTTTGGTCAGTAGGTTTCTTTTGTAATTCTTACCCAGATTTTTTGTTGTTTTTACCCCTCATTTTTAAGATAGGTTGTGTGGACCAAGATGAATTTGACCAACATGAATTAGAACGGATCTTTCTTTGGGAACTTGAAATTGAGCAAGTGGCTGGAGAAAGTCTTGAAGCAAAAAATCGTGAAGCTGTGAACAAGCTATTCTCAGATGGATGGGTATTACTTCATATATATACGTTGAAATATAAAGAAGAAGATATATGGCGTGAACGGCCAATGGGAATTTTCGGAAAACCGGCTCATATAGAAGAATTTAAAAGTCAGCAACATCGCATGATGCTATAACGAGTTTTTGTTCGTGGAGCCTTAAGCCTTACCATTTTTGAGACCACTCGTGGTTACGTGTTTATGTATGGATAACAGTCTCGGTTCGGTTGTTTTGAAAATCATTTTCATAAGGCTGATTGTTTTTTCCAATGCTTCAGGTAAAATATCTGCATCATTTCTTCCTAAAGATACACGGATATGAAACTTTCCTCGAGGATCTCTGATCCAGTTCCAGCTTGTTCTCCCTGAGAAAATAGCACTTTCAGAACCTTTTGCAATTTTTAATTGGCAAAGGTACTCGAGTAGAATATGCTCAAAAAGATGTCCAATTTCAGTACTTTTTACCTCGAGAGCAAAAGGCAAACGCTCATCGTTGTCACATTCAGTCAAAAGTACTGTAGGCAGGTATTTACGCAAAAGTTTTTCGACAGATGGGATATATCCCGTATTTACATATTTGTGATGTGTTTGCATGACAATTTTCGTCGAACGTGTCTTTTGCATGACATGCAGTGAGAACAATCTCTCGATATGATACTCAGAAAAATTGATAGGCAGGGATAAGGTGTGCATAGATACTTACAGATTTATTACCAATACCTTACCGATTTTGCTGGGGAATGTCAAGCTGATCAGCCGTTTTCTAACTTCAGTAGATATCTGTCGAAGGAATATCGCGAACTGCTGCCATACAGAGCTCGATTGCTACGTCTACTGCTGGATCTGCAAATCCTTTTTCTGTAGTCCAGGCAATTTCTCTATCTTTTTCTATTTTTCTTCCCAGAGCTCTTTCAGCGAGATGAATTTGCGTGAAAAGATAGGGAATGAGATAGGACCCTTCTGGAGGTATACCTAAACCTTCTAACAGGTGAGCATCGTCTAACATAATTGTAGAAATTTCAACCATTTCCTCATGTTGTTCCCGTAATGTTCCTCGTTTTTGGCTGAGAGTATTTAGATAAGGACTAAAAAGAATTTCGTTATCAAGTTCAGTTATTTTAGCATCAACTTGATCTTTCGACATAAGATGAATTTGCATTGCAGTATCAAGCACACGAAATTGAAGATAGCGGGAATGAGGAGAGCGAGATAAATCATGCCATCTGCTATCCTGTTCAAGATATGCAACGATAGGATGTTTGTCGCGATCTTCTTGTCCTCTAGACAGCAGATCATGAACTGGCCGACGACGTCTGGGAATATACAGTTCTGATTTGCTCATAGTAGGTGAAAAGGTAACAAAATCCATGTGGAAAGACAAAATTTTTTCTTACAAAATTACGGGGTTGGGGTAGGACTAAGTGGTAGTGTCGGAAGGATACTTGTTGGCGTAGGTGTTGGAGGAACAGATTGTGTAGGTGTTGGAGAGTCAGTCGGTGTTGCGGAAGGCGCATTAGTAGGTGATTGTGTTGGAGATGTTGTCGGATTTGTTGTTGGACTTGTTGTTGGACTTGTTGTTGGACTTGTTGTTGGTGTTGGACATGCTGGAGGTTCTGTACCCTGAATAAAATATTCAACTCCTGAAATAGATGCAATTGGTGTTCCTGTTGGAGCATTTGATGGAGAAGGTGAAGTGCACGGGAAAATTTTTACTACAGATGCTGGCTTGATAAACGGTTGTAGAGGAGTACCGGCGAGAAAATCTTGCATCAAAAGCCTCCAGATTGGTGCTGCTCCTAATGAGCCGGCGATATTATCCATCGGTGTATTATCATTGTTTCCGACCCACACTCCTACAACGAGTCCTGGTGTATACCCAATGGTGAGTGCATCTTTAAAATCATTGGTTGTTCCTGTTTTAACTGCTGCTGGTCGGAAAATGGTAAGAGCATTACCAAATTCTTCAGCTCGGGCATTGTTGTCTGAAAGGATTGAAGAGATAAGAAATGCTGTATCTTCGCCAATAACAATCCTTTCTTCACGTTGATTTGGTGAAGGAATGATTGAAGAAATATTAAAGAGACTTAACAATTGAGAGAAGAAGTTTTGTGGGTTGGCATTTACTTCATTGCCATATTTATCTTTGATATCGATAATTGAGTAAGGTGTGTGATAGACTCCTTGATCAGCAAAAACAGCATAGCCATCCGTCATTTCAAGCAGCGACACTTCACCAGCTCCAAGAACAAGCGACAACCCATATTTTGATGCATCATCTCCTAAGGAGGTAATACCAAATTTTTTGGCTATAGTGAGACCTTCAGGAACACCAAGCATATTCATAACCTGCACTGCAGGAATATTGAGCGAATTTGAGAGCGCTCTTCTGACTGTTACATCACCCCGAAATCTTCTGTCGTAATCAAACGGTTTGTAATCACCATAGGCAATTGGATTATCTTTTAAAAGAGTAGCGGGTGTTATCAGATGTTTTTCAATTGCGTCGGAATAAATAAATGGTTTAAAACTCGATCCTGGTTGGCGAGGATGGATTGCCATATTTATTTTGCCGTTTTTCTCATCATTCCAGTCATGACTGCCGACCATTACTTTTATTGCACCTGTTGTTGGGTCAATGACAACGACAGCACCGTTACTTGCATTGTTTCTTTGTAAATAGGAAACTTGATTTTTTACAACTTGTTCAGCATATACCTGCCATTTACTATTAAGAGTTGTTTTTACCTGAAATCCGTCATTAATGATTCGTTCTTCACCATATTTTTGTACTAGTTGATCTTTGACGTAAATAGCAAAATGTGGAGCAAGCACATTTTGATTTTGGTTTTGGTCAAGCGATTGATAGACAAGTTTTTCAGAGAGTGCCTGATCTTCCTGTTGTTTTGTGATAAATTTTTCTGTAACCATATCTGAAAGGACTTGATGTTGTTTGTTTTTGGCAATTTGTGGATTATTTGAAAGCGGTGAATATGCAGAAGGAGCAGGAAGAATACCGATAAGAATTGCTGATTGTGCAAGAGTGAGGTCTTTTGCATGTTCACCAAAATATGTTTGGGCTGCATTTTCAACCCCAAATGAGCCTTCACCAAAATATACTGAGTTAAGATACATTTCCAAAATATCTTGTTTACTAAATCGCCGGTTCAGTTCTGTTGCCAACACCAGTTCCTGATATTTTCGTAAGATATTGCGATTAGAATTGAGAAGCGCATTCTTAACTAATTCCTGACTGATTGTTGATCCACCCTCAACAATTCTTCCCGCAAAAAAATTAGTGATAAATGCTCGTATAATCCCATTGAAAGAAAACCCTGGGTTAGTATAAAAATCGCGGTCTTCAGACGCGATAGCAGCATTTTGTATTGATGTTGGGATTTGTGAAAGTGGCACATAGGTTACTTGCTTAGCATGGTAAAACGTGAAAAAGGGTTTGCCTTGATCATCAAGGAGTGTCAGTCCAGTATTATTATGATTGGTAAAGCTATTTTTGTCTTTGAGATCCCCTGCAAAATATGCATAGGTGACAATTGGAATTGCAAGCAGAATGATAAAGAAAAGACCGATGAAGAAAAATATTTTACGGCGGTGTTTTTTCATCCCGTCCCACCAAAATTTCCAAGCGAGAAGTTTTTTCATCGAATGAAGCCGGAGGACTATCGTTTCTTTAGAAAAAAACGCACGAAGTGCTATGACCTGGGCACGAAGGTTCATAATTAGATTGTAGCATACTCCTTAGAAAATAATTCGTACGTTCCCGAGGCTTTCGTAATCAAAAGGATGTGTTCGATGAATTGAGCCAATCAAGATCCTATTTTTTCTAACATTCAATTCTTTTGCTACCTTATTAATGACTTCTGGGCCAAATGGTTCATTTCGATAGATTGGATACAAATTAAAATGATCAAAGACTCCTGCCTTTTGTAGATGAGGTAAGGTATCTTTCAGTAGTTTATAGCTCTTCTCGTATTGTTTTTTGTCATTGTTATTGCAATGGACTATATAAATATTTCTTCCTATCTCGTTACGGTTGATATATTCTAAAACATCATACAATCTTTCAATGTGGTGCACAAAAACGACATATTTTCCTCCGATAATGTCTTCAAAGTGTCGTTGGAGCCATTGATTAATTGTTCGAATATGTCTCGAAATACGAAGCAATGAGATGTATACCATATCTAGTTTGAGTGATAAATATACTAAAGCAAGTGTTGGGATAAAGTAATATAAAAAGTAGTCAAAGTTAAGTGGATCAAGACGGATATTGCCTACAACACCGGCAGCTGTTGCGATAAATGCTAAAAGCACATAGAGAGTAGGTGCATGATATGTTCTTTTGAGTGTTGGTCGTGTTTCCCGCATAAGAAGATTACCAAACGCAAAAAGACTCATAACGCCAAGGAATGCAATTGTGTAGACTCCAGCAAGTGAAAGGAGATTACCTTTTGTAATAATAAGAATTGATGCACAAAGAAGGAAAAAGGTAGTAATAATATAAGGAGCAGATCCTTTTTTGTTGAGTTTGGCAAGGATATTGGGAAAACATCCATCAGTTGTCATACGATAGATAAGTCCTGAGACACCAACGTATCCAGTGAGAACTGCTCCGGCGAGTACCAGAAATGCATCCAGGACAACAATGTTTTTAAGAAGTGCACCACCCATAATCTGTGCGGCATCTGACAAGAGAAAGTCAGCAGAATGGACAATGCCAGCATATGGCATCACATTCAATACAATAAGCGCAATCAGTGGATTAAAAATTGCGACACCAACAAGCATATTTCTTAAAGTTTTGCGAAAAACTCCATGATCCTGTTCTTCGACAAAATTTGCAGAAGACTCAAACCCTGAAACACCTAAAAGTGATGCAGAAAAACCGAAGAATAAAGCTGTCAGCAATCCGCCGCTTTTTAGGGCAATTTCTTTGGTGCTTTGCAGATTTGCTAAAAGATATGAGTGACCATGGAACGCATAGAGAATCCCCATCAGTAAAAAGACTGTTAATACAACAATATGTGCGGCAAAAATAGTAAAAGCAACTTTTGCACTATCTTTAATCCCGGAAATAACAAGGATGGCAAAAACGAGAAGAAGCCCGATGGTAATTGGAATAACAGGAAGAGTTACAACAGATGAAAGATATTCAATTGCCGTTTTGGCAGAAAGAACTGCCGTTGCGATATAGGAAAGAATTGTCATAGTACCCGCAAAGGCAGCAATTGTCTTGGATGATGCATTTAGGAGACAATTATATGCACCACCATTAACAGGAAGAGCTTCAACAACTTCAGTATAAACACTTTTATAGAAAAAAAGTACCAAAACAATTATTGCAAGTACAAGTGGGGCATAAATACCAACATAAAGAATTGAGATACCAGATACGTAAAATGTGGAACTTAAAATATCGTTGCCACAAATAGCTGTAGCAAAGAACTGATTTAGTTTTTTAACTGGATGTGCATTTTTAGCCATATTCGTTCTAAAAATAAGAAAGCCACGAGAGTATTAATAGTATTCTCATGGACATTGTGTTACTAGCTGAAACAAACAATTTAGTTTCTAATAATTTATCCTTATAGCTGAGATAGTACTCTAGATCAATAACTTTGTCAAGAACATTTATAGCTAGTTTAAAGTAGTTCTGGTTGATAAAAAGACGTTTTCGATTTATACTGATTTCATGACAGATTGGAAACATCTTTCAGAGGACGAGTGGAAAAAACGACTAAGCCCAGAACAATATCATATATTGCGAGAGAAGGGGACGGAGCCAGCATTTACTAGTACGTTATATCAAAATCATGATAAGGGAAAATATGTTTGTGCTGCGTGTGGTTACGAATTGTTTTCCAGTGATGCCAAATTTGATAGTGGCACTGGATGGCCAAGTTTTGATCAACCGATGAATCGTGAGCATGTTGATCTTGAGGAAGATAATAGTTATGGTATGCATAGGATTGAAGTGAATTGTAAAAATTGTGGTTCACATCTTGGACATGTTTTTAATGATGGACCAAAGGAAACAACAGGAGAGAGGTATTGCATCAATGGTTGCTCTTTGAGTTTCAAACCCAATTAATAATATGCCGGAACAGCATCTTACTCCTTGCCCAAATTGTCAGCTTCCTCTCCTTTCGGATTTTTATTTTTGTCCCAATTGCGGTAAACAAGTACGAATCAAGCCAATCACTATTTCAGTTGGTAGACAAATAGTTCTTTATCTCGTAAGTATTTTTTTGCCACCAGCGGCGTTACCGTTTGCAATTCGATATATCAGACAACAAAATAAAAAAACGCGGATAGTTGGTGTTGTTATCTTGTGTCTTGTTATCGGCTCCATTGCATTTTCATTGTATGCATATGCCATCTTTATTCAGCAGTTTTACAGTATGTATACGCAACTTGGTTCCTCTCGAACATTTGGATACTAAGATCCTATTCGGACACCTTACAGCCTTCTTATGTAACTCTCATGACGCATTTAAAAAAAACGCGTACAGTAAACATTTCCAAATGACAGAGGAGGTGAAACACAATGGCAAATAACAGAGGAGGTGCGGGTAAAAAGAAGCCCGGAGCAGGGTGGCATGGTGATGTGGCAGGTCATAAAGTGGCTGGTCAAAAAGCGGCACAGACTGCTGAAGAACGATACGGTGAAGATTTCCATCAAGACATCGGTTCTAAAGGTGGTCGCGCAGCTCAGCAGAGTGGACAAGCGCATAAGCTTACTGATGAAGAAAGAAGTAAAGGAGGTAGAATAGCTCATCAAAGAGGAACAGCGCATGAGTTTACCAGTGAAGAAGCAAGGATAGCTGGAAGTAGAGGTGGTTCGCGTTCACGCTCGTGATGCACGAATTACACGAGGGCAAGGGTTGCGACTCTTGCTCTCGTGAAATTTGTTAATAAAGTATGCATCCTAAAGAACTACAACCGTCACCTATAAAGAAGGAAAGTGCAAAGCCCACAGAATTATTGGGAGCAGCAAATGTTGGATTACAAGCACGATTTTTGTTAGGAGATCTTTCCAATCCTCAGGTGAAAATCAAAAAAAAACAGTTTGATTCTATTCAAGAAAATGGTGCTTTAGGAATCAATGATCGAGCGGGAAATATCTACCAAAAGGCATCACTTACCCAACGGAGCCGCTACCAACAAGAAAAAGGGCTAACCTATGCACAGTGGCGAGATGGATTTAACACCTATTTAGATGGAATACGAAATGATACAGAACATAATGAAAGAAAAGCATTTTTGGATACACTAGGTATTACTGACACAGTGACTGCAGATGATTTTTATGAAGAGTATTTAAACAAAAAATCCGATATTATTAAATTTGTTGGCGAGGTTGAAACCCAAGCAAGTCATGAACAGATACTCAACAATCAAGACATTATTAGACAATTAGGGAATGCATTTGGGTATGAAAGTAGTGAAGTAATTGAGCATCTGATCCATGGCGTGAAGAATGTAAAAACAGATAGTGATGCATTTATCAGGAAAGCGAGAGAAAAAATAAATACTATTGAAGTAATTACTCATCCTTTGCTTCACAAAATTCAAAAAGATAGCAGCGAAGAAGTACAGAAACAAGAGCCAGGAGAAGGAGAGGAAGGAGCTGCTCAAAAAAGAGCTGAACCTTCTGCAGAATCGCCACCCGAGGCACAACCTCCACCTGTTGTTAAACAAACGACTGGGCCTACGGAAATGGCAGGTCGCAAAGCAGAACCACAAAATATACCACCCACCAAAACTACTACTACACCTGAAGAAAAGAAACAAGAGAAAAAAGAACCTACTCAAGTATATCCTGCACCAACTGAAAAAGAACTTCAAGCATACCACCTTATAACACGCGGCGAAATAGATGCGGCAGTAAAACTTTTATACAATGACGTTTTTAGAAGAAACCGTGATAGACAGGCAAATCTATTGATAAGTTCAGAGGTTGTCAATAATTACGCACGAGAATTGCATGCGATGATGAAAGAGTACGGGCGCGAGTTTGTGTTAGGAAAAGCCGCCCATGCAATACAGACTTTGGAAAATGTAATGAGGGACCTTGGACTTAAAAGAGATAAACGTAGTAGGAGTCAAAGTTGGTATCTTTGGGGAATAGCAAAGTCACGATTTCTGGCAAACAATCCTAATATTCAACATACTTTGCCAAACGCAGAAAAGTATGAACCGTTTGATCCATTACGTCATTATCGTACAGGCACGCATGCTGTTGATGGACAAAAATCACGTAAGGCTGAGGAAGCTGTCATTAATGGCATGGTAGGATGGGAAGTATATCGGCAAAGAAAGAAGATAAGGAATATTATCCTTTATTTGCAGACACGTTTAACATATGATGATCTGAGGAAACTGAGGACATTGCTCATTCAATCTCCGAAAAGAGGGACAGAAACATTATCTTCGTATCAACTGCAAGAGATTGGAAGATTGGTAAGAAGTAATAAACAGAGAAAGTAATTCTGATCCTCATCATTTTTCATTTTATTCTGCTTTTATGGTAGTATCCAAATAGAAAGAATACTATGACAACATCAGTTCGAATAGAAGTGGCTGCTGCTTTTTCACGAATCGCTCTTGAAAAAATAAGGTCGGTAGAAGGATTGCAGAAGCCGAATACACATAGAGTAGAAAAGGGAGTACCAGGAGAGGGTACGAGGTTAAGCCGTCTTCCAAGAGAAGCTGTAGTATATGTAAGAAGAGTTTTTTACAGGGGACAATGATTTCTGCAGATCCTGTAACATCTTCTATATATCCACGATTGAAATTCTAATTCTCATCGATTGCGTTTTTCTTTTTCTTTATGCTACTCTTATTATATGATCCGAGAATACGACGTTATTACGGTAGGTAGTACAACTATTGATGCATTCATGAGGCTTGCTGATAGTCATGAGAAATATTATTTATCAGAAGATGGACATTTGTGTTTTCGTCATGGAGAAAAGATCAATGTTGACCGGTATGATTTCTGTATGGGTGGAAACGCGACCAATGTCGCAGTTGGTCTTGCACGATTGGGACTAAAAGCTACCCTTTGTAGCGAGATTGGTGATGATGAATTCTCAATACGGATTAGAAATAGTCTTGCCAAAGAAAATATTGAACGACTTTTTATGATCCAGAATCCCGGCGCGACGAATTTCTCCGTTATTATCAATTATAAAGGGGAGCGGACAATCTTTGATGAACATGTTGTCAGACAAAATAAATTTGAGATTATTGACGCGACAGCAAAATATGTCTATATCACTAGTCTTGGAAATGAATGGCATGAGGCATACAAACATGTGTTAGATTTCGCTTTAAAGGTCGGTGCAAAGATCGCTTTCAATCCTGGCAATCCTCAATTTAAAGACGGCAAAGATGTTGTCCATGCTGTACTTAGCAATACAGAAGTATTGGTTGTGAATAAAGAGGAAGCTGAGCTGCTGCTCTTTAATCATTACGGAGAGAAAGATGATGATACCGACGGATATATACAGCGGCTTGCAGAGAAACTGCAAAAAAGAGGTCCCAAAACAGTTGTCATCACCAATGGACAAGATGGTTCATTTTGTCTTGATGAAAATGGTGAATTCTATACCTGTCCGATGGCTCCTGGTGAAGTTGTTGAAAGAACCGGTTCAGGTGATGCATACACAACAGGATTTCTTGCAGCGACCATCAATGGTTTACCAATTCCTCAGAGAATGAAATGGGGAGCGGTAAACGCCGCATCAGTTGTCGAACATATTGGCGCCGAAGCCGGCCTCCTCACGATCATGGAAATGGAAGAACGAGTGGGATAGTTTAGAGGTCTTGAGAGCGGGAGGCAGCAGTATCTGTTTGCAACAATGATTCATCCAATTTTCCCTCACTTGCTGCACCAACCATTTCCAATTGCTTTTTAAAGAGATCTTGTACAGCATTTTTATCGCTTCGATTTTTTGCCCATGCTTTTAGCACTGGATCCTGGATAGCGCGAGAGTAGGAAAAAGTGACACCCCATGGATGAGGGCCACCTTTGGCAATTCTATTGAGATTAATAAATGCATCATTACTGGTTTGTCCGCCACTTAAGAACACAACGCCGCCGAGGTCATGTGGGACGTGTTCGTGTAGTGCTTTGACAGTCCGTGCTGCGACATCATCGTGATTGATTGGTGTGCCGCTGTCTTTTCCGGGAAGGACCATACTCGTTTTGAGAATTGCTCCTGGCATAAAGACACGAAATGCTTTCATGGTAGAGAAGAGAACATCATATGTTTTATGAATCACTTCTTCGCATTGTTCAATACTGTGATTGCCATCATAAAGTACTTCTGGTTCGACAATCGGTACGATATTTGCGTCCTGACAAATCCGTGCGTAGCGGGCGAGGACAAACGCATTAGCATCAATACACTGTTGTGTCGGAATGCCTTCACCAATTGTAATCACTGCGCGCCATTTGGCAAATTGTGCACCAGCTTCGTGATATTTTGCCATTTCTTCAGGAAGACCATCCAAGCCTTGTGTAAGTTTTTCTCCTTCAAAACCGGGCAAATCGACAAGTCCTTTGTCTACCTTGATGCCTGGGACGACACCATGTTCTTTGAGATAATCAGGAAAAGCTTTTCCATCATCTGTTTTCTGCCAGAAGGTTTCGTCATAGAAGATGACACCACTCATATGATCATTGACGTTTGGAGTAGTAAAAAGAAGTCCGCGGTATTCACGTCGTGTTTCTTCAGTACATTCAACGCCGACACTATCAAACCTCTTTTGACAGGTCTTTGCACTTTCATCAGCAGCGAGGATTCCTTTCCCTGTGGCGACAAGGGCTTTTGCGACTTTTTGTAGTTCTTCCTGGTTCATTAGTATTTATACTAGCGGGTGGAGAAGCAAATTGCAAGACAAAATTCGGACAAAGATTATACCGTAATACCAACTGCTTCCAATTCAGTTTGTAATGTTTTTAGATTACGATAGTGGAATGCTTTAATGTCTAATATGTGCGCTGCCTTGATATTATTCTCATTGTCATCAATAAAAACTGTTTCTAATGCCGGTATGTTTAATTTCCCCAAGATATGTAAAAAGACTTCGGGTTCTGGTTTGATAAGTTTTACTTCTGAAGAAATAACAATGAGATCAAAAAGTGATTCCAGTTGATGCTTAGTAAGGAGATTGCGAAGATATGCCTTTCCAGAATTTGAGAGGAGTGCTGTTTTATACGAAGCACGAAGTTTGGAGATAAATGCAACCATCTCATGGTCAACGCGGGAGAAGTGATGAAAATCAGATTCAATCTCTGCTGCTTTAATGGCACTTGCTTCAGAAAGCTTTTCGTAAAATTCTTGCTGGGAAATGGTACCTCTATCGAGCATACGTGATGCCTCTGCAAATGCGCCTTCCCGCGTGTATCCATGCTTTTTCATCCATGCATGGAAAGGGTCTGTATGAATGACATCAAAGAAATCAAAGATAATAGCTTTATACATTAGTCTTCTGTTATATCAAAATATGCATATTCTGCCTCTCCAGAATCACCTTGTATTGTGTTACCTGGAATTGATTTATTATCGTAACGTATAGTATATCCAGAGAGCGTAGCTTCTATTATGCCTGCTGTTATTCTACGTGCATCTTCGGTATGTTCTGGAAGAGGATAACCCAAACTATCAGATGATCCATCAATTCTTAACACCTTCTCAGTAGGAAAAAATTCTAAAGTACCACCATCAAGTTGAGCAGGGTCTTCAATTCTTAATCTTCTTATCTGAGCATCAAGATCTGATACTAAGTTTGGATGTGGAGGTATCGGGTCCTTTTTTGCAGCGACTCGTATTTCATCACCAACTCTGACAAATTTTGTTGAACCTCTTACTGTTGGCGTAAACTCTGAGAGTGGTATCGCATCAGCTGGTATTTTTCTTCTCAGTGCTTCTTTATAGGGATGCATGACTGTATTGTACAGGAAAAAGGGGATTGGTAAAAGTTTTGTCAGTGATTTATATCACTGGCAGGGGGGATATTGCTGTGTTACGGTTGATGTATGAGCAGAAAAGAAGAAGTTACACAAATTCCAGAACCGCCGATATCACGATTTATTTTTGCAGACACACGGCTTGCATGGATGTGGGTAATTCTTCGAATTTACGTGGGATGGATTTGGCTTGAAGCAGGATGGGAAAAAGTGACAAGCCCTGTCTGGGTAGGTCCGCATGCAGGTGGAGCAATTGCTGGATTTATTCATGGAGCATTAAGTAAAACTGCTGGCGCGCATCCTGATGTATCGGGTTGGTATGCAGCATGGTTGAAAGATGTTATTCTTCCAAACGCCGCTGCTTTTTCTCATGTTGTTGCGTTTGGAGAATTATTGGTGGGCGTCGGGTTAATACTCGGTGCGTTTACCGGTATCGCTGCATTTTTTGGCACCTTTATGAATATGAGTTATCTTTTTGCAGGAACTGTCAGTGTCAATCCAATTATGGTGTTAATTCAATTATTTTTGATTCTCGCATGGAGAGTTGCTGGTTGGTATGGATTTGATCGCTACATTTTGCCGCTTCTCGGCACTCCTTGGTTCCCTGGAAAATTATTTAAAGGAAAATAAAACTTCATTGTTGTGTTTTTAACGAAAACATACTATCCTATTCCCGTTTTCCTATGGCAGTTGTCAGAATAAGAACAATCGAGGGTAGAGAACCGACGAGTAAACCTATACCACCAGGTATGCGGTTTAGATATAATAGTGAGAAATATCCTGCAGGTTCTCGTTGGAAACCAGAAACTCTTAAAGCAAGAGGGGATGTTAGAGATGATGCAATTATTGTTTTTCGAAAAATAGATTATCATATGCCGGCATTGCGTCGAAGAAGTAGGGCTATTTTCCGTAACGATCAAATTAATGCAAGAGAGATAAAAAATGTAGTACCTCAAAAAACGATATGTGGAATCACAGTGAGGCGCGGAAGAGTTGACGAATACCGATGGCAAGAATCTACCACTCAGTCCTAATGTGGGACATGGCAAATTTGAGGTCTCCATGAACTTTTTTGCGAGGATTGAAGATATTTAATGGATCAAAGATGTGTTTGGTTTTTTCAAACAGTTTGACCATTTTTTCTCCATACATTTGCTCAAGATAGGGAGTCCGGATCAGACCATCATTGTGTTCACCAGTTGTTGATCCGCCGTTTTTGATCACGATCTCATAGACTTTTTTGGCAATGACGGGAATTGCATCCCGGACTTTTTGATCTTTGATATCTGCAATTGGGATAATATGGAAATTGCCATTACCGACGTGTCCTGCGACAGTAAAGATAAATTCAGGATATTGTTTCAAAATATCAGTCACTTGAGAGACAACTTCTTGCATTTTGTGTGGATCGATAACGAAATCATCGATAAATGGTGCAGTGTGTTTGTTCCGAATTTTATTGCGAAGCAGATTAAAGCTTTCTCTTCTGATCAACCAATACTGTTTTTCTTTATCATCAATTGCGATGCGGGTTTTGGGATGAAGATGTTTAATCTTTTCGCGAAGTGTCTGAATTTTTTTCTGTAACTCATCCAAGTCATCTCCTGCGAAATCTACCTGGAGAATCAATTTTGGTAATTTGCCGACAGCAAGTTCAATAAACGCAGGGAAAAATGCCAAACCAGACTGAACAAGACCAGGAATGCCAAGTTTTTTGGCAAATTCCGGGAAGAAGCGAAGGGCGAGTTTGAGGGTATTATCGTCATAACTTTCAAAACTTTCCGGGTTGAGAGGCAACACAGCATCGATAATTTCGCCAAGGTGAGTAAGATCATCCAGGAAAATGATTTCCATCTCATGATGTTTGCGGACAGGAACGACTTGGATATCTGCTTCCACAAGCATTCCGAGGGTTCCTTGTGCACCTACCCACAGTTGTGTTAGATCAAAAATGCCGGTTTCCTTATCATAAACATTCCAGAGATTGTATCCTGCTGCATTTTTGGTCACTTTTGGTTTGGCTTTTTTAATCAGGTCATAATTTTTGGAAATCAGTTCATACATATTGCGATAGAGATGCCCTTCAAAACTTTTGAGTGCCATTTTTTTCTTGAGTTCTGCTTCGGTAAGGGGTTCCAAAGTATATTGATTGCCGTCAGACAAAATAACTTTTACTTTTCGGACGTAGCGTTCTGTTTTGCCGTATTCAAGAGATTTTTCTCCGCCTGAATTGTTGTTGACAATGCCTCCCATCGCACAGAGTTCGCGGGATGCTGGGTAGGAAGGGAAGATGAGGCCGTGTTTGAGTGTTTCTTTTTCAAAGTCACGATAGAAAACTCCTGGTTGAACAGTAAATACATCATCTTTTTGAGAAACGATTTGATTAAAGTATTTTTGAAAGGCAAGGATTATTGAATCATTCACTGCACCGCCACTCATATCTGTACCAGCTGACCGGCCTGTGATAGAAAGATCAGGATGAGCTTTCTTATTTTCTGTGACAAACTTAATAACTTTTTTTATATCATCCGCGTCTTTTGGGGTAATAACAACTTGTGGTTTGACTTCAAAGAGGCTGGTGTCATGACTGTAGGTATAGAGTGTATCTTTGTCAGTCACGACATCACCTTTGATTTTATCTTCTAATTTTTTTAACAGGGCAGGTTCCATATATTAAGTATCAAGAATTAAGACACAAGAGTCAAGGATGAGGTTTATCCTTTCTTTTGATTTATTCTTGATGCTTTCGTTTCGCAACTTTTTTAACAGCTTCTTTTATTGATTTTACTCCCATACCGTATTTTTCAATAATTTCTTTCCATCCGCCTGATTCGGCAAAAGTGTTTTGCAGTCCGATAAATTCCATTGGGAGGGGATTGGTTTTTGCCAAAAATTCTGCAATTGCGCTGCCCATACCGCCTGCGATCTGGTGATCTTCAACAGAGACTACTGCTTTAGTGTGTCCGGTAAACCGCATGATGCCATCCTCATCAAGAGGTTTAATTGTTGCAACATTGATGACAAGTGTTGGGAAGCCTTCATCTTCGAGCTCTTTGGCGGCCACAAGCGCATAATAAAGCATATAGCCTGTTGCAAAGATGGTAACTTGCGGATTGTCTGTGACCCAGAAATCCTGCATTTTGCCCACTTGGAATGGTGTTTCTTCGGTTGTGATAATGGGTGTTTTGTCTCTGGTATATCGAAGGTACACAGGTTTGGTCGTATTAGCTGATGCTATGGTTGCTTTTTTACTTTCAATTGAGTCGCAAGGGATATAGATTTCAATGTCTGGCCAGCAGCGGGTGATTGCGATATCTTCAGTTGCTTGATGTGTGCAGCCGTCGGGTCCTGTCATAACACCTGAGTGATGTCCTGCAATTTTGACATTGGCTTGATTATAGACAATTGTGGTGCGGATTGTTTCCCAATTTTTGCCTGGAGAGAAAGTGGCGTATGAAGAGATGAAGGGGATTTTGCCGGTAACTGCAAGTCCTGCTGCGACTGCTGCCATGTTTTGTTCTCCGATCCCTATTTCAAAGAATCTTTCTGGGAATTTTTCTGCGAAGAGGTGAGCGTAGGTGGATTCTGTGAGATCTGCTGACAAGCCGACAATATTTGGATTTTGTTCCCCAAGGGCAAGCAGTCCTTCACCGTAGCCTTTACGGGTAGGCTGGACTTCGACGTCTTGGTCGAAGAGTTTGGTATTTAGTTTTAAGTTTTGATTTAGCATAGTTTATTTGGAACGTTTCTGTCGCGTCACTCCAATTTTTATTTATGTTCGCTAACAATTTTTCCTTGTAAGGTTCTCAATTCATCAAGTGCTTTTTTGGCTTCTTCTTTGTTTGGTGGTTTGCCGTGCCAGTGGAAATCTTTTTCCATGAAGCCGACGCCTTTTCCGGCGATGGAGTGGGCAATGATGGCTGTGGGTTTTTCATAAATGGCTTTTGCTTCAGCTATTTTGTCGACAAATGCACGGATGTTGTGAGCATCAACTTCCAAAACGTGCCAGTTAAATGCTTCGAATTTTGCTCGAAGCGGCTCAAGTGGCATGACGTCTTCGGTGAAACCGTCGATTTGGATGTTGTTACGGTCAACGATCATGATAAGGTTGTTGAGTTTGATTTTTCCTGCATACATCATGGCTTCCCAGATATTGCCTTCATCAAGCTCTCCATCTCCGGTAATGACATAGGTGTAATAATTTTTCTTATCTAATTTTGCTGCGAGTGCGATACCGATTGCTTGGGAGAGTCCTTCACCAAGGGGTCCTGATGTTGTTTCAAGACCGGGAAGGATGGTGCGATGCGGATGGCCCTGAAGACGGGAGTTAAGTTTTCGAAGTGTCTTTAATTCTTCGATGGGGAAGTAGCCTGCCAGTGCCATGACTACGTAGCGAACAGGAACGATGTGTCCATTGGAAAGAACGAGGCGGTCGCGGTCTGGCCAATCAGGATTTTTTGGGTCATGATTTAATATA
Organism: uncultured Gammaproteobacteria bacterium; assembly: GCA_964391315.1. Taxonomy (GTDB): domain Bacteria; phylum Patescibacteriota; class Microgenomatia; order Levybacterales; family UBA12049; genus DATIGJ01. Next base: position 52,478 of record CAYMJR010000001.1, on the reverse strand, counting down.
TGAAAGTAAAAGGAGATGAAGACTTCCATCATATCGAGAGGTCCGGCGGAATGACCACTTCCTGCTTCAAGAAGTGTTTGAATGAGTAGTTCACGGCCTTGTTCGGCTTTTTCTTCAAGTTCTTTTACTTTGTCATCATGTAATTCGTCGTTCATTTTTTCAAAACAATAAATAAATCTGACACGTTCGATTCTTGCTTGCCTGTGTCGATTCCGTCTCCGAGCTTGTTTAATAGCTCATAAGTATTATCATCATCTAAAAATGATTTAACGTCAATATGCTGGTCATCAATTTTTTTGAGTGTATCTTTGTCTGCGATAGCTCCAGTGTAGCCATAGAAGTCCCAACCGTCAGTACTAAATGTTGCGATGACTGTATCGCCTGTGATGTATGGGAATGAGCAGGAAACGAGGGCTTGATTGCGGCCCCCTTTGCCATGTCCAGTAATTTTAATTGTGGACTCACCACCTGCAAGCAAAATTTGTCCTTGTGGTGTTTCATTAATTAATTGTTTGCCAAGTGTTCGTGCGTCACCTTGCAACCGGTCGGTCATCACGTAGCAATGATAGCCAAGTTCTTTTGCTTTTTTCTCCATGGCATTGAGTGCTGTGAGGTTACTGAGCATAAGGATATTGGATACCTTTTCAAAGTATTTGTCTTCTTTTGGTGTTTCGACAAGGTCAGCAACAGTTGGCGTTGTAAGTTTATATTTTTCAAGAATTGCTTTTGCATCTTCGATCGATGTTTTATCTTTTACAAGTGGAGCAGAGGCAATAACTGAGAGATCATTACCGGGAACGTCTGAAAAGATAAGATTGACTGCAGTTGCAGGGTAAATAGTTTTGGCAAGTCCGCCTGCTTTGACTTTGGATAGATGTTTCCTAATCGTATTAATTTCAGAAATCGTTGCACCTGAATCCAAAAGTCCTTTATTAACAGCAATCATCTGATCAAGAGTAAAAGTGTGAGGTTTTTCAAAAAGAACTGAGCCGCCGCCGCAGGTGACAATAATTACCAGATCTTTTTCAGTAAGATTGGAAACATGCTGACAGACCATTTCTGTGTAGTCAAAATTTGCTTGCGAGGGAAGCGGGTGAGTACCTTTTGTGTATTGTATCTTGGTGAATGTTTCATCAACGACATCAATATCAAATCCTTCAGTTAATTTGTCACCAAGCATTTGTTCAATCCGTTTACAAATTCCGCTTGAGCCTTTGCCATAGCCAACAAGAATTACCCGGTCGCAATTGTTGAGTTCAAATGTTTTATCCTGAATTTTGAGAATATTGTTTTGGAAGGAAAAACCGTTTTTAAAAACTTCTTCAGGGGTGATGGCGGCAAAAGCTGTTTCAATTAATTGCAAAACAACTTTACGGTTGTCGTTACTAGCAAGGCTGTCGTAATTCTTAATAACGGGCATTAGTTACAGTGTAGCAAAGGAAAAGGTGATTTTCCAGATGAACTAATTAGAATTGTGGAGTTTTCATAGTTACGATTATTGGATCTCTCCAGATAAGATGTTGTTGGGAGTCAGGATGATCGGCGATAAAAGTAATATCAACCTCTGTTAGTTGTCCGGCTTCCATAGCCCTGCTTGCTTTATCATGTATGGCAAGCACTTGTTTTGGTGAAAACGCATAGCGGTCAAGTAGTGGTCTTTGAGATGGATCTTGCGTCGAAGTTTCTGGTACTCGTGCAATAATAGCAGCAATATGATCAGGAGTTGTAGTAACAAAACTTATGGTCGCGTCAGCAAACATCTGGCCCAGATGATATGGTAATTTTTCTTTTTTTCTGAGGTATTCCGAAATTGTTTCCCATACTGGAGAACTAAGCGCGACATTGGGTATATCTTGAATTGGAAGTCTAATATATGGAGGCAGGTCAAGTTCCCGTAGTCGTTGTACTTCTTCTTCTCTTGGATCTTTTCTCAATAACGTGTCATTTTTTTTTCCAATGCGAGTCCGAATCGTATCCCATCTTTGCCTCATCCAATGAGGTCTCTCGTGTTTGCCCATAAGAACTAGTTATTATACGAGGAAATTATTTTATTTCTAAGAGAGGAAGTTAATTTTTGTGTAAGAGATCTTTTACTTTTTTTACAATTGCCACACTTGAAATTTCTTCATAGTCGAGAAGTTCTGCCGGTTTGCCGCTTCGTGGCATTTTGCGAACAGCAAGGGAATAGACTTTGGCCTCTATTTCAGAAAGAGCACTTTTCACTGCTTCGCCAATCCCGCCTGCTTCATAATGATCTTCTACGGTAATAATTGCCTTTGTTTCTTTTCCTGCTTTTTCAAGCGTTTTGATATCAAGGGGTTTGATGCTGTAGAGATCGATGATGCGGATTGTGATTCCTTCTTTTTTCAATTCATCATATGCTTTGAGTGCTTCAAAAAGCGTGATTCCAGCACTTGCTACTGTCACAACATCATTCTTACTGCTTTTAAGCGTTTTACTGCCACCAATTGTAAAGGTTTCATCATTTGGATAAAGAACAGGGGTATCACTTCTTGTGGCGCGGATGTAGAAAATCCCATGAGTTTCTGCAGCAATTTCTGTCAGCTTCTCCATTGCGACTGCATCACTTGGGTAGAGAACAACACTGTCTCGGATTGTCCGGAACATAGCAAGATCCTCAAGTCCCATTTGCGAGGCGCCGTCTTCACCAATTGAGACACCGGCATGAGAACCAAGAAATTTGATATTTCCGTCAGAATATTGCGACATACGGATCTGATCAAAAGCGCGGGAGAAAAATGCAGCAAATGTCGCAACAAAGGAAATTTTTCCCATGCGGGAAAATCCAAGCGCAGTTCCGACCATATTTTGTTCTGCAATAAACATTTCAAAATATTTCTCAGGATGGGCTTTCGCAAATGTTTCAGAGAATGTCGAGTTACTTGTTTCAGCATCAAGAACAACCAGTTCTGGGAATTTGGGAGCGATCCGGACAAGTGCGTTGCCATATGCTTTTCGCGTTGCAAGTTTGTCTCCAACTGTATAAGCAGGTTGTTTGATTGTTTTTGATTTTTTGTCCTGAGCTTTTCTGGAGGTGGGTTTTTCAATTTTACCCCGAAGTTTTGTATCTACTTTTCCTAATTCCGAAAGTGCTGCTTCCAGTTGTTCTTTATTTAGTGGTTTGCCGTGCCAGCCCTCTTTATTCTCAAGGAAGGAAATGCCTCGCCCTTTCATTGTTTTGGCAACGATCATGACTGGTGCATCTTTGACTTGCTCTGCTTTTTCAAATGCATTTCTGATTTGTGTGAGTGAATGGCCATCGACAGTCGCGACTTTCCAACCAAATGCCTCGATTTTTTTTGCATAACTTTTTACGTCATGACCAAACATGGTTTCGCGGCTTTGTCCAAGTCTATTTACATCAATAATGCCGATAATATTGTTGAGTTTGTAGTAAGAGGCTATCTGCATTGATTCCCAAACAGATCCTTCTGCCATTTCACTGTCACCAAAAAGCACGTAGGTTTTATAGGGAAGCTTTTCCAATTTTGCATTCAGCGCCATACCGATACCAACAGCGAGTCCCTGACCCAGAGAGCCTGTTGTTGCCTGTGTGTAAGGAAAAGTAAGTGTGGGATGTCCTTCGAGACGGCTTCCGAATTTTCTAAATGTCATCAGTTCTTCTTCAGTGATTGCTCCGGCTGCTGTAAACAGAGAATAGAAGAGGGGAGATGCATGTCCTTTGGAAAAAATAAGCCTGTCATTTGTTGGGTTTTCTGGATTTTTGAGATCATAACGCAAAAAACCATCAAATGCGAGGACTGTCATGAGTTCAACTGCAGAGAGTGATGAGGTAGGATGTCCTGATCCTGCTTCTGAGGATGACCTGAGAATGAAATATCTGAGAAGTTTTGCCAGTTCTTGAAGATTTTTTATCTCTGTCATTCGGATAAAAGATATTATAGCGTTTTTTTATCTATTTTATAGTGGCAATTTACTAACAAAAGAAGAAAGAAAAAGAGTGTACGTTTTCTAGATTCATTAAGAGGCAATTTTTGAGGCTAAAAGCTGAGGTTTTCTTATAGAATTCTTACTGTCTCCACATAAAAATTTGACGTTAAAGGATCATGCTAAATGTAATATGTATTAAGATCATCAAAAGTAAGAAAGAAAACTGCAAGAAAAGAGAGGAGTATATTATGAAACATGGTATGGTTGTGAATGGAAATTGGAATACATTTTTAACATTGGCCGGAGAGAAATTGCTTTTAGTGCAGCGCCGACATTCTTTTGTGATTTTTTTGCCAATTGTTTTTACAATATTTGTGCTCGCAGTTCTTCTTTTAACTGCGTTTCTCGTCTTTATCTCTTTCTTCCATTCACTTTCACTTTTTATCATCGTATCCCTGCTTCTTGTGAGTGCATGTATGAGTATGATTGCCAAGGTTATTATTGATTGGTATTTTCATGTTTATATATTGACGACGAGAAAAATTCTTGAGGTATGGTATACACCGCTTACGTCATACAACGTTAACGATGTATTGTTGGATAAGGTAAATTGTACGGAGATTGATATTAAAATAAATGGTTTTATACATGAGCTTATCGGTATGGGTGATATTGTCGTGACCTTTGATCGACCGACCCACCAGGAGGAATTTGTTTTTAATGATATTCCGCAGCCGGAGACAATCGAAAAATTCTTAACACAACGTTTGATGGATCATGGAGCAGATGCTCCGCTTTTTCCGATGTGGTTCCGGGAGAGACATGGATTCGCCAAAAATTAAAAAAGAAAATATATGATTGAACTTCTACAAAATCAGGAATTGCTGCTCAATGCTTTCAAAGTAGTAGCTTTTGTATTTTGTTTGATTCTGGTGATAATTTTGGGAGCATATAATTGGCTTTACCTTTCAAAACTGCTTAAGTCTAGTGACCAAGTTGGGATACAGCCGCCTCAGCATGTGCATCATATGGTGAGAACCTGTATTTGGATTCCCTTTGTAACTGCAGTTTGTATCTGTATTTTTGTCCTCTTCCGCATTTATTGATCATTCCGCTTGTTGAAAACTTCTTGTAGAGCTTGACAAGATAAGTCTACTTAAGATAGAATAAGGCTAGAGTATCGATCTAGATCATATGTTGCCAGAGAATAGACAAGCAGTAACTGTTCAGCAAAGGAGACCTGATGGTCTCGGTGCTGCTGAAATAATACCTCAGAGGATGCGTCTCGATGGTCTTCATAGCCCTTCTCCTTCTCCAGAACAAGGAGATACAGTATTCTATTGGCCATGGATGAGACAGGGAACTGAAAGACCAGCAATTCACTCAGGTGTATTTTTTGAAGTTCATGGTCCTCTTGTCATTAGTCCTGACGACGAACTTCTTATTATTCTCCCTCACCCACAAAGAGGTGGACCAACAGAAGTCTTGAATGGAGGAACAGTTACAAAAAAACTTGCAGGGGCATTAGCAAACTATGAAGGTATTACTTTTGGGTTGCAAGTGAGATACGACCATGAAATTTCTACAGGTGAGCTTGATCCTAGAATTGCAGCACAACATGCCGTACAAGTTGTTCCGGAAGCGGTAATGTATAGGATAGATAGAAAGCGAAGACCTGTTGCAGCTGGTTCTGTTGATACGGAAGGGAGACTAGCGAAGGACAGAACAGATACATCAGAATATCTATTGCGACTAAATAGAGCTCATACTGACAGAGATCCCGAACAGATAGCTGAAGATTATGCAGAAGCACGAAGACTTTTTGCCGATTTAGATGCGCAACCAGATTTACCAGATCATATAAGAAGAATGTTAAGAGAAAGTGTTAATGGAGAAAATTATAAAGCAGGACAAGAACCTTTTACCAGTGAAATTAATTATGCAGATGTTTTAGCTATAGATAGTGTGTACTACCGTGGTGTAGACCCTTTTAATACCAGATTAGCATCACGGACCAAGGAAGAAGCAAAGGAATTTTTTAATCGAGTTGCTATCGAAATGGAACCGAGACCAGATGATCAGGAAGCAGACGTCCCTCCAATTCTTGCTATGGCAAGACTCATTCAGGAAAAGTTCGATGATAAAGATGCTTACGATTTTTTATCTACAACAATTGATGCAGCTGCAGGGAGACTTTCAAAAATACCAGATAGTCACGATAGTTGGATTGATGTCCAGATGATAAATCAAGCAATGCGAGGACTCGCTTTGTTGCCTTTACAGGAAGCACCGAAAAAAATCTTTACTTTACTCGAACACCGCATGCATTATTCAGGGACAGATAGAATACCCGTTGAATTTGATGATCAACTGGTAGCTACTATGATTAGTTCTTTACATGCATCTATTCGAGATCATGGAAGGATAACAATTAACGTTTTAACCAAAACACAGCAAGAAGAAGCAACCGATCGGGGTCATACTCAGGAACTTTTGGAAAGCTGGCTTACTAGACAATTTCCAAATCCAGAAACAGTAGATCAGCTGCGCGACCTAGTTTTGTGGACCAATTTAGGCAATGGTGTAAAAGAATTCGAAACAATGAGATCTGAAACAGAATTAGACGCAGCCTTAGAGAAGCAAGCAAGGGAACTACCTCCTAAGGTAATCGAAGTGAACTTATTTCCAGGAGTTGAAGAATAGAAATGTAGTATACTAACTCTATGCGAAGGTGGATGTTGGGTCTTCTTATTTTTTTATTTCTTGCTCTGACTGTTTTTTCACTCATTCTTGGAAGACAGCTGAAAAAAATTGCAGAGACGCATCATTCTTTTCTTAAAACACCAACTGCGAGAGCACCTCAAGCACAATGATGATAAGATTTACCGCATAAATCCTAACACATTTTAGTAGTGTTACATCTTTCTTACTACTTCCTGATACCTTGCTTTACATTCAAGCTGTACTCTCAACATACAGAATAGCTAGAAATTACCCATCATGGCAGCAGAAGCAAAAGTTGTACAACCCCACAGCAGAAGAAGATTAAATACTTTACCGCGATTAGGATTCCATGAAACTCGCAGGAGACCGTCTGACGTACAAAAGGTAATGTATCAGACACTTGTGGGAATGGACGAGGAATTAAAAAAAGATCCCGGTAAATATAATATTGGTGAACTTGCATTGGGTTCAGAAAGAAGTTTTGATACTCATGTATATGACGGACAACCTCTTAAATCATTGGATAAAGTAGATTCTCTTAGGTCTGTCAAGGCGGGTGATCTGTATATTGCACGCGGGGTTATGTACATTACTGATGAAAAGGATGCAGTGTTGCAAACGGCAAAAATGGATCTTAATTTAGGACAAGTCAGCCCGGAGGCGCAGAGATTTATTGAAGATAAATTAGCAGGATATGACATGGTGGTGCCTCTCGTCTTTAATGAGGCAGAGGAGGGGGAAAAATACTTGGACAGAGTTGGAGATATGGTTGCATATTTGATTCCTAATCCGAATTGGCGGACAAGACAGAGATTAAGAAGAGAGGAAGCACATGGTACGCTTAAGGGTCAAGTAACCGACATAGATACAGAACAATCAAGGACAATGAGAATCCTTACCACAGTCGGAAAGTTTTTTTCTCACGATAGACAAACAGAGGTAGCCATTGGGACAAATCATCCTGTTTATGGTCCAGGGCCAACTGATCGTCCAACGAGTGGTGTAAAGGTTGGGGAACATGATGAGGCAATTCTTCCTGTGAAGTTTAGAAGAGGTCAAGGCGTGGTATTAGCAGGAGATCCCAGATTAATCAGATTTTCTGAACGTAATAGGAAGTCTTATGAAGGAGAATTGCAACTGCTGGAGCAGGGACTTGATAATTTTGATGCTCTTCTTGTGAATCAGGATTTACAGAAGATTATTGGTCCAAATAAGAGAGAATTTGATGTATCCACTCCGGAAAAACGAGCAACAGTTATGCGATATTTATTTGCGGAATTAAATAGAAAATGGAATTTGTTAACTGAAACACAACAAGGGCGGTTGTGGGATAATAGGCTCGCTATGCATGAGCGCGACAGATCTTTTGTTTTTGATGAAGGAGATCGTATGCGTGACGTATTGGATAGCTACTTTTTGAAGAGCGATCCTGAAAATCCAGTACCAAGGCTTTCTGAAGCAATGACTCCTAAGCAATTGTTGTATGAAATATTTGCTATGGCTTCTTTTGATTACAACCCACCTCCTTTACATGAGTTGATCAATCTCATTGAGAGATATCAGACGGAATTTTCTAAGGATCTTCCTCAGAATCTTACTCCGGATTTGGCCCAGAACCTTACTCAGGATATTGTTGAGGGTCTTACTCCGGATCTTGCTCAGGAGCTTATACAACAAGTGCTTTCTACAAGAATTGATCAACTTCAAACAGAAACAGGTTCCGATGCAGCGATTAATAGTTTACTTGATGTTTTGCCATATTTGAAAGATGAGAAAAGCGCGCATAGGACAGAGTGGTTTGCCAGTATTCTCCATTTTGGCACACAACTTCTTGCCAAAGATCCTGGTAAGTGGAATAATTCGAGAGAGCTTATGCTTTTGATGGAGCGGAGTGCTTCCGAGTTGATTGAGTCTATTTATAAAAAGAAAAAAGAGTATGTGAAACCTAATTTGGATGCAATTTTTGCCCTCATTCCTTACCATCCATATATAAAAGATTGGTTGGATCTTAACATTGGAGAAAATGAAGGTTTAGAATTTCTGCTTCGTGATCTTGACCTTATCAGTTTAGCGAGGGAGGGAGGAAATTTTGAAATTGCACCGCAGCAAGAAGCTTCAGCGGGAGAGCAGTCAGAGTCAGATTTTCTAGAAGACGATTTACCATTGCAGGTAGCGATTGAGGCCTAGCATTTTTTCATCTGTTATTTTTTATCAACGTCCTGTATGATAAAACTATGGATGAGAAAAGTCAGAAAACTGGCTTAGTAAAACATGTTGTTATTCTTGGCGGTGGGTTTGCAGGAATTGCAGCAGGACTTCGCCTCCAGAAAAAACTTGGCAAGAACCAAATAAAAATTACCCTTATTGATAAACATCCCTATCATTTGTTCACTCCATCACTTTATGAAGTAGCGACATCCGAAGTTCCTAATAAAGATATTGTTATTCCGTTCAAAAATATTTTTCCTTCCGGCGTTTCGATTGTCTGCAGTGAAGTTGAGAAAATTGATACGCAAGGGAAGATCATTGCATTAAAAAACAAAGAAGAGGTTTCCTATGACTATCTCATTATTGCTGTTGGGAGTCAGCCTGCTTTTATGGGAATTCCCGGACTTGCGCAGCACAGCGTTGGATTAAAAGATCTTCGTGATGCACTCAAAATTAAAGACAAGATTAAGATGTTGTGTTGCCGAGAGGGAAAATGCCAGAGAAAAGTTCAGGCAATTATTGGCGGGGGCGGATTTGCAGGAACAGAACTTGCCGCGGAATTGCTCATGTATAAAGATAAAATTGCAAAACAAAATGGACTTGATAAAGATTGTCTTGAAATAACAATTATTCAGGGATCAGATCGGTTGCTAAATGAATTGAATACACGCGTCTCAGACGTTGCTCAAAAACGGGTGGCAGGTGGAAATGTAAAATTTGCCTTCGGTGGACATATTAACAAGGTTGATAGTGAAAAGGTCTATACAGATAATGGGAAAGAATATCCTTATCATATATTGATTTGGACAGGGGGAGTAGAAGCCAATCAATTGGCAGCACAGTCAGGTTTACCAGTAACGAAACGGGGACAAGTGATCGTGAATGAATATTTGCAAATGGATGGAGTTGATACTGTATTTGTCGCAGGTGATGTTGCCGGATTTATCGATCCCAAAACTCAAAAACCAATACCCAATGTCGCACAAGTTGCAGAAGAGCAGGGAGCTGTTGCCGGAGAAAATGTCGCTCGGCTTATTCGGGGCGAGGCAGTACAACCATATCATTATCGTCATTTTGGCTATGTTGTTCCACTCAGAGGGCGGTTTGCTGTTGCTGAATTAATGTATGGTATTTATCTTGAAGGATTTTTTGGATGGATACTTCAGCAAATTGTTTTACTTCGCTATCTTTTTGGCATTCTTTCTTTTACGAAAGCGCTCAAACGATGGAATGTCTTTGAGTTAGAGCTTGAACAATAGCTATGGAAAGCTTAATCTATGGATTCCCAACAAAATTCCACAAAAACGAATCTAACAGAACATTTAGCAAAGCTTCTGCCTCTGCTGGAAAAAATAAAGGGAGGAGATTTTTCTGAAACGATCCAGCTCCCGGAAGAACAGGATGATTTGACTCATGTGTATGAAGCTCTCCAAACTTTACTACAGGAACTTTCTGGAAAGCAAAAACAACTCGATGAAGAAATTGCGGCAAACAAACAACTGCAGAATGCCTTTTATCGACAAACACAGGATTTAAAAGCGCTTGTTGATGAGTCACCGGATATTATCGTCCGATATGATAGAGAGCTGAGGCATGTGTATGTAAATCCAACTGTTGAAAAAGTGACAGGAATTGTCCCGTCTTCATTTATTGGTAAAACAAATAAAGATTTGAGTATTCCTGAAGAACAGGAACATTTGTGGACAGAAAATCTGAATAAAGTTTTCGAAACAGGGCAAGAGGCACGGATTGAATATTGGTATCGTTCTCCAGATCAACAAATTCGTTATTTTCAGGCAAGACTTGTTCCGGAAAAAACAAAAGAAGGGGCTGTCCAATACGTTTTTTGTGTGTCACACGATATTACAGAACTCAAACACCGGACTGATGAGTTAGAGAAAGAACGGGTAAAAGATCAGGCTATTCTTGCCAATATCGGTGATGGACTAGTCGTTACTGATGATATTGGGAGAATTATGTTGATGAATCGTGTTGCGCAAGATCTGTTGCAATGGGAAAGTAAAGATGCAGTTGGAAGCATTCTCACTGAAATTGTGGGTCTGGAGGATGAAAAGGAAAATCCTATTTCCGAAGAAGGAAATCCGATTACTCTTGCATTACGATCGAATAAAAAAATTTCAGCAACATATTATTATAAAAGGCGGGATGCTACCAAACTTCCAGTATCAATGACCGTTACGCCTCTTGCTCTTGCAAATAAGATTGTTGGTTCAATTGAAATTTTCAGAGATATCACTCGTGAGAAGGAACTTGATCATGTAAAGGATCAATTTATATCGCTTGTCTCACATGAGCTTCGTGCACCAATGACTGCAATCAAGGGACTTGTTTCAATGACATTGAGTGGAGATTATGGAGAAATAACAGACAGACTCAGACAGCCGTTAACAAATGTATACGCTTCAGCTGAACGACAATTACATCTTATTAACGATTTATTAAATATTTCCCGCTTCCAGGCAGGCAGAATTAAATATACATTATTTAATTTTTCACTTGCTAAAATAACAGAAGAGGTGGTGTTATCATTTCAGGCACAGGCTCGTTTGAAAAGAATTTCACTTACTGTTGTTCCAACGCAGGATATTTTGGTACAGGGAGATGATTTTTGGATTAAAGAGGTTCTGAACAATTTACTTTCCAATGCCATCAAATTTACCAACACTGGATCAGTTTCGCTCTCTTACCGTGTTGATCACGATCAGGCGATGGTTGTTATTACCGATACAGGAACAGGAATTGCAGTTGAAGAACAAGAAAAATTATTCGGTAAATTTGAACAAATCATTACTCCTACCCAAGGAAAAGCTGTTGGGTCTGGTCTTGGACTCTATATTTCACGTGGCGTTGCACGAAAGATGGGAGGAGATGTCTATCTTGAGAAATCTGCTCCGAATGAAGGAAGTACGTTTGTGTATTCTATCCCAAGAGCTGATACACAACGCGCATTGGATGTCAAAACAGAACTTGAAAAAACGAGAGAATTAACGTTAAATAAAAAAGAAGGAGCATAAGATGAGAACGGTACTTATTATTGAAGATGATCAAATTATTCTTGAAATGTACAGGGATAAATTTCAGGTGAGTCGATGGGGGGTTATTACAGCACTTAATGGTGAAGATGGACTCAATGCGGCAATCCGTCATCATCCTGATCTTATTCTTCTTGATTTAGCAATGCCTAAAATGGACGGCATGACTGTTATGAAACATCTGCGTTCTGACACGTGGGGAGAATCTGTTCCTGTTATCATTTTGACTAATCTTAATATTGATGGTAAACTTTTGGAGGAGATTATTAAAAATAAGCCTACATATTCACTGATGAAAGCAAATACAACACCTGATGATGTATTAGCAAAAGCGAGTGATATTATTAATTATAAATAATATATGAGTAAAATTTTATTAGTTGAGGATGATCCAATTCTTCTTGGCATGTACCGGGATAAATTTCTCCATGAAGGATTTGAGGTAGAGATTGCACCTGATGGAGAACAGGGGATTAATAAAATGCGTTCTTTCCAGCCTGATATTGTGCTTTTGGATCTTCTCATGCCAGAACAAAGTGGATTTGATGTTCTGAAGTTTGCCAAACAGGACCCAACATTAAAAGATATCCGAATTGTTATTTTGACAAATGTCCACGCAGATGGACAAGATATGGTCAATAACTGGGGAGCAGCTTCCTTTTTAACCAAAGCAGAAATTACTCCTGAAGAAGTAGTACACCGAGTTAATGTAATTCTTGGCGAAACAACTCTTCAGAAAACTTCATAATTTTTATTTTATAGATGGTATACTGTACTCATAAATATGAGTGAAGTAGGTAAAAGTCAAGATAAACCTCAACTACCAAATAAGGTAGCCGAATATGTTTTATCATCAGTTCCAACTAACAGAAAGCTTAATGCTCACACACTTCAGGATGCAGATAGCGTTTTTAAGTCAGAATTAGTTGCTGCGTTAAAAAAAGCTGATATCGGAAAAAAATTTCCACTTGGTAGTACACTCATTTCTCATCCTATTGAAAATGATGACAGAATTGTTGTTAAAAGGGTTTCCCTGTCAAGCGTGGATGATGTTAACGAATCCTGGTTGCAATATCAACAGGAACATCAGTTAATTGAGAAATACTTTGGAAGACGATTTGTTCCATATACAGAATTTGTCATAGTTGATGGAATATTGAGAGATAATGAAAGTGGTCTGCTTGATAATGAACATGTTTTGATACAAGAGAGAGTAACAGGAGAAGAATATGATCCTTTTTCACGTCATGCACTTCCTCAGGTTTCTCCTCAATTGAAAGATGAAATGGTAGAATTTATTAAACGTTATGAACATATGACACTGGAAGCAGGTGTATGTATTGATGATCAGATTATGGTTGATTATGCGAATGGAAAAATAAAAGTATTTGACACAAATAATTTAACAAATTTTAATATAATTGTTCAAAATGCAGCGCGTGGTTTTTTTGAAGCATTTCATATTGATCCAACAACAATACAAACGCCTCAAGATATCATGAGAGTTTTTGGAGATGTGCTTCCAGATTTTGCGTCATTACGAGGTGCAGATTATAATGCCTTTCTACATGATTCTAGAGGAGGTAAGAATACAGCTTGTTCATTGAGTTATCAATATCTTTCGGAGAGATTTATAGATCAATATGATGTTAGATCGGTAGGTGGAGCATTCAATGAACTTGTCTCGCTTTTGCAACAATTTGCCCCAGAGGGATATCATAATGAATATATTCAATATATTATGAAAGATTTTGGCATTTCCGATATAGATCTTAGTCAACGATCTACAGAGACAAAGTAAAAATTTTTAAACAAAAAAACGGTTGTGTTTGTTTTGATATAAAAAAGGGAGTATGATAAATATAGATTTATGAAAGCAGCACAGTATAACTCCTACGGTGGACCTGAGGTTATTGTTGTCTCACCAGATACTCCAAGACCATTAGCACAAAAAGGACAGGTGCTTGTTCAAGTACATGCAGCAAGTCTTAATCCTTTTGATTACAAAATAAGACGTGGGTATATGAAAGATATGATTCCACTTTCTCTTCCGGTTACACTTGGTGGCGATTTGGCAGGTGTTATTGTCGAAGTTGGTGAAGAAGTTTCAAATTTTGCTCTTGGTGATGAAATATTTGGTTCGGCAATAGTTGTTGGTGGTGGATCGGGAAGTCTTGCAGAATTCGCTGCCGCAAAGGCGGGAAGCATTGCGAAAAAACCTCACACTGTTGATTTTCAGCAGGCTGCAGCATTACCTCTAGTCGGAGTTAGTGTGATTCAGGCACTTGTCGATCACGCGCGTTTGTCCAAAGGTCAAAAAATTCTTATTCATGGAGGTTCAGGTGGCATTGGTTCGGTTGCAATACAGCTTGCTAAACACATGGGTGCGTATGTGATAACCACTGCAAGTAGCTCACACATGGATTTTGTTAAAAACTTAGGTGCAGATGAAGTGATTGATTATACATCTCAGGATTTCTCAACCATGTTGAAAGATCTTGATGTTGTGTATGATACTGTAGGTTCGGAAACGTATACCAAATCATTTGCCGTGTTGAAAAAAGGTGGAATAATTGTAACGATGGTAGCAAAGGCTGATTCGGGGCTTGATAAACAACATGAGGTGACAACAATTTCCCAACAGACACATGTTACAACGGAAAAATTATCGATGCTTGCAGAATTAGTTGATTCTGGGGTGATCAAAGTCCAAATTGAAAAAGTTTTTCCTTTAGACGAGGCAAGAGAAGCATACGAGTATCTTGAAACAAAACACGCCAAAGGTAAAATTGTTATTGCCATATAGATTCTTCAATTTCTTACATATCAATCACGACATTTTAAATCGTTTTTTACATACCGCATTTAGAATAAAGAGTATGCATTACCGCGATTCTCAATATAATCCAAGTTCAGGAAGAGATATTTTTAAAGGCGCAGTTATTGGTGCCGCTGTTGCTGCTGCTGTTGCTGTTCTTGCGAATAAAGACACCCGAGAAAAGATTACAAAAAGTGTGATGGATGCAATTTCGGAAATGAAGAAATATATGAAACAAATGGGACAAGAAGCAAGCAACAAAGTTGAAAACAAACTTGAAAAAGCAACAAAGAGAATGGATGAAGCTACAAAAAGAATGGACGAAAGATTTCCTTCAAGAGAAGGTAGCGCAGAACAATAGTAAGAGTACTGCATCTTTATTTCCGTTTCTCCAGCAATGTTTCTTTTTAAATACTTACAAAGTTTTAGTGCTAGTCTTATGGTAACTGCGTAGAGTGGAGAGGAGCAGAAAGTGATAGTGATGAAGCAATTAATTTTAGGATTATTTTCAGATAAGAGATATGTTGATGACATATTATTGAGGCTTAAAGTGGAAGGTGTGAGGAACCGTGATATGTCTGTGGTTGGTCGGGAGGACCACATAATTCCATATCGTTCTGCAAAAAAGAATCTCGCAGGTGAAGGTGCATTAACAGGTGGAATTCTTGGTGGATTAGCAGGCTTACTCGTTGCTGCCACTCCTGTTCTTATTCCAGGTGTGGGATTTTTTGCCGTTGGACCAGCTATTATCTTGTCGGGATTCGCGATGGGAGCTGTAACTGGAGGGTTTTTGGGGGCATTGGTGGATTTAGGTGTTTCGACAAATCAGGCGCAACGATATGAAAGACGCATTCAAGAAGGAGGCGTATTGCTTGCTGTTGCTGTTGACGAGGATTTGGTTGAAGATATTGAGGAAATTTTTGAATATTATCACTGTGAGGAATTTACCTGTGTTCCATACAAGTTGAAAACGAAAATGATTGAAGTTACCCAGATTCAGGCAACGAATGCCGCTTCCTAAAATTATCGTGGTCTACCTTTTGTTCTTTTTTGGTATAATTTCAAAGCAATGAAATACGAAGTGTTGCTTTATTATAAATATGTCGCCATTGATGACCCTGAAAAGGTATGCAAAGTGCAAAGAGCATGGTGTGAAGAGTTGGGATTGAAAGGTCGAATAATTGTTGCACATAATGGCATCAATGGAACCGTTGAAGGTTTGAAGAAAGATACAACTGCCTATATTGAACGAATGCAGCGCGATCCGCGTTTTACAGATATTGTTTTCAAAAAGAGTGAGGGGACAGGAGATGCGCTTCGCAAACTTCAAGTGAGACTGAGAAAAGATTTAGTCAGTGATCACACGGAGGAGTGGGGAATTGATCCACGCGAAACAACAGGAAAATATCTGACTGCAGAAGAACTTCATGAATGGATCAGAAGCGGCAAAAAGTTTTATATCATGGATATGCGGAATAACTATGAACATAAAAGTGGTCATTTCGAAGGATCAATCTTGCCTGACATTGACAATTTTAGAGATTTACCAAAGATGTTGCCCGAACTTAAAAAATATGATGATCGTCCGATTGTTACTGTATGTACCGGTGGTATCAGATGCGAGCGGGCATCAGGATTATTAGTAAAATACGGTTTTAAGGACGTCTACCAGCTTTTAGACGGCATTGTAACCTACATGGAGAAATATCCAAATGAAGATTTTAAAGGAAAGCTTTATGTGTTTGATAACCGCCTTGTCATGGGATTTGAGACAGATAACCCAAAACATGAAGTCATTGGCCGGTGTGTCGTTTGCAACAGTCTAAGTGAGAACTATGTAAATTGCCGCAATCATATTTGTCACCGGCATTTTATTTGCTGCACAAATTGTGTCGAAGCAGATGGCACCATCCTTTGTCCTCAAGGCTGCCGCGCATAACTTCCTGAAGGATTCTTTTTTAATACTTACTTTCTCTTGGATTTTCCCTTACTTTAGATGATTATAGTGGTGGCTTCTTGGAAAGGAGGTGATATTTATGATGTCTAAACATACAGTATTTGGGGTATTTGATAAACATGAAGATGCAGACAAAGCCATTCAAGAACTTCGTAGTAAAGGTTATGCGGAGAAAGATATCTCAATTGTCATGAAAGATATGGAAGCACAAGAGACAGAAAAGAAAGTGAAAGGACAAGGAACGAGGAGAGGAGCAACAACAGGAGCTGTTGTTGGAGGTATTGCTGGACTGGTTGCGGGTGTTGTTATCCCGGGACTTGGCGCCTTCTTTATCGGAGGTCCGATTGCATCAGCATTGGGTTTGGCCGGTGTTGCTGCTACAGGTGCTACAGGTGCGGCAACCGGTGTTGTCGGTGGAGGTATTCTTGGAGCAATAACAGGGTATGGTGTATCGAGAAAAGATGCACAGATGTATGAAAGAAGAATCCAGGAAGGCTCGATTCTGGTTGCTGTTCCGGCACGTCACAATGAAGAAAGTGATGTCGAGAAAATTCTCGCAAATTATCATGCTGATTCTATTCAGACTGTTGAAATGCCAGAACAAGAAGAACGTTTTCAAGACCGACCCGAGAGATATGCACAGCCATCTGGTCAAGAATATATGGGAGCAAAAGGTGGAAAAGCTGAGAAAAGAAAGTCTAAAAAGTAATTTGTTCCTTACGATATGTAAGGTAAAGAGGCTACAGGGAGTTACTCCCTGTAGTTTCTTTGTGGTAAAATTGAAACGTTATGAGAGCTCCTAAGTTTAGCTTACCAGATCAAGATAATAAGTTTCATTCGCTTGATGATTATCAAGGCAAGTGGCTTATTGTCTATTTTTATCCTAAAGATGACACCCCAGGTTGCACCAAAGAAGCATGCAGTTTGCAGGATAATAAGAAAGAATTTACCAAACGCGGTGTTGCGATTATTGGTATTTCAAAAGACAGCGTTGCCTCACATAAAAAATTTGCAGAAAAATATCATTTAGATTTTCCTTTGTTATCAGATCCTGATCATAAAATTATTGAAGCATATGGAGCATGGGGAAAGAAAAAATTTATGGGTCGTGAATTTACCGGAACAATCAGAAATACCGTTTTGATTAACCCTAAAGGAGAGATTCAGAAGGAATATCAAAACGTCAATCCGCTCACACACGCAGAGGAGCTTCTTCATGATCTCAATACATTTATATGACCAAAACAACACAACTTGAAAAACTTGAGTCGCTAAAAAATAATGCGCTGCTTTTGATGGAGAAGGCAGGATATCCATTGCCTAATGCTCTTGCGGTAGAATTAGATCAGGATCTTCCATACATGGGATATACCACAGAGACTGATACAGGACCGGTTATTGTTGTCTCGGGAGATGCGCTTTCCGGAAATATGGCTCTTAATCTTTTGATTCATGAGATGAGTCATGTATATCGTCAGCAATCGAATCATCCCTCCCATGATCAGCAGCTGTTAACATCCATTACTGCATGGGTCATGCATGGAAAAGTAGTTGAACCATATCAGGAGAAGATCATTCAGGGAATTCTGAATAATATTCAGGACGTGTACGCAGACGATATTAGTTTTAAAATTTTTGAGAAACACGAACATCTTAATGAGTTTTTTATGAATTGGATTCATGAACCGGTTACTGCAAAAACACCAAAAGAAAAATGGGAAAATGCAGAAAATCTTGTCAGTGCTGCATTTGCGCAGGGTAATTTGGAAAGACATGGTATTTCTGATTCAGGGGAAAAGATTGAAAAAGCGATCGAAGTATTGCTTAAGAAGTTGCCTCATCCCGTTGCCGAACGATATGGTTTTTTCAAAGAATTTCTCGTGCGAATGCCCGAAGATGTGACAGAAAAAGAATTTGAAAAGATGCTTATTTTGTTTCTGACAGAATTCCTTAAGCTAATACGGTGATGGTATACTATGTTTAGTATGGATACAAAAAACGGGCTCTCAATTATGTTATTTGTATCTCCAAACGAATGGGAAGAATGGCTTTCACAACATCATGCGTCCTCAAAGGGTTTATGGCTGAAAATTGCAAAGAAAGCAAGTGGTATTGTATCGATAACATATGATGAAGCACTGATGGTAGCGCTTTGTTATGGGTGGATTGATGGATTGCTCGATACTTTTGACGAAAAATTTTATTTACAAAAATTTACTCCCCGCGGACCCAAAAGTATGTGGTCAAAAAGAAATCGTGAATTTGTAGCACGCCTGATTGCAGAGAAAAAGATGCAGCCAGCAGGACTCGCAAAAATTGAAGCAGCCAAAAAAGATGGTAGATGGGACCAGGCCTATGATTCACCTGCAAACATGAAAATGCCAGATGATTTTTTACAAGCGCTGGCAAAGAATAAAAAAGCTGAATCGTTTTTTAAAACCTTAAATAAAACAAATACCTATGCTATTGCTTGGAGACTTCAAACCGCGAAAAAGCCGGAAACAAGAGAAAAACGCATGCAGACAATTCTGTCGATGTTAGCAAAAGGAGAAAAACTTCATTAGAAAGGAGGAGCAGATGGCGACAAAAAGAAAAGAGACATTTAAAATTAACGGAGAAGAAGTTGTTAAAAAAGTTAAAGAGCTCATAAACGAGGGGAATGTCCGTAAAATTACCATTACGGATAAGAAGGGGAGAGAGATTGCTAGTTTTCCATTGACTGTTGGAGTCGTGGGTGCAGTTATTGCACCTGTTCTGGCAGCTGTCGGAGCCTTGGCAGCGCTTATTGGTGAGTGTACCATTGCTGTTGAACGGGAAGAGCAGTAGAATCAAAGTAATCTACTATGCAATTCCGGTTGCTGACAATTAAAAATCTTGTTATTTTATTTGTATTGTTGTTTGTCCTGGCAGCATTTTTGCATATTACTGTGAAACCTCAGGTCAATTCTCAGAGTGCTTTCATAAAAAAATCCGATGCCTATTGGAAAAAGGTGCTGACGCCTGAGCAGTATCATACGCTTCGTGAAGCAGGAACTGATATACCGTTTACCCATCTTGATATGCTGAATAATCATCAGAAGGGAACATATGTCACCGCGGATTGCGGACAACCAGTTTTTCGGTCAGAAGACAAATTTGACAGCGGTACGGGCTGGCCAAGTTTTACCAAGCCAATTACTCCAAATGCTGTGACTCTTCGGGAAGACGATAGCTTGGATATGGTGAGGACAGAAGTTCTGGGAAGTAAATGCGGTGGACACTTAGGTCATGTGTTTGATGATGGACCGCCACCAACAGGAAAACGATATTGTATCAACGCCTCAGCGCTCAAATTCATCCCGGATAATCAGTAATAATGGGGGATAATATTGATCTTCACAAGCATAGTGATATTCTGCCCAGAAGAATCTCTTATGGGTAGAGAAAAATTAACAAATTTGGATCAATCTGTTCAGGATGATATTCTCACGGAATATGCGCGAATACGAAACTAAATTTTAAATCGTTTTGTTTTTGCGGAGGGTGAGGTAAAGATATTTTTTCTGTATCAACAGAGCTCCGAGACCAAAAAACATTGCAAGCGTATCAATCAGCCAGCCGATGAGAGGAATGAGGACAAGGAATTGATAAATAACGAGTCCGATCACAAAGAACCACGCCATATGAAGCTTTGGATTCATTTTTCTTCCGATTCTCTCACCGATAAGATACATGACAAACAGTTTTGCCAAGTAGAGTGCGACAAGATATATCAAAAGTAAAAGCAATGCCAAGGGTATGCCAATAATCGTTGCAAAGATTATTACAAGAATAACCGGCGTGAAAATAACCGTAAGAATACCAACTCCAAGACACCACCAGGGTTTCTCAATAATGGAATCTGCGACCCGCTTAAAATAATTTGGTGCAAAGAAAATGAGGAGAAGTCCTATGAGAAGCATGCAGATGAAATTTGCAAATCCAAACGTAAACCATGCAATTCCAAGACCAGCAAGCACTTTTTGCTTCATACCTTGTCTGTTTTGGTTGGGCATAGTTTGTTTAATTTCACCAGTAACAGTTGCACCTTTTGCTATTTGTACTTTTTGATTACTGGTGTAATTAAGATCGCCATTAATTTTTGCCTGCGGTTGAAGAGTTAACTGCTTGACACCTGCAGTAACTCCTCCATTGATCGAATTATTGATTGAGACTTGTCCGCCGCCAAGTGTAGCAGCTTTTCCGATTGGTGAGAGGATTGTTACTGTGCCTCCTGCAGCGACTAGACTGCCTCCGATTTTGGCATTCGGTTCGATGGTAACATCGCCGCCAAAAACAGTAACATTTTTAGCAACGTTTCCATTAATCGTAACAGTGCCTCCTGCGACGCGGATATTTTGCGCTGTTCCACTGATAGTAACTGTCCCACCGCCTGCAATAATGTCGTTTTTGACTGTTCCATCCATTGTTACCGTACCTCCGGTCACATATGCGTCGCCATCGACAGTACCAAGGACAGTGACTGTATTGCCGCTTGCAAAATAATCACCGGTTATTGTCTGATCTTTGTTGAGCATGACATTTTGTTGCTGTTGTTGTGCAAAAACGGGAGTTACTACTGCTGCAAACGCAACAAAAAGAAGAAAAAATGAGAAGAATAGTTTTCTCATAGATTATACTAGTATAAATAGTTTATATAAGGAATGTGTAAGAGTAAAGTAGTTGATTATTCTTCGGGTTCGGGAGGTAAAAATTCTTCGCCGCCGCTGTCATATTGTTGTTCTTTTTGTGGATATTCAGAAGGTTTCAGCCAATAAATATAGGTGCAGCCAGTTGCTTTTCTTTTTTTACTATCCCAGCCCGCAGTTGAACATTTTTTCATTTTTTTACCAGCATTTGTGGTAAACAAAACAAGTTTGTTGCCGCATTCAGGGCATTCTTCATCAAGTGGCTCAGTTGTTCCATTGATCCACTCGACATAGTCACACCCTTCTACTTTTTTTGTGTCTTTATTCCAGACACCTGTTGAACATTTTTTCATTTTTTTACCAAAGCGGGTTGTTGCAAGAATTAGTGGGCTGCCGCATTTAGGGCATTTCTCATCAAGCGCTTCTGGCTCCACTTCAAGCCATTTTACATAATCGCAGCCTACGGTTTGTCTGGTGGTTGGATCCCAGGATCCTGTTGAACAGCGTTGTAATTTTTTTCCAGTTTTGGTGACAGTTACCGGTCCAAGAGGGGAGCCGCATTTTGGACACATGTCATCTTGTTGACTATTTTTTGTCATAGATTACATACTACTGGTTTTTCATGAAAAAAGTCAACAATGTATTTCAGTAGAGTACGTTTTATTTTATTTTACTTCTTGCCTCTTGAGGTGTATAGCTTGCAAGGGCCCAAATAATGACAATATCCAGAAGAATGAGGATAATTGACCAGATAGGATAGTAGGGAATATAGAAGAAATTTGCAATTGCACTTAAGAGTGCGAGGATAATACCAACAATACGTCCCCAAACCCGTCCTGAGAATATTGCAATGCCGGCACTCACGATAACGATTCCAATGATCAGGTGAATCAAGCCCCATACGACAAAAAAACCTCCGCCAAAGAGGGCTGCAAATCCTTCAATAAGTTGAAAGATTCCTCCTAAAATCAATAAGAATCCCGCAAAAAGAGCTATACCAACCATAAAACGTATTGTATGCTGGTTGTGTAAAGGTTGTTATTTTCTTGTGTAGGAAATAAGTAATGGCTATTTTTTTTCTTTCGTTTTATCCATTTTCTTTGTTATAATCCTGCTATGGAGAGTAGAGAAATTACGGAAAAAATTGATTCTTTTTTTTCTCAATTTCAACAGAAAAGTTATAAAAAAGGAGACATCTTGATTAATGCAGATGAAGAGCCGACTGGTATTTTCTTTCTCAAAAATGGTGCGGTCAAACTGTACGCGATTTCTAAAAAGGGAGAAGAACTGGTTATTAATATTTATAAACCAATAGCATTTTTTCCAATGGGTTGGGCAATCAACAATACAAAAAATGAATATTATTATGAAGCAATAACCGACGCTATCGTGATGAAAGCACCTAGAGAAAAAGTTCTGAAATTTTTACAATCGAATCCTGAGGTTTTGTATGATCTGGTCCAAAGAATTTACCGAGGGCTTGATGGATTGTTTACGCGTATGATGTATATGATGTCGGGTGGGGCATACGATAGGCTTGTGACAGAAATTGTCATTCAGGCAAAAAGATTTGGGAAGCACACAACAGATGGAGTTATCGAATTTCATGTTTCAGAAAAAGAGTTGGCTGCACAAGCAGGGATGACACGCGAAACAGTAAGCCGGGAAATGAAAGTATTAAAAGAAAAAAATTTGGTGGGTTTTAATAAAAATACCCTCACCATCCACGATCTCTCTCTGCTTGAAGCAGAACTTTCTTCAGCCTATTAATCTATGATTTAAATCACAGTAATTTACTCAGAATACACGTATAGTGTTGGAGGGTAGAACGATGATTGGAAGGACAACGTACATAGTTCTCTTGGTTGACAGAAAGAAGGTACTTATGTTTACGGTCCTTGATGGAAAGGCTGTAGGAGAGCATAGGGAACTTGTTATTAATGATGTGCCTCAGAAAGTCCGTGCAAACGAGGAACATTATTACGGAAGAAGCGATAAGATTTTCCGCCACATCGAAGACCACTTACATCGTCATTTACAAAAAATTGTAGAAGAGATAATTGCCTTTTCAAAAAAACAATCCATTACAGGAATTATTGTCGGAGGACATAAAGAATTTTTGGGAAAAATTACTACATATCTTCCCCAATCACTTTCTCAGAAAGTGAAAGGATCATTTGTCACAGAACTGAATGCTCCATTTAACGATATTTTACACAGGGCAACAGTTGTTATTACTGATATTGAGAGAAAAAACGATTAGTTTGCCACTTGTCATACGCAAAAAAGCAAGTCATAATATCCCCTAGGGGGAGATATGGCCTACAGACCTAAAGATACACAGGAAAGAATTACACACCGCCTCAAAATTGCACGGGGACAGCTTGATAAAGTTATCCGAATGATGGAAGAAGATGCATACTGTATTGATGTTATGCACCAAATGCAAGCAGTTGAGAAAGGATTGGAGCAGACAGGTAATTTGTTGTTGGAAAACCATCTTAAAGTTTGTGTCGCAGATTCCATTAAAAAAGGGAAAGCTGATAAGTCAATTGCTGAAATCATGGAAGTATTTAAAAAGAAATGAAAACATACACCTGCCCGATGCATCCGGAAGTAAAGGGTGCGGAAAATGAAACATGTCCTAAGTGTGGGATGCATCTTATGCCAAGTACAACAAGTACTCAAAAATTGGCTTTTAGTGCAACCTATCATTGCTTACTTGGATGTGGTGTGGGTGATATTCTTGGCGTTATTATTGGAACAATTTTTTTCTTACCTTATACGATACGAATTCTTTTTGGCGTAATTTTCGGTTTCATTTTTGGTTTTATTTTTAGCGCAATTCCTCTTTTCAAAGCAAACATGTCATTTACAGCTGCTGCGAAAATCATTTTAACAACCGAGACGTTAAGTATTTTGACTATGGAAGCAGCAGAAGCAGGAACTGAACTCATTTTCCCAGGTATGAGAAGAATGGGGCTTATGCATATCCAATATTGGCTCGGATTGCTGGCAGCACTTACTGCTGGATATATCGTTGCCTTTCCTGTTAATTATTCGTTAGTCAAAAAAGGAATCAGACACCACCATTAATGAGCCTAATACATGCTTATTAAGATTATAACGCTGACAGTCGGACATCGCCGTTTTTCCCATTTGCTTCGATATCCCATTTCTTGCCAAATGCGTATGTCTTTGTAATTAAGATTCTTCCGATTTCAGGAGGAACATCAGGATTGACAGTTAAATGACTGTCTTTTATCTCAAGTCCCAACATTGATCGAACAAAGAGTAATGGAGCACCAGATGCCCATGCTTGTGGACTACATGCTGTTGGGTAGGGGATGGGGAAATGTCCGACGTCTCTATTATATCCTGAAAATGCCTCAGGAAGTCGGTAATCTGAAAAAGAAGCTGCATCAAGAAGTGACAAAATAATTTTGTTTGCTTCTTTGCGAAAACCATATAAGGCAAGACCTGCTGCAATAAGAGAATTATCATGTGGCCAAACTGTTCCGAGATGATAACCAATTGGATTGTATCCTCGATCTTCAGTTGAAAGTGTTCTCACACCCCAGCCAGAGAATAATGCATCAGAAAGAAGATGCTTAGCAATAATTGCTGCTCGTTCCTCAGGAACAATACCACTCCAGAGTAAATGGCCGATATTGGAGGTGAGTGAGTCAATTTTTCTCTTATCTCCGTCCAGTCCAAGTGCGTAATATCCGCCGCGTTTGTTAATCCAGAAATCTTTGTTAAACCTATTTTTCAAATCTTCTGCTTCTTTGCGAAGACGCTTCGCACCTTCTTGATCTTCAAGTGGTCCGTCCATAAGTTCTGCAACACGTAGTTTTGCATCATATACATACCCTTGTAATTCACACGTCGCAATTGGTAGGTAGGGGATACTCGCATCTGCAAATTGGACACCTTCCCATGAATCGCGCCAACACTGATTACCAAGTCCTTGAGAGGATCTTGTTTGGTATTCTACATATCCGTCACCATCCCGGTCTCCATAGTTATCAATCCAGGAAAGAGCAGATATCACGTTTTCCTTTAATCGTTTTACGAACTCATCATCTTTGGTCCACCGCCAGTATTCTGAAAGGAGGATAAGCCAGAGTTGTGTTGCATCCGCTGTACCATAATAAGGGTTGTGGGGTTTGATTCCGAGTTGTGTAAGTTCACCGGAGCGGGATTCATGAAGAATTTTTCCGGGTTCTTCATCTTTAAAATCATTTTCTTCTTTTCCCTGGCCGGCAGCTAACAACAGGAGTGCTCCTTTAGCAAGTAACGGACCTGAACTCATACTTTGGTAGGCAGTAATGAGTGTGTCTCTCCCAAAAAGGGTAAGAAACCACGGAAGTCCTGCAGCTGGAAGAAGTACCTCTTGTTGTTCAATTTCCATATTGAGTCGGAGAGAAGCAAGGTCATGGGCAGATTTCCTAATTACTTGATTAAGAAGGTAGGAATCACTCTCTACTCGTGGTCTTTGGGCAAGCCACTTTTTTACTGCATCATCTCCCTTTAAACTAAAGGCTTCATCAAAGGTTTTATGTCTTGGTTGAATTTCATTTGGTCCTAATTGTACCGGAACTTCTATTTCACATTCCCATTTTTCCTCCGGAGTAAGTGTTATCTCCCAAACGAATGCATTGTTTTCAATCCGTGTTGCTTTAGGAGATACTTTTACTGTTGTATCGGCAGAAAATGTTTTGTTTTTATATTCAAATCGTAATTGCGAACCATCTTCTGCCTGATCGACTGTTATATCTTTGGGTTTGTAACGAGTCTTTGATTTCACCTCAAAAAGGTCGGCAAAATCATTTCCAACTGCAAGACGTACCTCAAAGGATAACTCTTTTTTGTCAAAATTTGTTATTTCAATTTTTTCATGGAATCCTCCTCCGACAAACCGCAGCCTTCGGACTGCAAGTCTATCTGCTCTAATATTAGGCATGCGGGGATTGGTGAGGAAAAAGGCAGCAGAATAATAGTTGACGCTTCCTGACCGGAGAGGAAGTAATCGTTCACCATTGATCGTGAGGACCCATGTGTTGATAAATCTGGTATCTGCATGGATAAGTCCGCCGATTGTTCCATCAGGTACATCGCCGACATCGTTGGAATACATAAAGGTTCGTCCTTCCAAAATAGCGATGGCATCTTCTCCAAGTTCAGGAGGAATATTTCGTGATTCAGCTCTAGGAAGTGGAGTTTCATGAGTGATTCCTACAGTTGGATCAGCAGGCGTTGCTCTATGTTTTGTTTTGACAGTTTGTTTTTCCGTCATAGAAAGAAACGATCATAAAAATATTTCGTAAGCTTCACCCCGTTTTCCAGTAGGATTTCTGTAAGTGTTTTTATCAAAATTTGATATACTTTATGTGTCATGTTTCTTCTTATCCTTTTTGCTTTTCTTGCAGGGGTTGTGACAATTCTTTCTCCGTGTATTCTTCCTGTTTTACCAATTGTTCTTTCATCAACTATTGGCGGGGAGTCAACAGGAAAGGGAAGGCCGCTTGGTGTTGTCACAGGATTCATTCTGAGTTTCACTTTCTTTACTTTATTTCTTTCAACGATTGTTCGATTGAGTGGTATTCCTTCTGATACACTTCGAATTTTTTCTGTTGTTGTCATTGCACTATTTGGCGCAAGTCTCTTGATTGCGCAATTTCAAGTATGGATGGAACGGTTGTTTTCCAAGCTTTCAAATATTGTTCCGCAAACAGGAACACGAAAAGGGTTTGGTTCTGGCTTTATCATCGGTCTTTCACTTGGTCTGTTGTGGACGCCGTGTGTTGGACCAATTCTTGCATCTGTTATTTCATTGGCGCTTATTGGCACGGTTACGTTTGGTGCCTTTCTTATTACGCTTTCTTATTCACTCGGTACTGCGATTCCGATGTTTTTGATCATTCTTGGCGGACAGAATGCATTGCGTCGCGTCCCGTGGCTTTTGTCTCACACAGCACAAATTCAAAAAACATTTGGTGTGATTATGATTCTTACTGCTGCAGCAATCTTTTTCAATTTCGATCGGACATTCCAATCATATATTCTCCAAACCTTCCCAAAGTATGGTACAGGACTGACCAAAATTGAAGACAATAGCTTTGTCAAACAAGCACTACAAAGTATCAGCAACAAACCAATGAATACAAGCGATATGGGCAAACCGCTTTCAGAAGTGAACCAAATGAAAGGTCCACCTGCTCCTGAAATTATTCCAGGCGGAGAGTGGTTTAACACGCAACCTGTTAAGCTTTCAGATTTTCGTGGAAAAGTAGTTCTTATAGATTTCTGGACCTATTCCTGTATCAATTGTCAGCGTACCTTACCATATTTAAAAAGTTGGTGGGACAAATATCATGACAAAGGGTTAATTATTATCGGCGTCCATTCCCCAGAATTTGAATTTGAAAAAGATCCCAAAAATGTTGCACAGGCAATCAAAGACTTTGGCATCAAGTATCCTGTTGTACAGGACAATAATTTAGCGACCTGGCAAGCCTACAATAATGAATATTGGCCGGCAGAATATTTTATCGATAAAGATGGTTTGATTCGTCACACGCATTTTGGGGAGGGGGATTATGATACCGACGAGAAAGAGATTCAACAATTGCTTTCTGAGACAGGCAAAACAGTTAATGAGAAAATTGATAATCCTACCTACAATGTCTATGCGCAAACACCTGAGTCATATCTTGGCTACGCAAGAATACAAAATATCGCTTCACCTGAAAAGATTAATCAGGATCAAGAGGCTGAATATAGCGTGCCAAATCCACTGCCTCAGAACTATTTTGCGTATCAAGGCAAGTGGACAGTGAAATCAGAATATGCTGAACCGGCAAATGGTTCGAAACTTGATTTTAATTTCAATGCAATGGATGTTTATCTTGTTGCCAGTCCAAAAAATGGTTCGTCACAGATGAAAGTTATGGTGGATGGCAAGCCGCAATATTTTGGTATAGACGCGCAGGATGGAGTAGTGACTGTTGATAAGGATCGGCTTTATAAATTAGTTCATTTATCAACACCTGGAGCACATGTTTTAGAAATCCAATTCGACGGCAACGTTCAAGTCTACGCGTTTACCTTTGGTTGACATGCAGCATCTTCAAACATTCTTTCAACAACTTACTGAGTGGGCAACAAAACAGGAAAATATTTTAGGAGCTGCGCTTGTTGGATCTCATGCAAGAAATGCTGCGAAAGAGTCTTCAGATATTGATTTAATCATTATTACTAAAAATCCAAATGTTTATATCAATGATAATTCTTGGATATATCAATTCGGTACAGTTAAGCCGGATGGTATTCATGATGAAGATTGGGGAGTAGTAAAGACGAAAAGAGTTTTTTATGAAAATGGTATCGAAGCGGAGTTTAATTTGGCAACAGAAGAATGGGCACAAACAAATCCAGTTGACGAAGGAACAAAACAAGTCATGAGTGAAGGAAATAAGATTTTGGTAGATAAAGATGGGCTTTTCGGGCGATTAACAAATACCTTTCTTTAATGGGTTTATCTCTAAAGTAACGTCTTATATTTACGTTTGGGTGATTATTTGGACATTTTGTGGTTATAACTATAAAAAGAAATCCAGAGTATCCAGATTTGCCAGATAAACCAAGAACCTGCTTCCAATGCAAAGATAAGAGGGCTTTCTTTTGAGATATTAGCAAACGCAACTATTAATATCGTACTGAAAATCATTGCAAGAACTGTTCCTCGATAGATATATTTGTTTTGAGCATTTTTTGCAAGCACATACATTCCGATTAAGAAAAAAATACTCGAGGACCATCCTATGGTGCTGTGAATGGTACTACTTATTGTATTAGTCGGATTAAATGGAACCATGGCTAATGCAACAAAAAGAATCATTGATAATGCAAAAATGTTAATCGGTGCACGATAGTGTTTATGTAAATGATGTCTGATAAAGATCCAGAAAAATGTTCCGGCTAAGGTATAACAAATAGTAAAAACCAGTTTTGTTTGGGGAAGATATGCGAAATAGCTTATTGGATATTTCCCGCCAAAATATGCAGGCATTTGGATGTAGTAAAGAAAGAGTGCGAGCCATTCAACACTCACTGTTGCAATCCCAGCATATTTAGCAACTGATTCGATACGATTTGTAATCATTTATGTAGTATAGAGGATTATATAAAATATCTCGACAGGTAGGTGAGGAGGTTTTCCATCTTCAAATCGTCATTTCGCATTGCGATGTACATATCAGGGCGGACTAAATAATACCCCTGTTTAATTCCAAATGTTTTGTAGAGTACTTCTGTTTCTATCGTCAGCGGAATGTTCGTTACTTTAATAATTGATTCATAGGGTTTGATTGATTTTTCAATTTCATCTGTTTTTCCTTCAAAGCCAGAAAAGACCAGCAGATGGAAGTATTTTGGCGTAATTACTTCCTGAATATTTTTATTTTCTTCATACAGAATGTAGGGGAGTCGGTCACCGGGTAATGGGGTATTTTCCGGAAAGTAACCAAACGATGCATCCTCAGCAAGCGGTCCATGGCGATAATTGATGCCGATTTGTGAAACTGTACGGAACATAAATCTGCTTGTCCGCTTGTGGTTTATGAGGATGTGAAGCAGACGAGGAGCAAGCAGTAAGCGGAAATACGTTTCAAATTTGTTTGCGCCAACAACAAGACTAAATACCCGGTCAGTTGTTTGGACAAGTTTATGTGCAAAGGGAAGACGTTCTGCTGTTAACGTATCGAGTAATTCCGGTTTTGCTTTTTTGTGATACACATATGCTATTTTCCAGGCTAAATTGTATGCATCTTGAAGACCTGTATTCATACCTTGTGCACCGACAGGACTGTGGATATGAGCTGCATCACCAAGTAAAAAGTAATTTCCTTTATGAAAAGTACTGACGCAGCGATGGTGTGAGTGATATGCAGCAATCCATGAACAATCGGAAAGTTTCATGTTAACCTGCATTCTCTTTGCAAAATCTTTATTGATATCTTCAAACGTAATCTCATCTTTGTTATTAAGTCCCGGAGGTAATTCGCCCACAATTCGCCAATGGTGATTGATCATGGGAAAAATAGCAGCGAATGAAGTATTTGAGAAAAAGACAGTTAATTCATCAGTTGGTAAATCTGTCTCAATTTTACAATCCATGACAAATAATGATTGCTTATACGTTTTCCCAGCAAAAGGGATATTGAGTGTGTGTCTGACAATACTATGCGCACCGTCAGCACCGATAACCCACCGGGCTTGAATAGTTTCTTCTTTACCTTCTTTCGTTTTGATGACCGCTTTTACATCATCGCCTTCATCAGTCAATGAGAGAACTTTTGTATTATACAAAATGTGTTTGTCATGCTTTTTGAGGAAATTGAGAAAATTTCTTTCAGTCTTTGATTGCTCATGCATGAAGACATAGGGATATTGGGTTAGGTTGGTCCCAAATGTTGAAAGAGGGATATGTGCCCGTATTTTGCCTTTTGCCACAAAATTAATTGCTTTTGCAGCGTAACCACCTTCAAGAAACTTGTCGACGATTCCCATTTGCCGGAAGATTTCAAGGGTTCTTGCCTGGATACCGATTGCCCGTGATTCAGTTGTTGCTGCAGGATCTTTTTCAACAATGATGAAAGGGACATCGTGGATGACAAGCTGGCATGCAATCATCAGACCCGTGGGACCAGCGCCGATGATGAGGACAGGTATTTGTTTCACACTTTTTATCATAAGAGATTATTCTTTCAAACACAACTCTCACATGGTTTTCATATTGCCTACTGGTTTGTTTTTTATAGTTTGATTGAGAGGTGGTGATTTTTTATGGCGAATGTAACGTGTCCGGTTTGCGGATATCAAGCAAATGGAGATGAAGACATCATTAATCATATGAAGACGATGTCCGATGACAATCATCAAGAAGCGCTTAAACAAAAACTCGAAGCAAAAGGTGGAGAAGAGATAGGTGATTTGAAAAACAAGATATAATTAAAAGCGCGTGAAGAAAAAGAAAAGAATTTTTATTGGCGTAACGATATCCAATGCATTACGCGAGGAAATTGGGAAATGGAAAGAAGAACATATCACATTTCCTGTGCGGTGGACGCCTCCTGAGAATCTGCATATTACATTACTTCCTCCCTGGTATGAAGAAAACGTGGAAGAGATTAGTGATGTTTTACAAAACATGAAGCCTTGCGTCAAACCATTTCCAGTTGTCTTTGAAATGGTTGCATTTGGTCCTGAGAATAAGCGTCCTTGGCTTATGTGGGCACGAGGAGAAATGCCTCAGGAATTTTTACTATTAAAAAAACAACTCACAAATATTCTTCAAAAAGGTGAAGAAAGAAGACATGAGATTTTGCATACAACACTTGCCCGGTTTTCTTTGGAACAATTTCAACAGTTCGAAGAAAAGAATTTTTTGGAGACTATCATGTGGAAAGATAAGATTTCATCTTTTTCTTTGATTGAGTCACACTTGAGAAGAACGGGAGCAGTATATGAAACGCTTACGACAATTAATTTATAACAGAGTTATTTTATATATAAATAAATATTGTCTTTGATTTGTTTTTCTTTCCAATGGAGAAAGGGGAAGTAGTTGAGAAGGACTCGGGCCCCAGGTTTTAATTCGTTTTTGAGTTTCGTTTCAAGCCGTCCCATGATTGTTGGCATTGGATAACAGCAGATGATGTCATATTGTGAAAGATCTTCCTGCCAGAAATCTTTGTCGAGGATTGTAACATTTGCAACTCCTGCTTTTTTGATATTTTCCTCAGCAAGTTTTATTCTGTTCTTATCGATTTCATATGCGTCGACATGAATTCCTTTTTCTGCAAGTGCAATTGCAATCCGTCCGTCACCAGTTCCCAGATCCGCAGCTTTTTCCTTTGGTTTAACGTTTGCTAACTCCGCCATTGTTGCAACCCGATAACGGGAAGTAGTGAAATAGGGAATCGGTGGAGTTGCTGCCATATTTTATGATTTGATTATAACCTACATTCACTGGAAAATAACATGTTACAATAGGGTGTGTTGATAAAAAGTAGTATTGTTGTTGGTTTTAGTTTGATTCTTGGAATTATTCTTTGTCTTTTTTTATCGGGTACTTTTTCTCCTGCACCTGCTTCTTCTATAACTATCATTAATCCACAGCCTGCACAAAAAGAAGTTATTGGATTTTTGCCGTTTGCATTATTGTCGCGCGCACAGATGGACTACTCACGATACATTACAACACTTGCATATTTTAGTTTGATTATTGATACCGACGGGACAATTATGAAATTGAGTACACCTACGCAAGAAGAACCAGGATGGTACGCTCTGTCATCAGGAAGAGCGGATCCATTTTTACAAAATGCTAAACAACACAATGTAGCCCTCTCACTTGTGCTATTTACTGGAAACAATGCAACTATTGATGCACTGATGCAGGATCCAGTTGTTAATGCGACCAATATGACTAGTGAAGTAGTGCCAATGATGGATCAATACGGATTTACCAATCTTAATTTAGATATTGAAAGTACTGAGGAGGCATCACCGGCAGCGCAAAAGCATTTTGTACAATTTACGAAGACGTTAAAAGATGCCTTGAGTAAGTCAGGAGGTAAAACGCTCACCGTTGATGTCACAACAGTTGATTTGATTAAAAGCACAACGCTTATCAGACCTAAAAAAATTGCCGAGATTGCCGATAACATTGTGATCATGGCATATGATTTTCACTCGACTGCTTCGTATGTGAGTGGTCCTGTCGCACCGCTTGGGGGAGCGGGTATCGAATCGGAATATGATGTGGAGACAGCAGTTCAAAAAGCGCTCACCATTATCCCATCACAAAAGATCATTCTCGGTGCTCCGTTATATGGATATGAATGGGAGACTCTTGGCAATATTCCGCGGTCAGCTGTAATTCCTAACACCGGTCAGACTGCTAGTAACAAACGGGCCGAAAGTTTAGTCGCATCGTGTGCAACATGTAGTGCGCAATTTGATGATACCGCCCAAGAAGCGTATGTGATTTATAAAGACACAGATTCCCAAACATATCATCAGATTTTCTTTCCGATAGAGAAATCGACAAGTGAAAAAATTAATTACGTGCAAAATAATCATCTTGGAGGACTTGCACTGTGG
This sequence comes from uncultured Gammaproteobacteria bacterium, assembly GCA_964391315.1. Lineage (GTDB taxonomy): Bacteria > Patescibacteriota > Microgenomatia > Levybacterales > UBA12049 > DATIGJ01. Next base: position 18,968 of record CAYMJR010000001.1, on the reverse strand, counting down.
GCATTAGGGTATGAAGGAAACACGATTTTACGGCCGCTTGAACAGTATCTGAAGTAATGTTATTGGGAAGCGATTTCTCCTGTTTGTTCTGTCGCGTCATACACAAACGTTTGTCCGTGGGAGAGTATGATGACGTGACTATTTTGATCGGTATCCGCATAGGCAACTTGGGCTGTACCGTTTTGCACGACAACAGTTGTTGTTTGGTTTTTCTTATCGACTGAGACGGTAAGTGTTCCCTGATTGTGATTAACAAGGAGCGATTGTGCATTGATTGAAAAAGGGATATTTCCGGATTTTGTATATTGGACATTCCCTTGCGGTTGGGTGATGACAATATTTGCAGGTAGAGTTTGTATCACATCAATTTCAGAATCGGGAAGGATGGTCATCGTTTCCGCATCTGCAAACGCTACGTTTATTTTTCCATTGGTTTTGGTAACCAGATTTTCACCCTGAAGAATTTCTTGTGTCTTTGTAAGTTTGGCTGGTTCTGATGCAACGCGTGATTCCAAGAATGTGTCACCGGAAAGCGTTGTTATTTGTCCTTTGAGTGAATTTCGCGGCGGATTATCAGGAGAGAAAGCAGATGGTGCAGGTGTTTCTACTTTTTGTTTTGTGTAGTTTATAAATACATACGATCCGGCAAATCCTATGAATAATGCAATAAGAAAGAAGAGTACAAACCGAATATACATGTATACTGAGTATGATATTATAAATATATGTTTAAAGCAAAAGCAGGATTTAGCGGGTTTTCAGTTGATGATATAAAAAAAGCCAAAAAGTTTTATCATGAGACTTTAGGACTTGCTATTGATGACAGTACCATGGGACTTGAGATTACTTTGCCACATGGGGGCAACGTGTTTATCTACGAAAAGCCAAACCATACACCAGCATCATTTACTATTCTGAATTTTGTTGTTGATGATATTGATACGGCAGTTGAGGAGTTGGAAAAACTCGGTGTGTCCTTTGAGCGTTATGAAGGATTTCATCAGGATGAAAAGGGAATTGCCCGCGGAAAAGAAGCGAAGATGGGTCCTGATATTGCATGGTTTAAAGATCCTGCCGGAAATATCCTCGCTGTGCTCGAACCATGATGTCTATTATTGTGCCTCATTTCGTGCAATAATCAGTCCTTTAATAATTTTCATTGCTTTTTCCGCATCTTTTGTTCGTATATAAGATATACGTATTGGTTTATCATCTTCCTTTGTTGCTATTTCAAGTGTTGAAGTGAGAGGACCGGTTTCGACAGTAGCGTCGACGATGTCTTTTACCGGAATGGTTTTCACTGTTTGAGAAAGAAAAAAGTATTTTTGTATGATTTGTACTTTTACTGGATCTATCGTAATCCTGTCCGGGAAAAAATCAAAAGGAAAAACTGTTTTCATTTTCATTAATATTTCTTCAGGTTGATCACTAAGATTGACAAGTTTGTTTGTAAAAGAGGCAGTATTTTCAGCACCATTGCCCAATGCTTCATCCTCTTGTTTCTCAATTCTTTTGATAAGAGAAGCTTTTGCTTCTCCTTTTTTTTCTCCTTTCAATGAAAAATCGACTATTACTTGTTCTTTTGGTATTGGATGTGTTTTATTCATAAATAAACAATTCTAATCAATAACAAACATTTGTCTATGAGGCATCTCACAAAAGGTGATATACTGAATGTTGTGGGTATCTTTAATTTTCTCCTTATTCTTTTTTGGGTTATTTTTCTTGCAGTGTGGTTTGTCGCATCTCTTTTTGCAAAGAAAAATAGATCAGGATCATATCCTGCGATTTTATTTCGTAGTCTTGTCTCGTTGGGAATTCTTCTGTGGTTTGCGTTTGGAGGAGGGAAATATATTTCTATACAATCAACAAGCAATACTGTTTTGGGAACACTTGGTGTGATTTGTGCTGGAGCGGGAATTGCTTTTGCTATCTGGGCGAGAGTGCATATAGGCAGAAATTGGGGGATGCCGATGAGTGTGAAAGAAAAGCCGGAACTGGTAACGAGTGGACCATATGCATATGTCCGTCATCCGATTTATACGGGGATTTTGTTAGCTGTTTTTGGATCGGTTCTTGTCAGTAGTTTTATTTGGATTATTCCGCTTATCGCAATAGCAGCTTATTTTTATTACAGTGCAAAGACAGAAGAGAGGAATATGAGAAAAGAATTTCCAGAGAAATATCCTGTATACATGAAACGCACCAAAATGCTGATCCCCTTTGTTTTCTAATGATATAATAAAGTTATTATGAAAATTACTGTTCCGGAAGATTGTGGGAATGCTCCAAAAAGAGAATTTATTCGCGACTTCAATATTGCATTTGTTGAAAATAACAAAGAGAAAATTCTGGATTTTATGTCAGATGATATTGTGTGGGTTATGGTAGGGAAGAAAATAATGCAGGGCAAAGAAGAAGCCAGAAAATTTCTCGAGACGATGGGCGATGAAAAAGCAGAGGAATTGATTCTTGATACGATTGTGACACATGGAGACGAAGCAGCTGCAGATGGCGTGATAAGGTTCTCAAAATTTTCTGTTGCTTTTTGTGATGTTTATAAGTTCACGGGTCATGATAAAAACGCGAAGATTAAACAACTCACCTCATACGTCATCGAACTGAAATAACGCACCAATTCTAGACAAAAGAGTTTGTTTTTGGATACAAACAGGAAATATTTCAAGTGTCAGAAAATGGTGAAATGACAAAGGTAGAATAATATTTTTCTTATAATTTATTTAGCCAATCAAGAATAAAATCGGCATCTTCTTTCCATGTGGACTGTCCCAGTACAAAGTGAGTGCGTCCCTTAAATTCTTTATAGTCCACGATAGACTTGTTCTTTTTATAGCGTTTGAAATTACGAAGATTAAGATGAGCTGGGATGAGATGATCTTCGCTTCCTGAAGTAAGAAGAAGCGGAGGATGGTCTTTCTCAAAATCAATTTTTGCGGCTTTTGTGAGTGCACCTCGTGTTACTGTTTTGGATTCAGGAATTGGGTATTTCTCATACGTTTTTTTTTGTTCTTTGAGGGGCATTTCATTTACGAAAGCATATTGCCAATCTTCAAAGGACATCAGGTATGTCTCTTTAACTGGGGTAAATACACCAAGGGCATGCCATCCAGATTTCAGAAAAGAGAATTCATAGGGAAATACTCCAAGTGGAGGAACTGAGTGAATCGCGACACCAGCTGCGGGTAATCCTTTATTGACGAGTATTTGTGTTACCAGACCGCCAAGGGAGTGTCCGATGACAATTGGTTTTTCAGGAAATTCTTTGACAATTTTTACGTAGTGATTAATCAGTTGAGATAGGGTAAGTGTTGCCAGATCAGTGTCATTGGGCTGTCTGTCGCGAAGTACTTGTACGGATGCATCTTTGAAAGGCCAGGGGGGAGCCATCGTATTGTAACCTTTTTTTTGAAAGTATTTTTGCCAATCATCCCAGCAGTGATGCGTGACAAAAGAGCCGGTGATAAAAACGATATTTTTGGTCTGGATATTTTTCATTTGTTTTTCATTTTAGTTTTCAATCATATTTTTCGTGTAAGAAAGTTGCTCCCGACTCCAAAAGAGAAACCATTGCATATGAAGAAAAAGTGGGTCGTTTAGTAGACACTTTATTCTCCGAAGCTTTGAGATAATAGACTCGACGTTGTTACTGATTTCTTACTGATATTTCACTGAACTTTTGTTTTGCTCCACTACAATAATAGTTGAGGGTAAACACAGAAGGAGGTGACACGAAATGGCAACTATTGTGAATAATCCCGGAAATGATAATTCAGGTAATGTAATGGGATTGATTTTGGGAGTCATTTTTGTTCTTGTGTTCGCAGTTATATTTTTTGTGTATCTCGTACCAATGTTTCGTCAATCAGGAGGGACACCACAAGTGAATATCCCTAACAAAATTGATGTAAATGTACACCAAGGAAACGGAAAATAGTTTCAAGATTAAAGAAAGGAGGTGGTAATGAGTATGGGTTTAATTATTACACTACTTTTGGCTGGATTGGTCGGATGGATCGCATCAATGATTATGAAAACTGATGCACAAATGGGCTGGATTGCCAATATCATCGTAGGTATTATCGGAGGATGGATCGGTACATGGCTATTTGGATCAATTGCACCGGCAACTCCAACTGATAATGGATTAAGTTTTTCAGGAATAATTGTGGGCGTTATTGGAGCATGTATTGCGATCTTTATCTGGAGCTTAATTACCGGAAGAAGATCAACAGTGTAATGTGTAAGTTACTTTTGGGAAGTGGTGGCCACCACACATTTTCTTCTTAGCACACTCTTACGTTTTGTTTGTACAAACTTTACAGGAGAAGTTTATTATGGTGCAGTATGGATGGAATATATCGAACGACAGATCATAAAGAAATAAAAAAATGGGCGATTGAAAATAGCGCCAGACCGGCAATCATTGATCATCCGCAAGCGCGGGGAGATATGGTCGGAATTAGGCTGGATTTTCCGGGAAAAAAAGATGAAGAGTTGCTCAGTGAAGCAAATCAAACGCGGGATATCTCCTGGGATGAATTTTTCCGGATATTCGAAGAAGAGAAACTTCTGTTTTTCTACACTAATGAAAAGCCAAGCAACGATCCCAGGGATTGGTACCGTTTTGAAAAACGTGACCAAGATCACTGAAAGAAGGGGGGAGAGAGTATATTTTTCTTGCCATGAAAGAAATCAAGTATCAGAATATTCTGGTCACAACTGATGGTTCAGACTTTGCATCAGAGGCGTTTCCTCATGCTGTGCTTCTCGCAAAAAACTTCAACGCTCACATATTGCTTTTTTCGGTATCTGAAGTAGTTGGACAAGCAACGGCAGCTGCTCCATCAACAAATTTGACTGCACCTGTTGCAATGACACCGACAACGGCTGTCGCGATTTCAGAGTTTAATAAAAAAGGAGCAAAGGAATATTTGGAAAAAGTAAAACAGCAATTTGAGGATGCCGGTGCAGGAGCCGTCGAAACAGAAGTTGCCGAAGGTGTACCTGAAGAGGAAATTGTTGATGCTGCAAACAATGTCAAAGCAGATCTTATCATTATGGCAACCCATGGGACTTCAGGTCTAGAAAGAGTATTGCTTGGTTCTGTGACGGATTATGTCGTGAGATATGCTTCATGTCCTGTGTTGATCGTCCATCCTCAGAAAAAATGATTATTGGCTCAAGATACATGCTTCATTCCTATCGATAATAATAGATTTTTCATGATTGAAAGTAAAAGACGGATTTGACCACCGCGTCATCACGCCATCTGCATTAAGTTGTTGTTTGGTTTTTGCCCCAAGAACATTAAGTTTGCTTGGAGGAATCTGTTGATAAAAAAGAAAGTACCAGCCGTAGACAAGAACGGGAGAGTGTAGACAGAATTTTTTTCAAAGGCATAGACTTATTATAAAATTGATGTGGTATACTTTCAATGATATGAAGAATAATCTTATCAGTGCGATATTCATCATATTTGTATTAGGTCTTCTTGGTAGTTCATTAGTGTTTGCTTCTCAACAGGAAGTTACTACACCTTCAGTATCTCAAACACCGATAGCAGAAACAAGGATTGCGGTATCACCCACACCAACTCAGCCCCCTGCGCAGATACAGCGTCCAATCATTCATAGGAATAATGAAGAAGAGGATGATTAGTAAATATATATGGTTGATACAAAGATACAATTGGATTTTATGGAATTTTTAAGAAGTAATTCTGTTGCTGTTATCTCAACAGTTTCGTCTGATGGACAGCCAGAGTCAGCAACAATTTACTTTGTTGTTGATGGGAAATTTACATTTTATTTCATGACTAAAAACTTTTCAAGAAAATATACCAATCTTGAGACTAATCCTAAAGTAGCTCTCGTCATTGGGACAGAGAATGAGCCAGTTACTGCACAGATCCAGGGAACAGCACAAAGGATCACTGATCCGAAAGAGTTTGATAAAACGATGGATCTGCTCAGACAAAATTTCCTAAAAAATGACTATGTTGCTCCACTTTTCCAATTGAGACCTGAAAGAAATGACATTGTTGCATATAAAGTTATTCCTTTATGGATGCGGTGGCTTGATCTCCGTTCTGATAAAGAAAAAGTAGACGGAGATTTCATTCAAATCATGCCTTAAGTACCATCCTTTTTCTCTTTAAGCCTCATTTAAGAATCACCTGATATTGTAGATTAACATATTATCATGCCTGGACCAGGCGGCATTCGCGGAGGAATGCGCGGACGATGGTTTGGGCATAAAAATCAGGTGAGCCCAACACCTACTCCATAAAAGGAGCGACCATACTAAAAATGTGCCGGAGTTTTTCGTTAAACTCCGGCCTTTTTTTACTCCCTTATTACCAGAACGTTACCTGGATCTTGTAATTGATTTTTATAATCGTTGCCTATGTCATTACTTACTGTAGATCGGGAAAATACAACCAAGGTTAATCTTTATTTCGAAGATCATGGAAAAGGTCAACCTGTTGTTCTTATCCATGGATTTCCAATGAGCGGCGTTGCGTGGGAAAAAGAAGTTATGGCACTTTTGAAAGCAGGGTTCCGAACAATCACCTATGATAGACGTGGATTTGGAAAATCCAGTCAACCAACGTTTGGTTATGATTACGATACTTTTGCAGCGGATTTGGATATATTGATGACAGAACTTGATTTACGGGATGCTTTTCTTGTCGGTCATTCAATGGGGACAGGGGAAGTAACACGATATATTAGTAAGTATGGATCAGATCGGGTCAGTGGAGCTGTTTTGGTTTCTCCAATTCCGCCGTTTCTTCTCAAGACAGATGACAATCCTCAGGGAGTAGATCAGAGTATGTTTGATGGATTTATGAAAAGTATTGCAGAAGACCGTCCTGCTTATCTCACAAAATTCTTTTCAGATTTCTATAATCTTGATGTCACTCTTGATAAGCTTGTCAGTCCCGAAGTTGTGGAGTCCAATTGGAATGTAGCGGTCAATGCTTCTCCCAAGGGGACGTATGATTGTGTGCCGGCGTGGCTGACTGATTTTCGGGAAGATGTAAAGCGGATTGATGTCCCAACCCTTATCATTCAAGGGGATGCTGACCGGATTCTGCCGTTTCCAATTACTGGGAAGCGTCTGCATGAAGAACTAAAGGGAAGCAAATTGGTTGTATTGAAAAATGCACCGCACGGAATCCCTTGGACACATGCAGCAGATATCAATCGGGAGATGATTAACTTCTTTGCTGATATTGTTCAACTCGAGAGTCAGGCGATTGCTTCTGGTGGATATATGTAAAAAGTGTCTTTATTTCACTTTTGGAGAGCTCGCGATATTTACCAAGTTTCAGATTCTGATCACGAATTGAACCAATCGCGATTCTCTCAAGCTCTTTCAGATCCACTTTTACTTCGGTGCACATTCTTCGTATTTGTCTATTGCGTCCTTCATGAATAGTCATATCAAGGATTGTTTCCTGCGCATTTTTGTTTACTACTTTTACTTCTGCAGGTGATGTCGGGCCATCATCAAGCAACATGCCTTTGCGGAATCTTTGGAGTTGTTCTTGTGATACAACTCCAGTAACAGTTAAGCGGTATGTTTTGGCAATATGGTATCGTGGGTGAGTAAGGAGGTTGGTAAGCTCGCCATCATTGGTTAAAATTAACAGCCCTGTGGTATCTTTATCAAGTCTGCCAACAGGATAAACCCGCTCATTTGTTTTGATGAGAGAAACAACATTTTTTCTTGAACGTTCATCAGCGGTTGTCGAGATGTAGCCTTTAGGTTTATTAAGCAAATAATATTTGAGTGTTGGTCTTTTTGGTTTTTCTCCATTGATGAGAATGACATCTTTTTTCGGATCAAGTCGTACTCCAGACTTCGTTACTCGTTTGGTATTAATTGTGACGATATTTTTCTCCAACAACTCATCAACTGCACGCCGTGAGCAGATTCCAAGATTTGCAAGATGCTTGTCTAATCGAATTGTTTCATCATTCATGAGGCAATTATAGCAAGATTTTTTACGTTTCTCTAAGGAGTAATAGGAGATTGTGAAAGCGGCCAGATATCGACAACAGTTTTTTCAGTCTGTGAAGTACATGCTTGTATCATGAGCGTTCCTGTCTGAGGTGCTGTTGATTGGAATGGGACTGCTGTTTGATCTGATTTGTAGAGAAAGGTAATAGGTTGTGGTGTAACACCGCTTGAACATTGTGGTCCATTGGGATAGTGGACTTGCGAATATGCTTTGGCATGCGGCTTAAGCACGAATACTTGTGTCGTAGCTGTTTGTTGATAGTGAACTGTTACATTTGTTGCAGGTGTTGTTTCAATGATTGTGTTGCCAAGTACTACTGAACAGGTTGTTGCTCCCGTATTGGTCAGTTCTAGTGTTCCAAAGATATTCCCAGCGCCTCCTTGGGCAGCTATCGTTGCTGCTAATTGATCGTTGGTACATGGAGGGGTAGAGGTTTGTGTTGTTGGCGTACCCTTCGTAGCCGTTGGCGAAGCACTCGCTGCAGGTGGTAGGGAATTAGTTGGAGAGAGTGACGAAGTAGGGGAAGGAGATATCGAAGGTGTAGGTCCAGATTTACGAAATTGCAGAATGAAAAAATAGCCTGCGATCAAAAAAACAATAATCAGCAACAAAATAACAGTAAGTCTGATATTTTTCACGTTTTCAGTGTATCAAATTTATTTACAAAATTGTTAATGGATATTTATAAATAGTGTATGAAAATACGTTCTAATCTGCTAGTTTGGTTTGTGGCGAAAGAAATGGTTGGATAGGCATGAGAAAGTATTCTGATAATACTTGAATATGCGGTTCATAAGAATCTCTTAATTCTTTCAGCCGTTTTTCTGCATCTTTTTCTGCTGTAAGTGGAATACCATGTTGTTTAAGAATAGTACGCAATTTTTTAAAATCTGTAGACGGAAGTCTGTCTTTATGGTTCTTTTTTGGTTTGCGATAAAATAAGCTACTTAAATCTGTCACTGCATGACGTCCCATTAAGAAGGTAAATTTGGCTTGATCACGGGGAATGCCATCAATACCAATCATGACCATTGCTGATACATCTAACATAGCAAGAAGCGCTGAAACCCATGATTGATGATCGTGTTGTGAGCGGTAATACGCTAAAATTGGATACGATAAATGAGATTCTAAAAGTTCTGCACACCACACCTCCCAATTCTCAAGGAGTGTCTGAAACGAGTTTTGATTGCCGTTTCCTGAATAATTTTTTATAAAATGCAAAACGCTCGGAGGTGAGCCAGCCCGGGGATCAAGAAGGTTGATATGTATTTCGCGTCTGGAGAAAGACTCATATTGAACAGGAAAATAACCAACGAGCAGTGCCAGGAAACCAATACCGATTGCTGACTCAATGATATAGAGAATTTTTCCAAATGGATCAATTGCTCCAAGATCTGAAAATTCGAGAGGAAGAAACGCTCCTCCGCTAGCAAGTATGTATTCAAAGAAGTCCCAGTGATTAAAAACATGTGATAATCGAAGTTGTACTCCAAAATCCACAAGAGCAAACCCTATAATGAGTCCAGCTTCCCACAGCATTAACAGAAAAAGCTGAGAAAGAGGACCAAAGTAGCCAAGGTATGCTTCTTTAGAAGAGCTGTTCTTAAATTTTTTTGCACCTTTTCTCCAAAGAGGCCAAAGGGTACGATAATAAATTCGGGCAAGTCGGATTTTTCTAGTGACTCTTCGTGGCAGCACGACTGTTTCAAAAGCATCCCACAGGATAATCAAAATGATTGCCAAGCCAATGAGAGAAAAAATGAACATGATGAAATTATAATCTAATATATCGAGAAATCAATCTTTACTGCCTTGGGGCGGGTTGAAGCATGCCGACATGGTTGCCTTCAGAATCTTCAAAAGAAACATAGCGGCCAATACCTGGGATATCATCAATTGTTCCCCGACCTTTTGCGCCGCCAAGTATTTTTCCTCCGGCTTCTTCTACTTTTTTCATTGATTCTTCAAGATTATCAACAGAAATAACTAAATGGGGAACATTAAAGCCTTCTTTTTCTTGATATTCAAAGAAGCCACCATTAATTGCGCCTGGAGTTTTTGGCATTCGGTTTTCATCGACTTCTGTGGTACCTGCTAAAAGATAGTTACCCATTTCAGCGCCAAGTTGGTTCATTTGCCATCCGAAAACTTTGGAGTAAAATGCAGCGGTTCTTTTTTTGTCCTTTGCAGGCATTTCAAAATGTACAACTGGATCCATCTTCACCATAAAAAAAGTATATCACAGTAGTTTTGAAAATAAAATAGTTATAGTTTTTTTGTATTCATGCATTGCAAAATGATAGTGATTAGAGTAACATGCCTATAACGAATCTCGTTCTGTTATAATCACATGATAGTACAGAAAATACTTCGGTATCTTAATCCGATGGTTCATTTGGGCGAGCGGAGGTATGCAGTCTTATTTCCTCTTCTTGTTAATATCGTTGTTTGCATTTTGTCAGAAGCATATACCTATGGTATTGCAAAGTCCCCACTAGCAGTTGGAAATTACATAATTTTCGTTAATGTCATATTAGTTATTTATTTTTCATTTAGAGAGGGTCTGCGGGGAGGGTTTATAGCATCTGCAATTGCTATCGATTATTATTTTTATATCATTTATACTCGTCATTATACTGGAGGACAATTAACTGTAGGAGTCATCACTACGGTAATTCTTGGTGTCATATATTTTTTCATTGGATTTATCATTGGATGGCTTAAAGAAGAAATAGATAGATTAATTGAAACACAAGCAGACGAAAGAAAGCGTTTAGAAACTATCATTCAGCAATTACCAGTTGGTGCAATAATTACGGATAATGTCGGAAGAGTTACTCATATAAATAAGAATGTTAATAGAATACTTGGTGTTAAAATTCCCATAGGATTTAAAATAGGGGAAGATAACTTACCTAATGCTAAGATAAATGATAAAGCAATAATTCCGACCAGTGCGCCATCATTTAATACGCTTACTACTGGAAAACCTATTATTGGACGAGAAATACTTTTTGAAAGTAAGCATGGGAAAAAAACATTTATTCAAGTGAATACTGCTCCTATACAAAACAGTAAAAAGAAACTTATTGCGGTTGCAACCACAATTAGTGACATTACGCCACAAAAGGAAATCAACCAGCAAAAAGATGATTTCTTAAACATGGTAAGTCATGAACTGAAAACACCCATTACCAGTTTAAAAATGTTTGTTGATTTGCAGCAAAAACAGCTTGAGAAAAAAGATCTAACCAAAACAAAATATTTCAATGGAAGAATACGTGATCAAGTAAATAGGTTAAAAGAATTAACGAACGACCTGCTTGATGTTTCAGGTATTCAGACGGGTAAATTACACTATACCTTTAATGAATTTGATATCTCAAAATTGGTTTATGAAACAGTCGAAGCATTGCAGGGGACAACAAATAATCATAAAATGACATTAACAAATGCACGTAATCTATACGTAAGGGGAGATCGATATAGAATTTATCAGGTACTCGTTAATCTTCTTTCGAATGCAATTAAATATTCTCCTGAAGGGAAAAAGATAATAATTAAAGTAAACAAACATAAACAGGATGTAGTAGTTAGTGTACAAGATTTTGGTATTGGGGTTGACAAAGAGCAGCAGCAAAGAATATTCGATCGTTTGTACCAGATAAATCAACCGAATGCAAAAACATTTCCAGGATTGGGACTTGGTTTGTATATCTCAAAAGAAATAATACAACGGCATAAAGGAAAATTATGGGTAGAAAGTACCAAAGGAAAAGGTTCAAAGTTTTATTTTAGTTTACCGTTAATCGATAAAAACACTAATTAAATAATTTCATGGGCAAAAAAATACTTGTTATTGATGATGATAAAGACATATTAGAACCAATATTATTGTTGTTGGAAGAAGAAGGGTATGTAGTTATTACTTTTCAAAATGTAGAGCATAACTATAAAAAAATTGAGGAGTTGAAACCTGATCTTATCCTACTTGATATGTTAATCTCAGGAAGTGATGGAAGAATAATTTGCAAAGATCTTAAAAAGAATGCGAAGTTAAAAAATGTACCAGTTGTGATGATGTCAGCTCATCACTATGCAGCAAAGGATGCAAAAGTATGTGGTGCTGATGGTTTCCTTGCCAAGCCATTTGAAACATTTGATCTGATAAATACGGTTAAAAAATATATTAAAAAATAAAGAGTCCTTCATTAAAAAAATCTTACTATAAATGTAGCGATTGTTGCTAATGAGTAAGCTAAAGCACTATAGATAATGAAAGGGTAAGCTCTCCATTTTTTCCTTATTACTGTTAAAAAGCCCAGAGAAACAATCATCAACAATGCAGAGAAGAATAGCCCGACAGACACTGTATCAAAAGCCGCATAGGCAAACCAGGTAAATGCAAAAACAATACTATTAATAGTAAGAATTACCAGATCTTTTTTTGTAAGAGGATGTGTAGGAAGTTTTTTTGCTAGTGCCAAGAGAGAAAAATTCATCAGAACACCACCAATAAAAAAGATGATATTACCTGTATAATAACTATTGATAAAAAGTCCACTGCATAGATCGCTGAGTGAGTGACCGCAATATTTGTGTAGTGTAATGATTGCAACTTCATGTAACCCTTCACCTGTACCATAAAAATAAACACCGATAACAAACATACCTGCTAATAATGCATTCCTTTTGTCTTTTAAAGCTTGGAAATCATGAGTTATTATTTTCATAACAAAGAAGGACAAAATAACAGTTACTGGGATAAAAATGAGTGCTTGGATAAGTTGATGTACTTGTATGAAATTATGTGGTTGGAAAAAACCTCTTGTATATGGCAGAAGTCGTTCGACGATAATAAGTAATACCGTAAGAGAGTACAAAGTAAATATCGTATTAATTCTATTCATTGGAAGTAGTATATACAAATTATTCTGTTTTCTTCAATATTTTGAATTTTTTTGAGTATTATTACACAAAGAGATGAATGGGGGAGAATAGTCAGTTCTGATTCATCATTGTAAACTTTTTTCATTAGCTTTTGATACAATTAAATATAATGAACAGACGTAACGTTTACTTTTTTCTACCGCAAGTAATTGTAACGATTCTAATTATTATTTTGGGAAACTTATTTTGGTTCAATTTCTCTCAAACTATAAATGAGACTCACTTACTTACTAATTCTGCTATTACTATCTTCTCCACAATAACGATTCCAATTCTTTTATTTAGCGTTTATCTCTCTCTTTGTGCTTTGGGGTCAATCTTTATTCCAAGTAAACGAATTCAAATTATTATTTTGATATTGTCCTTGGTTGATTACGTCATGGTAACGGGAGGAGATTATAAAGATGTGATCGGGGAATTAGTAATTTGTGTTGGATTATTTATGTTCCAGGTAAATTTTCATAACAGTGTTGCTTTTACCAATAATAAAAGAACATCATTGAATAGAATATCTTCTGCTTTTTCATTCACATCAATTCTTATTTCACTCGTTTTGGCGATAAACTTTTACTCAATCTATACCCAAGCACTGACTTCTGATAACTTACTTGTTACAAATAAGCTAATGAAACAAATACTAAGGCCAATTGTTTATTTATACCTGGATGATCTTAAAATTAAAAACATTGACGAAACTTTTGGTAACTATCAAGTAAGAATGGCAAAACTTAATCATCAGAATGCTTCTTTAGTAAAAAGCATAACGCTATCAAAACTAAATATCACTCAGGCAGAGGACACAGAGCCTATGAAAAATTTAATAAAGAAATCTCTTGATAACTCTATCCTAAAGTTGGCTCATAATTACGGTAAAACTATTCCGCTAGTTATATCTTTTGGTTTAGGTATTATCATACAAACATTATTATCAATAAGTTCGTTTATCGCAAATTTCATAACGTTTGGACTATTAATTATTTGTAGAAAGATGAACCTTATTACTATGACAAAAGTTGACTATCAAGCTGAAAAAGAAATATATAGAAGAGAATCGTAGTAAATTATTGGATTGCTAAATCTGAATCAGCAGTAGTATCTGATAGTACTGATTGGTCTAGGGAATTCGAATCAAAGTCTGAGTCAAGGCTAGTTGGATCATCAGCTTGGCTTGAAGCACTCGTCACTGTATTATCAGATGATTGTGTACCGCTATTTTGATACTGCTGTGAGGTTTGTTGCATCATTTGTGTCGTTTGATTTTGTTTATATACCTTGTATCCTATAAACCCTCCGGCTAGTATTACAATTATTACGATTATAGTTACAATATTTTTCATATTTTATTTTGCTGCTTGGTGCGCACTTTTTCTTTTTTGTTTTACTTGTTGTATTGCAGTAAGAAAGTCTGGTCTTAATGTATTTTTCCAGAATGTTTCCATAGATTGTCCATCCTGTTTTACTATTTGCATTTGTTGTCGGGCAGTCTTTAATGCTTGCACAAATTTCCCTTGGGCATCACCACAGGTATACTGCTGGGTAGCTTGAAAATCAGTGATAACTGTTTGGAAATCTTTTATCCATTTATCCATCATTCCAGAAAATGTTTGATAATCTGTAGTCAGTTGCGTCACATTTGCACCCATGCTTTGCAGTTTATTAATTCTATCTTGCAGTTTTTGCTTGCGAGTTGCAACCCATTGTTGTCTTTTTGCAAGAGTAGTTGAACCATTTGTGATTTGTGTCTGGATATTAGGTACAATTTTATTGCACCAAACCTGAGTTTTTGTTTTTCGTGCAGTATTTGGAGTTACCGATTGCGCTGAAACTGATTGAACTAAGATAAAATAGGCAGATAATGTTACTAATAGTAGAATAGGCTTTAATAATCTCATGAATCAATCATAGAACATGTAGGAAATATGTGTCAATAGTATAATTTTGCTTCATGAATGTTTCTATAGGGACACAAGCAACACCGTCCCATCTTTAGAATTTAGTTTCACATTTGTTGCTCCCAAGTCTCGAAAAGAAAGAATAATTATCAAAAGAGATGAATGGGGGAGAATAGTAAAGTCTGCAGCTTAAAAATCTAAAACTTATTATTAACTGAAGAATAGCTTATTGACAGATACAGTCTAACTTGCCAAGATTAAATTAGGTATGGATCCTAATGTTCCTGCTATCGAACCACCACTGCCGGTGCAACAAACGGAAGGTCCTCATTTTGTAAATAGCCCTGAACCTGCCGGCAAAACGTCAGGTAAAAATTTGTTGATCCTTTTGTCTGCATGTACATTTTCAGTAATTCTCGTAATTATTATTGGATATATCTACGTTTCCGTTAATACAACATTTCGACATTTTAAAGATGCCCTTATTCGCAGTGAATCGGGTGCTCTCTCTCAAGCTTTGGACAATCCTGGTATTTTACCATCAAATCCTCTCTATAGAACGAAACTGTTATCGGAAAATCTATATCAAGGAACTCTTCAAGATTCCTCCGATAAGTTTATATTTAAACTCTATCAAGCAAATAAACGGATTGCAGAAGTTCATACAATAATAGAGAAATCGAGTAGCAAAAGTCAGTTATCAATGCTCTTGAATATTTTCTTACCTCTTGCTTTCGCACAAACCGCAAGTACTGCTGCAAATGTATCAATATCTCCCGAAGAGATGCTTGCTCAATTTGACAAATA
The DNA here is from genome assembly GCA_964391315.1 of uncultured Gammaproteobacteria bacterium. Classification (GTDB taxonomy): domain Bacteria; phylum Patescibacteriota; class Microgenomatia; order Levybacterales; family UBA12049; genus DATIGJ01. The sequence continues at coordinate 3,266 of CAYMJR010000001.1, read as the reverse complement.
TATATCTTATGCTGCAACAACCTCACAAAATGTTGCAAGGCAGCTTGCTGTTGCAAGACAAGAAAAAGATGTTGTGAAAGTGCTATGTCTTAACGACAAATATTCTCAAATCACAGTTGCCTCTCGAATTATGTCTGAAAGAAGAGCTCAACTTAGCTCAGCAGTTGGTCAGCATAATGTCGAGTTATCAAATCATGAATTTGCCATTGGTAGATTATTAGCTGATCGTGTTAGGACGCTTGGAAGAGAAGCATCTATGTGCATTGGACAGGAAGGGAGTTTTTCAGATACAACAACCATTTTGACAACAGAGGAACCAGTTTCTGAGCCAATTCCTTCATCAGCGACATCTGGTCTACCCGATATGCCTGATTCTACAAGTAAGCTCATTCAATCGGGATTACAGATGTACCAAAGTTTGGAACAGCAGATTAAAGAAGATATACCCACAATATCTAATACGCCACTTGGTGCTTCAACGGTTGTGTTAACTGCAACTCAGGCTATGCTGCTAGGGAATGATATGGCAGATGCTCCAAAAGATAGTGCAGTGCTTGCAGAGAGTGTCGAGGCAGGAGAACAAAGTATTCAGCAGCAGATTACTGCAACATCAGATCCACAAACAGCTGCACAATTTGCTCTCAATCATATTCAAAGCCTACAAGCAAGTATCGATATGACAATACCGATGCGAATTGGAGGTGGCGGGACGTCGAGTGGTGGTATCGGAATTAGCGGAGATATTGTTGGTAAGTTTACCAGTGACTATATAGATAGTCTGAAAAAAGATACTAAGATTTTTTCGATGACCCTTGGCTCAAGCAACTATTCTCGAGCTATGCGTGAATCATTTTTAGGAACAACTGTTCCTTTTCCACTGACAGTCCTCAGCTTAGGAAATCCTTCCACAAATAACAAAGATATCATCGGTGTGGTTCCAGAGACAGCAAGTAGTGTTTCATCAGTTTTGAATGATATGAAACAAGCTGATCCGCTTTCGACTGCGTCCATTGCTGAAAAACAGCTCGCTGCTGAAATTTTGGAGACAGAATTACTCAAGCAATCGAATACAAATGTTGATGATCTCAAATCAGTTACTGCAAGTTTGCAGCAAATGAATACAACCACACAAATACTCGTAAATAATCTTCCATCAACAGGCACGAACAACACTCAGCAGCAAACGATTGTAAAAAATTATGCAAAAGTTAATGGACTATACAATGGTCTGTCAAATGGTCTTTCTAATGGAATCGGCAATGGATTGGCAAACGGTCTTAGCAATGGATTGGGAAATGGAATACAAAATGGTTTGAATAATAGTATCAATGCTGATACTGTCAATCAGATTCAGTCACTTATTGAAGTTCTTCTTGATAATTCAAGCGGTACGACGATTGACACGACAGCACTAGCGCAAAGTGTCATGCAACAAACAAATGCAAATTCTTCTTATCAGGATATTGCAGCATCAATTCTTAAAACAAATTTGGTAAAACAGGGTAATACGCTTGTACCGGCTCCGATAAGTAATGGATCAAGTAACCAAAGCCCTGGCAACAATTACGGTGGGACCAACTATGGTGGAAGCAATTACGGAGGGACGAATTATGGAGGGAGCAATTATGGCGGAATGAACTATGGAGGAACTAATTATGGAGGTGCAAATTATGGTGGCACTAACTATGGTGGAAGCATGGGCAGTACCACAAACTCTTCAAACGCTAAACCACCGGCAGTAACTCAAATACCTCCAACTACAACTCCTAAACCGCCAGCAACACAAACCCAACAGGCCCAGCCGACTTCTCCACCACAGCAACAACCAACTCAGACGTCTGCTCCGAATCCTGCTAGTGCATGTACACAATGTGGCGGCACTTGGAACGGATCCACATGCCAGAATCCACATTGTTAAGTTATGGTAGAACAAAATGATGATAAGTAATCCAATTATTTCGTTTCAACCAGCTTCCTGATATAATCTCATCATGAATCTTTCTGTTGGGATACCACGAACACAACCCGACATTATAGCTTCCCATTCACTTTAAAAATCAAACTACCGAAGTCTTGCAAGAAAAGAATTATTACTAAAAGAGACGATTGGGGGAGAATAGTGCACTCCAAACCACAAATCTGAGCTAAATATAGATGGAAATCAATTAACTGCTAGCGTTTTGTAGAATAAGCTTTGCGATTGCTTCTGGTTGCTCCTCACACATAAAGTGACCACTTTTTTTTACAATAAGAGAATTAACCGTAGTACATCCGTAATCCTTTATTAATTCTTTTGCTGCTGGACTAGGCTCTTTGGATCCATAATCGCCTTCACAAATAAATATGGGTACGGATATTTTTTCACGGTGATTTTTCATAAATACCCTCGTTGCTGGATGTGATCGATAAAAGAGGAGTCCTGCGGATAATTTTTCTTTACTATTATATGCGTTAGCATAATGTGTTATATCTTCCTCAGTGATCGCCTTTCGATTCTTAACAAAACGATTAAAAAAAGCTGCTTTGAAATACTTCTCTTGACGTCCATTCATTATCATTTCTGGTAACTTAGGAATTTTATGAAAGGTAAAATGCCATAAAAAAGGGATTAGCATTAGTATGTCACTAGATTTAAGGCCTGGTAAAGGCGCGTCAAGGAGCATAATGCCACGAGTATTCTTTGTAAATTGGCGCATAAATGCATAAGCAATTATTCCACCCGTATCATGACCAACAATATAAATGTTTTTAAGTTGTAATTCTTGGACAAATGTGTGAATATCGTGAGCAATATCGATAAACGTATAGTTACCTGGCTTTAGCCCTGATTTGCCAATCCCTGGCATGTCAATTGCTACTACAGTAAAATGTTTTGCCAATAGCGGCATAACTTTATGGAATTCATACCAGTCTTCTGGGAAGCCGTGCAAAAAGAGTATTGCTGGACCATGACCTCCTTGAACATAGTGAAGTGTAGTTCCATTTACTGTTATCGTGTTCGAGGTAAATCCTGTTCCTAAAAGGATATTTTTAGCATTAGTTGGATCTAACGTTATCGAATATTTTGATGGTGTTAGATTATCTGTCATAGTTTATTGTATTTATTTTACATTAAATGAAAAGAAGACGTAAGATCTTCCAAATAATCCAAAGCAGAGGTTTGTTTGTTATGCGTTAATCTGTTAAAATTAGCTTCATGAATCTTTCTGTAGGGATTGTTGGATTGCCAAATGTTGGCAAGAGTACTCTTTTTAATGCGCTGTTGA